>JBBRAV010000058.1:0-24654 GCA_038206535.1 Caulobacterales bacterium
GGGGGCGAGCATTTTCATGCCCACAAGCCGGGTCGAGGAGGTTCTGATCACTTCAGGCCCACGCCCGGCGCTGCTCGACCGCGCCGCCTATTCGGTGAGCGTCTTGAGCGCCGACGATATATCCGCCAGCGGCGCCAACGGTCTCGGCGGCCTCGCCTCTTTGGTCGGAGGGGCCACGCTTACCGATCTCGGGCCGGGGCGGAACAAGATTTTTCTGCGCGGCCTTGCCGACAGCGCCGTGGCCGGTCGCACTCAGTCGACCGTCGGACTGTATCTCGACGGCGCTCGCATCACCTATAACGCGCCAGATCCCGACTTGCGCCTGATCGACATCGAGCGCGTCGAGGTCCTGCGTGGCCCGCAGGGCGCCATATACGGCGCTGGATCCATCGGTGGTGTGTTCGAAATCGTCACGCGCCGTCCAGCGCTCGACGCCTGGACCGAGACCGTGAACATCGGCGCCGCTCAGACCATTGGCGGTGCTTCGAGCCGGTCAATCGACGCTGTCGTGAACGCACCCCTGGCGCCGGGCCGCCTGGGCCTGCGCGTCGTCGCGTATGACGAATTGCAGGGCGGTTACCTCGACAACAATCTTCTCGACCTCAAGAACGTCAATGAGGTTCGTCGGCGGGGGTTTCGCACGGCGTTGCGCTGGCAGGTGAATCCAGATTGGTCGCTGACCGCCAAAGTCACGCGGCAGACGGTCGACGCGGCCGACAGCCAATATGCCGATCCCGCTGTCGGCGTACGCGCCCGCGATACCGCAATCCAGGAGCCGCATGGCGACGACTTCACGGCATATGGTCTCGACGTCGTTGGCCGCCAACCCTGGGGCGATGTCACCGCGACCTCGTATCTGGTGCGTCAAACCCAGACCAGCCGTTTCGATGCATCGCTCGCGCTGCCCTTCTACACGCCCTCGCCAGGTGTCGGACCCACCCCGTTCGATCAGGTCGACACGTCGGAGATATGGGTGAATGAAGTCTCCGTGACCTCGCGCGCCGAAGGCCGCCTACGTTGGTTGGGCGGTCTGTTTCAGAGCCTGACCGACAACGAGTCCGCCTCCACGCTCACCACGTCGACGACCGCGCGGTCCGCGCCGATGACGCTGTACAGCGAACACCGGCGCGATCGGATCAGCGAATTCGCGGCCTATGGCCAAGTCTCCTATATGATCGCGCCGCGACTCGTCTTTTCCGCCGGGGGACGCTTGTTCGCGTCCTGGCTGAAGACGACCTCGAACGTCGCCCAACCCTTTGTCGCGGACAGCGCCTCGTTCGATGGCGCTCTGACGACAACGGGGTTCGCGCCACAGGTTGTTCTGAGCTACCGGCCGAGCGATGTGGTCACGCTCTACATGCAGGCTTCCGAGGGATATCGGTCGGGCGGCTTCAACACGGCCGGCCTGCCCGACCAGGCGTTTTCTCCTCAAGGGCGCGGCCTGGAGCCCTGGCGGCAATATGGCGGTGACGAACTTTGGAATTTCGAGTCCGGCGCAAAATTCACGCTGCTTCGCGGCATGGCGCGCGTGCGCGCGGCCGGCTTCTATATGCTCTGGCGCAACGTACAGAGCGACCAGCTCCTGGCGAATGGGCTGAACTACACGGCCAACACCGGCGATGGTCGCGATGTCGGCGGCGAAGCCGATTTCGATATCCGTCCCGACGACCATTGGCGCTTGCGTCTCAACGCCACGATCGCCAAGCCCGAGATCACCAGCCCCAACACCTTGTTCCTCGCCAATCCCGGTTTCGGCCTCTCCGGAAGCTGGAACTACTGGGCGAGCGTGCAAGCCACTTACAGTCGGCGGTTGAGCCGGTCGTTCGAGCTCGAGGTGACGGGCAACTGTGGTTATGTCGGGGGCGCAAACCTGACCTTGGATGCTGTCACCGCGGCCGAGGACGTCATCCAGTCCGCCATTGGCAAACTGTCGGTCCGACTGGTTCATCAGCACTGGTCGGTCACGGCGTACGTGACGACTCCGCTCAGCGGCGGCTCCGATACCTTCGGTTTCGGCAATCCGTTCACCTTTCGGCTCGTCGATCAGACGACCCCCGCGCGTCCGACCACCGCCGGACTCTCGGTGAGCCTGAACCTGCCGTAGCTCATGACGCTATGGAGGCCTGGCTCGAGCAGGCCCGCGCGATGGGGCGCGCCATTCCCGTACCGACACGGCAGCGCGCCTTCGCATGATGCAAATGCCCGCGCTCCGTCTTGAATGACGGTCGAGCGATCGTCATCATGCGGACATGCGTACAGTCTTCGAAGCAGCCGGCGGCGAGGAGGGTCTGCGGCGTCTCGCCAGCGCCTGGCATCGGCGGGTCATGGCCGACGAGGTGGTCGCCCATGCCTTCAGCCATGGCTTCCATCCCCAACATGTCGAGCGACTGGCCGCATACTGGGCCGAGGCGCTGGGGGAAGCCGGCGCCTACTCCGATCGCTACGGTGACGAGTCCGGCGTTGTCAGGTTGCACAGCGGCAACGGGGAGCACGACGACATGAACCGCCGCGCGATTGATTGTTTCGATCAGGCTCTGGTCGACGCCGGGCTGTCCGGCGACCAACGTCTGCGACAGGCGCTGTACGACTATTTCGCCTGGGCGACGACCACGACGATGGCGCGTTACCATCGGTCGGCTGACGATGTGCCGAACGGCCTCGGCATCCCCCGCTGGTCATGGGATGGCCTCCAGGGTTAGGCGCGCATTGTCCGCGTCACCGCCAACCCCTGGCGTGCGGCGGGTCCGCGCTGAAGGTGGCCTTGGAGGTCAACACATAACAGGGGAGGGGCGTCGCCGAGGGCGTCGGACGGGGGCGTGGCCGGCAAACCCCAGGATTGCGAGGCGGCGGCGGCGCCCCACCCTGACGGCGGAGCCTGTCCTCGGGCGCGCGCTACGCGCGACCCGGGGGCCGTCTGTCCCTCCCCATAAGGGGGAGGGAAGAAACGGTGGGCGCCTCGCGACCGCTAAATCGTCCCGACGGGGACCTTGTCGAGGAAGCCGATGACGCAGGCGATGCGGTCGTGGAAGATCATCATGACGTCGCTGCCTTCGATGGGGGCGGGCTCGCCTTCGCGGCCGAGGGTCCAGGCCAAGCGGACATGGTCGCCGTGGCCGTCGGGCGCGGTCTTCAGCGCGAAACGGAATCCCGGGAACCGGGCCTGGACGCCGCCGATCAGGTCGTCGATCTCGCCGGCGCCCGCCACCTTCGCCATGGGGTCGACATAGGTCGCGTCGCTCGTCCAATGGCTGGCCAGCAGCTGGCCGCGACGGGCCGGGTCGGTTTCGTTCCAGGTCGCCAGATAGCGTTCGGCGATGATGTGTGCGTGGGTCATGTGACGTCTCCTTTGGAGGTTGTCGCGCCCGATTGGCGCGGTCCGATCATGTCGTTTGGCCGCGCCCAGTCGATTACCTCGCGCGTAATGGCGCTTGGCGGACGGGGCGCTTAGGTTTCCCGCATGCGCAGCCCGACCCCCACGATCGGCGAACTCCTCCGCGACTGGCGTCAGAGGCGACGGCTGAGCCAGCTCGATCTGGCCTGCGAGGCGGAAATCTCGACGCGGCACCTTAGCTTCGTCGAAACCGGACGCGCCACGCCCAGCCGCGAGATGCTGCTGCGCCTGGCCGAGCATCTCGAAGCGCCTCTGCGGGTGCGCAACCAGATGCTGCTGGCGGCGGGATATGCGCCGGAGTTCCCGGACAGGCCGCTGGGCGATCCGGGCCTGGGCGCGGCGCGCGGGGCGCTGGAGCGTCTGCTGCGGGCGCACGAGCCGTTCCCGGCCCTGGCCGTCGATCGGTTGTGGAGGCTCGTCGCCGCCAACGCCGCCGTCGCGCCGTTGATCGCTTCGGCGGCGGCTCCTCTGCTGTCGCCGCCGGTCAACGTCCTGCGCCTGAGCCTGCACCCCGAAGGTCTGGCGCCGCGCATCGACAATCTCGGGCAGTGGCGCGCGCACGTGCTACACCGACTGCGCCGGCAGGTCGAGGAGACCGCCGATCCAGACCTCGCCGACCTGCTCGCCGACCTCATGACCTATCCCGCGCCGCCGGCGCCGCCGCGCGTCGCCGACGAGGATCAGATCGCCGTGCCGCTGCGTCTGCGCCTGAGCGGAGAGCGTGGCGTGCTGTCGTTCTGGAGCGCCACCCTGGTGTTCGGCGGGCCCCTGGACGTCACGCTCTCCGAGCTGATGCTCGAGACCTTCCTGCCGGCCGATCCATACACCAGCGCGCGCATGGCGGCGCTGTGCGGGACGCGACGCGCGGCCTCCGCCGACATCGAGGGATGACGCGCCGGGTGATTTCCGTGCATATGCCCGCATGGGCGAGGTCAAGACCTTGAGTGTCGGCGAGGGCGAGGACGGCGTCCGGCTCGATCGCTGGCTGCGCCGCCGCTGGCCGCATCTTGGCCAGACGCAGATTCACAAGCTGGCCCGCAGCGGCCAGATCCGCGTCGACGGGGCCCGGGCCAAGGCCGACACCCGGCTCGTCGCCGGCGCGATGGTGCGCGTGCCGCCCTTGCCGGATGCTCCGCCACCCCAGGCGCGCGATGGGCTGAACGCGCGCGACACCGAATTCGCCCACAGCCTCGTGCTCTACGAGGACGACGAGGTGCTGGTGCTCAACAAGCCCGCCGGTCTGGCCGTGCAGGGCGGGACCAAGACCACGCACCACATCGACCGCCTGCTGAGCGCGTGGGGGGAGGGGCTGAACCGGCCGCGCCTGACCCATCGGCTCGATCGCGACACGTCGGGCGTGCTGGTGCTGGGGAAGTCTCCCAACGCCGCGGCGCGCCTCGCCGGCGCCTTCGCCAAACGGCGGGCGCAGAAGACCTATTGGGCCATCGTCGAGAACAACCCGCGCCCGGTCGACGGCGTGATCGAGCTTCCATTGATGAAGACTGGGGTGGGCGATCGCGAGATGGTTACGCCCGCCGATCCGAAGGACCCGCGCGCCCAAACCGCCGTGACGGATTTCGTCACCGTCTCGCGGGCGGGTCCGCGCGCGGCGTGGCTGGCCCTGCGCCCTCACACCGGCCGCACCCATCAATTGCGCGCACACCTCCTGGCGATCGGCCACCCGATTCTTGGCGATCCGAAGTACAGCACACCCACGTCGGTCGCGACGTCCGGGCCGCTGAAACTGCAGCTACACGCCCGCCGACTGACCTTGCCGCATCCCGATCGCGGTATGATCGACGTCGAGGCGCCGCTCAGCCCGGAAATGACCGCCGGATTCGCCCGTTTCGGATTCGATATCCATGAAGCCGATGACGACCCCTTCACCCGTCCCAAGCGCCGCTAGCGCGCAGGAGACCCACGATGGCTGAACACAAGTCCGCCGCCACGGTCCACGACAGCGGTCCCGGCAGCCTCCTGGTGGAGATCGCCACCGGCGGCCAGACGTTTCAAGGGGACGAGCCCGTGGAGGCCGGCGGAACGGGGCGTGGACCTTCCCCCTACGATCTGATGTGCGCCGCGCTGGCCGCCTGCACTACGCTGACGGTGCGCCTGTATGCCGATCGCAAAGCGTGGCCATTGGAGCACATCGCGGTCAGCGTCGAATACGCCAGGGAGACGGGCGCTTCGCCGCCGGATCTGTTTCGGCGCACGATCATGCTGACCGGCCCGCTCGACGAGGATCAGCGCAACCGCCTGCTGGACATCGCCGAGCACTGCCCGGTTCATCGAACCCTGACCGGCGGCGCGCGCATCGAGACGCGCGCGGGGTGAAGCGAGCCTTCGCCTACTTCACCGCTTTCGCCAGCTTTTCCAAAGACTTGTCGATCCTTTCAAAGCCGGCGCTGATGCAGGCCATGATGGCTTGGGCGTCCGCGCCCGCCAGGGCGAGCGGTGGGGCGCCATGTCCGTTGGTCGGGACGTGGCCCTTGGCTTTCTCGAGCACCAGGGCGTAGGCCTCACGCAGGCGCCGTCCGGAATCGTATTCCTAGGCGATGTACCAGGTCAGCAGGTTCGCGGTCATCGGATCGTATGCGCCGTCGTCCAGCCTGCCGCGGATGTCGGCAAAAGGCTCCTCGTCGCCTTCCGAGCGCTTGGGCAGCTTGTCGATGTCGGCAATCTTGGGATTGGCCAGTTTGGCGAGGCGCTTTTCCGCCGTCGGATCGAGCTTTGGCTTCACGTCGAAGCCGAGTTCGTTGAGTCGCCGGCAGAAAACCTCGCCATGGCTGGACTCGCGCGCGGCGACCAGGCGCAGGGTGCAGGCGAGCTCCGCATCGTCGGTGGCGTCGGCCCAGGCTCGCAGGTGGACGCCGGCGCTCGACTCTGCCAGGCAGATGGCGTTCAGCAGACCCAGATACGGCGGCTTTTCGGGTGCGGGCATCGGACGTTCCTCGTGTCGGACGCGCGGAGTCTCGCCCGCGTCGCCAAGCGCTCCAGCTTATGCTCAACAGATCCGAGAGGGCAACCGGCGTGTCAGTCAAACGAGAGGATCCAGATGGCGGTCAAACGCGGCGAAGCGCAGCCTCCGCGAAAGTTCTACTCAAGCGTGGCCGTCGCGCGGTCGGCGTCGGCATTTGTCATTCAACTCGACGGTCGCACCCCCAAGACTCCGGGCGGCGCCGAACTGGCGGTTCCCGTTCGCGGCTTGGCGGATATGATGTCCGCCGAATGGTCGGCTCAGGGGGAATTCATCGCCTTCTCCGAGATGCCGGCGACCCGCCTGGTCAATACGGTGCTCGACGGCATGCCCGGCGCGCGGGCGAAAACCGAAGCGGCGATCGTCGACTACGCGGGTTCGGACCTGGTGTGTTACCTCGCCGAAGGTCCCGCCAGCCTGGTGAGCCGTCAGCGCGAGGTGTGGCGCCCGCTGCTGGATTGGGCGCGAGTGGATCTGGGCCTGGATTTCGTCCAGACCTCCGGACTGATGCACACATCCCAGTCTGCCCAGACCCTGGCTAGGGTCGGCCAGATCGCGGCGGGCGTGGATGATTTCACGCTGATGGGGTTGGCCTTCGCCGCATCGTTGTTCGGCTCCGCCGTCCTGGCCCTGGCGCTTCGCGAAGGACGTCTCGACGGCGCCGACGCCCTCGCCGCATCGCGGATCGATGAAACGTTCCAAGAGGCGCGGTGGGGTGTCGACGAGGAGGCCGCGGTGCGTGCGCGTTTGCTGCTGAGGGACGCGCTGGTGTTGGACAAGTGGTTCGCCGCGCTTCGGCAAGGCTGAGCGAACTTGTCATGGCGCGCGCGCGCGGCTACGCCACCGCGTCCTGACAGGAAGGCGAATGAAGATGCTGAACATTCTCGAGGAGCTCGAGCGGCGGCGCGCGCAGGCGGTGGCCGGCGGCGGCGAGCGGCGCATCGCCGCGCAGCACGCCAAGGGCAAGCTTTCGGCTCGCGAGCGCATCGCCCTGCTGCTCGACGAGGGCTCGTTCGAGGAGTTCGACATGTTCGTCGAGCACCGCAGCCACGACTTCGGCATGGAGAACCAGCGCATTCCCGGCGACGGCGTGGTGACCGGCTGGGGCACCGTCAACGGCCGCGTGGTCTATGTTTTCTCCAAGGATTTCACGGTGTTCGGCGGATCACTTTCCAGCGCCCACGCCGCCAAGATCGTCAAGGTGCAGGAGATGGCGGCCAGGAACGGCGCGCCGATCGTGGGCGTGTTCGACGCCGGCGGCGCCCGCATCCAGGAAGGCGTCGATTCGCTCGCCGGCTATGCGGACATCTTCCTGCAGAACGTGCTCTCCAGCGGCGTCATTCCGCAGATCAGCCTGATCATGGGCCCGTGCGCGGGCGGCGACGTCTATTCGCCGGCGATGACCGACTTCATCTTCATGGTGAAGGACACGGCCTACATGTACGTGACGGGTCCAGACGTGGTGAAGACCGTCATCAACGAGGACGTCAGCCACGAGGACCTCGGCGGTTACCGCGTCCACGCCCTGAAATCCGGCGTCGCCGACGGCGCCTTCGAAAACGACCTGGAGGCGCTCACCCAGGTTCGCCGGCTGATCGACTTTCTGCCCCTGTCGAATCGCGCGCCGCCGCCCAAGCGCGAAACCTTCGACGATCCCGACCGCGAGGAACCCTCGCTCGACACCCTGGTGCCGTCCAACCCGAACAAGCCCTATGACATGAAGGAGCTGATCCGGAAGGTCGTCGACGAGGCGGATTTCTTCGAGATTTCACCTGACTACGCGAAGAACGTAATCACCGGGTTCGCGCGCATGGACGGCGAGACCGTCGGCATCGTCGCCAACCAGCCGCAGGTCCTGGCCGGCGTTCTCGACATCGACTCCTCGCGCAAGGCCGCGCGCTTCGTGCGCTTCTGCGATGCATTCGGCATCCCGATCATCACCTTCGTCGATGTGCCCGGTTTCATGCCCGGCACCAAGCAGGAGCAGGGCGGCCTGATCAAGCACGGCGCCAAGCTGTTGTTTGCGTTCGCGGAAGCCACGGTC
Source organism: Caulobacterales bacterium (assembly GCA_038206535.1). Taxonomy (GTDB): domain Bacteria; phylum Pseudomonadota; class Alphaproteobacteria; order Caulobacterales; family Caulobacteraceae; genus Acaudatibacter. Next base: position 8,413 of record JBBRAV010000058.1, read on the forward strand.
CCGAAGATCACCCTGATCACCCGCAAGGCTTACGGCGGCGCCTTCGACGTGATGAGTTCGAAGAACATCCGCGGCGATCTGAACTACGCCTGGCCGACGGCGGAGATCGCGGTCATGGGACCCAAGCAGGCGGTCGAGATCATCTTCCGCGGCGACCTGGGCGATCCCGAGAAGCTCAGCCAGCGCGAGGCGGACTACAAGGCCCATTTCGCCAACCCGTTCGTGGCGGCTTCGCGCGGCTATATCGACGACGTCATCATGCCGCACGGCACACGGCGCAGGATCGTCCGCGCGCTCAAGAGCCTCAAGGGAAAGAACCTGTCGAACCCCTGGAAAAAGCACGACAATATCCCGCTGTGAGTCTTCCTCCCTCCCCTTTATGGGGAGGGACAGACGGCGCAGCCGTCAGGGTGGGGTGCGGCCAGCAAACCCCACGCTTTCGTTGCCGCGGCGAGCCCCACCCTGGATGCTTCGCATCCTGTCCCTCCCCATAAAGGGGAGGGAGGGAGGGAGGGCGTCTTACCTAAGGTGATCGCCGCGTCCGAGCGGATCGGGAAGCGGCGTTCCGTTGGGCGTGAAGCTCAACGACACCGAGTTGATGCAGTAGCGCAGACGGCTGGGCGGGGGACCGTCGGGAAAGACGTGGCCCTGATGGCTGCCGCAGCGGGCGCACAGAGTCTCGATGCGCACCATGCCGTAGCTGGTGTCCTTGACGTCGGTGACGTGCGCCGCGTCGAATGGGGCGAAGAAGCTCGGCCAGCCGGTGCCGCTCTCGAACTTCGTCTTGGCCAGGAACAGGGGCAGGCCGCACAGGCGGCAGCAATAGACGCCGTCCTGCTTGTTATCCAGAAGGCCGCCGCAGAACGGCGCCTCGGTGCCGTGATGCAGCAGGACATCGCGTTCTTCGCGGCTGAGCGTGGCTTCCAGCCGCGCTCGCTCTGTCGCGCTCGGCGGGGAAAGATCGAAACCCGAAGTGGAGATGTTGCGGGTGTCGGTATCGGTCATGGCGGCGTCGCTCCTTGGCGGGCCGATGCGCGGACACGGTTGTCATCGCAGACGCCGCCGTCTAACTGCCGGTAACATAGTGCGGCAAAGGGCGGCCCCAAGCGAAATGTTCTCAAAAATCCTGATCGCCAACCGCGGCGAGATCGCGGTTCGGATCATCAAGACCTGCCGTCGGATGGGTATCGCGACGGTGGTGGTCTATTCCGAGGCCGACGCCTTGTCTCTCGCGGTCGAGATGGCCGACGAGACCGTGTTCATCGGACCGCCGGCCGCGAGCGAATCCTATCTGGCAGCCGAGAAGATCATCGCCGCGGCGCTGGCGACCGGCGCGCAGGCGATCCACCCCGGCTTCGGCTTCCTGTCCGAGAAGGCTGAATTCGCCAGGCAGTGCGCCAGCGCCGGGATCGTGTTCATCGGTCCCAATCCCGGCGCCATCGATGCGATGGGCGACAAGATCCAATCCAAGAAGTTCGCCGCGGCGGCGAATGTCTCGGTGGTTCCAGGACACGTCGGCGAGATCGACGACGTCGCCCACGCCACGCGGATCTCCGAGGAGATCGGCTATCCGGTGATGATCAAGGCTTCCGCCGGCGGAGGCGGAAAGGGCATCCGCGTCGCGTGGAACCGCAAGGATGTCGAGGAAGGCTTCCCGGCCGTCCGCGCCGAAGCCAAGGGCGCGTTCGGCGACGATCGGATCTTCATCGAGAAGTTCATCGTCAATCCCCGGCACATCGAGATCCAGGTGCTGGGCGACAAGCACGGCCACGTGGTTCACCTGTTCGAGCGCGAGTGCTCGATCCAGCGCCGCAACCAGAAGGTCATAGAGGAGGCGCCCTCGCCTCTGCTCGACGAGACGACCCGCGCGGCGATGGGCGCCCAGGCCGTGGCGCTGGCCCAAGCCGTCGACTACGACTCGGCCGGCACCGTCGAGTTCGTCGCCGGCCAGGACAAGTCCTTCTATTTCCTGGAGATGAACACCCGGCTTCAGGTCGAGCACCCGGTCACCGAACTGATCACCGGCGTGGACCTGGTCGAACAGATGATCCGGGTCGCCGCCGGCGAGCCGCTGTCGTTTTCGCAAGATGATCTGGCGATCAACGGCTGGGCGATCGAGAGTCGCATCTACGCGGAGGATCCCTACCGCAAGTTCCTGCCCTCTATCGGGCGTCTCGCCCGCTACCAGCCGCCGGCGGAGGGCGACCGCGACGGCTGGCGCGTGCGCAACGACACCGGCGTGCGCGAGGGCGACGAGATCTCGATGTATTATGACCCGATGATCGCCAAGCTGTGCGCGTGGGCGCCCGACAGGGCCGGCGCGATCGCCGGCATGGGCCGGGCGCTGGAGGATTTCCACATCGAGGGTCTGGGCCATAACACCCATTTCCTGTCTGCGGTGCTCGATCAACCGAGGTTCGCTTCGGGTGAGCTTTCCACCAACTACATCGCCGATGAGTTCCCTGACGGCTTCCACGGCCTGCCGCCGTCTCCGTGGCAGCTGGACGCCGCCACCGCGGCGGCGACCGCGATGCACCGGATCACGGCGGCGCGCGCCCGCCGCGTCGGCAATGGCCTGACCGCGCCGCTGGCCCGCACGGAGTGGGTGGTCGTCATCGGCAAGACCCGCCGGCGCGTGCGCTTGTCCGATCAGAACGACGCCCTGAAGATAGAGCTTTTGGACGAGAACCGCGCGCTCGTGCTGGACGCACTGGACTGGCGGCCAGGCTCGCCGATGCTGCGCGGCCGGCTCGACGGACGCGACTTCACCGTCACCGTGTCTCCGGCGGTCGAGGGGTTCATGGTGCGCCATCGCGCGGCCGCTCTGCGGGTTCTCGTGCTCACGCCGCTGTCGGCCGATCTTCACGAAAGGCTGCCGGAAAAGACTCCGCCGGACACCTCGCGCCTGGTGGTCTCGCCGATGCCCGGTCTGGTCGTGTCGATGGACGTTCGCGCCGGCGACGAGGTGAAGGAAGGCCAGGTGATCTGCGTGATCGAGGCGATGAAGATGCAGAACATCCTGCGGGCCGAGCGCGACGGCGTGGTCAAGACGGTCGGGGCCAAGGCCGGCGACAGCGTGGCCGCCGACGATGTGCTGGCGGAGTTTGCTTGACGACGCCGGCGCCTATGCCACGACCGCGCCACCGACTAAGGTCTTGCGATGGTCGCTGAGACCGTGGTGGAGAAGCCCATGAGCGGCGGTCTCATCGACTGGCGAAATCTGTTTCTGTCCGCGGAAGGGCGCTGCGCGCGCACGCAGTTCTGGATCGGCGTGACGGTCCTGTTCAGTGTCCTGGCCGCCTACGAGGCGGTTTCGGGCCCGACCCTGCGGCTTCTGACATTCTGGTTCATCTATCCTGCGCTCCTGGCGTCGGCGTCTTGCGTGCTCTCCAAGCGGCTTCACGATCGCGGCCGTTCCGGCTGGTGGGCGGCGCTTGTGCTCTTCGCGTGGTTGTTGATGTGGCCCGACGAGCGCGGCGCCCGCTCGGTCCTGGCGCTGCCGGTGTTGATCTGGGCGGCGGTCGAGCTGGGCGTGCTGGCCGGCGAGCAGGGTACGAACAGGTTTGGCGCCAGTCCCCTGGCCACGCCCGTCGTCTAGGTAGAGAACGGATTCAATAGCTCCAGCTCGCCCGAACTTCCCCCATCCGCCGCATTGCACTATTTCCCTTTGGGAACATTGGAGCTCCGTATGAAAGTCGAATTCGTCACCGCCGCTCAGGGCGCCGAGAAGAACTCGGTGCTGGCGGTGCTTGCCTATGAAAAAGCGCTTCTCGACGCCTCGGCCGCCGTCCTGGATCAGACCACGGGCGGCGCGCTGACGCGCGCGCTGGCCGCCGGACGGTTCACCGGCGGTTCGGGGCAGACGCTCGATATATTGGCGCCTCATGGCGTCGAGGCGTCCCGCGTCCTTATCGTCGGGGCCGGCGCGCGGGAGAGATTCGACGGCCGGGCGATCGAACTGGCGGCGGCTCACGCCTATCAGGCCGCGAAATCGACGGGCGCGGAGACGTTGGTCCTGCACGCGCAGGGGATGGCGGCCGAGATCGCCGCCCAGGCCGGGCTCGGCGCGCGGCTGGCAGCCTATCGCTTCGACAAATACCGCACGACGGAAAAGCCGGAGAAGAAGCCCTCCATCAAGCGCGTGCTGGTGGTCGTCGATGATCCCAAGGCGGCGAAGAAGGCGTTCAAGCGCGTCGAGGGGCTGGCGGACGCGATCACTTTCGCCCGCGACCTGGTCAATGAACCGGCGAACATCCTCTATCCGGAGGAGTTCGCGCGCCGCGTGAAGAAACTCGCCTCCCTGGGCCTGGAGGTCGAGATCCTCGGCGAAAAGGAGATGGCGAAGCTGGGCATGGGCGCCTTGCTGGGGGTCGGCCAGGGCAGCGTGCGGGAAAGTCAGCTGGCGGTCCTGCAGTGGAAAGGGGCCAAGGACCCCGCGGCCCAGCCGATCGCCTTCGTCGGCAAGGGCGTCTGCTTCGACACCGGCGGCATCAGCATCAAGCCCGCGGCCGGCATGGAAGAGATGATCATGGACATGGGCGGCGCCGCGGCGGTGGCGGGCGCGCTCTACGCGCTCGCCGCGCGCAAGGCCAAGGTCAATGCGGTCGGCATCCTGGGCCTGGTGGAGAACATGCCCGACGGCAATGCACAACGGCCCGGTGACGTGGTCACCACCCTGTCCGGGCAGACCGTCGAGGTGATCAACACCGACGCCGAGGGCCGCCTCGTGCTGGCCGACGCCATCTGGTACTGCCAGGATCGCTTCAAGCCCAAGTTCATCGTCGACCTGGCGACGCTGACCGGGGCCATACTGGTCTCGCTCGGCAGCGACGTGGCGGGCCTGTTCAGCAACGACGACGCGCTGAGCGAAAATCTTCTCGAGGCGGCGACCTCGTCCGGAGAACCGTTGTGGCGCATGCCGATGCCGGAACAGTACGAGAAGGGTATCGACAGCAATGTCGCGGACATGAAGAACATCGGTCCCCGTTTCGGCGGGTCGATCACCGCCGCATTGTTCATCCAGCGCTTCGTCAACAAGGTTCCCTGGGCCCACCTCGATATCGCCGGGACGGCGTGGAAGACAGGGTCGACGGCGCCGACCATCCCCAACGGGGCTACGGGCTTTGGCGTTCGTCTGCTCGACCGCCTGGTGGCCGAGCACTACGAGGACTGATCGGCGGAAGGGCGGTTGGTGATGACGGAGACCCCTTGCGAGGTCTGGTTCTATCACCTCGAGCGCTCGGCGCTGGACCAGGTCCTGCCGGACCTGCTCGAGAAGACCCTGGCGCGCGGGTGGCGGGCCCTGGTGCGATGCGGCGGGCCCGAGCGCGTCGATCATCTTGATAGCTGGCTGTGGTCGTATCGCGACGACAGCTTCCTGCCGCACGGCGTGAGCGGTGAGGCTGACGCCGAGCGCCAGCCGGTGCTCCTGACGACGGGCGCGGACAATCTCAATGGCGCGCAGGCGCTGTTCCTGGTCGACGACGTCGAACCGGGCGACGTCTCAGCCTACGCCCGCTGCATCCTGATCTTCGACGGCCGTGACGAGTCGGCGCTCCAGGCTGCGTGGGAACGGTGGAAAAGCTTTAAGGCCGCGGGACTGTCCGTCGCCTATTGGAAGCAGGGAGAGGCGAGGGGGTGGGAGCGGCAGGGGTAGGGGACAATCCGATGTTGGCTTCGTCTTAAGATCAATCGCCACGGACGGTGAGCGAGCTGACGCTACGCCCCTTGACTCATTCGTTCGAACGAATTTATCCCTGCGCTCATGCATGAGACTTCCCCGACCGACCGCCGTCTGCTCGAGGTTGCGATCGATCATTTCGGGCGCCTGGGCCGAGAGGGGGCGAGTACGCGGGCCATCGCCCGGGATGCCGATACCCTGATGTCGTCCATCACCTACCACTTCAAAGGCAAGGACGGGCTCTACCTGGCCTGCGCCGAACACATCGCTTTGACGATGCGCGGGAAGATCGCTCCGATCGTCGATCGCCTGGCCTTGCCGACTCCCGCCGCCGAGGCCCGCGCGACGATCGAGGCGCTGGTCGGCGGCATGGTCGTGATCATGATGCAGGAGGACATCGCGCCCATCGCCCGCTTCGTCGTGCGAGAGCAGATGAGCCCGACCCCGGCGTTCGACATTCTCTATGACGGCGCCATGCGCCATATCGTCGAGCCGCTGGTCGCGCTGTTGATCACGATCGCGGGGGATCGGCTTAAGCTCGAAGAAGCGCGCATGCGCGCGTTCTCGCTTCTGGGTCAGGTGTTCGCGCTGCGCTTCGGGCGGGCGGCGCTGATGCGTGTGACGGGGTGGGAAAGCGTCGGACCGCGGCAGACCGAACTGGCTCGCGCGGCGATCCTCGCCAATGTCGGCGCGATACTGGCCGAGCTTGCAGGAGACGCCGAATGAACCGCGGCCTTGTCATTGCGACGGTCGCCGTCGCCGCGATCGTCATTCTGGCGGGCGCCTTCTTCACCCACGGCTTCGGACTGTTCACACCCAAGGCCTCGAACGCGCTGGCGCTCAACGGCAACGTCGATATCCGCCAGGTCGATCTGGGTTTCCGTGTCGGCGGACGTATCGCATCGATGCCCGTCGAGGAGGGCGCACGGGTCAAAGCCGGCGACGTCCTCGCCGCGCTCGACCTTCGGCCGGTTAACGATCAGCTGGCGGCGGAGGCGGCGCAAGTTGCCGTCTCTACGGCGCAGCTCGAAAAGCAGCGCAACGGCAACCGACCGCAAGACATCGCCGGGGCCGCGGCGCAACTTTCCGAGAAGCGCGCCGCCCTCGTCAAGGCCAAGGCAGACTACGACCGCCGCGGCGCGCTGGTCACGACCGGCGCCGTGAGCCGGGCGGATTTCGACGCGACGACGTCTCAGTACGAAGCGGCGCAGGCCCAGGTCCGCGCCGCCGAGGAGGCGCTGTCGCTGCAGCACGCCGGCGCGCGCCGCGAGGATGTTCAGGCCGCCGTCGCGCAGCGCGCCCAGGCGATCGCGCAGCGCGACAAAACCCTCACCGACATCGCCGACAGCACGCTTCTCGCTCCCAACGACGGAGTCGTTCTGACCCGCGCGAGAGAGCCCGGCGCCATCGTCCAGGCGGGCGAGACGGTCTTTACACTGACGATCGATCGCCCGATGCGGGTGCGCGCCTACGTCGACGAGAGCGATCTTTCGCGCATTTCTCCCAACATGGCCGTGCGTGTGACCGCCGATGGAAACGCCAAGGTCTATCACGGCGTGATCGGCTACATCGCGCCGACGGCGGAGTTCACGCCCAAGACCGTCCAGACGCGTCAACTGCGCACCGACCTGGTCTACCGCCTGCGGGTCATCGTCACCGATCCCGACGATGCTCTGCGTCAGGGACAACCGGTCACCGTGACCGTGCCCGGCGCGCGCGCCGCCGGCGCGTCGTAGCGATGGCCGACCCCGTCGCCAGCGCCAAGGCCGTGACCAAGCGTTTCGCGAAGGACGGCCCGGCGGCGCTGGACCGTATCGACTTGGTGGTCGAGACCGGTCGGATGACCGGGCTGGTGGGACCGGACGGCGCCGGCAAGACGACGATGATCCGCATTCTGGCCGGGTTGATCGAACCCGACGCCGGCGAGGTCATGGTGCTCGGCCACCCGGCGCTGGAGACCGACCGCGCCGAGATCGGCTACATGCCGCAGCGCTTCGGCCTCTACGAAGACCTGACCGTCCGCGAAAACCTCGATCTCTACGCCGACCTGCGCGGCCTGACCGGCGAGGCGCGTCAGGCGAGCTTCGACAGACTGCTTGATTTCACGGATCTGAAGCGCTTCGAGACAAGGCTCGCGGGGCAGCTTTCGGGCGGAATGAAGCAGAAGCTCGGTCTCGCCTGCGCTCTGCTGAAACAACCCGAGCTGCTGCTGCTCGACGAGCCGAGCGTCGGCGTCGATCCGGTGTCGCGCCGTGAGCTGTGGTCTATGGTCAAGGCGCTGATCGGCGAGGGCGTCGGCGTGCTGTGGTCGACCGCCTATCTCGACGAAGCCGAGCGCTGCGACGCGGTCTATCTGCTGCATGAGGGCAAGGTCCTGTTCTCGGGCGCTCCGGCCGACCTGTCGTCCAGGGTCGATGGCCGGGTGTTTCGCGCGCCGGTGGAGCCGGACCAGCGCCGGGCTCTGCTGCGCCGTGTTCTGGACGGCAAGCTCGTCCTCGACGGCGTCATCCAGGGGGATTCGGTGCGGCTGCTGATGAAGGAGGGCAAGCCCGATGCGGACGTGCTCGGCAAGCTCGCCGCCAGCGCCAGGCCGGTCAGGCCGCGCTTCGAAGACGCCTTCGTCGAAATTCTGGGCGGCGGCCCTCCGGGCACGAGCACGCTGGCGGAGACCTACGCCACCGTACCCGACAGCGACACGCCGTCGATCGTCGCCGACGGGCTGACCAAGACGTTCGGGGCGTTCACGGCGGCCGACGATATCCGGTTCGAGGTGCGGCGCGGCCAGATCTTCGGCCTGCTGGGCCCCAACGGCGCCGGCAAATCGACGACCTTCAAGATGCTTTGCGGATTGCTGACCCCGACATCCGGCGCCGGCAGTGTCGCCGGGTTCGACCTGCGCGAGGCCAAGGCCGATGCGCGCCAATCGCTCGGCTATATGGCGCAGAAATTCTCGCTCTATGGCGATCTCTCGGTGCGGCAAAATCTCGACTTCTTCTCGGGCATCTATGGTCTGGGGGGTGCGAAGCGCAAACGGGCCATCGATCAGGCGGTCGAGATCTTCCACCTGCAACCCTATCTGCAGAAGAACGCGGCGTTGATGCCGCTGGGCTTCAAACAGCGTCTGGCGCTCGCCTGCGCCGTGCTGCACCAACCGCCCGTGCTGTTCCTGGACGAGCCAACCTCGGGTGTCGATCCGATCGTGCGGCGTGAGTTCTGGACTCACATCAACGGCCTCGTCGAAAGGGGCGTCACCGTCCTCGTCACGACTCACTTCATGGAAGAGGCCGAGTATTGCGACCGCATCCTGCTGATCTACCGCGCCAGGGAGATCGCGCAAGGCAGTCCAGACGCGTTGAAGCGCCGGGCGCGCGATGCGGGCGCCGGCGACGATCCCACGCTCGAGGACGCCTTCGCCGTGCTTCTTCAATCGGCCGACCGAAGTGAAGGCCGTGAGCCGAGGCAGGCTGCATGAGCGGTCTCTCGCTCCGGCGGCTGTTCGCGATGATGGTCAAGGAGGGCCATCAGATCCTGCGCGATCCTTCGACGCTGCTGATCGCCTTCGTCCTGCCGCCGATCCTGTTGTTCCTGTTCGGCTACGCGGTGAACCTCGACACCGCGCGCACCAGGATCGGCCTCGCCGTTCTCGACAGCAGCGAGGCGTCGCGCAGTCTCGCCACCGCCTATCAGAACTCGCGCTGGTTCGAGGTCGCCACCGCCAGCAGCCTCGCCCCCTTGAAGGCCGCCCTGGTGTCCGGCCGCATACGCGCCATCGTCGTCCTGCCGCAGGATTTCGGGCGGCAGGTCGTGGGCGGCGGCGGATCCATACAGGTCATCGCCGACGGCTCGATCCCGAATACGGCCAGTTTCGCCGCCGCCTATGCCGAGGGCGTGCGCGCCACCTGGGCGGCTGGACGGTTCCCCGAGCGCGGAGCGGGTGGCGCGGCGCCCGCGGTCCAGCTCGTCGATCGATACTGGTTCAACCCCGAGCTCACCTCACGCTTCTTCCTCGTGCCGGGCGCCATGGCGATCGTGCTGACGATCATCGGCACATTGCTCACGGCGCTTGTCGTCGCCCGCGAATGGGAGCGTGGCACGATGGAAGCGATCATGGCGACCCCGATCAACATGGCCGAGCTGATCATCACCAAGATCGTGCCGTACTATCTGCTCGGACTGGGATCGGCGGTCGTCTGCACGGTGCTGGCCGTCACGGTGTTCGGCGTGCCGTTCCGAGGTTCGCCATTGGCGCTGTTTCTGATCGTCTCGGCGTTTCTGGCGCCCGCGCTAGGCCAGGGGTTGTTCATCTCGGCCGCGACCAAGAACCAGTTCATCGCCAGCCAGATCGCCCTGCTGACAGCCTTTCTGCCGGCGCTTCTGCTGTCGGGCTTTCTGTTCGAAATCAGCTCGATGCCACGGGTGATACAGCTCATCACCTACGCTTTTCCGGTGCGCTATCTGATGCCGCTCCTGCAGAGCGTATTCATCGCAGGCGATCTCTGGGGCCTCTTTGGACGCGGCATCGCCGTCATGATGGGCTTTGGTGTCCTCTATTTCGTGCTGACGGTGCTCGCGACGAAGCGGAGGATCGCATGATCCTCGCAGCCTGGCGGCGCGTCGTCGCCATGACGATCAAGGAGCTTTGGGCGCTGCTGCGCGACCCGCGTGGACGCATCACCCTGATCGCGCCGCCGATCCTGCAACTGGCCCTGTTCGGGTTCGCGGCAACCCTCGACGTCAAGAACATCGACCTGGGCGTCTATGACCGCGATCGCGGCGGCTATGGCCAGGCGTTGATCGAGCGGCTCGCGGGCAGCCCGAACGTCAAGCGGATCGTCCCGCTCGAATCGCCGCAAGAGGTGCGAGACGCGCTCGACAACGGCAAGGTCATCGCCGTGATCGGCCTCGACGAACGCTTCTCCCGCGACATCGCCGCGGGGCGTCCGGCGAGCGTCCAGGCGGACTATGACGGCCGCCGTTCGAACGCCGCCCAAATCGTGAACGGCTATATCGGCCGGATCGTCTCCGGCTTCGGGGCGGAGGTGAAATCGGCGCCGGTGGCGGGAACAGGCGACGGCGCCGGAACCTCGGTCGTCAACTGGTTCAACCCCAACCTCGACTACATGTGGTTCACCATGCCCAGCCTGATCGTTACGCTGGCGGCGCTCTCGGTGCTGTCGGTGACAGGGCAGTCGATCGCGCGCGAACGAGAACTGGGCACCTTCGACCAGTTGATGGTCTCGCCGTTGCGGACCTGGGAGATCCTCGCCGGCAAGACCATCCCCGCCGTCCTGCTGGGCGCCTTCAACGCGACGGTCTTCCTGGTGCTGATCCCGTTGCTGTTCCACGTCCCGTTCCGGGGTTCCGTGATCCTCTTTTACGTCGCCCTGTTCTGTTACCTGTTCGCACTGGTCGGCGTCGGCCTGTTCATCTCGATCCTGTCGCGCACCCAGCAGCAGGCGTTCCTCGGCATGTTTCTGGCGATGGTCCCGCTGATCCTGCTCTCCGGCTTCACCAGCCCCGTCGACAACATGCCGAGGTGGCTGCAGGTCGTGGCCGAGGCCGATCCGCTCAAGCATTTCGTCGTCATCATCGAGGGACTGTTTCTGAAGGGGATGGGGGCGGGTGACGTTTTCGCCAACCTCTGGCCGCTCGTCGTCATCGCCGGCGTGACTCTGACCGGGTCGGCGCTCTTGTTCCGCGCGCGTATGGAGTAACCCATGCGTCAAGTTCCTGTAGTCCAAACGTTTATTTCTATTCCGCTGGTGATGCTCGCCGGTTGCATGGTCGGCCCCGACTACAAGCGCCCACCGACGGTTGCGGCGGCCTCTGCCTGGACCGAGCCGGCGTCGGAAGGCGACGTCGACGCGACGTGGTGGCGTACGCTCGGCGATCCGGTTCTCGATCGGCTCGTCGAGGCCGCCTCGACGCGGAACCTCGATCTGCGCGAAGCCGATGGGCGGCTGCGCGAGGCGCGCGCCAACAGGGACGCGGCGGTGAGCGGGCGGGCGCCGCAGGTCGAGGCGACGGGGTCGGCGACCGCCGACGAGATCAGCGGCCACGGGGAAATTCCGGTCCAGAGGATTCCGGGCTTTAAGCGCAGCTTCGACCTCTACGACGTCGGTTTCGACGCGAGTTGGGAGATCGACCTGTGGGGCCGGGTCTCGCGCGAAGTACAGGCCTCGAATGCGCGGAGCGAAGCCGCGCGCGAGGCGCGCCGCGACGTGCTTCTCCAGACTATCGCCGAGGTCGTTCGCGCCTACGTGGATCTGCGGGACGCGCAGGCCCGGCTGGCGAGTGCGAGCGCCGACGCCCTTGCGCGCGACCGCACCGCCTCGCTCGTCGGTCAACGCTACCGCGCCGGCGAAGCGCCCCTGTTCGACGATGCGCGCGCGCAGGAGCAGGCGCGTTCGACCCGAAGCGCGCTCCCGCGGCTCGCCTCCGACGCGAAGGCCGCGGCCTATCGGCTCGCGCTTCTCACGGGCGAGCCGCCCGAGGCCCTCGCCGGGCTCGCCGATCAGCCCGCGCCGCTGCCCAGCCCGCCGGCGCGCGTCGGGGTTGGGCTGCGCTCCGACCTGCTGCGCCGCCGTCCCGACGTCCGCGAGGCGGAGCGCAATCTGGCCGCGGCGACGGCCGACGTCGGCGTCGCGGCCGCGGATCTGTTTCCGCGCGTGACGTTGACGGGCGGGGTCGGCCAACAGGCGCAGGGCGTCGGGGATCTGACATCAAGCCTCAGCACGCGCTATCAATTCGGCCCGAGCTTCTCTTGGCCTATCCTGTCGTTCGGCCGCATTCGCGCGCAGGTCCGCGCCGCCGGCGGGCGCGCCGACCAGGCGGCCGCAGCCTACGAGAAGGCAGTCTTGACGGCGCTTTCCGACAGCGAGACGGCGCTCAACCGATATGCCGCGGCCGCTGCCGAACGGCGCGGCCGCGACGACGCGCGCGCACAGTCGGCGATCGCGCTCGACCTCGCGCGCCAGCGGTATGCGGGCGGCGAAGACGGTCTCCTGACCCTGCTGTCGGCGCAGTCGGAGTTCAGCGCGGCCGAGCAATCAGCGCTTGCGGCGCGCGCCGCCGAACTCACCGCCCTCGTCGCGCTCTACAAGGCGCTCGGCGGCGGCTGGGAGACTTTCGATGTCGCGCAAAGCCAAAGCGCGGGTCTTCACGATCCGTCTCGGCCCAATCCCTAGGTTTTCGATCACGCCGCAAGCTTCGCCGATGTCTAAACCCCCCTCCGCGCCAAGCGCGGCATCAGCCTCAGGCTTGCGGATCGGGGGCGCCGCGGCGTAGCCAGCGGGCGATCGGCCCTAGCGTCAGTCCCTGCACCATCACCGACACGATCACGACGGCGAAGGTGACCGAGACGATCAGGTCGCGCGAGTGTTCGGGGGGCAGGGTGAGGGCCAGGGCCAGGCTGATGCCGCCGCGCAGGCCGCCCCAGGCGAGGATGAGGCTGGCGCCCTTCTCCTCGTGTTTCAGGTGGAAATAGGCGCCCCACGGCAACACCACCACAAGGCGCGCCGCGGCGACCAGCACGATCGAAACGATCCACACGTCGATCTCGCGCAGGTTGAAAGGCACGACGAATATCTGCAGACCCATCAGCAGGAACAGCAGACCGTTGAGCAGTTCGTCGGCCAGATGCCAAAATCCCTGTATGTGGCGGCGCGCCTCTTCGCTCATGCCCACCCTGAAGCCATAGGAACCGATGATCAGGCCCGCCGCGCTGGCCGCGACCGGTCCGGAGACATGGGCAACTTCAGCGATGGCGTAGACCCCCGTGGCCAGGGCGAGCGAGGCGGTCAACTCGACTACATAGTCGTCGATGGTGCGCATAACCTGAGTCACGAGAAGCCCGGCCACCACGCCCAGGGCCAGGCCGCCCCCCGCCTCCGTCAAGATAGCGCCGGCGGTGTGCAGCGGGTCCGGCGCGACACCGCTTTGCGCGAACGCGAGCGCGGCGGTGAACACGACCAGGCCCACGCCGTCGTTGAACAGGGCCTCCCCTTCGAGGACCGCGGCCAATCTTTTCGACAGCACGCCCGAACGCGCGAGGCTCATGACCGCTACGGGATCGGTCGGACTGATCAGGGCGCCGAACACCAGGGCCCAGGGCAGGGGCAGATCCACGCCGATGGCGCGGGAAGCCAGCCAGACACCGAAGCCGACCAGGCCGGTGGAAATCAGCACACCGAGGGTGGCCAGGAACCAGATGGCCACACGGCGCCGACGGAATTCGCCGAGGTCGACCTGCATGCCGCTGCTGAACAGCAGGAAGGCCAGCATGTAGCCCACCACCGCCTCGCTGAAATTCAGGCGCGAGATCTCGTCGCGGACTGAGTTGAAGCCCCAGAACGGCCCGACCGCCGTCTGGGCGATGAACAGCACGGCCGCGGTTGCGATCCCGGCCGACATCATGGCGATATTCTGAGGCAAGCGCAGGGTTCGGGCGTTCACCCAGCCCACGACCGCCATCAACCCAAGAAAGACGGCAATGATTTGAAACAGGTTCATCGTCGCCCATCCTAGCGGAAGGGGGGCCGGTAATCCCCAGCGATTCTCGATCCGAAAGCGGCGACCAAGGTTGCTGAACCTTGGCCGTCGGCTCGAGAAGCAGCGGGCGCCCTAAATCGGCTGCACTTCGGGCAGCGACGCCTCATATCGCTCCGCCGCGGCGATCCACTCCTGCTCCGCCTGGGTGAGGCGCTCGGCCATGCGCTGGCGCCGCTTGGTCAACTCGGAAACGGCCGCCTGGCCTTTGGCGTACAAGGCCGGGTCGGCGAGGTCGGCGTCGACCTGCGCCATCAGCTTGGTTTCGCGCGCCAGCGTGGCTTCGGCGGCCTCCAGTTTCCGCTTCAGCGGGGCCGAGGCGGGCCGCGCCGCCGGCGTGGGTGCGGACGGAGGCGGCGCGGTCTTGGCCGGCCCGCGGGCCGCGGCCCTGGCGCGGTCGAGGACGAAGCGGGCGTAGTCGTCCATGTCGCCATCGAACGGCTTCACCGTACCATCGGCGACCATCCACAGTCGGTCGGCGACCAGTTCCATCAGCGAGCGGTCGTGGGTGATCAGGATCACGGCGCCCTCATAGTCGTTGAGCGCCTCGGTGAGCGCGCGCCGGCTGTCGATGTCGAGGTGATTGGTGGGCTCGTCGAGGATCAGCAGATGGGGGCGTTCCATCGCGACCAGGTTCAGCAACAACCGCGCGCGCTCGCCGCCCGAGAGGTTGGCGACGGTGGTCTCGACCTTCTGCACGGTCATGCCAAAGCGCGCCAGGTGCGAGCGACGCTGAGCCTCGGTCGCCTCCGGCAGCACCCGGCGGATGATGTCGAGCGGCGTGTCGGCCGGATCCAGCGCCTCGATCTGGTGCTGGTGGAACCAGCCGACCTTGATGCGCCGGTCGCGATGAAGGTGGCCGTCGTGAATGGCGAGGTCGCCGGCGATCATCTTGGCGAAGGTCGACTTGCCTGAGCCATTGACGCCCAGCAGGCCGATGCGGTCGTCCAGATCGAGCCGCAGATTCAGCCCTTTGAGGATCGGCGGCCCGCCATACCCCACGGAGACGCCCTCCAGCCGCACGAGCGGTGGCGCGAGGGGACGGGCAGGGGAGGGTAACAGGAAGGGGGCCACATGTTCCTCCACCACCGATGGAGCGGCTTGGAGCTTGGCGATCATCTTCATTCTCGACTGGGCCTGGCGCGCCTTGCTGGCCGTGGCGCGGAAGCGATCGACGAAGGCCTGCATGTGCGCGCGCTTGGCCTCGATCTTGCCGCGGGCGGCGGCCTGCAGTCTCAGACGCTCGGCGCGCTGGTGTTCGAACGAGGAAAAGCCGCCTGTGTAATAGTCCAGCCGACCCTCGGTCAGGTGAAGGATGGCGTCGACCGAATGATCCAGCAGTTCGCGGTCGTGGCTGATGATCAGGGCGCTGTGGGGATATTTGCGCAGGCGCGCTTCGAGCCAGAGCGCGCCTTCCATGTCGAGGTAGTTGGTCGGCTCGTCCAGCAGAAGCAGATCGGGCTCGGCGAAGAGGGCCGCCGCCATGGCGACCCGCATGCGCCATCCGCCCGAAAACTCGGCCATCGGCCGATCGAGATCGGCGGTGCTGAAACCCAGGCCGCTCAGGATTTCGGCTGCGCGCGAGGGCGCCCGATCGGCTTCGATTTCGCCGAGGCGCGCGTAGATATCTCCCAGCCGCTCCGGCGGCGCGGTGTCCAGCTCGGCCATCAGGGCGGCGCGCTCGACGTCGGCGGCCAGCACGGTTTCAAGGAGCGGCACGGGCGTCGCCGGGTGTTCCTGGTCGACCGAGCCAATACGCGCCGCCTTGGGCACGTCGATGTCGCCGCTTCCGGCCGAGAGCTGGCCGAGGATCAGCTTGAACAGGGTCGATTTTCCCGCCCCGTTGCGGCCGACCAGGCCGACCTTGGCGCCGACCGGCAGGGTGACCGTGGCGTGGTCGAAGAAGCGGCGCCCCCAGGCGTCGAACACCAGATCGTGGATGCGGAGCATGGCGGGGCGACTTGAAGTGGGGGTGAAGTCGACTTGGCGAACGGGAAGCGCTCCTCTATAGGCTG
>JBBRAV010000059.1:0-24164 GCA_038206535.1 Caulobacterales bacterium
CGAACAGCTTCGCGTTACAGTCCGTCGGCATCGGGGGCATGGCTCACGGGCTTCAAGAATCCGATAACTCGTTGTGGTAGATGAATTATCTCAGATTCTCGCCCCCGATGCACCCCTCACGTTTGAGAAATCCAGGTTAGGTCCTCCCATGTGACGCGGCAGATTTCTTGCTGGCGCATCGCTGTGGCCACCGCGAATTTTATGATGCGACCCATAGGAATGACCTGGCGAGCGTTACCATCGAAATAGGAGACCAACGTCGCCAATTCTTCCTCCGACGGCCGCCGGTCACGTTCGTTGCCTTTGGCAACCAGACCGAGACGCTTGAGCGCTATCCGCGCGAGATCCACCGGCTCGACGCGCACCGGCAGCCCGTGAACGGCCGCGGCATGGGATAACACGAGCTTTATCATGCCGATGTCGATGCCGAGGGTCACCGGTCCCGCGCCGCTCGCAGCGCGGTCGCGTCCGAAACGGATGAGGCGTTCGCGGTCGAGTTCAGCCATGTTCCGGGACCCGAGTTCGCGCTTGAGCATCGCCAAGGTGGCGCTCTTTGACCGTCCGGGGACCTTGCCGACGTCCGCCATGTCGGCGATGTGAAGGTCGACGAGATCACCAACGGTGGACAAACGGGCAATACGCGATGGCCTGGGCGTCTCGCCTCGGTCGACCTGGCGCTCGGTGTCGGTCGCCCATCGGCGGGCGTCGTCACGCCGCAGAAACGTCTCGCCGACGTACCGGCCCTTTCGCCGGACTTGCGCACGCCAGGATCCCGACTTCAGCTTCGTATACGTGGCCATCGTCGTGTGCGCTCCGTGTGCACCCATCGGTCGAAACGTGGCGAAAAGCCGCGCAACATGGCGTAGAAACGAGTGCAAACGCCGCGACCTAACGCGTTGAAGATACGAAAAAATCCTATATGAATCAAGATCATAGATTTTGTATTGCACCTATGATGGACTGGACCGATCGCCATTGCCGGGCGTTTCATCGGCGCCTGTCGTCCCGCGCGCGGCTATATACCGAGATGCTGACCACCGGCGCGGTGCTGCGTGGCGATCGGGCCCGGTTGCTGGCCTTCTCTCCCGACGAGCATCCGCTGGCGCTGCAGCTGGGCGGCTCCGATCCGGGCGATCTGGCGCGGGCGGCGCGGATCGCCGAGGACCTGGGCTATGCCGAGATCAACCTCAATGTCGGCTGTCCGTCGGACCGGGTGCAGAGCGGCCGCTTCGGCGCCTGCCTGATGCGCGAGCCGCGCCTTGTCGCCGAGTGCATGGCGGCGATCGGCGATGCGGTCGCCATCCCGACGAGCCTGAAGTGCCGAATCGGCGTGGACGAGCAGGATCCGCACGAAAGTCTGTTCGGACTTGTCGACCTGTGCGCGGACGCGGGGGTCGGCGTCTTCATCGTTCACGCGCGCAAAGCCTGGCTGCAGGGACTCTCGCCGAGGGAGAACCGGGATGTCCCGCCGCTCGACTACCCGCTCGTCTACCAGCTCAAGCGGGAGCGCCCCGGCCTGACGGTGGTGATAAACGGCGGCGTGGGCTCTCTGGACGAGGCCGGCTCGCATCTCGAGCGGGTCGACGGGGTGATGCTCGGCCGCGCCGCCTACCATCGGCCGGACATCCTGGCCGGTGTGGATCGGCGCCTTTTCGGGGCTTCGTCCATCGACCCGACGCCGTTCGACGTCGTCGAGGCCTATCTCCCGTATGTGCGCGACGAACTGGCGCGCGGGACCCCCCTGGCCGCGATGACCCGGCATATGCTGGGTCTTTTCCACGGCCTGCCCGGCGCGCGCGCCTGGCGGCGGATACTTACGGTCGAGGGCGCCCGGCCGGGGGCGGACGTCGGTGTCGTCGAGAAGGCGGCGGACGCTGTGCGGGCGGCCGCGTCGGCGCGGGCCGCGGCCGCCTGATCAGGCCAGGCCGAGTTTCCCAGGCGCGATGCGACCGCGGCGATCGGCGAGGCCCGCCATGATCGCGGCGCGCTCGGCGTCGGACAATCGGCTCCACCCGCCGATTTCGCGCAGGGTGCGAAAGCAGCCGAGGCAAAGGCCGCTCTGCCCGTCGACGATGCAGACCTGGACGCAGGGCGTCGCGATGGGGCGGGGCGGGGAGGTCATGGTCCGCTTCCTGCGCCCCCGAGCGGCGTCTGGCAATCCGGCGCCGCGGCGGCGGCATTGTGGCGATTGCGAGTCCCGAACATTGCTCGGATTTAATTATTAACTTGCAGTAATGAAGGCCGATCCTCAAAGATGTATTCTTATTAACTTGGATTCGATCTGCTTTCATCTCATAACTCTGGTCATCCCAAGCCAATGGAGGAACCAGATATGTTCAAGACCCTCATCGCCATCGCCGCAGTTTCGGCCACCACCGCGGCCATCGCCTCGCCCAGCCAGATGACCGACTCCCAGTACCTCGGCGCGGTGCGCTGCCAGGCCCTGATGTCCTCGCCGGCTCTGGGCAAGGTCGACGCCGCCGCCATCAGCTCCGTCGTCAGCAAGCAGAGTGGCGGCCGGATCAGCGCCGTGCTCGACCGCGCCGACGACGTCCGCGCCAAGGCTCTGCGCCAGGCCAGCCACTCCGACGCGAGCGGCCGCGCCTCCCTGATCGCCGAACGCGACGGCGCTTGCCAGGCGTTCGCCAGCAACGGCTCGAACATGGGGTCCTCCGCCTCCCCATCGAGCGGCGCCAATTGATCGCCGCTGAGAGTCCACGGCCGGTCCCGATCCGGCCGGTCGTGGACGCTCGGCCGCTGGCATCCACGAACGCGCCGGCTTAAAATTGACGCGGGCGTCGCCTTCTCTTGGCAAACCCCGGGCTTGGCCCCTATGCTGGCTGCCGACAGACACGCCAGCAAGGGACCGCCACCGTGGATCTTGAATTCTCGCCGCAGGACGTCGCGTTCCGCGATGAGGTCCGCGCCTTTATCTCCCAGAACTATCCGCCGGTGCTGCGCGCAAAACAGGACAACGAGGAAGCCCTGACCAAGGAGGACTATTTCTCCTGGCACCGCATCCTCGCCGCGCGCGGCTGGGCGGCGCCGGGCTGGCCGGTGGAGTGGGGCGGCACGGGCTGGACCCCGACCCAGAAATACATCTGGTCCGAAGAGACGGCCAAGGCCGACGCCCTGCCGGTCCTGCCGTTCGGGGTCAACATGGTCGCGCCGGTGATCTACACCTTCGGCACGCCGGAGCAGAAGGACCGCTTCCTGCCGGGCATCCGCGACGGCCTTATCTGGTGGTGCCAGGGCTACAGCGAGCCTGGCGCCGGCTCCGACCTCGCCTCGCTCAAGACGCGCGCCGAGCGCATCAAGGCCGACGACGGCAAGGAATACTACATCGTCAACGGCCAGAAGACCTGGACCACCCTGGCGCAGTTCGCCGACTGGGGCTTCTTCCTGGTCCGCACCGATCCGCACGCCAAGCCGCAGGCCGGCATCAGCTTCCTGCTGATCGACATGAAGAGCCCGGGCATCGAGGTGCGCCGGATCACCACGCTCGAAGGTGGTCACGAGGTCAACGAGGTCTGGCTCGACAACGTCAAGGTCCCGGTCGAAAACCGCATCTACGACGAGAACAAGGGCTGGACCTGCGCCAAGGCGCTGCTGCTGCACGAGCGCTCGGGCATCGCCGGCGTCGCCCGGTCCAAGCGCGGTCTCGAGCGCCTGCGCGAGTTCTCCAGCGCCGAGCTGTCCGACGCCGGCGGCCCTCTGCTCGCCGACCCCTTCTTCAAGCGCAAGGTCGCCGAACTGGAGATCGACCTGACCGCTCTGGAGTTCACCGAATTGCGCACGCTCGCGGGCGAAAGCGCGGGCAAGGGCCCCGGCCCGGAGTCGTCGATCCTCAAGATCAAGGGCACGGAAATCCAGCAGAGGCTGACGGAACTGGCGCTGGAGGCGGCGGGCCACTACGGCGCGCCCTACCTGCGTGATGCGCCGCACAACCTCGGAGCCATCGGGCCCGACGACGCCGTCGGTTCGGCCGGCCGCTATTTCAACAACCGCAAGACCTCGATCTACGGCGGCTCCAATGAAATTCAGCGCAACATCATCGCGAAAGTGGTTTTGGGCCTGTAAGAAAAGCGCACCACGAAGGCACGAAGGACACTAAGAGACTGCTGGACGGCGAAGCCGTCGATCAACCAACGGTCGGCTGATGGCGCCTGCGGCGCGCGCCAGGCCCCGGTCTCTTTGTGTCCTTCGTGCCTTTGTGGTGCGCTTCAACGAAACACGCATTCTAGGGAACCCCCATGGACTTTAGCTTCACCGAAGAACAGACCCTGCTCCGCGACACGGTCGCCGCCTACCTCGGCGACCACTATGATTTCGACACGCGCCGCGCGGCGGTGAAGTCGGCGTCGGGCTGGCGGCCGGAGGTGTGGAAGGCCTTCGCCGAAGAACTCGGCATCCTGGGGGCGTCGTTCGCCGAGAATGTCGGCGGCCTGGGCGGCGGCGCCACCGAGACCATGATCATCATGGAAGAGTTCGGCAAGGCGCTGGTGGTCGAGCCGTTCCTCGGCACGGTGGTGATCGGCGGCGGATTCATGAAGCATGGCGCCCCGACGCACGCCGCGGACATGATCGGCAAGATCATCGGCGGCGAGGCGACGATCGCCTTCGCCTATGCCGAGCCGCAGGGGCGCTACAACCTCGCCAACCTCGCCACCACGGCGCGCAAGGACGGCGCCGGCTGGGTGCTGAACGGCCACAAGGCCGTCGTCATCGGCGCGCCCTGGGCCAGCCATTTGATCGTCACCGCGCGCACCGGCGGCGCGCAGAGCGAAGCGGGCGGAGTCTCGATATTCCTGGTGGAAAAGTCCGCGCCGGGCGTGGTCACCCGCGACTATCCCACCGTCGATGGCCAACGCGCCTCCGAAGTCTATTTCGAGAATGTCGCGGTCGGCGCCGACGCCCTGATCGGACCCGAGGGCGCGGCCCTGCCCCTGGTCGAGCAGGTGGTGGACGAAGCGATCGCCGCGATCTGCGCCGAGGCCTGCGGCGTCATGCGCAAGGCGCACGAGAACACGCTCGACTACACCAAGCAGCGCAAGCAGTTCGGCGTGCCGATCGCCAGCTTCCAGGTGCTGCAGCATCGCATGGTCGACATGTTCATCCAGCTCGAACAGTCGATCTCGATGACCTACATGGCCACCATCAAGGTCACCGAGCCCGCCGCAGAGCGCTCCAAGGCGGTGTCCGCCGCCAAGGTCCAGGTCGGCCGCGCCTGCCGCTTCATCGGCCAGAACGCCATCCAGCTGCATGGCGGCATGGGCATGACCGACGAAATGGCCGTCGGCCACTACTTCAAGCGCGCCACCATCATCGAGGGCGCGTTCGGCTCGGTGGACCATCACCTGCACCGCTACGAGACCCTCTCGTTCGACGCGGCCGCCTGAGACGATCCGCGTCCGGCGGTCGACAGCAAAGGGCGCCTGCCGCCGCCGGCCTTGCCTCGTCTCACCCCGCCGCCTAAGCCCGGCGGATGCCCGCGCGAGACTTCGCCCTCCTGGTCGCCGTCTGCCTGATGTGGGCGGGCAGCAATGTCGTCTCCAAGATCGTCATTTCCCACTATGGCGCGCCGCCGCTGTTCTACGCCGCGGCGCGGTTCGCCCTGGTGGCGCTGGTCACCTTGCCCTGGCTGTTGCCCGCGCCGCGGCCCTTCGGCCGGCTGATCGTCGTGGCCCTGCTGATGGGCGCGGCCTCGTTCGCCCTGGTTTTTCTTGCGCTGAAGACCACCTCTCCCTCCAGCGTGGCGATCGTCAGCCAGGTCGGCCTGCCGATTTCGATCGTCCTGTCGGCGGTGCTGCTGGGCGAGCGCATACCGCTACGGCGAGCGCTGGGAATGATGCTGACCCTTGGCGGGGTCGTCGTCGTGCTGTGGAATCCGGAGGGCTTCGCCGTGGGCGCCGGCCTGCTGTTCGTGGTGGGGTCGGCAGCCGCCGGATCGCTCGGGGCGGTGCTGATGAAGCGCATGGACGGGGTCGACCCCCTGACATTTCAGGCCTGGGTCGGGTTCTCGGCGGTCTGGCCGCTGGCCGCTCTGAGCGGGCTGATGGAGCATGGCCAGGGCGCCGTGCTGGCCAACGCTCTTTGGCCTTTCCTGGCCGCGGTGGCGTTTTCAGGCCTGGTGGTTTCGGTGATCGCTCACACTACCTACTACGGACTGATCCAGCGCCACGAGGTGAACCTGCTGCAGCCCCTGATGTTACTGACCCCGCTTGCCAATATCGCTCTGGGCGTGACCATCACCCACGACGCCTTCGATGCGCGCATGGGCGCCGGCGCAGCCCTGGCGCTGGTCGGCGTCCTGGTGGTCGCCTTGCCGCGCGGCGCCAATCCCTTCTCCCGCTTGGCCCGGCGCCGCGCCTGATGGACCTCGCCTCCGCCCCGTCCCCCAATTTCGACGCCCGTCGCGCGCCGCCGGACATGATCGTCCTGCACTATACCGGCATGACGAGTGGCGAGGCGGCCCTGGCCCGTCTGACCGATCCCGCCGCCAAAGTCTCGGCCCACTACCTCGTCGAGGAGGATGGCCGGATCTTCGCCCTGGTTCCGGAGGCGCGCCGCGCCTGGCACGCCGGCGTCTCGTTCTGGCGCGGCGAGCGCGACATCAACGCCGCGTCGGTCGGGGTCGAGATCGTCAATCCCGGTCATGACTTCGGCTACCGCGCCTTTCCCGACCTTCAGATCGACGCGGTGATCGCGCTGCTTGCCGACATCCGCTCGCGATGGACGATCCCGGACGAGCGCATCCTGGGTCATTCCGATGTCGCGCCGGCCCGCAAGACCGACCCTGGCGAACTGTTTCCCTGGCGTCGGCTGGCGCTGGAGGGGCATGGCCTCTGGACGGAGCCGCCGGCGGCGCCGGGGGCGATTCTCACGCACGGCGACGAGGGCCTGGGCGTTCTGGCGTTGCAAGGCGCGCTGGCGCGGCTGGGCTATGAGTCCCCCCTGAGCGGCCTGTTCGACGAGGCCACCGCGACGCAGGTGCGCGCCTTCCAGAGGCACTGGCTGCAGAGCCGCTGCGACGGGCGCGCCGATGGCGAGACGCGCGCGCGCCTGATGGGCGTGCTTCGCCTGGCCGGGTCGGCGCGGTGATCTCGCGCGATCCCGATCTGGACGGTGATCTGGATCTGGCGGTCGGGGCCTTTCGGCTGAAGCCGCTGGGCGCACCGGACGCCGCCGACGTCTTCGCCCAGTATGCCGATCCCCGCGTGGTCGCGTTCATGGACCTCGAGCCGCTGACCGATGTGCAGCAGGCCTGTCACATCATCGACTGGGCCATGGCGCAGCGGGCCCTGGGCGCGGGGTTGCGCTGGTCGATCCGCGATGCCGCCGGCGCCTTTGTGGGAACCTGCGGCTTCAACCGCATCGCGCTGGAGCGCGGCCGCCGTGGCGAAATCGCCTATGATCTCGCTCCCGCCTGGTGGGGCCGCGGCGTATTGACCGCGGTGCTGCCCGCCATCGTCGACTTCGGGTTCGCCCGCCTGGCCTTGTATCGCCTTGAAGCCCTGGTGACCGCCGGCAACGCGCGATCCGAACGCGTGCTGCGGCGCCACGGTTTCGCCCGCGAAGGCCTGCTACGGGGCTACGCCTTCTGGAAAGGCCGCTATTGGGACCAGGTCGTCTATGCACGGCTGGCGCCGACGGCGCCGGTTTCGGAGGGCGCCGGCTCGGGCGAGTTGGAGGTGACATGGGCGCCGCGCTCGCCATTGATCGACTGACCAAGCGATACGGCCAGGTGCTCGCGGTCGACGACCTGTCGTTCGAGGCCTCCCGCGGCAGGATCCTGGGGTTCCTGGGGCCGAACGGCGCGGGCAAGACCACGACGCTGCGCATGGCGCTGGGGCTGGTCAGGCCGACCAGCGGACGCATCAGCATCCTGGGCCAGGAAGACGCCTCCAAAGTTCGCGCGCGCATCGGCTTCCTGCCCGAAGAGCGCGGCCTCTACCGCAGGATGACGCCGGTCCAGGCCATGACCTTTCTCGCCGGCCTCAAGGGGGTTAAGACGGCGCAGGCGCGGCGCCGGGCCGGCGAGCTGCTCGATTCCCACGGACTGGGCGAGGCGAAGCACCGCCAGATCCGCCGGCTCAGCAAGGGCATGGCGCAGAAGGTGCAGCTGCTTTCGGCGCTGGCGCATGATCCGGACCTGGTGATCCTCGACGAGCCCTTTTCCGGCCTCGACCCGGTCAACCAGCTGTCGCTGGAAACCCTGATACGCTCGCTCGCGACGCGCGGTGCGACGGTGATCTTCTCGACCCACGTGATGCAGCACGCCGAGCGCCTGTGCGACCAGGTCGTGCTGCTGGCCGCCGGTCGAAAGGTTTTCGACGGGACGGTCGCGGCGGCGCGCAAGGTCGCGCCGCGCTCGGTCGTTCTCGAGGGGCCGTTCGCCGGCGATGTTCTGAGCGGCCTGCGCGGCCTGAACGGCCTCTGCGTCGAGCGCCTCGATGGCGGAACCTTGCGGATTGTCGCCACCCTCGATCCGTCGGTCCCGGCTCAGATCGTCCTGGGCGAGGTGTTCGCCCGGGGTCTGCCGATCGACCGCTTCGAGCTGCGCGAACCCAATCTGCACGAGGCGTTCATCCTCCTCACCGCCGCGCGCCCCGACGTGGGTTGCGCTCAATGACCCATGTGTGGAAGATCGCGGCCCGCGAATACGCGGCCTATGTCCAGACCCTCGGCTTCTGGCTCTCGATCCTGCTGCTGCCGGTGGGCTTTTTCGTCCTCGCCGTGGCGCCGACGATCGTGCAGCGCGCCACGCCGCCGCCGGCGCTGGCGGTCGTCGACTTTAGCGCCCGCCATCTGGCGCCGGAGATCGCGCGGGCGATCCGCCTGGAGACGGCGGGCGGGGCGCCCCCGGCCCGACTCGTTCCCGCGCCTGGCGCGCCGTTCGCCGACGCTTTTGACGCCTCGCGTCGCCTCAGGCCGTTTCTCGCCGGGCCGAGCGTCGTTGCGGACGGCGAACGGCTCGACGTCGTCGCCATCCTGCGGCCGGCGGGCGGCACGGTGGCCGTCGACATCTGGAGCCGCCAGGTCGCCGACCGCTCCGTGGCGGGCCTGGTCAGCGACGCCGTCGACCGCGCCATCCGACGCCAGGCCCTCGCCAGGGCCGGCGTCGATCCGGCGGTGGTGGCGGCGATCGACCACGTCTCCGCCTCGGTCACCGATTTTTCCCCCAAGGCCGCGCAGGGCAAGGTGGCCCTGCGCGACCGGCTGCCTGGGCTCGTCGGCCTGGGCATGGGCTTTCTGCTTTGGATGTCGGTCCTCACCGGCGCGGGCATGCTGCTGGGCAGCGTGATCGAGGAGAAGAGCAGCCGCATACTGGAAATACTGCTCTCCTCCGTCGCCGTCTGGCAGATCATGGCCGGCAAGATTCTGGGCGTCGCCGGGGTCACCGCGACGGTGCTGGCGCTGTGGGTGACGATCGCCGGCGTCGTCGTCGCCGTTCGATACCCCTCCCTCGGCGCCGATCTCGCGGACATCCTGCTGGCCAGAGGACTGCTTTTCTATTTCGCCGTCTACTTCGTCGGCGGCTATCTGATGTTCGCCACCCTCTACGTGACCATCGGCGCCTTCTGTGAAAGCCCGCGCGAGGCCCAGACCCTGCTGGGACCGATGATGATCCTCATCAGCGTCCCGCTGATGTTCATGGGTCAGGCGCTCGCCCGCCCAGACTCGCCGGTGCTGACCGTCCTGGCCTTCGTGCCGCCGTTCACCCCCTTCATGATGGTCGCCCGCGTCGCCGCCGACCCGCCGCCGTGGCAAATCGCCGCCACCATGGCCCTGATGGCCGCCGCCACCGCCCTGGAGGTCTGGGTCGCCATTCCCGCCTTCCGCTCCGGCGCCTTGACCAGCGGCCGCTTCGACCTGCGCACCTTCCTCGCCGGCCTGAGCCGCCGCCTCGACTGACCCCGTCGGCGCCGCGCCCTGCGCCCGCGTTTCGTCGTCGCTTCGAGAGCCTACCCGCCGCTGGAACCGTGGCGTCTCGTGCGATAGACTGCCTCCGACAAGGTCGCCGGGGCGTCAGGTCCTGCGCTTTTAGGGGAATGCGCACATGATTCGCTGGCTCTATTCGGCCCTCGCGGTCGTCCTCACTCCGGGGATGGCTCAGGCAGCGGGCCCGCCCTTCGTGATCGGCTCGGCCAGCGCCGTGGACCGCTCGACCCAGCTTGTGATCCACATCACCCGGGCGTGCGTCGCGGGCGACATGATCCAGGTCGTCGCGACGGCGTTGCACGGACCCAAGAAAAGGATCACCGCCTACGACAGCGGCGGCGTGAACCTCTACCAGACCGGCGGGGGCAGGTGGACGCAGGGTCCGGTGCAGGGGGTGTTCCTGGCGACCACTTCTCCCGGCGAGCCGACCAATGCGGGCCTGCAGCCCCCGGCGACGATTACGGTCACCTATCCCGAGGGCGCCTTGTGGAAGGCGGCGATCGCCGCCTGTGTCCCCGGGCTCGAGACCAGATCCGGTTCGGCCGACAACCTGGCGGGCGTTTCACCGACTCACGGCGATGGAACGAGTATCGATCTGGTGCCGTCCTCGAACGTCATCACGCGCTTCGAGCGACTGTTCGTCGCCACGGTGCTGATCGGCGACGCCGCCGACCGATGGACGGAAGGCGCCGGCTACAAGACGCTCATGACCTTGCAGAACCGCAACACCCTCAACCTCGCCTATCAGATCGTTCCTGGCGTGCATCCCACCCCATACCTGGCGACCAACGGCGCCGCCCGGCCCTGGTCGGCGGCCAACAGGTCGTACAAGACGCCCTTCAAGCGATAGGCTTGCGGCGCAGAGGTGGTTGCGTCACGGTCGCAGCCCACGCCGGAGACGCCGATGAAAAAGACGATCGTATTGCTCACGCGCAAGCCGGGCGCGTCGCTGGAGCAATTCAAGCATCATTATGAGACGGTCCATGCGCCTGGCGCGATCGAACGCATCCCCGCGCTCGCGCGCGCCGACTACCGGCGCAATTTCATCGAGAGTTCCCCGGCCGACACCCTGCCGCGGCCGGACTTCGACGTGATCACCGAGATCACCTTCACCGACGACGCCGACTATGAGGCCTTCCGGCGCTCGTTGGAGGATCCCGCCGTGCAGGCCTGGATCGCCGAGGACGAGGCGCGATTTTCCGATCGCGCCCTCACCCGCAGCTTCACGGTCACCGAACACACCTCGGCGTAGCGCGCGGCCGGACCCTTGCCGCGATGGACCTGCGCCCTAGATTGCCTTGGACGATGCAAGGAGGCGCTCGCGCATGACATCCCCGTTCGACGGCTATGAAGTGGAGAAACACCTGCGACCCTCGTCCGCGGATGTCGCGTTTGATCTCGATCGGGCGCTCTCGTCGCTCGTCGTCCTGCGCGCGACGGCGCCCGAGGACGCCTACACCGCGCAAACGCTGGGAACCGAGCGGCTGGGCAACGGCATTGTCATCAATGACAGCGGTCTGGTCCTGACGATCGGCTACCTGATCACCGAGGCGGAGGACGTGACGCTGATCGCCAACGATGGCCGGCGCGTGCCCGCTCATGCGCTCGGTTCCGATCCGGTGACGGGCCTTGGCCTGTTGCACGCTCTCGAGCCGCTCGACCTGCCGCCGCTGCCGATCGGCGATTCGCGAACTCTCGCTGTCGAGGGGGATGTCATCGTCGCCGGCGGCGGCGGGCGCCCGCATACGATCGCCGCCCACCTGATCGCCCGCGCTCCCTTCGCCGGCTACTGGGAATACCTGCTGGAAGAGGCGCTGTTCACCGGCCCGGGCCACCCGCACTGGAGCGGGGCGGCGCTGATCGGACCTTCCGGGACCCTGGTGGGCGTGGGCTCGCTGCAGATGAACCAGGAGGGCGCCGGCGGCCGCGCCCAGACGATCAACATGAGCGTTCCGATAGAATTGCTGCCCCCCATCCTCGACGACCTGGCGCGAGGGCGCCCCGCCCAAGAGCCCAGGCCATGGCTGGGCGTCTACGCCCATGACGCCGAGGGCCATGTCGTGGTGATGGATGTCTCCACCGGCGGCCCCGCCGATCGCGCGGAGGTGCGAGGCGGGGATGTGGTGCTGGCCGTGGACGGCCACGCCGTCGAGAGCCTGGCACAGTTCTACGCCCGGCTCTGGGCGCTGGGCCCAGCCGGCGTCACGGCGCCGCTGCGGTTGCGGCGCGAGGGCGACGTGTTCGAGGTGATGGTGAAGACCAGCGACCGCGCCGCCAAGATGAGGAAGCGGCGATTCAACTGAGCCGTCGATTGCCGTCGTCAGGCGCCTGGCGTCGAGACCATGACGGTCGATCCGGCCGAACCCCCGCGGCAAGGCTGGCCGCGGCGGCGGGTTCTCTTGGAGATACGTCCAACCCGCCGCCCGGTAGTGTCTCAGTTTGCCCACTGAGACACTACCGGCAGTTGCTGGTCTCCACGGTGCGCGCCAAACATCCTTGAGAAACAAAATGCCGTCGATGAACACCCGCTGGAACGTCCTCGAATTGCGGCAACGGTGGCGTCACGTCATCATGGACAGCATCGACCACCAAAAGGTGGCCAGCCAAATCGCCGGAGAAAGCGGCTGGTCGCCGCGCTACGCCTTCATGACGTTGATGTCGGCCGGTATCGCGGTGCTCGGGCTCTTGCTCTCGTCGCCCGCGGTCGTCATCGGTGCGATGCTCATTTCTCCATTGATGAACCCGATCCTCGGCTTCGGCTTTTCATTGGCTATGTTCGACTTTGTCGAAGCCCGGCGTTCGCTGATCGTGCTGGCGGTTGGGTCGGCCCTGGCGATCGCCTTCACGGCTCTGGTCGTGCTGGCGTCTCCCCTCAAAGAGGTGACCCCAGAGATCCTGGCGCGCACGCGTCCAAACCTGTTTGACCTGATGGTCGCGCTGTTCGCGGCCCTTGCAGGTTCTTTCGCGGTTATCAAAGGCGGCGGCGGCACGATCGTGGGCGTCGCCATAGCGACCGCGTTGATGCCGCCGTTGGGCGTGGTCGGATTTGGATTGGCCACCTGGAACGTCCCGGTGCTTGGCGGCGCGCTGGCGCTATTCGTCACCAACTTTGTCACCATCGCGCTGGCGGCGACAATCATGGCGCGTTTCTATGGATTCGGCCATTCGCTTTCGAGCCACCAAACCCGGATACAGACCGGTCTATTGATCCTGGTCTTCGTGGGGCTTTCGATTCCCCTTGGCGTTTCGCTCAGTCGCATCGCCCGCGAAGCGCTGACCGTCAACCAGGTCCGGGCCTTCCTGGTCCACCAGTTCGGCGCTACCTCGCGCGTGACCCAGCTCGCCGTCGATTTCGACGCCAAGCCGCTGGCCATTCGCTCAGTGGTGATCGCACCCAGATCCAAATCCGATAGCGACGACCATCTTCGCGCCACACTGGAGAAGCAGCTTGGCCGACCGGTCAGGCTTCAGGTCGATCAGATTCTTATCGATCGGGACGCGAACAATCTCGATGCGCAACGCGCTCAGCTTCAGCAGGTCCAAGAGGCTGCGATCGCCGCCCGGCAGGACGCGGATCGGGTGACGCAGGCAGTTGCGTTGGCTGCGGGGATTCCTCCAGAGAGAGTCGTCGTCGACCGCGAGAACAAGAGTGCGACGGCGGTCGCCGCGACGCTGCCTGGCGCTGATCTCGACACCTATCGTTCGCTGGAAAGGCGGGCGAGCGCGACGGTGGAGGGGTGGCGAGTCACGATCGTCCCTCCATTTCAGCCACTGCCCGTTATCCGCTTCAGCAACGGTTCCGACAGTCTCGACGATGCTGCGCGCCAGGCGATTGTCGCGTCGGCGTGGGCGGCCCAACGATGGAACAGTCCAGGGCTTGGTGTGCCCGGCATGCGACTTGCGGACGGCAACC
The DNA here is from genome assembly GCA_038206535.1 of Caulobacterales bacterium. Lineage (GTDB taxonomy): Bacteria > Pseudomonadota > Alphaproteobacteria > Caulobacterales > Caulobacteraceae > Acaudatibacter. The sequence goes on from JBBRAV010000059.1 coordinate 13,856, forward strand.
CCGAAGGACGCCTTTCCCTAGCGCAAAGGCGCGGATTGGCGATCGCGGACCTGGTGCGAGGCCAAGGCGTCGAACCCCGGGCCGCTCGGGCGTCCGGGCAATCATTCCGCCTGTCGGTCGTTCAGGCTCCCACTGAGCCATGAGTCACGAACTCGCCGTCACGCCCTTTGACGCCGCGGCGATCCTGATCGTCCTTGCTGCCGTTCTTGGCTACCTCAACCAGCGGTTCCTGCGCCTGCCGCCATCGATCGGTCTGACAGTGATGGGCGCGGTGGCGTCCCTCATGGTGGTCGGGGTCGATCGCCTGACGCCATCAAGCCATCTCGCGTCGATCATTGTTCGCTTTATCGACGGCCTCGATTTCCACGCGACCTTGATGGACGGGATGCTCTCGTTCCTGCTGTTCGCTGGCGCGCTCCATGTTGATTGGAACGAGATGCGGCGCGGCCGGTGGCCGATCCTGGCGCTCAGCACCGGCGGCGTCATCCTCTCGACGCTGCTGATTGGCGCCGGTTTCTATCTCCTCTCGCATGCCCTTGGACTGGCCGTGCCGATAGCCTGGTGCCTCGTCTTTGGCGCGCTGATCAGCCCGACCGACCCGGTGGCGGTGATGGGAGTGCTCAAGACCGCCAATGTCACCCCGACCTTGAAGGCGACCGTCGCCGGCGAAAGTTTGTTCAACGACGGTGTGGGCGTGGTCGTATTCGCGATCATTTTGGCCGCGGCCACGGGCGCGGAGCCGTTCTCGGTCGGCCACGCGATGCAAATGTTCGCTCAGGAAGCGGGTGGTGGTGTCGTCTTGGGTCTTGCCGTTGGCTGGCTCGCCTACTGCGCCATGCAATCGATCGACGAATACAACATCGAAGTAATGCTCTCCCTGGCCGTGGTCATGGGGGGCTATGCGCTCGCCCACGCGCTGCATGTGAGTGGTCCCGTCGCGATGGCGGTCGCGGGGGTGGTGATTGGCAATCATGGCGTCAAGCACGCGATGAGCGAAACCACGCGAGATTACCTCCTAAAATTCTGGTCGTTGATCGACGAGATCCTCAATGCTGTTCTCTTTCTGCTCATAGGCCTTGTCGTCGTGACCATCCCGTTCGATCCGCGGATGCTCGCGGTCGGGTTCGCCGCGGTCCCCCTGGCGCTGGCGGCCAGGGCTGTCTCGGTGATGGCGCCCCTGGCCGGGCTGCGCCCTTTCCTGTCGCTCGGTAGGCTAGCGCCCGCCACGCTGATCTGGGGCGGCCTGCGCGGGGGCATTTCGGTGGCGCTGGCCTTGAGCCTGCCGCAAGGGCCGTCAAGCTCAGTCGCCTTGAGCGCCGCCTACGTCATCGTGCTGTTCTCGGTCATCGTCCAGGGCGGCACGATCGGATGGCTGTTGGAACGGCTGTCTCCAAAAGGCATGGTTGAAACGTGACCGCCGCCGAGGGCAAACCATGTCGCCTGCGGTTCTGAGCGCGGCGATCCTCGGCGGGGCGCTCCTGCTCTTCGTTTCCGACAAGATCCGCCACGATCTCGTGGCGTTGATTGCGTTGTTCGCCTGCCTGGCCGCCGGGCTGACCACGCCTTTGAAAGCCTTGTCGGGATTCGCCGACCCGGCGGTCGTCGCCGTGGCGTCGATCCTGGTCGTCGGGCGCGCTATCGAATTGTCTGGGGTCGCTGCATTGATCACGCGCGTGGCGATCCCGAGGCAAGCGGGTTTCACCACGCGCCTGGCGACACTGTTGGTCGTGGCCGCAATCCTCTCCGCGTTCATGAATGACATCGCCGCGCTCGTGATCACCATGCCGATCGCCACCGAAATCTCCCGCGAGGCAAAGCGCTCGCCTGGCGCGACGCTGATGCCGCTCGCGTTCGCCACCATCCTTGGCGGCATGACCACGCTGATTGGAACGCCCGCCAATCTGATCTTGTCCTCCGTGCGCGAGGAGGTGCTTGGCGTTCCGTTCGGGTTCTTTTCCATGACGCCCGTGGGGGCGTCTGTCGCGGTCGTCGGATTGGCCTACCTCGCCCTCTTCGGCTGGCGAATGCTCCCCCGGCGCGGCGGGTCCGAACAAATCGGCAAACCGCCATGGCGGGTATTTGAGCTGTCACTTGTGGGGGTTGCTCAACCAATGACGGTCGCCGCAGTCAAGCGCTCGCTCCGCGCCGTACCCGCTCGCTTGCTCGCGATCTTCAGACAAGCCGGCCAATTGCCCATCGCCGTGGGTGAGCGCCTGACGAACAGCGATCGACTATTGGTCATGTCTCGGGAGGGCCAGCAGATCGCCGCGGCGCGAACCGGGCTCAAGCTGGTCCCGGACCCCGCGGCAACGCCTGGTGCGATTACCGCGCGTGTGGTCGTAGCCCATGGCTCGTTCCTGATCGGCCTTGGGCATGAGGCGATAGACAATCGTAGCGAAGGGCGGCTAGCGGTTGTCGCCGTCGGTCCCCATACCGCGCGCCAAAAAGCGCCGCTGGCCCAGTTGCGCATTCAAGCTGGCGACCAACTCTTTTTGAGAGGCGATCCAGCCGATCTGGCTCGTTTTGTCCCCAAAGCTCGGCTGCTGGAAGTCGATCGTCACGACGCCGTCCCGGTCGCCCGCCGGGGCGCGGTCGCTGCGGTGGCCATATTCGCCTTGGCGATCTTGGCTATCGTCGCGGGAGGTGTTCCGCCCGCGTTGGCCTTCCTGGCCGCGGCGACGCTGCTGGCCGCAAGCCGGTTGGTTCCCCCCGAGGAGATTTATCGATCGATCGATTGGAGCATCATCGTCCTGTTGGCGGCCATGATACCGGTGGGCCGTAGTTTCGAGCAAAGCGGCGCCGCGGCGATCGCCGCTGGAGCAATCAGCGAGGTGCTGACAGGCCTGCCACTCTATCCGGTTCTTGCGGCCATTTGTGGCGTGTCCCTGCTGCTATCCACTTTCCTCAACAATGTGGCTACGGCCATCATCATGGGCCCCTTGGCTATCGATCTGGCCCGCAGGTTGGGTGTGAGCCCGGACGCTGCCCTGCTCGCGGTCCTTATCGGAGTGTCTTGCGCGTTCCTGACCCCCATCGGCCACCAGAACAACATGCTCGTCATGAGCCCTGGCGGATACCGATTCACTGACTACGGTCGGATGGGCGCTTTGTTGGTCATTCTGGTCGTCGCCACCTCGGCCGGCGTGCTAACCCTTCTCTACGGCTGATCAGTGCTGAGCCCACGGCCCCAGCGATAGCGATAAGGAACGAGAAGGGCGCCATTTGCTGATCACGGTTGTCGCCGCGCTTGTCGCCATCTCTGTCACCGCGCTTCTGACTTTAAGTCCGTTCACACGCACTGATCGCTGGCGGGCGACGGTCACGCCGCTCGCCTCGATCATCGGCAGCGGCTTTTTGATCTGTGGACCCTTCCTGGCCAGGGAATTTGGAGCCGCCGCGCTACCCGCCATGGCGATGTTGCTGCTATTGGCCTATGCGGTCGGGTCGGTCGTGCGGTTCAATATCGTGCACATCGAAGACCACGCGCGCACTGCCGCGTTCCACGATCCGATCGCCTGGTTCACCCGGGCGGCGCAGGCGGTGCTTTCCATCGCCTACGCCATCTCGGTCGCCTATTACCTCAAGCTGCTCGCGGAATTCTCGCTCAAGGCCCTGGCGATCCCCGAGCATTGGCATGCCATCACCGCCAATGCTTTTGTCACGGCCATCATCCTCGGCTTCGTAGCGCTGGCGTTTTCAGGCGGGCTGCGCAGAGTGGAACACTTGGCGCATGGGAGTGTCTCGCTGAAGATCGGCGTCATCGCCGGCCTCCTCGCCGGCATGGCCTTCTGGTGGCTCGCACACCTGGGTTCTACGCCCCCTCTTCCTTCAATGCGTCTGACCGCAGGCAGTATTCCCACTCTGTTGGGGCTGCTCATCACAGTGCAAGGATTCGAAACCTCGCGCTATCTGGGCCACAGCTATCCGCCGGCGCTTCGGATCGCGACAATGCGACACGCCCAATGGATCGCGTCGGGAATCTACCTCGCTTTCCTCGCCCTATTGACCCCGTTTCTTGGCGAGGCCGCCGGGGCGCAAGGCGTGGCCGGCATCCTAGACATCATGGGTCTGATCGCCGCGCCAATGACGGCGCTTGTCCTTGTCGCCGCTGTCGCCAGCCAGTTGAGTGCGGCAGTTGCAGATTCGATTGGCTCTGGCGGCCTCATGAGTGAACTGTCGCGAGGCAAGCTGCGCTTGCCGTGGGCCTTCACCGTGGCCGGTGCGCTGGCCCTCGCCGTGGTTTGGCTGACGGACCCGGTGCAGGTCGTCGCCCTCTCGTCACGGGCGTTTGCTTTTTACTATGCCTGCCAGTGCGCGCTTGCCTTGCTGGTCTCTCTGCGTACGAGAGAAGGATCCACAGCTCGACGGGTCGGATTCGTTTCCATTGGCCTGATCTGCGCGTTCGCAGCTCTCATCGGTTCCCCAGCGGAATAAGGCTGTCACCGCGTCGGGTGGGCCGAGTATGGATCGTGCGCCCAGGGGAGGGGTGGATAAACCAATTGTGAACGAGCGCCCGGTTCAAAAAATTGTCCCGTTCATATATATGTCGAGCATGCAAGACGATAATAGGCTGGAAAATGACGTCACGGACGTAACCCGGCGAGCGTGGCGGCAGATGGCGCTGGGTCAGGGCTTGGTCTGCGTGGTATGCAAGAATGTCCCAAAGCTTGAACGCCGCGGCGAATTCTTTGATACCGGGCTCTGTGCACGCTGCTCGACGGAAATTAATCAAGACTCGACGCGGATTTGATCTTGCACTCCCTTTGTGCGAGGATTTAAATTCTGATGATGAACGACGTCGGCCCTGGCCTGATTTTCTCAAACGCCGTTGATTTTGGGGGTTGGCGGCCTGAGTTTTAGGGTGTTGGCGAATAAGGTGACAGCGGCGCCGTACCCCGATTGCAAGGTTTCAGAAGCGAAACCTTCTCGGTTGTCCGATTAGCGGGCGATCGGCCTCCGGACGGCGGACGCGATCGAGTCGGCGACATCGCGGCCGCGAGCGGTGACGCGAATATTGTTCGTCGTTTGTTCTGGTCGTGCTACGGTTCTCATTGACCCGGGGGCGGGGACCCGGGGGCGGGGGCAGGGGGACACGATAACCTGTCGACGTCACACCGCCACATAGTCGACGCGATTGGCCTCGCACCAGGCCATCAGCGCCCCGCGTGCGAAGCCGCTGTCGCCGCGCAGGGTGATCCGTGCACGCGGCCATGGACGCCGGCGTCGAATGGGACTGGGCCAGGCTTCGACCGCTCGCCATTCGGCCTCAAGGGAAAACATGGCGACTAACGCTGGGGCCCCGCCGGGCGCGACAGCAGCGAAAACGCCTTCCCCGGCGCGCGCAAAGCGCTCCGCGCAACTTGTCTGGCTGTGCGAAAATGGGGCGCCCAGGCCGCCCCGCGCGGGGTCAGATAGATGTCGGTCGTGGTGTAGGCGGTCACGGTGTCCGAAAGGGCGGCTTTGTACTCGGCCGCCAAAATGCGGAAGTCGAAATCCAGGCCGCGTGCAATGGCCCAACGGAACCTGTCTTCGATCAGCAGCTTGCCCGGTGCGAAGCGGGCGAATGCTTCGTCGAATGCGGCGAAGAAGGACTCGACCGCGCGACCGCCAACCAAGTTTATTTCCCCCGCCACCGGAGCGCCATCCAGCTTCAGGAAGCACACGAGAGGAAGCGTCGAGAGGTCCACCCGTCTCGCAAGCTCGATGAAGAACTGCATCGCATCGTCCGACCAGATATACGGCGTGTCTATCCGTCGCTTTTTGGCCCAGGCGCGCTTTTTCTCCCAGATCCAGCGGATGATCGTCTCTGCTTCTCGGGGCGTCTTGCACCAACCCATCTCGACGGGCCCTAGCTCCCGCAGCCGGCGCATCCTGCGGCGCAGGTCGGCGAGGTAGGATTTTGAGACCTGGGCCGCATACTCTTCCCACGTGGCAAAGCGGTGGAGGGAAGCGCTGAAGCCGTCAATGTTTCCGACGTGCCGGCCGGGCGCCTCCAGGGCCGCCAGCGCCTCCGCGAAGGGCGTCGTGGACGCGATGGATTGGACTCGGAGGATTTGAGCCGGCAACCTGGAGGCCGCGTCCAGCAAGGCTGCCGAGGCCTCTGCAGCGTACTCGTCGTCCAGGAGGGGTCCGCTGTATTCCTCGAAGCTGCCGCAGGAGAGAGGGCGCAGTTCCTTAAAAAGGCTGACGCGGATTGATACCGGCCACAAGCCGCGCAGCTGGCCATCCGCATGGACCGCGATGAGGTATACCGCCTGGCCCCGGCGAAGGACGGTCGCTGCCGCTACCTCGGCATAGATCGGCGTCTGAGCAAAGCCGTAGCCCAAGCACCGCGAGAGCAGGGCGTCCCAATCGGCGCGGATGGCCGCCATGGTCTCCACGGTCCTGATCTCGGTTACGACGGCTCTCACGTCAGGTCCCGCCTCCCGTTGACGATCTCCATGGCGCCGAGGTCGAAGGATGAGCGTGAGTCACGGCCGCAGCCAAGTCCATGGCGGTAATCGGTTCGTCCTCGGCGATCAGGACAATTCGATCGGTGAGCATTTCACGCAAACCTCCCTGGCGCCGCCAGCATGACGCCAATTCGCGGGTCTGTCTTACGTTCCGAGCAAGGTCCTTTCGAGCCGAAAGGTATGGGGCCCCGGCCGACGTACCGCGCCGCCGTCAGCCGTTGGGCCTCGTCATCGCGACAGACGCGAACCGCCTTTGAAACAGATGGCCCGTCCACCGTCCGCGCGCGTTGATGAAGTTGGTGTAGCGTCGGCGCGTTTCGCCCACCGCCCGGCCAAGGCCATCGGCCGTCTCGGGCATCATGATCAGGTGAACCTGATTGGGCGTCAGGCAATAAGCCTAAACCTCGACCTTGGCTTTATGGGCCTGCTCGGCGAGCAGGTCCCGATAGATTTCGTGATCGCTATCCTCGAAGCAAACATCGCCTCGCGGCGGTTTTCTTTCTGAGTGACGTGATGCGGCACGCCGGGAAACACCATGCGGGCAAGGCGTGTGATGATGGGAACATATCATGAACAGAGCGCGGGGGAAATATGTATCGTATCGACGTGTTCTTTACGTTCCTCCGGAAGCTCACGCCGAGGGTGGGGCAGGGATGCGCCTCGGCGCGACCCTGACACCAGCGACGACTCGTGGCATCGTTCGCGCTCGGTCAAAAAACCTTGGCCCCAGCCGTCCTCTTCCGCCACCGCCGTGACAGGTCACCCGTTGTAGTGGCAGAGTGAAAGCTGATGCCCAATGTGAACCCCCAAGTGCTGCGCTGGGCTCGGGAGACCGCCGGTCTCACCGAGGACGCGGCCGCGCGCCGGATGGGGCTGAACGCGGCTCGAGGTCTCACGCCGGCGCAGCGCGTGGCCGCCTTCGAGGCTGGCGAAGCCGAGCCGACCGACGCCCAGCTGCGCCAAATCGCCGACGCCTACCGAAGGCCGCTGCTGACCTTCTATCTCGAACGGCCGCCCGTGGCGGACGAGGGCGTGGAAGACTTCAGGACGCTGCCCGAGCGGCGGCCCGCGAGCGAGGGTATGGTCGCGGCGCTGTTGCGCGACATTCGCGTACGCCAGGCCACGGTGCGCGAGCTGATGGAAGACGACGAAGCCGAACCGCTCGCTTTTGTTGGCTCGGTTCAGCTGTCGGATGGGCTCGACGCCGTCGCCAGACACATCACCGACGCGCTGGGCTTCAGCCTCGCCGCGTATCGCCAGCGCCGCCCCCAAGCGTTGGCGTTTGATTATCTTCGCGAACTGGCCGAGGCGCTCGGGGTCTTCGTATTGCTGATCGGCGACCTGGGCCACCACACGACGACCCTCGATACGGAGGAGTTTCGCGGTTTCGCCATCGCCGATCCGATCGCGCCTTTCGTGGTCATCAACAACAACGATTCGCGAGCGGCCTGGTCGTTCACTCTCCTGCATGAGCTCTCCCACATCTTCCTGGGGATCACGGCGGTGAGCGGCGCCCGGATGGAGGCGAGGGGCGAGCAGTTCTGCAATGAGGTGGCGAGCGAGATCCTCCTTTCTCACGCCGACCTCGTCGAGAGAGCGTTCGATTGGCAGTTGCCGATCAATGCGGTGGCCGGCGAGGTGAGTCGGCTGGCCGGGGCGCTGAACCTTAGCCACACCATGGTTGCGCTGCGCCTGCTTCAGGCCGGCATGATCGAGAAGGATCAGTGGTTCGCCCTTCGCGACATGTTCCGGGCGCAGTGGCTGCAGAACCGCGCCCGGGAGCGCGCGGCCCTTCGGGAACAGGATGGCGGCCCCAGCTATTACGTGGTCAGACGTCAACGGCTCGGAAAAGCGCTTCTCGACGTCGTCCATCGCTGGGTGAGCGCTGGTGTGCTAACGCCCGTGAAGGCCGGGCAGGTATTGGGCGTGAAGGCAAGGAGCGTCGAGCCGCTGTTGCGGCGCGCGGCCTGACGCCAATGGACCTGCTCGACGCCAACACGTTGATCACCGCGAACAACACCTACTATCCGATCGATGCGGTTCCTGAATTCTGGGACTGGCTGGAGCACCAGTGCAAGGCCGGTGCGGTGAAAGCGCCGAGAGAGATCATGGAGGAGATCGAGGCGGGCGGTCAGACGCCTGGCAAAGACCGCCTCTGCGATTGGCTCAAGCAAGCCGGCATCCGCGACACGTTGTTGCTGGCGGAACGGGTCGACCCGTCGCTCGTGCGCGCGGTGGTGAACAACGCCTACGCGCCCGACCTGACGGAGACCGAAGTCGAGAAGATCGGCCGTGATCCATTCTTGGTGGCCTATGGTCTTGCGGCAGCACGCGAGCGATGCGTGGTAACTGTCGAGATTTCCGCGCCGGCCAAGAAGCGCGCCAACGTCAAATGACTTTCACGACGGTGTCGAGCGTGGGATGGCCGACAGAGAAACCCGATGTTTCAGCCGATTTAGCTGCCTCACCGACGAGGTTCAGTCCACGCTGGTATGCAGAGCGCGGAAGTCGTACGTGTCCCCACTTTCTTATGCTGGCTGCTGAAGAGTTGCGCAAAAACTGTGGAGTCAGGTGATGCGTTTATGGCTGGGAGGAATATTTTTGATGATGTTACTCGCTGGCTGTGACAATTCGGAGCGTAATGTCATCACTGAAAAGGCTCCTTTCTATCAGACTCAAGTCAGTCTCGACAAAGCCCACGCCGATGCGGTGATTGAAGCCGTTCGATCATTTTCGCACCAACATCAGATGGATTTTTTGCTCGCCCGCAAATCACTCGGACCCGACGAGTTCAACGCTTCCGCCAACGGCTTCTCCGTCAATTTGCGGGCTATGCACAGTGAGCTTCTCGACAAAGGCGTGAGCATTTCTGCAATCGCGCGGGGTAACCCGACGCCGCAGGACAGGGCGCTGGTGGAGGAATTCGTAGCCCGCGTACGCGAGAGCGCCGGGAACGAAATTGAAAGTCGTTGAGCATCACATCATTGCTCAGCTAGCCGACTCGACTCCCAATCCAGCGGTAGTGGGTATGTTCCCCAGCCCTTGATGTGCTGCCGGCAGCCAAACCTGCGGTCCCGAGCTTGGCTGATATTGTGGACAAGGGCGCTAATACGGGTCGCGTGGGCTACACCCACCCGACCCCTGCGGTCAGGCTCCGCCCGACACCTTCAAATCCTGCGGACTTGAGCCAAGGGCGTTGTCCTTAGCGATCCCGAGAGCGCCCCCGGCGCCGGAAAGCCGCCCAGGCGGCCCAGGCGCTCCGCTGAGGCCGTCCTGCGCATGGTAAGCGTCGCGTTGACGAAATTGGCCCAGCGGCGATGCGTTGCGCCGAGCGGCGGTGCGCTGCGCCGAGCGCCAGCGCCAACCCGTCCTCGTTCTCAGGACAAAGAATCAGGTGGACGTGGTTGGGCATCAGGCAATAGCTCCACACGGTCACCGAGGCCTTGCGCATCTGTTCGGCGAGGATGTCGCAATAGATGTCGTGATCCCCTTCCTCGAAGAAGATAGGCTCGCGCCGGTTCCCGCGCGCCGTGACGTGGTGCGGGCATCCGGGAGCAACGATGCGTGCGAAGCGGGCCATGTCCGGACCATAGCACTCTGAGAACAATAGGGGAACATTACTCCCGTCCCCCTATTCCCCTGTCCCCCGATTCCCCCCCTATTCCCACGCGCAGCTGGCCGCCCTGCGGCGCGCCAGATTCGGCGCCTCCTCGGAGAAGCTGGACCGCCAGATCGAACAGTTGGAGCTGGCGCTGGGCGACATGGAGGCGAGCGCCGCCCATGACCAGGCGGCCGCCGAGGCGGCGCAGGACAAGACGGACGCCTCGCCGACGCCGGACGATGGGACGGCGCGGCGG
>JBBRAV010000060.1:0-23691 GCA_038206535.1 Caulobacterales bacterium
CTACACCCACCCACCAGCGTGGCCAAATCCCCATAAGGCCCGCGCTGCATCCCGCGGTTCAGACATCCAGCTTTCTTGGACACCCGCCTTCGGCGCCAATCGAACCACCGCGCATGGCGGGTGTCCAAGAAACCTTAAGGAGCGGGGACTCACGGTTCCGACTATGGTTGGCGTAAATGACGCCGCCACATGTTTTTGCCGTCAGGTGTCCTATGAAAAAGTCCACCGCCATTTCACTGGTCGCATCCATGGCATTGACAGGATCACAAGCGCTGGGCGCGGTAGCGATATCAGACGCAACGATCCGCCATGAAATGATAGGGTCGTGGATTGTACCGCTAGATAGTAGTGACTTTGATTCAAGAATGTCGAGAACACTTGAGCTGTATCAATCGGATGGGATTGTTACATTAGTCATTTTTAGAGACCCGGATTGTAAAAATGTGGATATAAAATTACAAGGAAGATGGGAGATCAAGGATCACATTCTTATCTCGCACCTTCCTGACGGCAGTTTGTCGCATGACGAGGTCGTGTCCATTGGTGACGGAAAGGTGATTCTCCATTCTCTTGAAGACGGGACTACCTACACGAGGGTGCATAGCGATACGTGCGCGATGTCCCAACGCTAAGGTCCGCAACGGGTCGATGCTCACCGTTGGCTTGCCGCCCGACTACCGTCATTGGGCTTCGGCCAGGTTCCCGACATTCGCACCGGCTACGCATCTCGCGCAACGAAGGGTAAATCGGTATCGATTGTCGTTTGATTCTGCGCAACGCAGTGGTGGGGACCGCGCTTGGCCATTCCAGATTATCAGACCCTCATGCTCCCTCTTCTGCGACTCGCCGCAAATGGAGAGCTTCGCGCGCCGGCGGCGGCGGACTTGCTTGCGGACGAGTTCGCACTCAGCCAGGAGGAGCGCGAGCAAGTGCTGACCAGCGGCCGGCAGCGGATTCTCGCCAATCGCGTCCACTGGGCCAAGTTCTACATGAGCAAGGCGGGATTGGTCTCTTCGCCAAAACGGGGAGTTTTCTGCATAACTGAGGCAGGCCGCAAGTTTCTTTCCACCAAACCAGACCGAATAGACGTCAAACAATTGATGGTTTTTCCATCCTTCGCTGAATTCTACAAACGGGAGGCTAACTCAGCGCCGGCGATTAACCCCGGCGACGTGGCGCTGACTAAAGAAGTCCTCACCGCCACGCCGGAGGAGCAGATTGAAGCCGCCTTCGCTGCGGTGCTGACCGAGTTGCGGGAAGATCTGATCGCGAGAATCCTGCAGAATTCCCCGATATTTTTCGAAGGCGTTATCATCGATTTGCTAGTCGCCATGGGCTACGGCGGCTCGCGCCGCGACGCAGCCACCCAGCTAGGTCGGTCAGGCGATGGCGGAGTCGACGGTGTCGTCAACGAAGATCGTCTAGGGCTTGATCGGATCTATGTACAGGCGAAGCGATATGCGGCCACCACCGTTATCGGCCGACCGGACGTGCAAGGCTTCGTCGGTAGCTTGGTGGGGCTCGGCGCGACCAAGGGTGTTTTTGTCACGACCTCTACGTTCAGCAGCCACGCCGTCGAATTCGTTCGTCATCTGTCACAGAGGGTTGTTCTCGTCGATGGGCGCCAGCTGGCGGATCTAATGATTGAGCACGGCGTCGGCGTTCGGGTTAGCCGAGCCCTGCAATTCAAACGGTTGGACGAGGATTTTTTTGCGGAGGAAGTGTGAGAGCTCGTCCCGCCTATGTGTGGCACTGTTCTTGACCGTTTCGATTTCGCCAGACCTCGACGCTGCCCATGGAGACTATCCGCTCCAGGCGCGGCGCTGACGGGCCCGGCATCGCTCGGCCGGCGACTCAGCCCCCCGCCGACGCGCCGTTCATGTCTCGCGGCTTGCCGAAGACCGGGAACACGCTGGCCTTCCCGTAGTCGGTGTCGCGCCTGGCTCCCTTCAGGGTGACGATGTCCGCCTCGGAAATTACGAAGTCCACGGCGGCATTTGTCCGCATGTGCGCGGCATTGGTCGTCTTGGGCAGGGGCAGCAGGCCAAGCTGAAGGCAATAGCGGATGCAGAGCTGTGCGACGCTGACGCCATATTTTTTCGCCATGGCGCCGATGTCGGCGTTGCTCAGCAGCGCGCCGTGAGCCACCGGCGAGTAGGCCTCGACCAGAATACCCCTGGATCGCGAATAGTCGATCAGATCGAACGGCGTATTGCCCACGTGGGCCAGGACCTGGTTGACCATGGGCTTGACGCTGGCGTTGTCGAGCAGGTTGTCCACATCCGCCGGCTCGAAGTTAGAAACGCCGATCGCGCGGAGCTTACCGGCGCCCAGCGCCTCTTCGAGCGCGCGCCATGCTTCCAGATTGCCCTCGAAGAAGGGCTCGCCCTCTCTGAATTCGGCCCAGGGCTGGGGGCTGTGGATCAGCATCAGGTCGATGTGATCGAGCCCCAGCGCCTGCAATGAGCCGTCGATGAGGGTCTTGGCCCGCGCATAACTCTTGCATTCCGCGGCCAGCTTGGTGGTCAGGAAAACCTTGTCGCGCGGCAAGCCGCCCGCGCGCAGACCTTCGCCCACGCCGCGCTCGTTCGCATAGGCCTGGGCGGTGTCGAAGTGACGATAGCCGATCTCGACGGCCTCGCGCACGACCCGTGCGGCCTCTTCATCGGGAATCATCCAGGTTCCCAGTCCCAGCTTCGGAATCTCCACCCCGTTCGCCAGGGCGTATGTGTCGCCCAGGATCATCCTGCTCGCCTTTCAATCCACGGTTCAGGGCCGAGGCCGTCGCCTGGTTCATCCACGTGACGCATGGCTCAGTCCTTGGCCAGCGGCGCGAGCGCCTATTCCGACATCAAGGTCGAGCTCGTGCTGTACAACACCTTCCGAAACCGCAGGCGCTATGCGATGGCGATCCGGGGCGAACTCAGGAGATTTTCTCGTCCGGTTGCCGCCGTATCGGGATGAATCGCCTGGCCGGCCGGGCTACGCAGCCCCGCCATGGCTGAGATGAAGGTGTGAACCGCGTTGACAGCCTGCGCTTTCGCTACGGTCACGGCCGCGCCGCCGTGACCGTCGCTGGAGGCGACGAAGGTTACGCCGGTATAATCGCCGAGGAGGGTGATGTGGGCTGTGTGGGTCCCATCGGTCACGTTCAGGACGCCAGATGCGCCGTTTCCGCTGAAGGTCGCTTCGTTCGCAGACTTAAAGCCGATATCTGAAAGATCGAGGGTGTCGGCGCCGGTCAGGGAAAAGCCGGTGATCCGCCCCTTGTAGCGCCTCGACTCGCCAAGCTCCAATGTCCCGCTTCCGGTGAATGTGACGTCCTCGGAAAATGTCTTGGCGAACTCAAGCGCCCCGCTATCGATGATCGCCGATCCCCGTCCGCTCACGGCCCCCGTTGCAATCACCGTTCCTCCGGCGGCGATGATCGCGCCCGTATTGGTCACGGCCCCGAGGAGCGACAAGGTTCCATTGGTGGCTTCGACCACCCCGGAAGTGTCGAGTGCGCTCACCACGCTCAGACCACCTCCGCCGGTGGTCTCGATCAACCCTGAATTGTTGATGGTCTGCCGGCCCGTGTCGATTGTCAGACCGTTGGCATAGTCGGCGTCGATGACGCCGTGCGCGCCGTTGATGAGCCGCATGCTGCCGGCCCCGAGGAGGCCCGCTCCGGAGATCGTATTGTCCGCGTTGGTCAGCAGGTCGGCGCCGCCGGCGCCGGTCAGCGCGTTCACGGCGTCGTTTCCCAGCACCACTTGTCCGCCGCCGGTGAGCTTCGTCTTCGCGCCAAGCATCACGACGCCGCCGTGGGTATAGACGCCCGCGAGATTCATAACTCCCTTGTTCACAATGGCGCCCTCGACAATCAGGGTCGCCTGGGCTTCGACGACGAGGGAACCGGAGAGCGTGAGACGGCCTGTGCGTCCGTCCAGGGTCGAATTTCCGTAGCCGCCGTCGACGGTGACGACGCCGGCGCCCTTGGACGACAGCATGCCGCCGATGATGTCGGCGCCCTCAAGGGAAACGTCGGAGCCCGCCGCCGCCAGGATCACCCCGCCGGAATTGTTGAACGTACTTTGTTGAAGGATGAGGCTCGCGCCCGCGCCGCCCTCGATCAGGCCGGCATTTGTGCTGGCGACGCCCGCGACAGTCCTGATGCGCAAGGCGTCCGTTCCGTTGTTGGTGATGGTTCCGTGAGATCGGTTCACCAGATTGATGTCGCCGGCGCCAATGATTTGGACCTGGATGGTGTTGTTGACGTTGGTCAGCGTGAAGTCGCCACCAGAGGCGCTCACGATTCTCGCGCCGTGTGCTTCGCCGTCGCATGTGATGACGCCGCCGCCAGTAAAGGTGGCGTCGGCGTCGAGTTGGACGGTGGCGTAGCCGGTCTGCGGCGCCAACCGGATAGAGCCGGCGTTGTCGAACGTCCCGCCCGTGGCGAATACGCAGCCCTCTTCCACGACAATCGAACCAAGGTTGACGCCATTGTCCGTGCCGTTGGCGACGGTGAATGTGTTTCCGGGACCCCCGGCGAAGGGGCCGATGACCAGGGTGGCGTTGGCGCTCGTGGCAACGGCGTTCACGGTATCATTGTAGTGAGCGAAGACCGCGAATGGAGCGCCCGCGGAATTGATGATCGCATCATCGCCGGCGCCGGGAACCACGCCTGTGCTCCAGCGGGAAGCGGTCTCGAAATTGCCGTCGCTCGCGTTTGTCCAATAGACGTTGGTCATCGTCAGCTCCGTTGGTCGTGGGGCGTGCCTCGACGGCGCCGGTGTGTTACGGCGATCAACCTTGGATGGGCCATCGGCGTTAAGGGACAAAATGGGACATTCGCGACCATGACCCATCATGTCGAACCAAAATGCCGCCTCGAATCCTGGAAAGAGGTGGCGGCCTACTTTGGCCGTGCGGACCGCACGGTAAAGCGGTGGGAAGCTGAGCGCGGCCTGCCGATACGCAGATTGCCAGGCTCACCGAAGAGCCGCATTTATGCCGAGATAGCGGAGCTCGAGGCGTGGCGGAGTTCACAACGGCAGTCTGAAGAGCAGGCGCGCGGCGGCGCAGACCAAACGCCGGCGTCGCCGAACGCGTCGCCGGACGGGTCGGTGCAAGCCGCGGTCGCTCGCCGCAGCGTGCGAACGAGACTGCTCATCCTGACCGGCGCCGTGGCCGCGGCCGCATTCGTGGTCGCCTGTTTGTTCCGCCCGCCTCTCGGATTCGCGCCGACCGTCCGGCATGGCGATGACGCGGTCGGGCCACCTCCTCTTGCAGCGCAACGCCTCTACATTGCGGGGATGGACGATTGGGCGGCTCGAACGCCTGCAAGCCTCAACCGAGCCGTCGACGAATTCCGCGGCGCGATCGGCCTTTTCCCGGCCTACGGCGAGGCCTGGGCCGGTCTCGCGGGGTGCTACGACCTGCTGCGCGAATACACACTGATGCCGTCGGTTCAGGCCTACACCTTGGCGCGCGGGGCGGCGACCCGCGCTCTGCAACTCGACGACAGGTTGGCGAGCGCCCATGCCGCCCTGGCCTTCGCCGACTACTTTGGCTTTTGGGATGCGCGCTCCTCCGAGACACACTTCGCCCGCGCGATCGATCTCGATCCCGCCAATGCGACCGCCCGTCAATGGTACGCGACCTTCTTGCTGGAGTCGGGGCGACCGCTGCAGGCGCTCTCGCAGATCGAGGCCGCACTCGCGTTGGAGCCCGCCTCTCCGTCGATAGGCGCGGACAGGGCTCTGGCGCTGCACTATCTTGGCAGGGACACCGAGGCCATAGGGGCTCTAAAGCAACTCGAGCGCGTCCATCCCACCTTCTTGTCGCCGTACAACTATTTGGCCGAGATCGACTTCGATCGCGGCGACGACCTCGGTTTTCTGTCGCAGTCGGCCGCTGCCGCGCGCCTGACCCGCGACACCTGTCGAACCGACCTACTGGCGGCGGCTCGCAGGGCGCTCAGGGCGGGGGGCCATGCGGCGATGGCGCATGCGATCTACGCGACCAGCGTCGACCAGTTTCAGGCCGGGGTCGGCACAGCGTATGCGATCGCACGCGCGGCCGCTCGTATGGGCGACCGCGACGACTCACTGCGATACCTATCCCTCGCTGTCGATCGCCGGGAGGACAGCGTCATCGCTTTGGCGATCGACGAGGCTTTCGATGCGCTACGCGGCGATGCTGATTTTCAAGCCGTGCGCAGACGCATGTAAGTTTTCCACACAGGGGCGACGTAAACCCGAGTCGCGGACGGCAAACTCGCCGGCCAGGCCAACGCCAGTGACCGGGCCCGCGCTCCGTAGCGAGGCGGCAAGATGATCATGGCAGCTGATGTCGCCTCACCCTGGCTCGTACCGGCAGTTGCTTTCGTGTCGCCAAGACGCCCAAGTCACCTTCGTCGTTTTGTGAGCATTGGACGCCGACGCCGACTTACGCCGGCCCCGCGGCGTGCTGCTCGCGCCACAGCGGATCGTCGATCGCGAACTTTGGATTGCCGGCGATGGAAAGACCCACCCTGCGATCCCACCGGTCGAGATCGTAGCCAGGGTAGAAGGGCGTTAGACCGAAGTTGATGAATGCCTTGAGCCGGTTCGACAGGGTCGGACGGGCAAAGGGCATGGCGGCGTAGCGCCTGACCGTGGTCTCGAAGGTTTCGGCCGGTGCGCCGGTCAGCTCCCGCACCACGTCGTTGACACCGCCATCGAGGGCGAACGTCCCGCGCTTCATCTCCTCCATGTAGTAGCGATAGCAGCTCAGCTCGAACGGATTGACGCGCTGCATCCTCGCCACCTTCAGGAACATGAAGAAGGGCATGCGGACGGGAATCACCGGGTGGCGAACCACCTTGCGGATGATGCCCGCCATCTGCGAGCCGCAGAGCGCCCGCGGCCCGGTAGGGCGGTAGCGCTTGGCGTCATGCAGGGCCGGGTCGCCCGTCAGGACCGCGGCGCTGACCTTCGCCATATCTTCGTTCGAGACCGGCGCGGCCTTTCCATGGCCCGAAAGCACCGGGTAGAGTCCAAGCAGGACGGCAAAGTCCAGCACCCGGAGGAAGTTGTCGGCGAACATGCCGGGGCTGATCAGCGTGTGGGAAGTATTGGGAATCATCGGCATGATCTGATCCGCCAGCCACACCTGGCGCGTCAGGCTGGCCGGATGGGTGGCGCTGGACAGCCACTGGCTCATCTGCACGATCTGTTCGAGCCGGGCCTCGCGCGCCGCCACCATGAAGGCCGCGGCGCTGTGCATCATGTGATGCTCGAAGACGGGCAGGAAGTAGGCGCGCTGGGTTCCGCGCATGGCGTCCAGAAGCTGGTCAGGGTCATACATGTCGGCGACGGCAACCTCCGCGCCCATCGCTTCCAGGCGGCGGCTCCGCTCATCGATGATCCGCACCATCGCGCGTACCGGGTGGCCTGTTGCGCAAAGCTCGGCCACGACGGCGCCACCGGTCTTACCGGTCGCGCCGGTCACGAGGATCTTGGGAAGGGTCATCAGTTGTCCCGCGTGAGTCAATTTAGATTGTGGTTGTCATCCATTTAGATGACGGGTATCTTCTATTTCGTCAAGTCGCGATTGCGGAGACCACAATGCGTGTATCCCAGGCCGAAAAAGATCGAAGCCATGCGCGGATCGTGCACAGCGGCGCGAGGCTGCTCAGAGAGAAGGGTTTGGAGAAGACCAGCGTCGGCGACGTGATGAAGGCCGCAGGCCTGACGCACGGCGGCTTCTACAGGCATTTCGACGACAAGGACGCTCTTGTCCAAGCCGTGATCCAGGCGGCTTTTGAGCAATTCACAGATCCGCTCGAGACCGCGATGGGCGCAGAGACGCCGGTCGCAGCCGCCCGCGCTTTTGAAACCCTCTACCTCTCGGACGTGCATGTGGAGAACCCCGGCGGGGGCTGTCCCATCGCCGCCTTGAGCGGCGAGGTCGCGCGCACGCCCTTGAGCCTGAAGGCGCGATTCGGCGCTGGGGTGCGCCGAATGATCGGCGTGCTCGCCCGCGCGGAATCTGGCGCCGGCGCTGATCGGGAGTCCACGGCCACGCGCCGGCTGGCGATGATGGCCGGCGCTGTGATGATCGCCCGGGCCAGCGATCCCGACACCGCGCGACGCGTGCTTCAGGCTTGCCGCACACTCGACGACGCCGTTGCCGAAAATCCCCGCCCATGAGCGCTGATCCGCACGATCAAACACCCCAGAGTGCCCTTGGCGGCGCCCTGACAACCCTCTGGCGGTGGCTGGAGGCGGCGTCGACCTCCGGCGGCGAATTGCAGGACGACCGCACTATGCGCCTAGAGCGCGAGGTCGTGGCCATCCAGGCGCGCCTCGCCGGCGCACCCTCAGGACCCACACCAAAGGAACACCCGATGTCTCACTCAATGACCGAATTTGTCGGCGCCGCGCTCGCCTTGAGCGCGGCCATGGCCGTCGTGCCGGGGATCGCCTCGGCGCAGGCCGCGCCGGGGCCCGGCCCAAGCGGCGGGCTGCTTCCCCCGGTCCCGACCATCCGGGTTCTCGCGATCGGCCATTTAACGCCGAACGCCACTCCGGACGCAATGCGCGCCACCATGCCGAGCGAGGTCGCCGACACCGTGCGGCTGTATCTCGCGGGCAAAATCGACAGTTGGTATTCCCGCCAGGACAAGCCTGGGGTGGTGTTCGTGCTCAACGTGACAGAGGCCGAACAGGCGCACGAAATGCTGGAAAATCTGCCTCTGGGCGTGAAGGGACTGATGGAATTCGACCTGATCCCGCTTGGACCTCTGGCGCCGCTGGGAATACTGGCGGAGCCCGCGCCCCAAGAGCAGGACGGGAAGGCGCAGTAGGGTCGTTTTCCTCAACATCATTTGATAAAGCCGCGAAACAGCCCTGGCCGCAGAAACACTTGAAGAACTACGGGCCGCTGAGCTGCACATCGCTATGGCTGACGATGGCTCCAGCGCCCGCTACGCCATAATTGGAGAGCTTTGAAAGTCTGCAACGGTCGGCGAAGCTGACCGCCGCCGGTCCGGTCTCGCGGGCGGGGGTTGACAGGCCAAAATATATTGCAATATGCGATTTCAGTTGAAACCTGGAGACATGAACATGCCCAAATTGCAAAATGATTCCCATGAAGCTTTCGCGCGGGCGCGCGGTTGGAGGACGCCTATGAGGACGCGGGCTATGTCGCCAGCTGCGCGCACGCCTCCCGGCTGGCGGCTCGGCCGGAGGTGGCGGCGCGGATCGCCGAGCTGCGGCTGGAGCGGGCGAGCAACGCGGACACCAGGCCGCAGGCGGTCGTCGACGCCCTGTTCCGCATGGCGCGCGACAGCGAGGCGCTGAAGACGGCCGCCGGGCTCAAGGAAGCGCGCGCCGCTCTGCTGGAGGCGCACAGGTTGTCGACGGAAATGACGAGAGGTCGGTCGAACGAGCGGATGATGATCGAACGCGAGCTGCGCGCCGGGGCTTAAGGGAAGATATAAAGGGAGAAATAAAGTAAGATGAACCACGAAGAACACGAAGGTTGATCGACGGCGAAGCCGTGACTTGCGCTCCGCAGTACGGTCGGTTGGGCCATCGGCGCGGCAGGTTCGCGGCGGGGATCGAGCGACGGCTTTGGGCGCGTAAACAGACTTCGTGTCCTTCGTGTTTCGTCCTTCTCCCTTTGGTCCGCCGGCGGGAACGGCTGGAGCGCTCGTCTTCCCCAAGTGGCGGGGAACATGGAATTTTCGGCTCAGGCGTGGATGAGTGAATCTGGTAACCCCGGAGGGGAGGGAGGGAACTGGGCCAGGGCGGTATCGTGGGTGAGGCGGGCGGCGGCGGCGACGTCCAGCGCGCGGATTTCGTCGGAGAGGATCTCGACGCCGTAGGGACCGTCGTAGCCGGCGGCGGCCAGGGCCGCGAGGAAACCGGCGGTATCGAACTCACCCTCGCCGCACGGCCGGCGGTGCAGGATGGTGTCGTCGAGGTAGTCGCCGACCTGTTCGAGGGGCCCGTCGCTCAGCTCGACATGGGCGATCAGGGCGCGCGGCAGGACGGCGATCTCTTCGTTCGTCACACCCATGCGGGTCATGTGCCAGATGTCGACCAGCAGGCCGCCGTTGGCCCGTCCCGCGCCGTCCACGAGCGCGACCGCCGTCGGCAGATCCGCGATCCGGCCGATCGGCGATATCTCGAGAGCGATGTTGCAGCCAGCCGATGCGGCGTCGTCGCACAGGGCCGCGAACCGCTCGATCATCAGGTCGAGCGACATGTCGGGACCGGAAGTCCCCGCCTTGACGTGCGCCGCGCCCAGGTCGCGCGCCGCGTCCAGGATGAAACGCCGCAGATCCCAGGCGGCGGGATCGTCCGCCCGGGTGGACAGGAAGTCGCCGATGAATTCGATCTCGAACCATTCCAGGCCGTTGTCTGCCAGGATCGCGCGAACGTCAGCGCGAGAGAGTGCGCCCAGCGTATGGCGCAGATCGTCATGGCCGACTCCGATGCCGCGATAGCCGGCGCGGCCGGCGGCCTCGGCGCGCAGGCGAAACGGGACCGGGCTGACCACCGGCGGCGCGAACGGCGAGATCGGCCCGGCGAGGGTGAAGAAGCTGGGCAGCAGCAGGGTCTTGCCCGTCGGTCTCTTCATCTCGAATCCTCTTCCCCTCTGGCCACCCTCCGACTTCAGAAGCTGATTTTCAACCCGCCATAGGCCGCGAACGGCCTGGCGGGCGTGAGGCTGCGCGTGTCGGTCAGGCTGGGAAGGGACGGATTGCCGACGTAGGCGGAGTTGTCGAAGAAGGTCGCGAATGTATAGTAGCGATGATCGAGCAGGTTATCGATCAGGCCATAGATCTGGAAATGCCTGCTGATCTGATACGACGTATGTAGGTTCACGGTCGCATAGCCGGAAAGCTGGGGATTCTGGTTCGATTCGTCGCCGCCATAGTATTGGCTGCTGAACCATAGAAAATCCGCCCCCAGTGTCCACTTGCTAGTCAGGTCGCGGTCGAGGCCGACTTTCACCCGGTGGCGCGGAATCGAGGAAAGATGATCTCCGGGTGCGACGGATAGATTGCCGGCGTCGTCCGCGAACGGATCGCCGCCGGGGGCCGCGAGGGTGAGGGCTTTGAGATAGGTGGCGTCGACAAAGGCGTAGCTGGCGTGGAAGGCCCACCCCCCACCCGTGTAGTCGATCGACGCGTCCAGGCCCTGGCGGCGCGTGTCGCCCATGTTGGCGAAGTATCCGAAGCCGTTGTTCAGCGGACTTGGGATGTTCAAAATGTCGTTTCTGCTGTCGGTGCGATAAAGGGCCAGTCGCCAGCTTATCGGTGCGCTCTCGCCACCTGGCCTGAACGCGCCCCGCACGCCGGCTTCGAGCGTCCTGGAGACCACCTGCTTCAGAGGCGGATCGGAGACGAGGAAGCTGTCTATGATACAGGGCTGCATCGGGTTGGCGCAGCCCAGCTCCAGCGGCGTGGGGGCCCTGTTCGCTTCCGAGTACCCGGCGTAGGCCGTCAGATCGGGCGTGATCTTGACCGTGCCGCCGATGACCGGATCGAACCGGTCATAGCGGTTTCGGCTGGTCAGGGAGCCGCCCAGCTGGTCGTCGAGATCAAGCCGGGCGATGTTGAACCGTCCGCCAATGGTGATCGACAGACGGGCCGTCAGGTCGAGCGTGTCGAGCGCATAGAGGCCGACGTAGGTGTTGCGGGCGATCAGCCGCACTGGCCCGTCGGAGACCGGAACGCCCGAGGCGCCAAGATAAACGCCCGTCCCACGCACGGTGAAGTCGGGCTGGATCACGCCCAGTTCCGCGTCGGCGCGAAATGCGGTCCTCGCCGCGTCGACGCTCGCGCCGACCACGAGAGAATTGGCGAGGCCAAGGACTCGGGCCGTACCGGTCGCCTGCAGGGCGCCGCCGAAGCCATCGGTCACGACGGCGTTGGTGTCGATCTCTCCGGGGGTATCGTTGGGGCCGAACGGATTGGCCAGCTGCCGGCCGTTCACGCCGTTGGCCGGCGACACGCCGTCGCCGAAGCAGAGCCGCGCCGGGTCGGCATCGCAAGGCTGGGTGTCCGTCCCATTGCCGTCCACATGATGTTGGTCATACCGGCGGTAGTAGAGCGAGCCGGTCACGGTCAGGGCGTCGCCGGCCTTCACCTTTCCCCGCAGGCTCACCATCGCCATCTGGTGGTTGTCGGTCTGGGGCGTGGTGAACACCGACGCGTAGTTCTGTCGCAGCCGCTGGAACGGCGTCGAGCCGGCGGCGCCGAAAGCATTGTCGGCGGCGGTGACGGCGAGGTGGACTTCGGAGCCGCTTGAGCGATATCCGAGGTCGCCGTAGATCCGCCGGACGGTCGAGGGCGTGACATCCCGCCAGCCGTCCTCATGGGCCGCCTCGAGCGCGACATAGGCGCCAAAGGGACCGGACCGCCATCCGGCCTGCGTCGAGTCCTGAATGCGCCCGAACGACCCGCCGCGCAGGTCGGTCTCGGCGCCCTGCCAGGAGAAGCCGGTCTTCATATGCAGATCGATCGCTCCGCCCAGCGCATTGAGGCCGAACACCGGATTGCCGGTGATCACCTGCATGTCGTCGATGGCGAGCGTGGGAATGAGATCCCAGCCGACGTTGTCGCCGAACGCCTCGTTGATGCGCACGCCGTCCTGATAGACGGCCAGGCCCTCGGGGACGCCGGACAGCGAGGTGGCGACGAAACCGCGGAACTGCACGTCGGGCTCGAAATCATTGCCCGTCTCGCTGTTGATCGAGACGCTCGGCACATGCCGCAGCAACACGTCGACGACGTTCTGCGATCGCTGGCGCGCGATATCGCCCGCGGTGATCGTGGCGATTTCGGCGGGAACATCGGCGGCGCCGACGCCGGATCCCTCGAACGGCGTGCGGGCGATCACCACCACCTCCCGCACCGGCGTCGGCGGCGCATCCTTCGGAGGCGGGAACTGTTGGGCGTGTGCGGCGGTCCCCGTCAGTAGGACCTGAACAGCCAGGGAGGCGGAGATCACGCCGGAGACGCGACGCATACGGCCCAGGCGCGAACTCGCCGTCCCGACACGATCAGGCGTCGCGGCCCACGCCCCCTCCACCTCTTCGCGGGCGAGGATCGACTTTCGCTCTCGCGGCGTCATTGAGATCACGCTCGAGACAGCCACGCTCGACTCGTCATCCCGCCAAGCACGCTCGCGCCGGACGGGATGACGGAAGTGTGTCTAAAGCTGCACGCGCTTGGTGTAGCCGCCGTCGACGACGAGATTGACGCCGGTGATCCAGCTGGCGGCCGGGCTGGCCAGGAAGGCGACGGCGTTGGCGACTTCCTCGGGCGTGCCCATGCGGCCGTTGGGCTGGATCGCCAGGTGGGTGTTGTAGAGATCGGGCGCCGCGTTCTTGATGTTCTCCCAGGCGCCGCCTTCGAAGTAGATCGGGCCGGGGCAGACGACGTTGACGCGGATGTTGGCCGGGCCGAGTGACTGCGACAGCTGCTTGGCGTAGGTCACCATGCCGGCCTTGAGCGCATTGTAGGCCATCGGGGCCATGAAGGTCTCCACGGCCGCGGTGGTGCCGATGAAGATCACCGAACCGACGCCCGAGTCCTTGAGGAACGGCGTGGCAGCCTCGACGCCGCGCACCGCGCCCATGACGTCGGTCTCGAACACCTTGTACCAGCTGTTCTCGCCGTCCATGCCGCCGCCACCGGAGACGTTGTGCACGAAGATGTCGATGCCGCCGAGGTCGGCCGCCGACTTGGCGATCCAGGCGCGGTAGCTTTCGGCGTTGGAGACGTCGAGCGCGGAGCCGACCACCTTGCCTTTGGACGACAGTTCGGAGAGGGCCTGGGTGACGTCCTCTTCCTTGCGCGAGCCGATGGCCACGGCGCAACCGTCGGCGAGCAGCGCCTCGGTGATGCGCCGTCCGATGCCGCGCGTCGAGCCCGTGACGAGCGCCTTCTTGCCTTTAAGTCCCAGATCCATTGCCTGTTCTCCTCGAAATTTCGTTGTTGAGTGGACGCTTTGCCATCACCAGGGATGAATGTCGCCGTTCCATTTGTAGAACTTGCCGCTGTCGGCGGTTGTCAGTCCGGAGATCACTTTCTTGATGCCGGCGGCGCTTTCCTCGGCGGTGATGTCGGCGCCGGGGCCGCCCATGTCCGTCTTCACCCAGCCGGGGTGGACCATCGAGGCGATGATCCCGTCGCCCTTCAGGTCGAGCGCCATGATCTGCATGACCTTGTTCACGCCGGCCTTGGCGGTCGAGTAGGCGTACATGCCGCCATAGGGCCAGGTCGAGGCGCCGAGCTGGCTGGTGACGGTCATAATCCTGGCGCTGCCGGCCGCGCGCAGGTTCTTCAGGAACGCCTGCACGACGCGGAACGGGCCGATGGTCATGATCTTGAAGGCGTCGACCCAGGCGTCGAAATCGATGTCCTCGAGCCCTTGCTTGGGGCCGCCGTTGACGCCGGCGTTGTTGATCAGGACATGCACCGGCGTATCGCCGAGCGCCGCGGCGCCGGCGGTGATCGAGGCGGGATCGCCGACATCCATCGCATGCACGCTGAGCTTGCCGCCGGACCCGGCGGCCGCGGCGTTCAGCGCCTCCGCGCCCGCGGGCGAGCGGCAGAACGCGAACACCCGGTCCCCGCCTTGCGCATATTGCTTCGCAAGTTCGAGACCGATGCCGCGGTTGGCGCCGGTGATCACCACATTGGCCATGGTTTCCTCCTCATGGGTTGACCGCGTTCGTCGATACGGGAGAACGGGTTTCAGATTTCGCGCCATCTTGGGCGCCGCGACATAATTTGCAATCGAGATCGGACACAAGGGCGAGAATAGCCGCGCCCGGGCCGCGCGGGATTGTGGCGCGCCGACGCATTGGCTAGCGTGAGGACCAAATCGCGAGGAAACAGCCATGACCGACGCCCTGACCGACATTCACCTAAAGACCATCACCAACGAAGTCGCCTCGCTGGCCGACTACGCCGGCAAGGTGGCGCTGGTAGTCAACGTCGCGTCCAAGTGCGGGCTGACGCCGCAATACGAAGGCCTGGAGACGCTCTACGAGTCCTACAAGGACCGTGGCTTCGTCGTACTGGGTTTCCCGGCCAACGACTTCGCCGGCCAGGAGCCCGGCAGCAACGAAGAGATCGCGGATTTTTGCCAGACGACCTTCGCGGTGGACTTTCCGATGTTCTCCAAGATCACCGTCACCGGCGCCGACAAGCACCCGCTCTACGCGGCCCTGACGAAGGCCGCCCCGGTGGCTCAGGGCGACGCCGAGGGATTCCGCGAGAGCCTGCGCGGATACGGCATGACCCCCAACCCCGAGCCCGAGGTGCTGTGGAATTTCGAGAAGTTCCTGATCGCCCGCGACGGCTCGGTGGCCGGCCGCTTCGCGCCCACGACGACGCCGGACGACCCGGCCCTGGTCGGCGCGATCGAAGCGGCGCTGGGATAGTCGAGCGGCGTCCTCATCCCGCGTAGATAGCGCCGGCGTCGACGGTCACCGGCCAGGCGGTGAGGGACTTGCCCGCGCAGGGCCCGCCGACGCACAGGCCGTCATGGGTGCGGAACAGGGCGCCGTGGGAGCTGCAGACGATCAGGTCGCCCTCGCGGGTCAGATAGCGGTTTGGCATTAGCGCCAGGGGCATGCCGGCGTGGGGGCAGCGGTCGATGTAGCCGCGGACAGTTGCGCCTTGTCTGACCACGAAGCCCAGGAACAGCAACTCGTCCGCGCGGAAGAGGAAGCCACGGCTGCCCGGGTCGGGCAGGTCTTCGAGCGCGCACAGGAGGGCGCCGGCCGGCGGCCGGGCCGGGTTTGTCATCAAGCGAGCGCGCCCAGCGTGACACGCCAGTTTCGGACTTCGACGCGTTCGAAGAGGCCCGCCTTGGTGTACGGATCGGCGGCGTTGAACGCCCGCACCGTATCGGCGGATTCGGCCTCCATGAGGAACATCGAACCGGACATGTCCCCCGCCTCGTCGAGATAGGGACCGGCGGCCTTGATCTGCCCCAGGTGCTCGCGCGCATAGGCGAGGTGGGCTTTGCGGTTGGCCATGCGCAGCTCGAGCGAGCCGGGCTTGTCGAAGCACATCAGGGCGTAGAGGGGCATCGGCGGACGTCCTTATCCTTCGGCTTTCAGGGGGCGGGCGAGCAGGGCGTTGATCGCCGGGGTGACGGCGATTTCCCCGGCCAGGATGGCGCGCACGGCCTCGCAGATCGGCGTCTCGACCCCCAGGCGCGCGGCGAGGGCGGCGACCGCGGGGGCGGAGGCGACGCCCTCGGCGACCGACAGCTTGCCGGCGAGGGCTTCGGCGAGGCTTTCGCCGCGACCCAGGGCCAGGCCGACGGCCATGTTGCGCGACTTCGGGCTCGAGCAGGTCAGGACCAGATCGCCCAGCCCGCACAGGCCGGCGACGGTTTCAGCCTGACCGCCGAGGGCGACGGCCAGCCGGGTCAGTTCCGCGAACCCGCGGGTGATCAGGGCGGCGTGGGCGCTGCGGCCGAGCTCGCGGCCCTCGACGACGCCGCAGGCGATGGCCAGCACGTTCTTCACCGCGCCGCCGGCCTCGGCCCCGATCAGGTCGCTGGCCACATAGGGCCGGAACGCCGGCGTGGCGAGGCGCTCGGCGAGGCGCCTGGCCATGTCCGGATCGCGCGCGGCCAGGGTGACCGCCGTAGGCAGCCCGCGCGCGACCTCGCCCGCGAAGCTGGGACCCGACAGCACGGCGGCCGGCGCCCCCGGCAGAGCCTCGGCGAGAACCTCGCTCATCAGCTTCAGCGATCCGGCTTCGACGCCCTTGGCGCACAGCACGATGGGAACGTCCGGGCGGGCGAACGGCGCGAAAGCTTGGAGGGTGGCGCGCAGGTGCTGGGCCGGCGTGACGGCCAGGATGAAGTCGGCGTCGGCCAGGTCGGCCAGGTCGGCGGTCGCGATCACCGCGTCCTCGATCAGCACGCCGGGCAGGAACAGAGGGTTCTGGTGCGCCAGGTTGATCGCGTCGACGACCTCGCTCTCGCGCGCCCAGAGCGTTGCGCGATGGCCGGCGCGGACCGCGACCTGCGCCAGGGCGGTCCCCCAGGCCCCGCCGCCCATGACCCCGATCGTCGTCACGCCTTGGCGCCCTTGCGGCCGGGGGCATGGGTCGGATGCAGGCGGGCGGCGATCTCGTCGAGCGGCCAGCGCGGCCGGGCCGGGACCGAAAGGTCGTCGGTCAGGCCCAGCGCCAGGCGTTCGGCGCCGGCCAGGGCGATCATGGCGGCGTTGTCGGTGCACCAGGCGAGCGGCGGGGCGTCGAAGCTGAATCCCTCGGCCCTCGCCAGGGCCTGCAAGTCGTGGCGCACGCGGCCGTTTGCGGCGACGCCTCCGGCGACCACGAGGCGCAGCGAGCGTCCCTGTTGGGCGCGCGCATAGACCTTCATCGCCCGCGCGGTCCGCTCGGTGAGCTGGCGGGCGATGGCGCCCTGGACAGCGGCGGCGAGGTCGCGCCGTTCCTCAAGCGTGCTCAGGCCGGCGGCCAGGCGGGCGGCGGCGGTCTTCAGCCCCGAGAACGAGAAATCGCAGCCTTCGCGGCCAAGCAGGGCGCGGGGAAGCGGAAAGCGCGCGGCGTCGCCGCCCTCCGCCAGCCGTTCCAGCGCCGGCCCGGCCGGATAGGCGAGACCAAGGGCGCCGCCTATCTTGTCGAACGCCTCGCCGGCGGCGTCGTCGATGGTCGAGCCGAGGCGGCGGCAGGCGCCGATCCCGGCCACCTCCAGCAGCTGGCAATGCCCGCCGCTGACCAGGAGCAGCAGAAACGGATAGGGCACGTCGGCGGCCAGCCGCACGGAGACGGCGTGACCCTCCAGATGGTTGACCGCGATCAACGGGCGACCCAAGGCCAGGGCCATCGCCTTGCCGAACGAGAGGCCGACCATCACCCCGCCCACCAGACCTGGACCCGCGGTCGCGGCGATGGCGTCGAGATCGGCGAGCGCGACGCCGGCGTCGGCGATCGCGCGCCGCACGATCGCGTCGATGGTCTCGACATGGGCGCGCGCGGCGATCTCCGGCACCACCCCGCCATAGGGCGCGTGTTCGGCGATCTGGCTGAGGACGATGCTGGATCGCACCTCGACCGGCTGGCCTTCGGTCAGGCGCACGACCGCCGCGGCGGTTTCATCGCAGCTGGTCTCGAGGCCGAGAACGGTGAGGGGTTGCGGGGTCATCTGGTTGCCGTGCGAGGCGACGTGGGGTAGCCCTAGTCGGATGAACAGGCAACCCGTCCGCATCGGCACGCGCGCGTCCAAGCTGGCGCTGACCCAGGCCGAAACCATGCGCGCGGCCATCGCGCGGGCGCTCGGCGGCGACGACGCCGCGGTGCTGGTGCGCATCACCACCTCGGGCGACCGCATCCAGGATCGCCGGCTGGCCGACATCGGCGGCAAGGGCCTGTTCACCAAGGAGATCGAGGAAGCCCTGCTGGACGGCCGGATCGACGCGGCGATCCATTCCCTCAAGGACATGCCGGCGATTTCGCCCGACGGCCTTGTCATCGCGGCGATTCCCGAGCGCGAGGATCCACGCGACGCGTTCCTGAGCGTCGCCCACGCGCGCCTGACCGATCTGCCGCGCGGCGCGCGGCTCGGCACGGCCAGCCTGCGGCGCCAGGCGCAGGCGCTGCACGTGCGTCCCGACCTGGAGGTGATCTCTCTGCGCGGCAATGTCGACACCCGGCTGGCGAAACTCGAACGCGGCGACGTCGACGCGATCCTGCTGGCCGCCGCGGGCCTCAACCGGCTTGGCCTGGGCGGCCAGGCGCGCGATTGGCTTGATCCCGTGCGGTCGCCGCCGGCTCCCGGCCAGGGCGCGCTCGCCATCCAGACACGGGCGGGGGACGCCGAGGCGCCCTGGGTCACGCGCCAGCGCCATGCGCCGACGATGTTGGCGGTGGCCGCCGAACGCGGCGCGCTGGAGGCGCTGGAAGGTTCCTGCCGCACCGCCGTCGGGGCCTATGCCCGGTTCGACGGCGCGGTGTTGCGCCTTTGCGTCGAGGCGCTGACGCCCGATGGCGCGCGGCGGTTTCGCCAGGAGGGGGAAATCGCCGAGGGCGGCTCCGAACACGATGCGCGCGCGCTTGGGCTGACGCTGGGGGCGATGGTGCGCGCTGAAGGCGGCGAGGCCTTGACGGAGTGACGGCGGTCAACGCCAGGCGGGTGTGGGTCACCCGCGCCATGCCGGGCGCCGAGGGAACGGCCAGGCGGGTGCGGGCGCTCGGCTTCGACGCCGTGGTCGCGCCCCTGCTGCAGGTGCGGTCGGTCGGCGGCGGACCAATCGATCTTAGCGGCGTCGGGGCCCTTGCCTTCACGAGCGCCAATGGCGTCGAGGCTTTCGCGGCGCGATCGGCCTGGCGAGAGACAAGGGTGTTCGCCGTGGGGGCCGCGACCGCCGCGGCGGCGCGCGCGGCCGGCTTCGCGGACATCGTGTCGAGCGACGGCGGCGTGGCGGCGCTCGCCACCGCGATCGCCGCCGGCCGGGGTCCCATCGACGGCGCCGTGCTGCATCCGGCGGCCGCGGAATTGGCCGGAGACCTGCGGGTGGACGGCGTTCCGATACGGACCCTGACAGTGTATGCGACCGTGGAGACGCCTCGCGACGCCGCCTTCGAAGCCCGTATCGCGGGTTTCCACGCCGTCTTGATTCACTCAGCCAAAGCCGCGCGCCTGCTGGCGGAGATCTTGCGCCAGAACCCCGCGCCCGCCCTGCGTCTGTTGTGTCTTTCGCCGGCGGTCGCGGCGCCGCTTCGCGGAGAAATATCGACGGCGGCTTTGCCCAATGAGGAAGCACTGCTAAATCTTCTCACCGATCGAGGGTTTTCATGAGCGTCCTGCCCGAATCCGCCGAACTCGCCGACGCCCGCGACGCGGCGCGTGGGCGCCGGCGCAGCTTCGGATTCGGGTTCTGGGCGATGATGGCCTTCGCCGCCGCCTGCCTGATCGCGGCCGCGATCGTGGCGATCGTCTATGGCGTGTTCGGCATTCACACAGTAGCGTCCAAGCCGTCGGCGCCCACGCCGCCGGCCGCCATGGCGCCGGCGCAGGCCCCGGCGCTTGCCCCCAATCCGACGCGCACCGTGTCGGACACGGCCGCGGGACCGCCCAGCGAGCAAATGGCCACGCTGGAAGGCAGGGTCGTTCGGCTGGAGGCCGGTCAGGCGCGCAGCCTGAACGCCGCGGCGGCGGCGCTGGCGGCGGCGAGCCTCAGCCAGGCGGCCGCCGGCCCCCGCCCGTTTGCCAACGACCTAGCGGCGGTCGAACGTCTCATGCCCGGCTCGCCCCATGTCCTCGCCCTCGCACCGCTAGCGTCGGTCGGGGCGCCGACGCGCGCCGACCTGGCCGCGGAACTGGCGGACATCGCCGCGCGGGTTTCGATCGCCGCGCGCATCCCGGCAAAGAACACCGGTTTCATGGCCCAGCTCGGCTACGCCGTCTCGCGGGTGGTCAGCATCCGCCGGGTGGACGCGATCGGCGCCGGCCCCGACGCGGTCTTGGCGCGGGCGCAGCGGCGCGCCGCCGACGGCGACCTCGAAGGCGCGCTGAGCATGCTCGACACCCTGCCGGGGTCGGCCCGCGACGAATTGGGCGACTGGCGCCAGCAGGCGCAACGGCGCATCGATATCGACGAGCACATCGCCGCGCTGCGGGCCCTGGCCCTGGCCGACCTCGCCGGCGTCGCCGGGAACGCGTCATGATCCGCACGATCATCGCCGTGCTGCTGGTCAGCCTGCTGATCGTGGTGGTGATTTCGCTGCAAGGCGATCCCGGCGTCGCGAGCCTGACCTGGCTAGGCTGGCGGGTCGACTCCACCGCGGCGGCGGCCGTACTGCTGATCGGCTTCTCAGCCCTGCTGGCCAGCGTCTTCTGGCGCGCCCTGGCGTGGCTGGTGGAAGCGCCCAGGCGAGCGGCTCAGGCCGCGGCCGCGACCCGCCGCCGTCAAGGCGCGGAGGCGCTGACGCGCGGCTTTCTGGCGGCGGCCGCGGGTGATGGGCCCGAGGCGCGGCGCCTGGCGCAGAGAGCGGCCGACTTGAGCGACGAGACGCCGCAACTCGTGCGAATCCTGGCGGCGCAGGCGGCTGAGGCGGCCGGCGACGCTACGGCCGCGCTGGCGGCCTATTCGGCGATGCTCGGCTTTCCCGAGATGCGGCTCGCCGCCCATCGCGGCCTGATGCAGACGGCGCTGAAAAATAGCGACAAGGTCGGCGCCTTGCGCCATGCGCAGGACGCCTACGACCTGGCGCACACCGCGCCGTGGGCCTGGCGCGCCCTGCTCGCCGCCAGGCTCGAGGCCGGGCAGTGGGCGCTGGCGCTGAGCCTGGTGAGCGGCGCCCTCGACCGCAAGATCGTCTCGCCGCTCATCGCCGAGCGCGCCCGGGCCGCGCTGCAGACGGCCAGCGCGGCGACTCTCGGAGCGGGCCAACAGGCGATCGATCTGGCCCAATCGGCCGCCAGGGCGCGCCCCGACTTCACGCCCGCGACCGTCATCTGCGCCAAGCTGCTGGCTGCCGACGGACGCGCGGCAAAGGCCATCCCCCTGATCGAAGCGGCCTGGAAGGCGCGCCCGCATCCGGCGCTGTGGCTGACCTGGCGAGACCTGCGCACGGACGAAGCGCCCAGGGAGCGTTCGGCGCGCCTGCTGTCGCTCGCCGCGCTCAACCCCGATGGTCTCGAAAGCCGCATCCTTAGCGCAGAGGCGGCGCTGATCGCCGGCGATCCGCCGCCAGCCAATCTGGGCCTGGAGAGCGAGCCGATCACCCAGAGGTTGGCCGGGCTGATGGCGCGGATCGCCAACGCACGCGGGGCCGCGGACGAGGCGCGAGCCTGGATCGCGCGGGGCTCGGCGGCGCCCGTCGAGCTAGACTGGTCGGACATCGACACCGCGGGCCTCGCCTTCGGCTACACCGCCGTCGACTGGGCGCGGGTGGTGAGCGTCTATGCGGAGAGCGGCGAGCTGATCCATCCCCGCCACGAACGCGCCGAGCCGGTGGTCACCGATTTGCCGCGCATCCCGGCCGCCTACGAAGGCAGCGCCGCCTTCATCAGCGCGGCCGAATCGGGCGGATTCCTGCCGCCGATCGTCGACGACGGCGATTTCGGCGATTCGCTGCGGCCGGCGCCCAGCGCCGCGGCGTCGGGCGGCCGCGGTTTCCTGGCCCAAGTGGGACGAAAGGGACGATAGGCGAACGGGTGTCTTGGCGCGGCCGCGCCGGCAGGCTAGAGAGAGCGCGGTCCAAGGGCCGCCTTAGCTCAGCCGGTAGAGCATCGCATTCGTAATGCGGGGGTCGGGTGTTCGAGTCACCCAGGCGGCACCATACAAACCTTTGTTATTTAGACACTTTTCCCCTCTACCCCATAGCGATTGGCGCGCGCCCACCGTCCGTGTGAGCTAGGTGTGAGCAACCGGCGTGGATTGGCCGATCACCCACACCCGCCGCGCTCACCTAGGCCGCGAAGCCTTGGCACCCGGTGTTCGCCCTTGTGGACTTCTCAATGAATGCCATCAGGTCATCCATCAGGTAACGCACGAGGCGCTTACCGAGCTTCCGATACAGGGGACCGCCACCACGCAGCCGCCAGTCTTCAAGCGTCCTCGGACTGACATCGAGTAACCGCGCCGCGTCGGCGGTGGAAAGGAGGTGGCTAACCTCCCCTCTTGTCCCGCCCCACGGATCGCCGCTCAATGAGCGCCTGCCATGGTAGCCGCACAGTCTGCCCCCGGCACCGGCAACGCCCCAAGGGGGGAACCGCCAGGGCCGGATGCATCGATATAGCCATGCGAACGCGCGGCCAAATATTTCAGCCGGGCCTCTCGCCGTAGCTGGGCGACCATCTGGTTGGGATCGAAGCCTCGACTGACGAACTTCCAACGTTCGCGAACATCACAAACCGCGCTTATTCCGTTGCGGTGTCCGATTGCTGGAACACATTGAATGTTGCAATCGCGGCAATCGAGGTGGTCGCCATTCATGTAACGGACAACCCATCCCTTGGCGGAGGCTCTCTCTCCACCTTCCGTTTCAGTTTCCACAAGACGGTCAGCCACAAGCGTCCGTGCGAAAGTTCGGGACTGGGACCGACCAAGACGGGAATGTGGATTGCTCACCATATGGCGCGGATAGGTGCGCCCTTTTCCATCGGAGTCGGCGCTAAAGCAGACCCCATAGCCAAGGCGGCGAAAGCGGTCTAGTCGGTCGGCTGAGACAGTTACTTCGGTCCCGTTGGCCATGGTGATGTGCGCTACACGCTCTCCTTCTAGGTTGGAGGTGCGCACAGCAGGTTGATGAGCAGGCGCGCGTGTGCGGCCCTCGATTTGGGGGGTGGAACGTTTCAGGTTCGTCTCCTTGAGATAGCCCCTACCGGGCGACCGGTGGTCCGCATTACGCGGTGTCCGGCCGGCGAGAGGCGACTGAACGCCTTCTCTCCTAATAGGCTTGCTAGAAACTACTAACCGTCACTTCTAACGAGCTCCCCTTTTTCAGACCAAGTCTTGGTGCTCAAAGGGGTTTTGGCTCGAACTGATCCATAGAGCTGGTCAAATTTAACGTAAGCGTCCCTTTTGGGCCGCCTGCCCCCGCTTCAGGGAAGGCGGTAGTGTCCGCCTATGGTTGGAGCGGACACTTGGGGTGAGCGATCTTCGGGTGTGTTCGGCGTTTTGGCGGCGCGGGCCGCGCGGCCGCTGGTT
>JBBRAV010000061.1:0-22835 GCA_038206535.1 Caulobacterales bacterium
GATCCCAGCCTAAAGGCCTTGCGCTGGACGCTGCTGAAGGACCGCTCGCGCCTCACCGACGAGGGCCGCGCCGACCTCGACGCCCTGATCGCCAACGCCGCCACCAAGCGCACCGCCCGCGCCTGGCTCTAGCGCGAGCACCTGCGCGACATTCTCGGGCGCAGGCAGATCAACGTGGTCTCCGACATGCTCAAACAGTGGCGCACGAACGTGACGCACTCAAAGGTCGAGCCATGAAGGACGTCGCCAGAATGGTCCGCAAGCACTTCGACGGCATCGTCGCCTGGACACGGACCCGCCAGACCAACGGCTTCATCGAGGCCCTCAACGGCCTCTTCCAAGCCGCGAAACGCAAGGCACGAGGCTATACCCGCTTCAATACCACGCGCACCGTCCTCTTCCTCATCGCCGGAAAACTCGACCTCACCGCCGTCAACCCTCACACCGCGTAACCCACTCGAAATCCAAAAGAGCCATAAACTTCGAAGCGGCCCGCTCGCGGGTTGATGCACACTCGATCGGCGGCATTGACAAACCGCCTGAACATTGCAATATGCGATGACAATGTCGCGCGCATGCGTCCGCGACAGAACGAATTTCAGGCTCGGAATGATTTTGGAACCTCGGCTTGCGCCCACGATGTGTCTCAGGGTCGACCGCGCGGTAAAACCGGCAATGAATTCAATGAGACATTCGGGATCGGGTCGAGGATGAGGCCGCCATCACAAGGCCATCCGACCGCCATCCGACCGCCATCGGACCGCCATCCGACCGCCAGTCCGCCGCCCGGCGGCAGCCCCGTGACCGCCCATGCGCCGCCGTCGACTGCCTGGCGCCTGAGGTCCCGGTGAGCGCCGCGGCAACCATCTGTGGCGCGATGCGCCCGCGGGTGATACACGCCCCGCTTTCTTGCCCGCTGTTCCCGATCGCCAACCCCGAAAGCCGTTTCGTCAATGCTGCTCAACCTGCTCCTGACCCTGAACGTCATGGTGTGCATCGCCCTGATCGGCGTGGTGCTGTTGCAGCGCTCCGAGGGCGGCGCCCTGGGCGGCGGCAGTCCCACGGGGCTGGTCACGACGCGGGGCGCCGGCGACCTGCTGACCCGGACGACCTGGATCCTTTTCGCCACCTTTCTGGCGCTCAGCATGACCTTGACGCTGCTCGGCGCACACGAGCGGTCCGACCGCGCCACGCTCAACCGCCTGAAGGGTCTGACCGTCAATCCCGACAGCATCAAGAAGCCGGGTCCGCCCGCGCCCGCGGCGAACACAGCCCCCGCTCCGGTGCAACTGCCGCCGCTGGGGGGACAGGCGCCCGCGCGCCCGACCTCGGCGCCCGCGCCCGCGCCCGCCAGTCCGGCGGCGGCGTCGGGCGTGACGCTTCCGCCGCTGAGCGCGCCGGCGAAATAGACCGCGGCTTCGTCACGGCGCGCACGATGATCGCTGAAATCGGCGCGAGCCTTTGCGCGAATCCGTGCTAACCTGATCTCCCATGGCCCGGTATATCTTCATCACCGGCGGCGTGGTCTCATCCTTGGGAAAAGGTCTCGCTTCCGCGGCGCTCGGCGCCCTGCTCCAGGCGCGCGGCTATGGCGTGCGCCTGCGTAAGCTCGATCCCTACCTGAACGTCGATCCAGGAACGATGAGCCCCTACCAGCACGGCGAGGTCTACGTCACCGACGACGGCGCGGAGACCGATCTCGATCTTGGCCATTATGAGCGCTTCACCGGCGTCTCCGCCACGCGGGCCGACAACATCACCACCGGCCAGATCTACAAGACCATTCTGGAGAAGGAGCGTCGCGGCGACTATCTCGGCGCGACCGTCCAGGTCATTCCCCACGTCACCGACGAGATAAAGCGCTTCGTCCTGGCCGACCCGGGCGAGGGGGTCGACTTCGTCCTGGTGGAGATCGGCGGCACCGTGGGCGACATCGAGGGGCTGCCGTTCTTCGAAGCGATCCGGCAATTGGGTCAGGACCTGCCGCGCGGAGACACCTGTTTCGTCCACCTCACCCTGCTGCCCTACATCAAGACGGCCGGTGAGATGAAGACCAAGCCGACGCAGCACTCGGTCAAGGAACTGCGCTCGATCGGCATCCAGCCGGACATCCTGCTATGCCGGTGCGAACAGCCGATTCCGCCCGAGGAGCAGCGCAAGATCGGCCTGTTCTGCAATGTGCGGCCCTCGGCGGTGATCCAGGCGCTGGACGCCTCCAACATCTATGGCGTGCCGCTCGCCTACCACCACCAGGGCCTCGACGCGGAGGTGCTGGACGTCTTCGGCATTCGCGACGCGCCCGCGCCCGACCTCTCGCGCTGGCGGGAGATCGACCAGCGCTTCAGCCATCCCGATGGCGAGGTGACCATCGCCGTCGTGGGCAAGTACACGCAGCTGAAGGACGCCTATAAGTCGCTGATCGAGGCGCTGGTGCACGGCGGTCTGGCCAACCGCGTGAAGGTCAATTTCGACTGGGTGGAAAGTGAGGCGTTCGAGGGCGACGATGGCGCCGCCGCCGGGCGGCTGGAGGGAGTCCACGGTATTCTCGTGCCCGGGGGGTTTGGCGAGCGCGGCGCCGAAGGCAAGATCCGCGCGGCCCAGTTCGCCCGTGAACACAGCGTGCCCTACTTCGGGGTGTGCTTCGGCATGCAGATGGCCGTCATCGAAGCCCTGCGCAATGTCGCCAATGTCAAAGGCGCCTCGTCGACCGAGTTCGGTCCGGCCGTCGATCCGGTCGTGGGCCTGATGACCGAATGGACTCGCGGAAACCAACGCGAATTCCGTGGCGAAGATGACGACATGGGAGGAACCATGCGCTTGGGCGCCTATGAAGCGTCGCTCGCGACCGGGTCGAAGATCGCGGAAATCTACGGGTCGACCACCATCAGCGAGCGTCATCGCCATCGTTATGAAGTGAACATCGCCTATCGCGAAGCACTGGAGGCGGCCGGCCTCAGACTAAGCGGCGTTTCTCCCGATGGTCTGCTGCCCGAGACCGTCGAGCGCGCCGATCACCCCTGGTTCATCGGCGTGCAGTTCCATCCCGAACTGAAGAGCCGTCCGTTCGCGCCGCACCCGCTGTACGCGAGCTTTATCGCCGCGGCCGTGGAGCAGAGCCGCCTCGTGTGACCGGACCTGACACTCATCGGCCACAAGGCTGTTGAGTTTAAGGCACACTCAGGCCTAGAACGCGATCATGTTGGCCGAGCATTTTGCGAATCCATCGTCATCGGTCGTCCAGGACGAGCGCCCGGCAAGACGCGTGTTGATGGGTGGCGCCTATGCCGTGGCCGCCGTCCTCACGGCGTTGTCGGTCGCGCTGGGATCGTCGCCGAACCTCAGCGGGGCGCTTGGACCGGCAAGTCCGCTCGTGCTCAGTTTCCTGGGGCTGGGCTTTCTCATCGTCGTGGCGCTGGGCGCCCTGCTGGGGTGGCGACTGCTGCGACTCCTGGGGGCGCAATCGAGCGACGCGGGCGCGAGGCTGCATCTGCGGTTCGTGGCTCTGTTCTCGCTGGCGGCCGTGGCGCCGGCGGTGATTATCGCGCTTTTCTTCGGCGTGCTGGTGACACGGGGGGTCGATAATTGGTTCAGCGCGCGCGTACAGACGGTGGTCGAAAATTCCGCCACGGTCGCCCGATCGTACGTCGAGGAACAGAAGGACTATATCGGCGACCATGTCGCCGCGATGGCGCAGGGCCTCGACCAGGCGGCGCCGACTCTGGCTGACACGCCGGTCGCCTTCGCGCACTTCCTGCGCGACCTGGCCAACGACAACGGATTTTCCGCCGCCTATCTGATCGATCGCGAAGGCAGGGTGCTCGCCAGCGCCGACGCGCCCGGCTCACCGGCCTTTCTGGTGCCGCCCGCTTCGACGTACGCCACCGCCGACGAGGGCATGGTTTCAGTCGGGCCGTTCAAATCGCTCGATCTGTTTCGCGCCCTCTACCGACTGCGTGGCTACGCCGACGCCTACCTCTATGTCGTGCGCCCGCTCGATCACGGGATATTCCGTCACCTGCGCGAGACGGAAGCATCGCTCGTGGCCTACCGCGAAGCCAAGCGGGGGCGCGCTCGCATCCAGGCCGCGTTTGCGTTCAGCTACGTCGAGACCGTGCTTCTCGTCCTCGTGGGCGCGGTGTGGCTGGGAATGTCGGCCGCCAACGGTATCGCCGCCCCGGTGGCGCGTCTGGTCCAGGCGGCCGGCCGGGTCGCCAGCGGCGACCTGACGGCCAGGGTGGACGTCAGTCGTGATCCCGAAGAGATCGCCGTTCTGTCGCGTGCGTTCAACCGCATGACCCGTGACCTGCGCGAGCAGCAACAGGCGTTGCGGGCCGCCCACGTCGACGCGGAATCACGCAGGGTTTTCATGGAGGCCGTGCTGCTGGGCGTCAGCGCCGGAGTCATCGGGCTCGATCCACAGGGCAGGGCCTCCGTGGTCAACCGGCAAGCCGCGCGCCTGCTCGGGCTGTCGTCCGGTCCGGGGCACGGGCGTCTGCTTTCCGAGATCGCGCCGGAGCTGGTGGCGGTGGCGGACAACGCCCGCGCGGTGGGCGGCGACGTGGAGGCCGACGTCGACCTGTCGCGAGGCGGCGAAGCGCGCCGACTGAGGGTCCGCGCCAGCCATGACGCGGAGGGTCTGGTTCTCACCTTTGACGATATCACCCGTCTCGTCGCCGCCCAGCGCAATGCGGCGTGGAAAGATGTGGCCAGACGCATCGCTCATGAGATCAAGAATCCGCTCACGCCGATCCAATTGTCGGCCGAGCGGCTGCGCCGCAAATACCGTGGCCAGATATCGAGCGACCTCGAAGTGTTCGATCGGTGCACCGACACCATCATCCGCCAGGTGGCGGACATCGGCCGCATGGTCGAC
Source organism: Caulobacterales bacterium (assembly GCA_038206535.1). GTDB lineage: Bacteria > Pseudomonadota > Alphaproteobacteria > Caulobacterales > Caulobacteraceae > Acaudatibacter. Next base: position 4,874 of record JBBRAV010000061.1, read on the forward strand.
GAATTTTCTGCGTTCGCGCGGATGCCGGCGCCGCAGTTCGCCGAATATGACGCGCCCGAACTATTGCGCCGCGCCGTGTTCGCCCAACGTGTCGCCGACCCCGAGGTCGACGTCGAGATTCTCGATCCCTTGCCTGAGGCGAAACTCATCTGCGACGGCCGGATCGTCGGCCAGGCGCTCGCCAATGTCCTGAAGAACGCCGGCGAGGCGATCGCGGCGCGAACGGCCACGCGCCCGCAGCCGCGTGGCCTGATCAGGACGTCGATGGCCATCCGGTCGGACAGTCTGGAATTCGCGATCGAGGACAATGGCGTGGGCCTCCCCGAGAAGGATCGCGACCGCTTGACCGAACCCTATGTGACCACGCGTGAAAAGGGCACCGGCCTTGGCCTGGCGATCGTCAAGCGAATCCTGGAGGACCACGGCGGACAACTGTTGCTGGGGGACGCCAGGGACCTGGGCGGCGCGCGCGTCGTCCTCTCGTTTCCATACACTCGCGGCGCCGCGACGGCGAAGCGTGATCTAGAGGTGCGCGTATGACGGGCGACATTCTGGTGGTCGATGACGAAGCCGATATCCGCGACCTGGTGGCCGCCATTTTGGAGGACGACGGCTATTCGGTTCGCACCGCGCAAGATTCGCAGAGCGCCCTGGCCGCGATCAAGGCGCGCAAACCTTCGCTCGTCGTGCTCGACATCTGGATGAAGGGCGGCGGCCTCGACGGACTGGAACTGCTCGACGTCGTCAAGGGGCTGGACGCCGACCTGCCGGTGATCATGATCTCGGGCCACGGTAATATCGAGACCGCGGTAAGCGCCATCAAGCGGGGCGCGTACGACTTCCTGGAAAAACCCTTCAAGTCGGACCGCCTGCTGCTGCTGGTGGAGCGGGCGCTCGAGGCGGTCAATCTGCGTCGCGAGAACCGCCATCTGCGGGCGCAGGCCGTGTTGCCCGACGGCATGGTCGGCGCGTCGCCCGCCGCGCAGCAACTGCGGGCGATGATCGCCAGGGTCGCTCCGGCCAACAGCCGGGTATTGATCTCGGGACCGCCGGGCTCGGGAAAGGAAACCGCGGCCCGCCTCATCCACGCCGCCAGTCCCCGCGCCAAGGGAGAGTTCGTGGCGATCAGCGCCGCCGGCATGACCCCCGAGCGCATGGACCTCGAACTGTTCGGGGAAGAAGGGGAGGGGGGGCGGCCGCGCAAGATCGGCGTGTTCGAACGCGCCCACGGCGGAACGCTGTATATCGATGACGTCGAAGGCATGCCGCGCGAAAGCCAGAGCCGCATCCTGCGTGTGCTGGTGGATCAGCGCTTCCGGCGCGTCGGCGGCGACACCGATGTCCAGGTGGACGTCCGTGTCATCTCCTCGACATCGCGCGACCTGCGAGAAGAGATCGCCGCCGGCCGGCTTCGCGAGGATTTGTTCCACCGATTGAACGTCGTGCCCTTGAGGGTGCCCGGGCTCGCCGAACGGCGAGAGGACATTCCCTCCCTGATCGCCTACTACATCGATCGGCTCAGCCAGGCGTCCGGCTTGCCCAAGCGCGCCCTGGCCGACGACGCGATGGCGACGCTGCAGGTGCAGTCTTGGCCCGGCAATGTGCGACAGTTGCGCAATCTGGTGGAACGCATCCTGATCCTCGCCGCGGGCGATCCTTCCGAGCCGATCACGGCCGACACCTTGCCGCCGGACACGCATCCCACGCCGCCCACCGGCGGGCTCGGCGCAGAGCGGATCATCGCCTTGCCTCTGCGCGAGGCTCGCGAGTTGTTCGAGCGCGAATACCTGAACGCCCAGATCTTGCGGTTCAGCGGAAACATCTCGAGGACAGCCTCGTTCATCGGCATGGAGCGATCGGCCTTGCACAGGAAACTGAAATCCCTCGGCTTCGGCGCCGCGCGGGTCGAGCAGGACGACGAGCTGTGAGCCGCTTCGCCTATGTCAACGGCGCGTTCGTTCGCCACGCCGACGCGGCCGTGCATATCGAGGATCGCGGCTACCAGCTCGCCGACGGCGTCTATGAGGTCTGGGCGGTGTTCGATGGTCGGCTGCTCGACGCCGTGGGGCATTTCACCCGCCTCGAGCGCAGTCTCGGCGAGCTGAGCATCGCCTGGCCGGTCAGCAAGGCGGCCCTGCCGCTGCTGCTGTCAGAGACGCTGCGCCGCAACCGGATCAAGGACGGACTGGTCTATCTGCAGATCACTCGGGGCGTGGCCAGCCGCGACCATCCCTTTCCCAGTCCGCCGGTGGCGCCCAGTCTGGTTCTCACCGCAAAGCGCGTCGATGTCGCCGCGGCCGAGGCCAGGGCGGCCCGAGGCGTGGCGGTGATAACAACGCCCGAGAACCGTTGGGGCCGCTGCGATATCAAGACGATCGGCCTGCTGCCCAATGTCCTGGCCAAGCAGAAGGCGCGCGAAGCCGGCGCCTACGAAGCCTGGTTCGTCGACGACATGGGCTTTGTCACCGAGGGCGCGTCCACCAACGCCTGGATAATCGATGCGGACGGCGTGCTGCGCACGCGGAGTATTCAGGCAAACATTCTGCGGGGCGTGACGCGCGCCACCCTGCTGGAGGTGGCGGCGGCGGAGGGCTTGGAGGTCGAGCAGCGCGGCTTTTCCGTCGAAGACGTGAAGAATGCCCAGGAAGCCTTCATAACCGGCGCCGGCACTCTGGTGATGCCCGTCGTCAGTGTCGATGGCCATCTCATCGGAGACGGAATTCCCGGTCCGGTGGCGAAACGGCTCAGGCGGCTCTATATGGCGGAAGCGCGCCGGCCTTCCGCCGTCGCGACATAACAACAAAGGGCGAGCAACCCGTGGCCAACGATAAGAAACAAAACCTGCAGGACGCCTTTCTCAACGCGGTCCGGCGTTCCAAGACTCCTCTCACGATCTTTCTCGTCAATGGCGTCAAGCTCCAGGGCGTCGTGAGCTGGTTCGACAACTTCTGCGTGCTTCTGCGGCGCGACGGCCAGGCGCAGCTTGTCTACAAGCACGCCATCTCCACGATCATGCCCGCCCAGCCGGTCCAGCTCTATGAACCGCCGGCGGACGAAGACGGTTACGATTGAAAGCATCCCGGTCCATCGACCAGCGGGTTCCCGCCCAGGCCGCGCTGGTCATCCATCCATCGCATCAGCGCGCCGACGGCGCGCGTACGCCGTCGGCGCGCCTGGAAGAGGCGGTCGGGCTCGCTCTGGCGCTCGATCTCGACGTGCGCCAGGCGATCGTCGCCCCACTGCGCGCGCTCGCCCCGTCGACGCTGTTCGGCAAGGGCAAGGTCGATGAGATCGCCGCCCTCTGCAAGGCGGGCGCCATCGATCTGGTCGCCGTCGACGACTCCCTCACCCCGATCCAGCAACGCAATCTGGAGCGGGCCTGGGGCGTCAAGGTCGTCGACCGCACCGGCCTGATCCTGGAGATCTTCGGACGGCGCGCCCGCACGCGCGAAGGGCGGCTGCAGGTGGAACTGGCGCGGCTCGATTATGAACGCTCGCGGCTGGTGCGAACCTGGACCCACCTCGAGCGCCAGCGCGGCGGCTTCGGCTTTCTTGGCGGACCGGGCGAGACCCAGATCGAGGCCGATCGTCGGCTGCTCGTCGATCGCATCGTCGCCCTCAAAGCCGAGCTCGCCGACGTGCGCCGCACCCGCGGGCTTCAGCGCGAGGCGCGAAAGCGCGTCCCTTATCCGACGATCGCGCTGGTCGGCTACACCAACGCGGGCAAGTCGACACTCTTCAATCGTCTGACCCGTTCCGAGGTGCTGGCCCAGGACATGCTGTTCGCCACGCTCGATCCGACGCTGCGGCAGGTCAAGCTGCCCGGCGGTCGACCGGCCATCTTGTCCGATACGGTGGGCTTCATCTCGGACCTGCCGCACGAACTGGTCGAGGCGTTCCGCGCGACCCTCGAAGAAGTGCGCGAGGCCGACGTCATCCTGCATGTCCGCGACATCGCCGGTCCCGACAGCGCCGCCGAGGGCGCGGACGTCGCCAAGGTTCTTGAAGAACTCGGCATAGATCCGTCCTCCGGGCGAGCCATGCTCGAGGTGTGGAACAAGGCCGACCTCGTCGATTCGGCCCTTCGCGAAGAACTGGACGACGCCGCCCGCCATGCCGGCGCCGTCGTCGTCTCCGCTACGACGGGCGAGGGGATCGCACGGCTTTTGCGCCGCCTGGCCGGTCTGGTGGACGCGGGCCCCGACGTGATCCTCGAACTCGCCCCCTCGGACGGCGAGGCCCTCGCCTGGCTGTACCGCCATGGACGCGTCACCGCGCGCGAGGAGGTCAATGGGTCGGTCGTGCTCTCCGCCCGCCTCGACCCCCAGGCCCTCGGCCGTTTCGAGAGAATGCGCCCCGATGCCTTCGGTCCTCCGCCCGCTACCCGAGTTTAGGGCCTTCTCCCCTCGCGAGAGGAGGTGGCCGAAGGCCGGATGGGGGGCTCTCACGTCTATCCGCGCGGCGCCGACACACAGCTGCTCCGTCCGTGGGCCCCCTCATCCGTCGGCTTCGCCGACACCTTCTCCCGCGAGGCGAGAAGGAGGTTTTTCAGCCATCTTCGCCTCGGCCCACAGCACCTCCATTTCCGCGAGGTCGGATTCTGAGGGCGCTCGGCCATCCGCGCGCAGGGCGGCCTCGATGAATTCGAAGCGGCGCACGAACTTGGCGTTCGCGCCACGCAGGGCCTCTTCAGGATCGACGTCCAGGTCGCGGGCTATGTTGGCGCATACGAACAGGATGTCGCCAAGCTCCTCGCGCGCCTTGTCTTTGTCTCCGGCGGCAAGTTCTGCGCGCAGTTCGCCGATCTCTTCCTGCAGTTTGTCCAGCACGCCCTCGATCGAGGGCCACACGAAGCCGACGCGGGCGGCCCGGCGCGAGAGCTTCACCGCGCGGGTCAGGGCGGGCAGGGACACGGCGACGCCATCAAGGACGCTGGCCGGACCGCTCGCCTTGGCCGCGCGCTCCCGCGCCTTGAGCGTCTCCCAGGCCAGGGTCTGCTCATCGGCCGTGCGAACCTGGGCCTCGCCAAATACGTGCGGGTGTCGCCGGATCATCTTGTCGGCGACCGCGCCGGCGACGTCGGCAAAATCGAACGATCCCGCCTCTCGCGCCATCTGTGCATGGTAGACGACCTGCAGCAGCAGATCGCCGAGTTCTTCGCGCAGGTCGCCCATATCTCCGCGGGCGATCGCGTCGGCCACCTCATAGGCTTCTTCGATGGTGTAGGGAGCTATGCTGGCGAACGTCTGTTCCCGGTCCCACGGGCAGCCTCGCAGCGGGTCGCGAAGTCGCCGCATGACATCGACCAGTCTAGAGACGGGGTGTTCGAGCGTCTCGGCCGTGGACATCTGCGGATCGGACATCGGCCGGCTCAGTCGCGCTGGCCGACACGTTCGCGTGCCGAGATCAGACCCCACCCCTCCGGGCGCAGGATCTCGAGCGGGAAAAAGCGAGCCTTGTAGTCCATCTTGTCGCTGCCGCTGACCCAATAGCCAAGATACACGTAGGGCAGGTTGAGCAGCGTCGCCTGGACGAGATGATCGAGGATGATGAACGAACCTGGACTGTCACGCGAAATTTCGGGATCGAAGAAGCTGTAGACCAGCGACAGGCCGTCGGCCAGCTGATCGACCAGCGCGCACGCGGCCAGGGCGCCTGGGCCGCCGTCTTCCGACAGGACGCGATATTCGACCATATGGGTGCGTACGGTGGTGTCCTCGACCATGGCGACGTAGTCCGCCCACGTCATGTCGGCCATGCCGCCTCCGGCGTGGCGCGACATCAGATAGGTGCGTAACAGGTCGAATTGCTCGACAGTGGCTCCGGCCTCGACGACATGCCGGGTCAGGTCCTGGTTGCGCGTCAGCACGCGCCGTTCCGACCGAGAGAAGACATAGTCGCTCACCGGGATGCGCGCCGATACGCAGGCGGAGCAGCCTTCGCAGGCGGGGCGATATGCAATGGTCTGCGAGCGCCGAAACCCTCCGAGCGTCAGCGAATCATTGACCGCCGGTCCGTCCAGCATCGGCAGGTGGGCGAACACCTTCCTCTCCTGGCGCCCCGGCAGATACGGGCATGGCGAAGGCGCGGTGAGGAAAAATCTCAGCCGTCGTGTCGGAACGTGCTGGGTCACTTGACGAGTTCACCTTAGGAAGCGCCTTTCTCAGCCGTCGATTAGGGGCCATGCAGCGCCCGTGCGCAAGCCGGTTCTCGCCCGCGGAGAGCAAGTCATGAAAGTCGCCTTCATTGGCCTGGGAGTCATGGGCTTTCCCATGGCCGGACACCTCGCCGCGGCCGGTCACGCCGTGACGGTCTTCAATCGTTCCCCCGAAAAGTGCGCGGCTTGGGTCGACGCTCACGGCGGGCGAGCCGGCGAATCAGTGGCCTCCACGCTGGAGGGCGCCGACCTGGTGGCGCTGTGCGTCGGCAATGACGACGATGTTCGCGGCGTCATGACCGAGGGCCTGCCGGCGCTGACCGCGGGCGCGGTGATCGTCGATCACACCACGACCTCCGCCAGGCTGGCACGGGAGATGGCCGATCTGGCGCGGGGCCCCGGCGTGCATTTCCTCGACGCGCCGGTTTCCGGCGGCGAGGCCGGCGCCAAGGCCGGCCAGCTGGCGATCATGATCGGCGGCGACGCCGGCGGCGTCGCCAAGGCGGAGCCGGTGATCGGCGCGTACGCCAAGTCGATCCGCCACATGGGGCCTGCCGGAAACGGACAGTTGACCAAGATGGTCAATCAGATCTGCATCGCCGGCGTAGTCCAGGGGCTGGCGGAGGCGGTCGCATTCGCCGATCGCGCCGGCCTGGATCCCACCCTGGTCTACGAGGCGATCTCCAAGGGCGCCGCCCAGTCCTGGCAGATGGATAATCGCTGGGCGACCATGGCGCGCGGGGAGTTCGAATTCGGGTTTGCGGTCGACTGGATGCGCAAGGATCTTGGTCTGGTGCTCGACGAAGCGCGCGCGAACGGGGCCAGGGCCGAGGTCACCGCCCTGGTCGACCAGTTTTACGCCGAGGTGCAGTCTATGGGCGGGCGGCGCTGGGACACCTCCAGCTTGGCGGCGCGGTTGATTCGCAAGCCAGGGATGCATTCGATCGAATAGCAAGCCCGCCGTCCCGGGGCAGGAACCAACGACGTTGCGCACCGTTTGAGTAGCCCATTGCGAACACGGAGTTCCGCCTTGTCGTACCCTGACCCCGTCGAGCCGGGCGTTACTGAAATCGAGCGTACCTATGATCCCGTGACCGGGACCGCGACGGTGATCAGACGCGAAGGGCGCTCCAACACGGGCTGGTGGGTCACAGGGTTGGTGCTCGTCGTGGCGATCATCGCCACGGCGGTTGTCCTCGCCAGCCGGGGTTCCGCGCCGGACAATGCGGCGACGGCCGCCGCCGTCGCCCAGGGTAGCGCCCAAACCGCGGCGGAGGCCGCGCAGAGCGCGGCGGCCCTCGCCCAATCCAACGCCCAGGCTTCGGCCGCGGCGACCCAGGCCGCGGCGGCTGACGCCGCCGTCTCCCGCGCCCAAGCCGCCGCCGCCGCCACACGCGCGGCGGACCGCGCGGCAGACATTGCGGGTCAGCAGCCTCTAGACACCGTTCCGCCACCCCGCACGCTGCCACCCGCCAACGATGGTCCTCCCCAATAGCGACTCCGCTCAGTGCGGCTGGACGGACGACGCCAGACCGCCGATCCGGGACACGATCGTCTTGAGCAGGGACGAGGTGTTTGCTGCGCTGTAACCCACGCACATGTCGATCGTTGGGGCGTCTCCATGGAGTGTCCGTGTGACGACGCTCGGCGGCGCGAGGTTTGCCTAGCTGGTCCGCGGTCGCCTGACCGACGATGCCCGTCGCCCGACCACAAGTGCTCGCTTGATCATATCGCTTGCTCCTGCATCCAACCGACGAGATAGGGTGAGCCCGCCAGGGGTTGCGGTCGGCCCCAGAGCCAAACGCACGTGAACCCCGTTGCGGATATCATCAAGGTCGTACGACTTCAGGAGTTTGCGTTGACCCACTTCGATCCGGCGGCGGCGACGGCCTCCTATATGGCGACGCTCTCGCCAGCGGCCCATGCCAGAGCCACGGCCTATACGCAGGGCGAACACTGGGTGTTGCTGTGGAGCTGGGCGGTCATGATCCTCGCCGCCTGGATCATCATCCGCACCCGTGTGCTGACCCGCGCCGAGGCGGGGATCGAGAAGACGGCGCCCCGCCCCTGGCTGGTCAGCGTCGCGATCAGCGCCCTCTATCTGGTGTTGGACTTCGGGTTGGAGCTCCCCTGGAACGCCTACGCCCAATGGTGGCGGCAAAAGGCGTATGGTCTCACCAGCCAGCCCTTCGGCGGATGGCTGACCGAGCAGATGATGGGTCTGGCCATCACCGTTGTCACCGGCGTGATCTTCCTGATGCTTCTATATCTGCTGATGCGTCGTGCGCCCAGAACCTGGTGGGTATGGGCGGGCGGTCTCGCGGCCGTGGGGATCGCCTTGATGCTGGTGATCGGCCCGATCTTCATCGAGCCCCTGTTCAACAAGTACACACCCGCGCCCGCCGGCCCGGTGCGGGACGCGGTTGTCGCCCTGGCGAAAAAGGCGGGCGTGCCGTCCGACAAGATCTATATCTACAACGGCTCCAAACAATCCAATCGCTACACCGCCAACGTATCGGGGCTGGGATCCTCCGCCCGGGTGGCGATGAGCGACACCATGTTCGCCAAGGGGGCCGACATCGCCGAGGTGCGGGGCGTGGTCGGCCATGAGATGGGCCACTACAAACGCGGCCACGTGATCTGGATGACCCTCGCCTTGGGCGCCCTGGCTGTGCTGGCCTTCTGGCTGACGGACAGGCTGTTCCCCTACGCCGCCGGCTGGCTCCGCGCCGACATGCACTCCATCGCCGATCCCGCGGGCCTGCCGGTTCTGGCGGCCGTGCTGGCGACCCTGTCCCTTCTCGCCACGCCCGTGCTGTCGACGTTGACGCGCCTCGAGGAAGCAGACGCCGACAGCTTCTCTCTCCGCTACGCCAACGAACCCGACGGCCTGTCCAAGGCGCTGGTGAAGACCATCGAATACCGCGCCTCATCGCCTTCGGACCTCGAGGAATTCATCTTCTACGACCACCCGAGCGTCGAACACCGGGTGCGCAAGGCGATGGCGTGGAAAGCGGCGCACCCAGCGAATTGAAACGCAAACCCGTCCGAACCAGCCATCCTTAGCGTGAAGCGGCCGGTGCGAGGCGCGTCACGCTCCCAGCATCCTCGCGGCCCTGGGTGCGAAATAGGTGATCACGCCCGCGCAGCCGGCGCGTTTGAAGGCCCCCAGGCTTTCGAGCATGGCGCGCTCCTCGTCGATCCAGCCGTTCAGGCCGGCGGCGCGAATCATCGCGTATTCGCCGCTCACCTGGAAGGCGAAGGTCGGCACGGCGAAAGCGTCGACGACACGCCGCACGATATCGAGGTAGGGCAGACCCGGCTTGACCATGACCATGTCAGCGCCTTCGGAAATGTCCAATGCGACCTCGCGCAGGGCTTCTTCCGAATTGGCGGCGTCCATCTGATAGGTCTTCTTGTCGGGCGGGTTGTCCAGCGCGCCGCCGCCCAGTTTTCCCGAACCGATCGCATCGCGATAGGGGCCATAGAAGGCCGAAGCGAACTTGGCGGCGTAGGACATGATCATGGTGTTTTGCAGCCCTTCGCGCTCGAGCGCCGAGCGCAGAGCGCCGATGCGGCCGTCCATCATGTCCGACGGCGCTAGGATGTCGCAGCCCGCGCGCGCCTGCATCAAGCCCTGTTCAACGAGGCGCTCGATGGTCGGGTCGTTGGCGATGGAGCCGTTCTCGATCACGCCGTCATGGCCATGGTCGGTGAACGGATCGAGCGCGACGTCGCACATCACCCCGACGCCGGGCGCCGCGTCCTTCATCGCCTTGACGGCGCGCGCGATCAGGCCATCGGGATCGGCGGCGAGGGACCCAGCGGAATCCTTGCCGGCCCCGTCGATGTGGGGAAACACGGCGATGGCCGGAATGCCGAGTTTTTCCGCCTCGCGCGCGGCCTGCGCAGCCTCGGCGACCGACAGGCGTTCGACTCCCGGCATGGACGGCACGGGAAAACGGCCTTCGCCGTCATGCACAACGATGGACCAGATCAGGTCGGATGGCGTCAGCACGCTCTCGCGCACCAGTCGGCGTGTCCAATCGGCCTGGCGCAGGCGACGCAGCCGCAGGGCGGGGTAGGGGGCGAGCGGGGCGCGGCTCATGAGCGGTGTCCTGGATGAATGCGACCGGGATGACGAGGTGGGTAAGGTGGTCTAAGGGAATTCACAATGGCCAAACGGGAGGATGGGATATGAGATCGTCGGTCTTGATCGGGGCAATCGGCGCCCTGGCGGTGCTGTCGGGCGCGCCGGCGTGGGCGGCGCCTTCCGGCCTGGCGGCGGCGGTCGCCGATCCGCACCGCAGCGACGCCGATCGGGCGCTCGACGCGAGCCGTAAGCCCTTGGAGTTGCTGGCGTTCGCGGGCGTGAAGCCCGGCCAGACCGTGGTCGATGTCTTCCCCGGCCCCTACTTCGACCGCCTGTTCGGCGACGCGGTCGGCCCGCGCGGAAAGGTCGTGATGTTCATCCCCACCGAGGCCGTGGCCGTGCACGATGCGCCGGCGGTTGCGGACGGCACTGCGCCGATGGCCGACCTTCCCAACGTCACCACCCTCACCGCGCCGATCAACAGTTTTTCCGCGCCCGAGCCGGCCGACGTCATCTGGATACGGCAGAACTACCACGATCTGCACGACAAGTTCATGGGTCCGGCGAATGTGCCCGCGTTCAACGCCGCGGTGTTCGGGGCCCTCAAGCCCGGCGGGATATATATCGTCATCGATCATTCCGCGCCCGACGGTTCGGGCCTCGCCGACACCGACACCACCCATCGGATCGACGCCGAAGTGGTGAAGCAGGAGGTCACCGCCGCCGGCTTCGTGTTCGAGGGCCAAAGCAACGTCTTGCGAAATCCCGCCGATCCGCGCACGGCCCTGGTGTTCGACAAGTCGATTCGCGGCCACACCGATCAGTTCGTGTTCAAGTTCCGGAAACCAAAGTAAGATCATGACGACAATCGCATTTATCGGCCTTGGCAACATGGGCGCGGGCATGGCCGCCAACCTCGCCAAGGCGGGACAGAGCGTCAACGCCTTCGATCTCGCGCCGGCGGCGCTGGAGCGCGCTGCCGGGGCCGGGTGCCAGGTGGCGGCCTCTGCGGCCGAGGCCGTGCGAGGCGCCGACATCGTGGTGACCATGCTACCCGCCGGGGCGCACGTGCGCGCGGTCTGGACGAACGATGTGATCCCCAACGCCCGGCCCGGCGCCTTGATCATCGACTGTTCGACCGTCGACGTCGAAAGCGCCCGCGCCGTCGCCAAGGCGGCCACGGACGCCGGGCTGCGCGCAGCCGACGCGCCGGTGTCCGGAGGGATCATGGCCGCCGAGGCGGGAACGCTGGCCTTCATGGTCGGCTGCGACGACGCGGCGTTCGCCGAGGTCGAGGCGGTTCTGGCGCCCATGGCGCGGGTGGTGATCCACGCCGGCGGCGCCGGGGCCGGGCAGGCGGCGAAGATCTGCAACAACATGGTGCTGGGGGTCTCGATGCTGGGCGTCTGCGAGGCGTTCGCCCTGGCGGAAAAGCTTGGTCTCGACGCCGGGCGATTCTTCGACATCGCCAGCAAGTCGTCCGCCCAATGCTGGGCCCTGACCACCTACTGCCCATGGCCTGGACCGGTTCCCACCGCGCCGTCCAACCGCAACTATGAAGGCGGCTTCCTGAGCGCCCTGATGCTGAAGGACCTGAAACTGGCGCAGGAAGCGGCCGCCAGGAGCGGCGCGTCGACGCCGATGGGCGCGCAGGCCGAAGCCCTCTACGCGCTATTCGACAACCTGGGCTATGGCGGACGCGACTTCTCCGCCGTCCTGCAACTGATGCGCGGAAAGCTGAGCGAGCTCTAGGCGCTGCGCGTTCTTGTACGATATGTCATCCGGGATACTCCCTAGGTGACACGGTGACTGCAATCGTGCGAAAAACCGTAAGTGGCTGTACGAGCGAGTTGACACGAATGGACTACAAGGCTGCCTTCACGGATTCCGTCGAGCGCGTGCGCGGCGAGGGTCGCTATCGGGTGTTCGCCGACCTGAAGCGTCACCGCGGCCGTTTTCCGTTCGCCACCTGGACGGCGCCGGGCGGCCAGACGCGCGATGTCGTCGTCTGGTGCTCGAACGACTATCTGGGACAGGGGCAGAACCCGGTCATTCTGGACGCAATGCACAAGGCCATCGACGAGGCGGGCTCGGGCTCGGGAGGCACGCGCAACATCTCGGGCACCACCCGCTATCACGTGGAACTCGAGGCGGAGCTCGCCGACCTGCATGGCAAGGAATCGGCGCTGCTGTTCACGTCCGGCTATGTTTCGAACGAGGCGACGCTGGCGACGCTGCAGAAGATTCTGCCGGGCCTCATCATTTTTTCGGACGAGCTAAACCACGCCTCGATGATTGCCGGCATCCGCAACGGGGGCGGGCCGCGCAAGATTTTCCGGCATAACGATCTCGCGCATCTCGAGCATTTGCTGGCTGCGGCGCCGGCGGACGCGCCGAAGCTGGTCGCCTTCGAAAGCGTCTATTCGATGGACGGCGACATTTCCGACCTGGCCGCGACCGCGGCGCTGGCGCGCAAATACAGGGCGATGACCTACCTCGACGAGGTGCATGCTGTCGGGCTGTACGGCCGCCGCGGCGGCGGCGTTTCCGAACGTGACGGAGTTGCCGACCAGATCGACATCATCGAGGGCACGCTTGGCAAGGCGTTCGGCGTCATGGGCGGCTACATCACCGCCGACGCGGTGATTGTCGACGCGATCCGCTCGCATGCGCCGGGCTTTATCTTCACGACGTCGCTGCCGCCGGTCCTGACCGCCGGCGCGATCGCCTCCATACGCTGGCTCAAGGAGCACGACGAGGTGCGCGCCGTGCACCAGGAACGCGCCCGCGTTCTAAAGGCGCGCATGGCCTCGTCCGGATTGCCGGTGATGCCGTCGGTCAGCCACATCGTCCCTGTGCTGGTCGGGGACCCTGTCCACTGCAAGCTGATCTCCGACATGCTGCTGAGCGATCACGGCATCTATGTGCAGCCGATCAACTATCCGACCGTGCCCAAGGGCACCGAGCGGCTACGCTTCACGCCCACGCCGTTCCACACCGATGCGATGATGGACGATCTGGTCGACGCGATGGGCGCGCTTTGGGCGCGCTGTAACATCAGGCGCCTGGGCGGCATCGCCGCCTGAATGCGGATCATCGACCGGGAAACGGTCGCCAGGCTGCTCACCTATGAGGCCGCCATTCCGCTGATGCGCGAGGCGATGATCGCGCTCTCCGCCGGACGCACGCAGCAGCTCCTGCGCCAGATCATTCCGCTCGGCGATGGGGCGATGTTCGGCATCATGCCGGGCGCGAGCGAGCAGACATTCGGCGCCAAGCTGATCAGCGTGTTTCCCGGCAACTTCGCCCATGGCGCGCAGTCGCACCAGGGCGCGGTGCTGCTGTTCGATCCGGAAACCGGCGCCCCCGTCGCCATGATTCATGCCGGCGAAATCACCGCCATCCGCACCGCCGCGGCCAGCGCCGCCGCCACCGACGTCCTGGCGCGCCCCGACGCCGCCGTTCTGGCTCTGCTCGGCTACGGCGAACAGGCCCTGACCCATGCTCGAGCGATCGGCCGCGTGCGTCCGATCCGCCAGATCCGTGTCTGGGGCCGGCATGCGGAACGCGCGGAACGTCTCGCCGGAAAGCTGGCTGCGGAGCTGGGGGTCATGGCCATGGTCGCCCGTTCCCCAGACGAAGCCGTGTGCGACGCCGACATCGTCTGCACAGTGTCGGCCTCCGCCGAGCCGATTTTGTTTTCGCGGGACGTGCGCGATGGCGCCCATGTCAACCTGGTCGGAGCCAGCACCGCGGCGCACCGGGAGGCGGACGACGCCCTGATCGTCCGCGGACGCTTCTTCGCCGACCACCGCGAGGGCGCCCTTCGCCAGGGCGGCGAGATTCTGCACGCCATCGCCGCCGGCCTGATCGGGGAAAATCACGTGCTGGGCGAAATCGGCGAGGTGATGGCTGGCGACAAGCCGGGAAGGCTCAATCCTGGCGACGTCACGCTCTATAAATCCCTAGGCGCCGTCGCCCAGGACCTGGCGGCCGGATGGTTCGTCTATGGTCGGGCCATCGAGGATGGGCTGGGCGCCGTAGCGTCATTCTGAGCCCAAGCGGCCTCAGGCCGCGGCGGCGCCTTCTAATTCGGCCAGCAAACGTTCCCGCAGCGCATACTTCTGGATCTTGGTCGCCGACATCGGCCACTCCGTGACGAAGCGAACCAGGCGGGGGATCTTGAAGCGGGCGATCTTGCCGTCGAAGTGGGCGATCAACTCGGCCTCGGTGGCCGTGACGCCGGCCTTCAGCTCGACAAAGGCGGCGGGGACTTCGTCGTAGCGGACGTCGGGCATGCCGACGACCTGACTGAGCCGAACGGCCGGGTGGCTGTCGAGCACGGCCTCGATTTCGGCCGCCGCCACGTTCTCGCCGCCGACCTTCAGCATGTCCTTCAGGCGGCCGTGGAACATGATGTGTCCAGCCTCGTCCAACGAGCCGACGTCGCCGGTGTGCATCCAGCCGTCCGCGTCGAGGGTCGCCGCCGTTTTCTCGGGGTCACGGTAGTAGCCCCGCATGGCGTTGGGGCCACGGGCGACGATCTCGCCGTGGACGCCGGGCGGTACGGGCTCACGCGTCTGAGGATCGATAATCCTCACCTCCCACGCCTCCATTGGCGCGCCCAGGCGCCCTGTGCGCAGTGAGTAGGGATCTTCGGGACGGCTGGTGCAGATTACCCCTGAGCCCTCGGTCAGTCCATAGGTGCCCACCTGCACGGCGTCGGGCATGGCTTTGGCGATGGCCTCGGTGATCCATGGCGGCTGGACTGCGAGGTTGGAGTTCATCAACCGCACCCGGCTGAGGTCCGTGCGCGAGAAATCGGGATGGTTGATGAGATCCTGCATGATGGTCACGAAGCAGGGGTAGGTGTGGGTGGCGCGCTCCCTCTCCAGCATGGCCAGCGCGATCCCCGCCTCGAAGTGCGCAATGGTCAGATAGGCGGCCCCCGCGTCGATCGCGGCGGTCAGGGGCAGGATGCCGGCGATGTGAAAGATCGGCAGCGGCGACCAGAACCGGTCACCCGCATTGATACGATAGCGGCGCGCCAGGCCTCGAGCGTTGCCGACCATCGAGCGATGCGCCAGCAGGCATCCCTTGGGGTTGGAGGTCGTGCCGGAGGTGTAGAGGATCAGCCCGACGTCGTCGCTGGTCGCCGCGTCGATACGCACGTCTACGGTTTCAGCAGGCGTATCGGCGCCGGCGGCCAGAAAATCCTCGAGACCAGTGAATCCGGCCGACGCCGGGCCCGTGGCGACAAGCCGGCGCAGCCTGGGCGCCTCGGGACACTCCACCCTGGCGGCGGCGGGATCCTGGCTCGCCAGCGAGGGCAGGGCCGCGCGCAGCCTCTCGGTGAAATTCACGACCGGATTGGGCGCGCCGTCCAGGATGAGGGCGACGAGATCGGCGTTCTCGATCAAGTAGGCCAGTTCCTTGGACTGGTAGCGCGCGTTGATCGGAACGCTGACGGCGCCGGCCATGGCGATCGCGAACATGGCGATCACGAAGTCTGGGTGGGAGTTGAACAGCAGTCCGACGTGCTCGCCGGGCGTGACACCGGCGGCGATCAGGGCGTTGGCCCACTCGCGCGCGGCGACTTCCAGTTGCGCATAGCTCAACCGCCGGTCTGGGAACACCAGGGCGTCGGCGTCGCCCAGGCCGCGACGGGCCCGAAGCAAGGCGCCGAGCGTCGGCAGGGTCTCGTCGCGCGCAGCCATGCCGCTTTCGCTCATTCCGCGTCGCTCCCTCTAGGTTCGCCAGTCGTGAATCTCGCCGCGCTTTGGCGCGATCCTAAGGCGTGGAGGGCTTGTTGGGTAGCCGCGATTGCCACCGTGATCCTTGCCCCATAAACAGGGACCAAGCTCCGGAGGCGATCATGAACCGTTACTGGACACTCTCGGACAAGCCGCTCGGCAATCTGCCGCAACCGTCAAATTTCGAGATGCATACCGGGCCGGTTCCGACGCCGGGCCCGGGACAGGCGGTGTCGCGGACCATCTATGTCTCGCTCGATCCCTACCAGTGGTACTACAAGAAGCGCGGCGTCGAGCCGGCCGGGGCGGTGTGCCACGCGCGCACCGTATCCCAGATCGTCGACAGCCGAATGCCCGCGTTCGCGCCGGGCGATCTCGTCTTCAATGTAAACGGTTGGGCCGAGTACGCCCTGATGGGCGAGGGCGTGGCGCGCCCCGCCTACATGATCCCGCGCAAGCTCGACCCCGCGGTGGGGCGCATCTCCCAGTCGGTCGGCGTGCTGGGCATGCTGGGCCTGACCGCCTATTCGGGCATGATCCTGCTGGGCGATCCCGGTCCCCATGACACCGTGGTCGTTTCGGCCGCATCCGGCGGGGTGGGCCAGATCGCCGGACAGCTGGCGCGGCTGCGCGGCTCTCGCGTCGTCGGCATTGCCGGACGGGACGAGAAATGCCGATACGTAACCGACGAACTCGGCTTTGACGCCTGCGTCTCCCACCTGAGCGCGACCCTCGCCGAGGATCTGAAGGCGGCCTGCCCGCTGGGGGTCGACGTCTATTTCGAAAACGTCGGCGGCGCGGTGTTCGACGCCGTCTGCCCGCTGTTGAACTCCGGCGCGCGCATGACCGTCTGCGGCGTCATCGCCCAGTTCGCCGACGGCGCCGAAGCCGACGGCAAGGCCTACATCATGCGTCGCGGCGAAGACGTGTTCCGCGCGCGCGGCGTGAAGGTGCACGATCTCTTCGTCGGTGACTTCGTGGCCGACCACCAGGACGCCTTTCTACACGACGTCGCCGCGTGGGTGGCCGCCGGCCAGATCAGATATCGCGAGGACATCCGCAACGGCTTCGAGACCATTCCGGCCTGTTTCGGCGAGATGATGCGCGGCGGCAATTTCGGCAAGATGCTGGTCCAGGTCAGCGACGACCCGACCCTGTGAGCGACCTCATCGGCGCCGTGACCAGATGACGAGCGGGCTGCCGGCAAGGCCGAAATAGAAGCCGACGTCGTAGGCGACCCCGGAGGCGGCGGTTTCGTAGATGTGCGTCTTCCACGGCAGCAGGTGTGGCGCGAAACGGTTGATGACCTCGACGATCAGGGTCACCGGTCCGATCAGGCCGTGCCAGAGGCCCAAAAAGAATTGCGACACCCAGCCGCCCGCCGCCGCGTGGGCCGCGTCGGGCGAGCCGGCCACGCAGGCGGCCAGGGCCGACAGCGCGACGCCCGCGGTCGCGATCTTGACGATGTGCTTCATGACTGTCTCCGCGTTGGTTGGCGCCGGACCCTATCCGCCAGCTTCCGAGTCGGTAAAGCGCGTGATCGCGGACCCGACTGGTTGTAACGGGGACGCGCATGGCCGATCGATCCGCATCCGACTTCGAGGTTCTTGCCCGCGCGGCGCGCGAGGCCATCACCTATCGGCACGACGTCGCGACGGCGAACGAGGCGCACACCGCTTCCTACGCCCAGATGATGGAGGCGTTCGCGGGACCGACGCCGGAGCATGGCGATGAAGGCTCCTCGATCATCGAAGACCTGGTCAAGCGAGCCACGCCCGGCATACGGCCTCAGACCGGGCCGCGGTTCTTCGGTTGGGTCATCGGCGGATCGCACCCGACCGGCGTGGCGGCCGACTGGCTGACCGCGGCGTGGGGCCAGAATGCCGGCAACCATATCGCTTCGCCGGCGGCCGCGGCGGCGGAAGCCGTCGCGGAGAAATGGCTGCTCGACATCCTGCG
>JBBRAV010000062.1:0-22505 GCA_038206535.1 Caulobacterales bacterium
TCAACAGGCCATCGTCCCGGCCCCGCACGTGCGCCGCGACACTCGACCAGGCCCAGTCCACCGCCCGCTCGACCAGCCCGGCGCGTACGGGATTGAGCCCGACATACCGCGCGCACTGGCGCAAATGGTCCTCATCCATCGGAAACGACGCGAACCGCCCCTGCCACAGGTATCCGGTCCACCGCTCGCGAGCATTGATCGCGCGCGTGTAGCGCAGGTGCGTCGCGCCGACGGCTCGCGCCAGCGCCTGCGGACCCTCGGGCATGGCGATCAGGTGGACGTGATTGGGCATCAGGCAATAGCCCCATACCTGCACGCCGGCGGCCGGGAAGGTTTTGCGGGCAATATCGAGATAGGTCAGGTAGTCCGCGTCCGAGAAGAACGTCCGTTGCCGGCGATTTCCGCGCTGGGTGACGTGGTGGGGTGTTCCCGCGATCACCACCCGAGCATGTCTCGCCATACCGCGCTCCGATCGTAAGCACGGATGATGTTCCTGTTAGGTTCTAATTGTCAAGTGCGGCGAGCGGGAAGTGGTACGTGTCCCCCCTTCCGGGCTACGAGAATGGGCTACGAGAATTCGTGGCCCGACGCGCGTGGCGGCGTGGACGTTGAGGCGGTCGAAGGCGCACCCAAAGAATTTTGACCGAAAATCGAAAATATGATTTATGATTTTCGGCATGCTCATCGTCCGACCGCGATTCGAGTCCGAACTGAACGCCGCGCTCGACCGGTCACCCGCCGTGGTCATGCTGGGGCCGCGCCAGATCGGCAAGACCACCATGGCGCGCCATGTGGCCGCGCAG
Organism: Caulobacterales bacterium; assembly: GCA_038206535.1. Classification (GTDB taxonomy): domain Bacteria; phylum Pseudomonadota; class Alphaproteobacteria; order Caulobacterales; family Caulobacteraceae; genus Acaudatibacter. Next base: position 804 of record JBBRAV010000062.1, read on the forward strand.
AGGGGCGCACTTTATCTCGATCTCGAGCGGCCGGCCGACCTTCGCACGCTCGCCGACGCCGACGCTTTTCTGCGAAGCCAGACCGGGCGGCTCATCGTGCTCGACGAGGTCCACCGCGTGCCGGACCTGTTCGCGCAGTTGCGCGGCGCGATCGACGAACGCCGAAGGACGGGCGGGCGCACCGGCCAGTTTCTGCTGCTCGGCTCCGCGTCCCTCGACCTGATCCAGCACACCTCGGAGACCCTCGCCGGGCGCGTCGCCTGGCTCGAGCTTGGACCTGTCGATCCGCGCGATGCCTCCGACGCCGGCATCGGCCTCGACCGGCTGTGGACGCGTGGCGGCTTTCCCGAGAGCCTGCTCGCGCCCGACGACGCGGCGAGCCTGTCGTGGCGACAGGACTTCGTGCGTAGCTATCTCGAACGCGACGTGCCGATGTTCGCCGCGCGCCTTCCGGCGTCGCTGATCGGGCGCCTGTGGACGATGCTGGCGCACAACCAGGGACAGCTGCTCAACGCCGCCCGGCTGGCGCGGGCCCTGGGTGTCACGGCGCCCAGCATCGCGCGCTATGTCGATCTGCTCGTGGACCTGCTTCTGGTGCGCCGGCTGGCGCCCTGGAGCGGCGCCCTCGGCAAGCGGCTGGTCCGCGCACCGAAACTCTACATTCGTGATTGTGGGCTTCTGCACGCCCTGCTCGAAATCGGCGACCTGCAAGCCCTGTTGGGTCACCCTGTCGTCGGCGAGAGCTGGGAGGGCCTTGTCATCGAGACCTTGGTCGCCTCGGCCGGCGCCGCGGCGCGTCCATTCTTCTATCGCACCCACGACGGGGCCGAGATCGACCTGGTGTTCGAACGCGCCGGGCTGCCCTGGCTCGCGATCGAGATCAAGCGTTCCAGCGCGCCCAAGCCGCGGCAAGGCTTTCATATCGCCTGCGACGATCTCGCCGTCGCCAGGCGCTGGCTGGTCGCTCCAGTGGAGCGGGCCTACCCGACCGGGCACGGGGTCGAGGTGATGCCGCTGGCGGAGGCCGCGGAAAGGCTGGAAGCGGAGACTTCGAGGTAGCGGGAAACGTTGGGGTGCAGCCGTCGGCGCGGATCTCCAGTTTGACGCCGGGAAGTCGCGGCGCCCGCACTTTGCGCCTTCCCGCACGGCCTCGTCCGCGTCAAAGTAGGGCAAGCATCATGGGAAGGAACCACGGCATGGCCGACGACGCATCCACATCCGCCGCCACCTACGGCTTGAACCCGGCGGACGAGATGAACGACCTGCGCATGAGCGCCAAGGCCGTGCCGCTGCTCGAGCACGTCAAGCGCTTCATCAAGGAGACCGTCGAACCGATGACGGCCGAGTTCGTGCGCCTTGGCGAGGCGCCGCATGATCGATGGAGCTTCGCGCCGGGTCAGCTGGACGTCCTGCAGACCGCCAAGGACAAGGCCAAGGCCGAGGGCCTGTGGAACTTCTTCCTGCCTGACGCACAGACGGGCGAGGGCCTGAGCAACCTCGACTACGCCTATATCGCCGTGGAGCTGGGCAAGTCGCCGCTGGCGTCGGAGGCCATGAACTGCGCCGCGCCCGACACCGGCAACATGGAGGTGCTCGAACGGGTCGGCACGCCCGAGCAGAAGGAAAAATGGCTCAAGCCGCTGCTCGCCGGCGACATCCGCTCGGCCTACGTGATGACCGAGCCGAACGTCGCCTCTTCCGACGCCAAGAACATCAGCACGCGAGCCGAGCTGATCGGCGACGAATGGGTGATCAACGGCGAGAAGTACTACATCTCCGGGGCCGGCGATCCGCGCTGCAAGATCATGATCGTCATGGTCCGGACCAGCCCCGAGGCGCCCTCACAGTTCCAGCAGTCGCAGATCCTGGTGCCGATGGACACGCCAGGCGTCACCATCCTTGGTCCCATGCACGTATTCGGCCACGACCATGCGCCGCGCGGGCACATGCACATGAAGTTCGAGAACGTCCGCGTGCCGGCCGCGAACATCCTGCTGGGCGAAGGCCGCGGCTTCGAGATCTCCCAGGTTCGCCTGGGCCCGGGGCGCATCCACCACTGCATGCGCACGATCGGCAAGGCGGAACGGGCGCTCGACCTGATGGTCAGCCGGGGCATGTCGCGCGAGGCGTTCGGCAAGCCGCTGGCGATGCTGGGCGGCAACCTCGAGAAGATCTCGCGCGCCAGGATCGAGATCGAGGCGATGCGCCTGATGGTGCTCAAGGCCGCCAAGGCGATGGACGTGCTCGGCAACCGCGAGGCCCGGGTCTGGGTCAGCATGGTCAAGGCCATGGTGCCCGAGAAGGCCTGCCAGATCATCGATCAGGCGATCCAGATCCACGGCGCCACCGGCATTTCGCAATGGACGCCGCTGGCGGAGATGTACACCGACGTGCGCCATCTGCGCTTCGCCGACGGTCCCGACGAGGTGCACCACATGGTCGTCGGCCGTCACGAACTGCAGTCGCGGCGGATGTGAAAACAGCGGCCTCGCACCGCCGGCTTCCGGCCCGCTCTTCCCATACGTCAAAGAGCCGGCGGTGCGAGACGCCAACCCCAACTTGCTCCCTTGGCCCTTCACGCCTAGGTTCCCGCCTTTCCTGAAGCCGGACGCCGCAACGATTCATGGCCGCGCATTACCTGGACTTTGAGCGGCCGATCGCCGAGCTCGAGTCCAAGATCGATGAGCTGTCCAAGCTCTCGGAAACGGCGGGACCCGGCGACTTCGACGCCGAGATCGCGGCTCTTCGCGCCAAGGTCGGCGAGCGCCGGGCCGAAGTCTACGCCCATCTCGACGCCTGGCAAAAGACCCAGATCGCGCGCCATCCGCAGCGGCCCCATTTCGTCGACTACGCCGCAGGCTTGATCGAAGAGTTCGTGGAACTGCGCGGGGATCGCAAGTTCGCCGACGATCAGGCGATCCTGGGGGGCCTTGGGCGGTTTCGCGGGCTGCCGGTGATGGTGATCGGACAGGAAAAAGGCCACGACACCACCACGCGCATCAAGCACAACTTCGGCTCCGCACGGCCCGAGGGTTATCGCAAGGCCGTACGGTTGATGGATCTGGCCGAGCAGTTCAATCTGCCGGTGCTGTCGTTCATCGACACTGGCGGCGCCTATCCAGGCATCGGCAGCGAGGAGCGCAGTGTCGCCGAGGCGATCGCGCGCGGCACGGAGCGGTGCCTGACCCTGGGAACGCCGATGATCGCGACGATCACCGGCGAAGGCATGAGCGGCGGCGCCATCGGGATCGCGGCCGCCAACCGGGTGCTGATCCTCGAGCATTCGATCTATGCGGTGATCTCGCCCGAAGGCTGCGCCTCGATCCTGCTGCGCGACCGCGCGATGGCCGAGGGCGCGGCGAAGGCGATGAAGATCACGGCCGAGGACCTGATCAGGCTGAAGGTCGTCGACCGGATCATCGTCGAGCCGGTCGGCGGCGCCCACGCCGATCCGGCCTTGGCGATAAGCCGGGTCGGCGACGCCATCGAGCAGGAATTGCAGGCCTTGCTGCCTCTGTCGGCCGACGCGTTGCGCGAACAACGCGCGCAAAGGTTCTACGCGATAGGGCGAGCGTAAAAACCTCCCTCCCCTTTATGGGGAGGGACAGACGGCGAAGCCGTCAGGGTGGGGTGCGGCAGGCAAATCCCACGCTTTCTACGTTGCGGCGGAGCCCCACCCTGGACGCTCCGCGTCCTGTCCCTCCCCATTAAGGGGAGGGAGGAATTCTACCCTATCGCCTTCAACGCCTCGACCAGTTCGTCGACGCTTTCCTCGGTCGTCGCCCAGGAGCACATGAAGCGGACCGAACCGTCGATGAAACGGTAGACGGACCAGCCGGCCTGGCGCAGGCGGCCGTAGGCGCCGGCGTCCATGTCCACGAACACGGCGTTGGCCTCGACGGGATGGGTGACGGGAAAGGGCATGTGCCGCGCAAGGCGCCGCGCCATGGCGTTGGCGTGGGCCGCGCGGGCCGACCATGCGCCGTCCTCCAGCATGCCTATCCAAGGCGCGGCGAGGAAGCGCGCCTTGGAGACCAGTTGGCCGCCATGCTTGAGGCGGGCGCCGAAGCGCCTCGACAGCGCCTTGTCGAACAGAACGATCGCTTCGGTCGGGGTCGAGCCCGCCTTCGTCCCGCCAAGCACCAGCACATCCACGCCCAGGCGCGCGACGGCCTTCGGATCGAAGCCGGCCGCGACGGCGTTGGCGAGCCGCGCGCCGTCGAGGTGGACCTTGAGCGAAGCGGCCTTCGCGGTCGTAATCAACCCCGCCAGATCGTCTTCCCCGTAGACCGCGCCGAACTCGGTGGCGTTGGTCAGCGACAAGACGGCGCCGGATTGCCAATGTGGCTCGTCCGGACGCGCCAGCGCCGCCGCCAGGGCGCCAGGATCGATCCGCCCGGAGGCGCCCGGCAGGCCGATGACGCCCAGGCCCGCGCCGAAGAAGCCTGGTGCGCCCGTCTCGTCCGTGGCGACGTGCGAGTGCTCGTGGGCGATGACCGCCTCGTGCGGAGCGGCAAGGGCGGCGAGCACCAGAGCGTTGGCGGCGGTGCCCGACGCGGCGAAGCGCATTTCGGCGTCCGCGTCGAGCAGGCGGCGGATCGCGTCGGCCGCCTGGGCGCATACCGCGTCCTCGCCGTAGCCGGCGACAGCGCCGCCGTTGAAACGAATCAGGGCGTCGATGACCTCCGGCATCGCGCCGGCGACGTTGTCGGAGGCGAAATCATAGCGGGCCATCAACGCAAAAGCCCTAGCGCGGACCTTGGCCGTCGTCGATCCTGATCACCGTGCCGGTGACCGCCTCGGACGCCGGCGCCACAAGGTAGAGCAAGGTGCTGTCCATCTGCTCGGGATCACACACGCGGCCACGCGGGAAGCGACTGGCGATGTCGCCGACGCGGGCCAGCATGCCCTCCATCATCTCGGAATTGAATGCGCCGGGCGCGATGCCGTTGACGTTGATGTTGAACGCGGCCCATTCCACGGCCAGGGCCTCGGTCATCCTCACCACGGCGTTCTTGGTGATCGAATAGAGCGCCGCGCCGCCACCGGCGTAGTGAAAGGCCGCGATCGAGGCGATGTTGACGATCCTGCCCGGCTGCTTGGCCGCGATCAACCGGCGGGCGATCTCGCACGACAGGATGAACGGCGCGCGCAAATTGGTGTCGAGCACCGCATCGATCAGCGTCAAGGGCATCTTCGTCGCGCGCTGCGCGTCGGGAATGCCGGCATTGTTCACGAGTATGTCGATCACGCCGAGCTTCGCCTCGACGGCCGCGGCGACGGCGATCAGCTGGTCGGCGTCGGTCACGTCCAGCTGGAACGGCTCGGCGACGCCGCCGGCGGCGCGGATCTCCTGCGCCAGCCGTTCGAGGCGCTCGAGGCGGCGGGCGGTGACGGCGACCTTGGCGCCGCTCGCCGCAAGCACCTTGGCGAAGCGCCAGCCGAGTCCGGACGACGCGCCCGTCACCAGGGCGACACGGCCGGTCAGGTCACAGGCGTTGTTGGGCAGGGGATAGGTCATCTTGTCTCAGGTTTCCTCAATGCTTGTACGGGCGACGGCTGTCTGGCGTCCCGCGGCCGTGGCGCCGGCGAATATCGACTGTCCGAGCGCGGCCACCAAGGCGTTTATCAGGCTGCGCGCATCCTGGTCGGGCGAGAGCATGCCCGAGAAGTGCAGCATCAGCGGACCATGGATCGCCGCCCAGAACATGTGGCCGATCCGTTCAGGATCTCCGCGCACCCTGCCCTCCCGCATGAGCTCGCGCAGGTGCAGGGTCATGGTGGCGCGGGAGCGGGATCCGGCGCGCACCAGATCGGGATAGTCGGCTTCCGTCGGCTGATTGATGTCGAACATCAGCTTGTAGGCTTCCGGGTGATGCATGGCGAAATCGACATAGGCGTCCAGGATCGCCTGAGCGCGCGAGGCGGGACCATCGGCCTGTGCGGCGTAGGCGCGCTCGAGAGCTTCGGCATGGCGGTCGAAGGCCCGCGCACGCACCGCCGCCAGGATGGCGTCCCTGTCCTGAAAGTAGCGGTATGGCGTCATCGGACTGACGCCCAGCGCCGACGCCAAATGGCGTATCGTCACGGACTCTGGTCCATGCAGGGCGAACTGGCGTTCGGCGACGTCGCACAGCCGGTCGCGGAACGCGGCGATGTCCTGATCCGAAAGATTTCTCGGCACGCGAAGCCCTTCGTCAGTCCGACACAGCGAATAAATCCGCTTGCGCCGCTCTAACGCTTACGCCATAAATTTACAACGTAAGATTTTGGCGCCGCAGGGAGCAGGCCATGGACGGATCACCTCGCATCAACCCCTTTCTCGCCGGCAACTTCGCGCCCATCGCCGACGAGTCCGACCACGACCTGGAGGTCGTCGGCGAAATCCCCGCCGATCTCGCCGGCGCTCTGTATCGCAACGGGCCCAATCCACAGTTCGAGCCCGACGCCGACCATCACTGGTTCGCCGGCGATGGCATGATTCACGGCTTCTTCGTGGAGGACGGAAGGGTTCGCTATCGCAATCGATATGTCCGCACGCCGAAATGGTTGGCGGAAAATGCGGCCGGCAAGCGTCTGTTCGGCACGTTCGGCAACCCGATGACCACCGACCCGTCGGTGATGGGCACGGATAGCGGCGTCGCGAACACCAACATCGTCTGGCACGGCGGACGGCTGCTCGCGCTGGAGGAAGGCCACAAGCCGTTCGAGATGGACCCCCTTACCCTGGAGTCCGTCGGCTATGCCGACGACTATCGCGGCGCCGTCACCGCGCACCCCAAGCTCGACCCGGAAACGGGCGACATGACCTGGTTCGGCTACATGTCCGGGCCGATCCCTTTCAATAATCGGGTTTCGTATGGCGTGACCAGCGCGGCGGGCCAGGTGCTGCGGCGGGATGATTTCGACGCGCCCTACTGCAGCATGGTGCACGACTTCGTGGTGACGAAGGACCACGTCCTGTTCCCGATCCTGCCGCTCACCGGCAGCCTGGAGAGGGCGATGACCGGCGCGCCCCCGTTCGCCTGGGAACCCGACAAGGGCGCGTACGTCGGTGTGATGAAACGCGACGCGTCGGTGGAAAGCATCCGCTGGTTCCAGATCGACGCCTGTTACGTCTTCCACCCGATGAACGCGTGGGAGGACGGCGACAAGATCCACGCCGACGTCATGGAATACGAGACGGCGCCCCTGTTCCCCAATGTCGACGGCAGCTCGAACCGCAATGACGGCGCGCGCCTGACCCGCTGGACGATTGATCTGGCCGGCAACACCGACACTGTGAAGCGCGAACGGCTTGACGATCTGGCGGGCGAGTTCCCCCGCTTCGATGAACGCCGGGCCGGGCTGGCGTATCGCCACGGCTGGTTCGCCGCGACCTCGGGCCAGAAGAGCGGCGCCAGCGTCAGCTCCATCGCCCATTTCGATGTCGCGAGCGGCCGGCGCCGGGTCTTCACTCTGCCGGCGGGCGACGCCACCGGCGAGCCGATCTTCGTGCCGCGCAAGGCGGACGCCGACGAGGGCGACGGCTGGCTGTTGTCCGTGGTGTATCGCGCCGCGGAGGATCGTAGCGAATTCGCGGTGTTCGACGCACAGAACATCGCCGCCGGACCGATCGGCCTGGCCAGGCTGCCGCGCAGGGTTCCTTTCGGCTTCCACGGGAACTGGCGACCGGCTCGCTAGCGGCTTATGATCCGCGATGGTCGTCGTTCACCACCTGGAAGACTCGAGGTCGCAGCGGGTGCTGTGGCTGCTCGAAGAGCTCGGCGCACCCTATGAGATCAAGCGCTATCGTCGCGATCCCAAGACGAAGCTGGCGCCGCCGGAGCTGCTGGCGGTGCATCCGCTGGGCAAGTCGCCGGTGATCGTCGATGGCGAACTCACCATTGCCGAGACCGGGGCGATCGTCGAATATCTGGTGAACCGCTACGGCGCCGGTCGTCTCGCCGCGCCGACGGCGGAGGCGGACCAGCTTCAGTACACCTACTGGATGCACTTCGCCGAAGGTTCGGCGATGCCGCCCGCGGTCATGAAGCTTCTATTCTCCATGCTGCCCAGCATGGTCCCCTTCTGGATGCGTCCGATCGCGGTCTTGATCGCCGCCGGGGCCGACCAGAAATACCTCGATCCCACGCTGTCGCGCCAGTTTCACTTCATCGAGGCCAGGCTGGCGAGCGACCCCTGGTTCGCCGGACCGCGCCTCAGCGGGGCCGATTTCATGATGAGTTTTCCGATCGAGACCGCCGCGGCGCGCGGAGGGCTGGCAAACTTCCCCAATACGATGAGCTGGCTCGAGAAGGTGCACGATCTTCCCGCCTACCAGGCGGCCCTGGAGCGTGGAGGACCTTACGCCTACGCCGAGCCATGAGCCTTGGGCCCAGGACCAAAGGCGATGGGACGTCTAGACCAGGCGTTCCTACGTCACAATTTTCCACCGCGCTTCGCGAGCATGACATACGCGCTCGCGCCGGCGAGCGCGGACGCCGCGGCGCAGGCGGCGGCCGCGACACGGAAGCCCGCGATCAGGGGCGGCCCGGATGCGGCCAGGACGGTCCCCAGCAAGGCGGTGGCGACCAGACCGCCTGTGCGCGCCACGGCGCTGTTGAAGCCTGACGCCGAGCCGGTGTGGCGTGCGTCGACGGAACTCAGGACGGCGGTGGTCAGGGGCGCGACGGCGCCGGCCATGCCGAGCGCAATGACCAGGATCGCCGGCAGATAGACCGTCCAGTAGCCGGCGCCGGGCCCCACGCGCATGGCCAGCAAGAACCCGATGGCCACCACCAGCGGACCTATGCTCAGCGGCAGGCGCGATCCGATCCGACCGGCGAGGCCGCCCATGATCGGGGCCGTGACGGCGAGGATCAGGGGGAATGGCAGCAGCGCCGCGCCGGCGGCCGTGCCTGAATAGCCGGCGGCCTGGATCAGCACATAGGGGATCAGGACCAGCAGGCCGCCGAGTGCGCCGTACAAAAGGAAGGTCAGCACGGTGAGACCGACGAACTCTCGGGACGCGAACAGCGCCAGAGGCATCATCGCGCGATCGCCCTTCCCGCGCTCGACCCACAGGAAGGCCGCCAGCAGCGTCGCGCCGACCGCGATCGCGAGACCGGCGGCGACGGTCCACCCGAGACTGCCCGTTCCCAGCGTCAAACCCCAGGTCAGCGCGGCGAGCGCGCCGGTGACAAGAACGGCGCCCGACAGGTCGAGGGCCGCGTGACCGTCCTCCGCCGCATCCTGCACGAACCGCACCGCCAGGCCGATCGCGCCGAGCGCCAACGGCAGATTGATGTAGAAGATCGCGCGCCAGCCGACATGGTCGATGAGCCAGCCGCCGAGGACCGGCCCCAGGGCGCCGCCCACAGCGCCCGCTGCCGCCCAGATCCCGATCGCGCGGCCCTTGGCTTCTCCGGAAAAGGTGGCTCCGAGGATGGCAAGGCTGTTTGGCATAAGCAGGGCTGCGCCGATCCCCTGCCCGGCCCGTCCGCACAGGAACCAGGTCAGGTCCGGCGCCAGAGCGCACGCCACCGAGGCCGCGGCGAACAGGCCCACGCCCCAGATGAGCATGATCCGCCGGCCAAAGCGGTCGCCGAGCGCGCCGCCGAACAGCAGCAGAGCGCTCAGCGGAAGCAGATAGGCGTTGATCACCCACTGCAGATCGGCCGCGCCCGCGTGCAGGCTGCGCCCGATCGCGGGCAGGCCGACGTTGACGACCGACCCGTCGATGAAGGCGAGGCTGGAGGCGAGGATTGTGGTGGCGAGCACCAAACGCGGATGTTCGGCCGGGCGGCACGGCGGCGCGGCGATGGCGCGGGCGGCGTCGCAGGCCGGAACAAGCGCTGAACTCATCGCGCGCATTCTACCCGCGCCAGAGACCCCTCGCGAGAGCGATTCTGTTGAAATGGCCGCGCGACGTGGATCGATGGCGACGGCGCTTCAAACGGCGGGACGCCGTCTGAAGCGCAGCGCCAGGACAATGGCGGCGGCCAGCAGCAGCAGGATCGGCAGGCAGCGGAGGCCGGCGTCGAAATCGCCGGTGCGGTCCTTGAGCACGCCCCAGATAAACGGCGCCGAGAAAGACCCGATCATGCCGATGCCGTTGATCGCGGCGACGCCGACGGCGGCGGAGCGATTTCGCAGGGAGTCGCTGGGGATCAGCCAGAACACCGCCGCCGAGCCCGCCTGGGCGATCGCGGTCAGCAGATAGGCGCCGATCATCGCCAGCGGCGTTCGCCACAGGCTCATGATCGCATAGCCCGCGGCCCCGAGGGCAAGGGGAAGCGCCAGATGGAAATAGCGCTCGCCGGTGCGATCGGAACTCCACGCCACGCCCATCATCGCCAGCGCGCCCAGCAGCCCTCCCACGGCCACCAGATAGCCGACCCGCGTGGCGCCAAGATGGGTGGCGCCATCCAGCAGGCCCGGCGCAGAAAGGGCGAATGCGTAGCCGGACCCAAGGTACAGCAGGTTCACCAACCCCATCGCCAGGACCATGGGGTCGGCGAGCGCTTCGCGCAGTCCGTTGCCCGGCGGTTCGGGATCGGTGCTCTGGCCTGATGCGAGTCTTCGCGCCAGCCAGGCCTTTTCCTCCGAAGAAAGCCACGCGGCGGAGGCCGGCGTTTCGGGCAGGCGGGTCAGGAACACGACGCTCATCACGAGGGCGGGCAGGCCCTCCACCAGAAACAGCCATTGCCAGCCCGCCAGACCCAGTCGTCCGTGCAAGCCCAACAAGGCGCCGGCCACGGCCCCCATCACGACGCTGCTCAGCGGATAGGCGACATAGAACCGGCTGATCGCCCGGCCGCGTTGCTCGGCGGGAAACCAGCGCATCAGATAGTAGATCACGCCGGGAAAAAATCCGGCCTCCGCCGCGCCCAGCAGAAAGCGCACGGTGTAGAACTCGAGCGGCGTGCGCACGAACATCATGCCGACCGCCAGCAGACCCCAGGAGAACATGATCCGCGCCAGCCAGCGGCGCGCGCCGAAGCGGACCAGCAGGAGGTTCGAGGGAACCTCGAACAGGGCGTAGGCGAGGAAAAACAGTCCGCCGCCGAGACCATAGACGGTGGCGCTGAAGTGGAGGTCGGCGTTCATCCGCGTGGCGGCGAAACTGATGTTGACGCGGTCCATATAGGCCACGCCGTAGCCGAGTCCGAGCAGCGGCAGTATCCGCCAAGACACCTTCGCAAGGACGCCTCGGCCCGTCCCGCGCGCGTCTTCGCCGGTGTCCGGCGCTCCGTCGATCGAAAGGCTCATGCTCGGTCGCCTCCAAGGCGCGTCAGCCGCCATCCGAACGCCCTTCGGGTCTGCGATAGCTATTCCCGGCGGGAGCGTCGCGTGCTCTTTTCTCCAACCTCGACATTGCCTGTCCGTTGCCCAAGAACTGGAGATCGAACATGACCGATAGGCCCATCTGGCAGTGGTCGGCGGTGGAAACGGCGGAGGCGATCCGCGCGGGACGCACGTCGGCCGAGGCGGTGGTCGAGGCCCACACGGCGCGTCTGCATGCCGCCAATCCGGCCTTGAACGCGGTGGTGATCGACCTGAGCGAACAGGCCCTGGAGGCCGCGCGCGCCGCCGATAGGCTGCAGACCGCCGGCGCGGCGCTGGGCCCGCTACACGGCGTGCCGGTCACCATCAAGATCAACATCGACGTGACCGGCCAGGCCAATTCCAACGGCGTCGTGGGGCTGAGGGACAATATCGCCCCGGCCGACTCGCCGGTGGTGTCGAACCTCAAGGCCGCGGGCGCGATCATCCTGGGCATGACCAACACCCCGGAATTCTCGATGCGCTGGTTCACCGACAATCCTCTGCACGGGGCCACCCACAACCCATGGGACCCGGCCTTCACCTGTGGCGGCTCCTCCGGCGGCGCGGGCGCGTCGGTGGCGGCGGGGATCGGAGCGATCGCGCACGGCAACGACATCGGCGGCTCGCTGCGCTGGCCGGCGTCGTGCAACGGCGTTTCCACCATCAAGCCGACGCAGGGCCGCATTCCCGCCTTCAATCCCAGCGCCACGGTCGAGCGGCCTCTGATGGCGCAGTTCATGTCGACACAGGGGCCTATGGCGCGCGAAGTGGCGGACGTCCGCCTGGCTCTGGAGGTTATGAGCCGGCGCGATGTTCGCGACCCCTGGTGGGTCCCCGCCCCTCTCGTCGGCCCGCCCGCACCCAGACCGATCAAGGTCGCCGTGGCCCCGATCCCCGAGGACATGGAGCCGGACGCCGAGGTCATGCGCCTGATCGACCAGGCGGCCGGCTATCTCTCCGACGCCGGCTATGCGGTCGAGCGCGCGCCGATCCCCGATCTGTGGGCCGCCTGGCGGCTGTGGTGCGACCTGATCTCCACCGAGATCGCAACGCTGCAGATGGACCAGTTTCGAGACCTGGGCAGCGCGCCGTTCCACCAGGCGCTTGGCGGCATGCTGGACATAGCCGACATCCTCGACGGCGAAGGGTACATGCGGGCCATCGCGCAGCGCACGCGCCTGATCCGGACGTGGCTGGCGTTCCTGGAAGACTGGCCGATCATCCTGGCCCCCGTCTCGGTGCAGCCGACACCCCGGATCAACACCGATCTGGCCGGCGAGGCGGCTCTGCGCCGGCTGTTCCTAAACGACTTCCGGTTCATTTCGGCGATCAACGTGCTTGGGCTTCCATCGGCGGTGACGCCCGTCGGCCTGGCGGCGGGCCTGCCGGTCGGCGCGCAGCTTATTGCCTCGAGGTATCGCGAAGACCTCTGTCTCGACGCCGCCGCCGCCATCGAGGCCCGGGTCGGCGTCCTGGCGCCGACGTTGTGGGCGCGTGAGGCCTTATGAAAGGGATCGCCCGTTCGCCCTCATATCACCTACATCCTCATGACGAGCAGGGACCTCTTCGATGACGCAGGACGAAGGATCAACGGAGGCTGACCGGTTTCCACCGGAGGGGCCGGCGCCTGACGTGGCGGGTTCGGATTCCCCGGGCGACGCGCTTCGACAGCGTCGCCACCAGATGTTCCCCATCCTGTCGGCTGGCGAAATCGCCCGCCTGCGCCGGTTCGGCGAACCCCTGTCCTATGGGGCCGGCGAGGCCCTCTTTCAGGCCGGCGAAACGGGCCACGGCCTGATCGTCGTTCTGGACGGCGAGGTGAAGGTCACGCAGCGCGGCGGGACAGGTCACATCACGCCGATCGTAACCCACGGCGCCGGATCGTTTCTGGGTGAAATCGCGCAGCTGTCGGGGCGCGCGTCCCTCGTCGACGCCCACGCGCAGGGGCCGGTGGAGGGCCTGGTCCTGCCGCCGGACAAGCTGCGCGCGGTACTGGTGGCCGAAGCGGACCTGGGCGAGCGGATCATGCGCGCGCTGATCCTTCGCCGCGTCGGACTGATCGAGGCGGCGGCCGGCGGCCCGATGATCCTTGGGCCCGAGTCCAGCGGCGACGTCCTTCGCCTGCAGAATTTTCTGCGCCGCAGCGGCCATCCCTACCAGACCCTCGATCCCGACCATGATCCGGAGGCCCGCGCCTTGATCGAACGCTTCGACATCGCGCCGGGCCAGCTGCCGATCGTCGTCTGCGCCGACGGCCGGTTCCTGCGCAACCCGAGCGAAGCGCAGCTCGCCCGCTGCCTTGGCCTCGTCGGGCCGCTCGACGGGTCGAGGATCTACGATGTCGCCATTGTCGGGGCCGGACCCGCCGGCCTGGCGGCGGCGGTGTACGCCAGCTCCGAAGGCCTGTCGGTGCTGGCGCTCGATTGCCGCGCGTTCGGAGGCCAGGCCGGCGCATCGGCGCGGATCGAGAACTATCTCGGCTTTCCCACCGGCATCAGCGGCATGGCGCTGATGGCGCGGGCGTTCAACCAGGCCCAGAAATTCGGCGTCGAGATGGCCATCCCGGACGAGGCCGCGAGCCTGACGACCCTGGACGATGGCCTGTTTCAACTCGGCCTGTCGAACGGCGAGCAGGTGCGCTCGCGCGCGGTGGTCATCGCCGGCGGCGCTCGCTATCGCAGTCTGGATGTGAACGATCTGGCGGCCTTCGAGTCGACCTCGGTCCACTATTGGGCCTCGCCGCTCAAGGCGCGGCTGTGCGGGGGCCAGGAGGTGGCGCTGGTCGGGGCGGGAAACTCCGCCGGCCAGGCCGTGGTCTATCTGGCCAGTCAGGTCGACAAGGTCCTGATGCTGGTGCGGGGTCCGAGCTTGGAAGCGAGCATGTCGCGATATCTGGTGGACCGCATCGCCAGCCTTCCAAACGTCGAGGTGAGAACCGGCGCCGCGGTGACCGGCCTCGAGGGCCGCGACGGAGCCCTCGAGTCGATCCGCTGGCGCGACGCCGCTGGCGAGCAGGCAAGCCGCCGGATCCGCCATCTGTTCCTGTTCATCGGGGCGACGCCCAACACCGAGTGGCTGGCTGGGTCTGGCGTGACGCTCGACGCCAAGGGTTTCGTTCTTACGGGCCCTGAAGCCGGGCCCGATCGAGGACCTCTGGAGACCGCCCGGCGGGGCGTCTTCGCCATCGGCGATGTGCGCGGCGCTTCCACCAAGCGCGTCGCCGCCGCGGTCGGCGAGGGCGCGCAGGCGGTGGCGGCGCTGCACGCTTTTCTCGCGGACGCGGTCGATGTCCGACCCGCGCCCGTCCAACCCTAGGAGAACCCGATGCCGGACACATGCCCCCATGAGCGTCAGGTGCGCGAGGTCACGCCCAGCGCGCGCGGCTGTGAGGAGTGCCTGAAGATCGGTTCGATCTGGCTGCATCTGCGGCTCTGCAGGATCTGCGGCCATGTCGGCTGCTGCGACGACTCGCCCAACCGCCACGCCACCGCACATTTCCACGCCACCAGCCACCCGATCATCGAGGGCTACGACCCTCCGGAAGGTTGGGGCTGGTGCTATGTCGACGAGGTGTTTCTCGACCTCTCCGATCGTGCGACGCCACAATGGGGCCCGATACCGCGCTATTACTGAGCCGCTTCAGAAAGGATCAGGTCCATGGCCCTGAAACTCTACGCTCACCCGTTTTCGTCCTATTGCCAGAAGGCGCTGATCGCGTTCCACGAGAACGACGTGCCGTTCGAGCTGGCGTTGCTGGAGACCGGCAGCGCGGCGTCGGCGGAGTGTTCGAGGTTGTGGCCGCTCAATCGCTTTCCGGTGCTGGAAGACGCTGGCCGTGTCGTGCCCGAGGCGACGATCATCATCGACTATCTGGGCGTTCACTATCCAGGCCCGGTGGCGCTCATTCCCACCGGCGCCGACGCGGCGCTCGACGTGCGCCTGCTCGACCGTTTCTTCGACAACTATGTGATGACTCCGCAGGGCGCCATCGTCTTCGACTCCATCCGCCCCGCCGGCGGCCAGGATGCGTATGGCGTGGAGCAGTCGCGCGCGCTGCTGGACAAGGCCTACGTGTGGCTCGACTCGCGCATGTCAAACCGCATCTGGGCTTCAGGAGAGACCTTCAGCCTCGCCGACTGCGCGGCCGCGCCCGCCCTGCTCTACGCAGACTGGACCCATCCGATCCCGCGCTCGCTGACCAACGTCCACGCCTACCGTGCGCGACTGCTTCAACGGCCGTCCTATGCCCGCGTGCTGGACGGGGCGCGGCCGTATCGGCATTTGTTCCCCCTGGGCGCGCCGGTGGACAGGGACTGACCGGGACACACTGAAAGAAAGGTTGAAGCGATGTGCCGCAGCATCAAGACACTATTCAATTTCGAGCCGCCGGCGAGCGACGCGGAGATCCGCGCCGCGTCCCTGCAGTTCGTGCGCAAGCTCAGCGGCTTCAATGCGCCGTCGAAAGCCAATGCCGCCGCCTTCGAGACCGCGATCGACGAGGTGTTCGAAGCGGCGCGGCGTCTGCTGACGTCGCTGGAGACCAATGCCTCGCCGAAGGACCGCGAGACGGAGGCCCAAAAGGCCAGGCAGCGGTCCGCGGAACGCTTCGGCGTCGCCTGAGCATCTATGAACACTAGGTAGAACGGCGCGTCGGCCCGTTTGATCACGCCGGGCAAGGTCTACAGCGCGGCCCCCACCAGGGCTTCGTCCTGTCCGGCGAACAGGTCGTCAATATATCGAACGACCTCGCGAACATGTCAGCCTGGTCCATCCGTCCTCCAAATCCGGTCGGCGCGCGGACCGGATTTTAATCCTCCCTCCCCTTTATGGGGAGGGACAGGACGCGAAGCGTCCAGGGTGGGGAAGTCTCGCCGAAACAGCGGCTGTGTGGGCTTTATCGACACTGCCCCACCCTGACGGCTTCGCCGTCTGTCCCTCCCCATAAAGGGGAGGGAGGGAAGGAAGGAGACTTAGACCAGCGTGCCGTGGCAGTGCTTGAACTTGCGTCCCGAGCCGCAGGGGCACGGAGAATTGCGGCCGGTGCGCTCGAAACCGTCGGGCAGGGCCGAGAGCGGCAGGGCGGCGCGCTGTTCGGCGGTTCCGCCGCCCAGCGTGGCGTCGGCGAATTCGAGGGCGCGCTCGTTCTCGCCGGTCAAGGGGTCCATGTGCACTTCGAACATCGGCGCCGGCGCTGGTTCGGGCGGAGCGAACTGAAACTCCACCGTCATCATCCAGCGCGTGACCTCCTGGCGCAGATTGCCGATCAGGGTCTCGAACAGGGTGAAGGCTTCGGTCTTGTATTCGTTGAGCGGATCGCGCTGGCCGTAGCCGCGCAGGCCGATGACGTTGCGCAGGTGGTCGAGGTGCATCAGGTGCTCGCGCCACTGCATGTCGACCATCTGCAGCAGGAAGTTCTTCTCGAGCTGGCGGGTCTGCTCGGGCGATATCAAGGCCTCGCGCTCGGCAGCGCGGGCGTCCGCCGCGGCGAGCAGGCGCGCCTGGATCTCCTCGTTGGCGATGCCTTCTTCGGCGGCCCAGTCCTTGATCGGCAGGTCCAGGCCCAGCAGCGCCTTGACCCTCTCGTCGAGGCCATCGACATCCCACTGGTCGGCATAGGCCTTGGGCGGAAGGTGCCGCGCGACGAGATCCTCGATGGTGTCGTGGCGCATCTCGGTGACGATCTGCGACAGATCGGTCGATTCCATGAAGTCGCGGCGCTGCTCGAACACGGCCTTGCGCTGATCGTTGACGACGTCGTCGTATTTCAGCAGGTTCTTGCGGATTTCGTAGTTGCGCTGCTCGACGCGCTTCTGGGCGGTGGCTATGGCGCTGTTGAGCCACTTGTGGGTGATCGCCTCGCCCTCTTCGACGCCGAAGGTGCGCATGATCGCATCCAGTCGATCGCCGGCGAAGATGCGCAGCAGGTCGTCCTCACACGACATGAAGAACTTCGAGCGGCCCGGGTCGCCCTGCCGCCCTGTTCTGCCGCGTAGTTGGTTGTCGATGCGGCGGCTTTCGTGGCGTTCGGTGCCGAGCACGAACAGACCGCCGGCGGCCAGCGCCTGCGCCTTCATCGCTTCGATCTCCGCCTCGATCTCGGTGCGCGCCGCGCGTTCGGACTCGGGCGACGGATCGTCGCCCAGCCCCCCGTTCTCGGCGCGCCATTTGGCGAGGCGCATGTCCATGTTGCCGCCCAGCTGAATGTCGGTCCCGCGGCCGGCCATGTTGGTGGCGATCGTGACCGTGCCCGGCACGCCGGCGTCGGCGACGATGAAGGCTTCCTGCTCGTGATAGCGCGCGTTCAGCACGCTGTGCGGCAGTCCGACGACGCTCTTGCCATCCTTTTCCCAGCGGTGGGCCTTGAGAAGCTCCGAGAGCTGTTCCGACTTCTCGATCGACACCGTACCCACCAGGATCGGCTGGCCGCGGCGATGGCAGTCCTCGATCTGGGTGATGATCGAGCGGTTCTTTTCGGCGGCCGTGCGATAGACCTCGTCGTCGTCGTCACGGCGCATGACCGGGCGGTTTGTCGGGATTTCGGTGACATCCATCTTGTAGATGTCGAGGAATTCCTGCGCCTCGGTGGCGGCGGTTCCGGTCATGCCCGAGAGCTTGTCGTAGAGGCGGAAGTAATTCTGGATGGTGACCGAGGCCAGAGTCTGGTTCTCGGGCTGGATGGCGGCGCCTTCCTTGGCCTCGATCGCCTGGTGCAGCCCCTCCGATAGCCGCCGTCCGTGCATCATGCGGCCGGTGAACTCGTCGATCAGCATCACCTCGCCGTCGCGGACGATGTAGTCCTTGTCCTTTTGATAAAGGATGTTGGCGCGCAGGGCCTGGTTGACGTGGTGAACCACGGAGATGTTGGCAGGATCGTACAGGCCGGCCGATCCGTCGGCGAGGTGGCCCGCCGCCTGCAGGGTTTCCTCGACGGTCTCGGAACCGTGCTCGGTGAGCAGCGCCTGCTTCTGCTTCTCGTCATGCTCGAAGGTGTCGGGGTCCTTGATCAGCTCCTTCACCACCAGATCGATCGTGCGGTAGAAATCGGAGCGGTCCTCGGTGGGGCCGGAGATGATCAGCGGCGTGCGCGCCTCGTCGATCAGAATCGAGTCGACTTCGTCGACGACCGCGAAATGGTGACCGCGCTGGACCATCTCGCCGGCGTCGTAGACGAGATTGTCGCGCAGATAGTCGAAGCCGAACTCGTTGTTGGTGCCGTAGGTGATATCGGCGGCGTAGGCGCGCTGACGCTCTCCCTGGGAAAGGCCGTTGACGATCACGCCCACCTCGAGTCCGAGGAAGCGATAGACACGGCCCATCCACTCGGCGTCGCGCGTGGCGAGGTAGTCGTTGACGGTGATCAGGTGCACGCCCTTGCCCGCCAGGGCGTTCAGATAGACGGGCAAGGTGGCGACCAGGGTCTTGCCTTCGCCGGTGCGCATCTCGGCGATGCCTCCCTTATGCAGCACCATGCCGCCGACCATCTGCACGTCGTAATGCCTTTGGCCGAGCGAGCGCCGGGCTGCTTCGCGAACCACGGCGAAGGCTTCGTTCATCAGATCATCGAGGCTCTCGCCGGCGGCGAAGCGCGCCTTGAAAGCGGCGGTCTTGGCGCGCAGATCATCGTCGGACAGCGCGGAGATCTGAGGCTCCAGCGCATTGATCTTGGTCACGCGGCCCATCATCGCCTTGACCTTGCGGTCGTTGGGGGAGCCGAAAATCTGTTTGAGTGCGAGCATTGGGGCGGGTGCGTCCGATTGGGGCCTGGGTGCGCGGCGGCGGCTCTAAGCGACCGCGCTCGACCCCTTTGCAAAGGGCCCCTCGCCGGCTTGAAATTCCGCGCGTTCGACGCGCGGGAGACTTAGGGAGGCGAGGGCGCCGTGTCAACGCGGCGGGGCGCGCCAGGCGCAAACGCCTCATGTAGCGCCACCTTGGATGGACGCGGCCTGCCCTCTGGTCTTGGATCCGCCGAACTTGACGCGGCAGGTTTTCGCGACCAAGGCGCCCGGTGAAAAGCCGAGCCTGGGTGATCTGGCGCAAGGAGAGCGGCGTGAGGAAGGTAAAGCAGCGGCGGATCGCTTGCGTCGCGGCCGGCGCGGTCGCGCTCGCGGCCTGCGTGCGACAGCCGCCGTCCGAGCGCCCGCCGCGGCCTGGCGACAAGGCGGTCGCCCGCGTCGGCGACGCCATGATCTGGACCTCGGATGTCAAGCGGGAGGCGGTCGCCGAAGGCCTGATCGGCCAGGGCGAGCCGCTCGACGCTTCCGCGCCTCTGTTTCGCCAGGTTCTCGACGAAGTGATCGACCAGAAGCTGCTTGCCGCCGAGGCCGTCCGCCGCCGGCTGGACAGGGACCCTGCCGCCCAGGGGCAGCTGGCGGCGGCCCGCGAGCGGGTGCTGGGCGACCTTCTGCTGGAATCTTCGGTCGGCAAGAGCGTCGACGAAAAGGCCGTCAACGGTCTCTACCAGGAGATGGTCGCAAACCAGACGCCGACGGAGGCGATCCAGTTGCGACGGATCGTGCTGGCCAGCGAGGCCGACGCCGCGCAGGTGAAGGCGCTGCTGGCGGCGGGCGGATCATTCGACGCGTTGGCGGCCGAGCGGTCGCGCGACGACGCGACACGCTTCAAGGGAGGGCAGATGCCGCCTGGAACCGTGGACATGCTGCCGCCCGCCTACGCCCAGGCGCTGGCGGCGGCCAGGGCCGGGCAGATCGTCGGACCGTTCCACGCCGACGAGGGATGGGTGATCGTCCGGGTCGACGCCCGCCATCGCGAGGCGCCGATCGCGCTCGATGTGGCGCGGCCGCAGATCATCCGCTACCTCACCTATGATCAGGTCAAGGACCTGATCCTGACGCTGCGCCAGAGAGCCAGGGTGAAAACCATGCTCGGGCCGCCGGCGGGCGGCCTGCCACAGGAGCCCGCCTCGGCGCCCGCGACCGCCCCCGCGACGCCACCCGTCGCCGGAGCCGCCCCGCAATCGAAGGACCCCAACACGTGACTCTGAAGCCCGGCCTTTCGCGCTCGCCCTTGGCGGTGGACTTCCCCGACATGCCGGCCATAGACGGCGTTGAGATGGCCACCGGCCGCGCGGGATTCTACACCCATGAGCGCGACGATATCCTGTTGATGCGGTTCGCGCCGGGAACCGCCTGCGCCGGGGTCTTCACCCGCCATGGCGTGGGATCGGCGCCGGTAGACTGGTGCCGCGCACAGCTGGCCGCCTCGGGCGGCGCGGACGTGGGCGCGCTGGTGGTCAACGCCGGCTGCGCCAATGCCTTCACCGGCAAGCCGGGCGCCGCGGCGGCGGGGCGGGTGGCGGCGGCGGCGGCCAGCCTCCTCGGGCGCCGGCGGCGCGACGTGATGCTCGCCAGCACCGGGGTGATCGGCGTGCTGCTCGACGACGCGCGGATCACCGATCGCCTGGGAGCGGTCGAGGCGGCGCTGGCGCCCGATGCCTGGGCCGGGGCGGCGGCCGCGATCATGACGACCGACACCTTTGCCAAGGGCGCGTGGGCGCAGGCCGAGATCGACGGCGTTCCCGTCAAAATCGCCGGCATCGCCAAGGGCTCGGGAATGATCGCGCCGGACATGGCGACCATGCTGGCGTTCGTCGCCACCGACGCGGCGATCGCGCCGGACGTTCTGCAGAGCCTGGTGCGGTCGCAAACCCGAGACACGTTCAACGCGGTGACCGTGGATGGCGATCGCTCGACCAACGACACCCTGCTGGTGTTCGCCACCGGCGCCAGCGGCGGCGCGCCGATCACCCGCTTGAGCGATCCTCGACTTGCGGATTTCAAGGCCCGCCTGCACGCGGTTCTGCTCGACCTCGCCCAGCAGCTGGTGCGCGACGGCGAAGGCGCGTCGAAGTTCGTCAAGATCACGGTGCATGGCGCGAAGTCGGACGCCTCGGCCCGGCGCATCGCCCGCACCATCGCGCAGAGCCCTCTGGTCAAGACCGCCTTCGCCGGCGAGGACGCCAACTGGGGCCGCATCGTCATGGCCGTCGGACGCGCCGACGAGCTGATCGACCGCGACCGGCTGTCGGTCACCTTCGGGCCGCTGACCGCGGCCAAGCTGGGCAAAGTCGCGGCGGACTACGACGAGGCGGCGATGAGCGGGTACATGAAGAACGCCGAGCTGGAGGTCGGCGTCGAGGTCGGCGTCGGGACAGGCTCGGCGGTGATGTGGACCTGCGACCTGACCAAGCAGTACGTGGCGATCAACGGGGACTACCGGTCGTAGGGCGAAGATCCTTCTCCCCTTGCGGGAGAAGGTGGCTGCGTGTGCGGTCCGGTTAGAATGGTGACAGTTTAGACCGGAAAGGTCGGTAACGGTTCTCTGACGGAGTTGGAGGACGGTTGCATGCCTTGGCGAGAGAGCTGTGTGATGGAC
>JBBRAV010000063.1:0-21724 GCA_038206535.1 Caulobacterales bacterium
GATCCACGCGCGTGAACATTGGACCGGTCACCTTTGGCAGGGCCGGTTTTCGTCGACGGCGATGGATGAGCCGCACCTGTACGCGGCGGCGCGATATGTCGCGCTGAACCCCGTTCGCGCCGGCCTGGTCGCGCGGGCGGCTGACTGGCCGTGGTCGAGCGCGCGGGCGCATCTGGCGGAGCGGGACGATGGCGTTACGACGGTGGCGCCCGGAAACGAGGGACACGTACGACTTCTGCCCACCCCCTTTTCGCGTCTACCGTGCGGAGATGCAGAAGTCGCTCGTGTCCCCAGTTTCGTGAGGCTTCGTGCTCGCCCAGTCGGGCGCTCCCGATGTCGTCAGGCGCGAGCATCGGGCCTGGAGCCTTGGTCCGCCGGCGCTCCTTCCCGGCCAATTCCCAAACGGACGCAGATGGGATCTCACAGGTTGCCTGGCGACCCTTGCCGCGCTCTTGCCGTGCTCCGCGACCCCGGCCGGATCGGTCGCCCTGGCCATGGCGGGCTTCCCGATGCTGCCCCCGCTGGGACATAAGCGAAGGCTCCAGCATTGTATAATCTCGGGGCTGACACACCGCTTCGACGCTTGCTGTCTACGCTTCACGAGCGCCGTCGCCGACGCCCATGCAAGACTCGCCTCCGGCCGGCGGGCTCCGCCTCTACCGGGTGGGATTCAAACCCACTGGGTCGCTAAAGAAGGTTTCACGTCATCTCTTCCCCCTTCTCAGGCCTTCGCCTGTCGCAATGTCCCCGGATAACCCGAAAAATGAGGGGATCGCTGAGGACAGCGGCCACTTTTTGGCGTACGAGACGCCGCAACTGGAGGGTTGTGGATAATGAAAATACTCCTGAGTTGTTTCATCTGCTGCGTTTTATTCCTCAGCGCCGCGAGCTCCGCGATTGCTGGTCGGTATGGATTTAGCCCAAACGACATTTCGTTCACCGGCACGGGCTCTGTCGAGTTCCTGATTTTTTCTACAGATTACCACTGTCAAATGTCTGTCCGGGGGAAAGTAGATAAATCTGGCAAAGCGAAGTTAACCGCTGCTCGATTCTCTGGCGGTCAATGTAGTAAATTGGCGCCTCAACAGTTAGACTGGGCGCTCGGTGCTAAGAATCATAGTAAGGGAGAGATTACTAATATGTCTGTGGAGAGCAAACAAACCACTTGCTTTTTTACGACCGTTCCTTTTGTTGTCGAAGATGGAAGTTTGGCCTTCAAACGCACCGGAGCAGGACGTTGCATTTTGTCCGGGGGTATTGCCACGTCGCCTGCACTCAGCGTCGTTTTGGAACCATAAATTCGGTGATGGGCCTTCAGAGTTTGAAATCCGGGGACGAAATCCGGGGACAGCAAATATAATTGAGAATCCCGCAGTGGCATGGGAACCTCGGTCGTGGCGCGACTGGCGTGGGTGGTGGCGGCGGAAACGAGGGACACGTACGACTTCTGCCCACCCCCTTTTCGCGTCTACCGTGCGGAGATGCAGAAGTCGCTCGTGTCCCCAGTTTCGCCTTCCGCGTTTACGGAGGCGGGCGCAGCTATAGGAGTGGCTGGTGGTACCCTGCTCCCAGCTGTAGATTTGACGGGAGCTCCGAAGTTTGGGCTTGGCGTCGCGGGCGCTCTCACAGGACATAAATTAGCTGAACATGCCGCTGAAGCAGCGGATCACAATTACGTTGTGGCGAAGACCTTTATATCACGGCAGATAAACAACATGTACACGGCTGCCCAACACTTGTACGATAATACTCGCGTGAACCCATACTTGTATCTAAATTTATTTGGAAGTAGATAGCGGTGGTACTTGAAAAAAGTCGACTCGGCTCCAACCTCCAAGCCATATGGATGACTCTGTTTTTTTCTATCTGCACCGGAGTTTAGTTTTGTGACACCCATATCGGTTTATAAGCGCGGATTGGCTTTGAGTTATGCGACGGCCGCAGTTTTCTTTTCTGTATTTTTCCTCAGTTTCCCCTGGACAATGTACGGCAATTTTCATGATTTACTAAGGGACAATTACGCATTGCTGTGGTTTATTGGCGCGTGTACATGTGTATACATGCTTTTGTTTGCTACTTCTGTGTACTTTGTCGTAATGTTTCGTAAAGGCGTTGTTTTTTATCAAGATAATGGTTTTATAAAGTTTAACTTGCCGTTTGCGTCGCCTATTTCGATATCGGATATACGTCATGTGGAGGCCGTGAATTCACCGATCGGTGTGGGCAAAATATGTTTAAGCATGAGTGATGGGAGTCGGAAATATATTTCCCCTGGTTTACTCGCAGATTCTGGTTTCCAGTTGATCAAAAAAATTGAAGCGCTGCTTATACGGTAGGTCACATTCGAGCCCAATCGATGGTGGTCGGTTGGCGCCACGCGGACGGGTGTTCGCATCGGTGGGGCCGACCAGCATCAGGGCGGTTGGCATTGTAACGCAGTGGATGAAACGAGGGACACGTACGACTTCTGCCCACCCCCTTTTCGCGTCTACCGTGCGGAGATGCAGAAGTCGCTCGTGTCCCCAGTTTCGCCCGTCCAAGCAACCTTTGAGGTCGATCACGGCAATGCGCCCGCTGTTCAGCTGGACAGTGTAGTCATGGCGGGCGCGGCCTTCATCTCGTTCCCATCCGGCAATGTGACCGCCGTCATCAAGGTAGTTCAGCACATGCTTTACGAACTCGCGCTTAGGCCCGAGCCTCGCCGAATATTCGCCGCGCATGACCTCAATGGCGCCGCGCAGGATCGGCGATTCGCAAAAAGCCTTCTCGGACAGGCCATGGGCGCCCAGGAGATGGGCCTCGGTCTTCAGGGTCTCGACGAAACGCTCGATCCGCGCGCGGACAATCGCGTCGCGTTCGCAGGGAATGACGCTCATGCGGCGGCCTTCACGGGCATGCTGGGTTCGGTCAGCGGCTCGAAGAGGTTCTCTGCTAGGTGCCGCACCACGTGGACGGCCACGCCATCGCCCGTGAGGTGGTAGGCCTCGTTGTAGTTCTTCGGAAGCTGGTACTCGTCTTTCAAGCCCATCAGTCGCGCGGTCTCACGCGACGAGATCAGGCGGCTGCGCACCTTGGGGCCATCGACGACGATGATCACCTGACGGCTCGATCCGCCGGCGGGCGTGCGCAGGCAGCCGGCGACATTGTCGAACCGCACCTCCGCGCGCTGCACCTTGACCCCGTATTCGTCGAGCCGAGTGCGCTTGTAGATTCCGCCCACCATCCTGTGGCCGGCCTTCTTCGCCCTCTCCAGCTTGGCTCGGTTCACCGGCGACATCATGGCGATCAAGCGGTCGCGCTCGGCGGTCGTATGCCACCTGACGCTGGCGGGGTTTTCCTCGATCAGGTCCGCGAACGTCTGGTTGCGGAGATCCGGACTTGGAACGTTCCACCAAACCCTGGGCTTCAACGCCGCTTTGCCGACCCGGTCGAACGCCCGCTGCAAGGACGGTGTATGGAAGGGCTCGATTGGCCCTGGAGATAGCAGGTCCGAGCTGATCTCTACATCCATGCGGACGCCGATCATGAACAGCCGGGGGCGCGACTGAGGAACGAAAAGCGCGGCGTTGATGACGAGCGCGCCGTAGCGGTAGCCCGCGTCGGCAAAGGACTTGCAGATGGCTTCGAAATCCCTGCCGCTATGGGACGTCAGCGTGCCGAGCACATTTTCCAGCGCAACGACCTTCGGCCCACGATTATCGGCAATGAGGCCCTCCACGATCTTCCAAAAGGGATAGAAGGTCCCCGACCGTTCGCCCTTCAGCCCCGCGCCGCCACCTGCAAGGGAGAGGTCCTGGCAGGGAAACGAGCCCCAGATCAGGTCTGCGCGCCCAGGCAGATCTTTTGCCTTGATCTTACGGACATCGCACTCGCGAAGGACGTCGGTCCCTGGGTAGTTTGCCCGGTAGGTCCCGACCTTCTTGGCGTCGAAATCGTTGGCGAACAGACACGTCCAACCTTCTCCAAGGCCTGCTCGCGCCATGCCACCGCCGGCGAAGAACTCGTAGAAGCTACGCATGTCGGTGCGCGGCTTTCTCTGACGCGTTGAGAACTCGTTCTCGGGCCAGCTTTTCTTCGATTGCTTCGGTTATCCAAGTGTTACGCGAGATATTGCCTGGACGCATCAAGCGTACGGTATCAATGGCGTCGAACGTCTCGCCCGCGAGACGGAGGTTGAGTCGGTCCAGCGCGCGAACCGTCGAGTTTCTCGAATCAGGTATCATGCGAGCCAGAGTGGCGCCACGACGGCGCCACGTCGAGTGCTGTTTCTATTTTGTTCTCATGGGCGACGCCGTTGAGCGGCCAAAACGAGGTGCGGTGGCCCACGAGCGAACTTACCCTCAGCCGATCATTCGCATCCTCGACCCTGACGCGCTGGGAGTTTTGTCCGAGGAAGATGCCGATCACGGTGAAGAGGACGGCCTTGAGGGCAAGCACCAGTATCGTGACCTCCGGGGGATGGGCTGGCCGGATGTTGAGGTGGCGCTCAGTCAGGAGGCCGGGCTTTTCGACCGATTGGCGGCCGCAGCGGATCTCGACAAAGAGGCCGAGCTAATCGAAGATGAGCGCGGAGCAGCCGACTTTCCGGACGAGGATCTTTGGGGTCTGGACGTGGGGGTCACTAGCGCCACCCTCGCGCTGTCGGCGTTGGGGGCTACACCCGCCCGGCTCTATGGCAGGACAGACTTCGACCTGTATCGCTTCGCGCAGGTCGCCTTGCTTCGTCATGGCGGACAGTAGAGCAACAGGTTTATTATTCGACTTCAACGTACGCGGGCGCCGACGCGCCGCCGAACGACGGCCGCTTCCAGCTGGGCGCGGCGGGGCCGATGTACCAGGCGCGCTACTGGCACGACAGAGAGCTCGAGACGGTCGAGGCCCTGCGGGCCATCGCCAATGAGGCGGCATGAGCATGGCGACGATGGCGGTGGCCTGGGTGCTGGCCAATCCCGCCGTGACGGCGCCCATCATCGGCGCCAGCAAGCCGGAGCAACTGGCCGATAGTCTGGCGGCGGCGGATATACTGATGTCGGCGGAGTTGAAGGCCAAGTTGGACGACATGACCAAAGTCTGGCGAGCGGTGGACGCGGAGCGCTGATCGCCCTCCCCTATTTCGCCGCGCGTGGCGGCTGCGTGACAGGAAAGACTTGAACCACGAACAACACGAACCTCACGAACGGGCCGGTGCGCTTCTGGCGCCGCGCACACTCTGGTGAGAATTGAATCGTTCTTGTTGTTCGTGTTGTTCGTGGTTGAAAAAGGCGACCGGCGAGGCGTTGCTCTTCCAGGGTGACGACTTTTCCAAGACCGATATCAAGCGAGCGGTGTGACCACGACTGTCGACGGGCGCGTGACACGCTGACCGCGATCAATTGGGTGATCGCGGCAGCGGCAGGTCGGCGTCGCGGCGAGCGGGATCCCTCGCTCTGTCGCTATCGGAGAAAAGCCGACTTCGGTTTAGGGGTTGGTTTTCGCCGGGACGCGGGACACAGCCCATGCAGCGCCGCTTCATCCTGTTCGTGCTCGCCGCGATGGCCAGCGGTATCGCCGCGGGTCTGCTGATCCACCAGCTCGCGCCGGACCCGGCCCAGGTCAAGCCGATCGCCGAGGGTCTGTCGATCGTAACGGATGTCTTCCTGCGCCTGATCAAGATGATCATCGCGCCGCTGGTCTTCTCCACCCTCGTCGTCGGCGTCGCGCACATGGGCGACGCCGCCGCGATCGGACGCATCGGCGCGCGGACGATCGGCTGGTTCCTCGGCGCCTCGCTCGTCTCCCTGACGCTGGGCCTGATCATGGTCACCCTGCTGCAGCCGGGCGTGGGGCTGCACATGACGCTTCCGCCCGTCGGCGCCAGGAGCGAGGTCACGGCCCAGGTCCTCACCCTGAAGGACTTCATCACCCACGTCTTTCCCGCCTCGATCGTGCAGGCGATGGCGAACAACGAGATCCTGCAGATCGTGGTCTTCTCGCTGTTCGTCGGCGTCGCCATCGCCGCTGTGGATGATCGCGCGCCGATCGCCCTGGCGTTCGCCGAGCAGGTCGCCCAAATCATGCTCAAGGTGACCGGCTATGTCATGCTGTTCGCCCCTTTCGCCATCTTCGCGGCCCTGGCCTCCACGGTGGCGACGCAGGGCGCGGGCGTCCTCCTGGGCTACGCGAGGTTCGTCGGCGGCTTCTACGTCTCGCTGGCTTTGCTTTGGGGGCTGCTGATCGGCGTGGCCTATCTCTTCGTGGGGCGACGCACGCCGGCGCTCATCGCGGTGATCCGCGACCCGGCGATCCTGGCGTTCTCCACGGCGAGCTCGGAGGCCGCCTACCCGCGCATCCTGGCCGGCCTGCAGCGCTTTGGCGTGTCGCGCCGCATCGCCAGCTTCGTCCTGCCGCTGGGATATTCGTTCAATCTCGACGGTTCGATGATGTACTGCACCTTCGCGACCCTGTTCATCGCCCAGGCCTACCACGTGCCTCTGACTCTGGGCCAGGAAGTCGTCATGCTGCTCACGCTGATGGTGACCAGCAAGGGGATGGCCGGCGTGCCGCGCGCCTCGCTGGTGGTGATCGCCGCGACCCTGGCGACCTTTCACCTGCCAGAGGCCGGTTTGCTCCTCGTCCTGGCCGTCGACCACCTGCTGGACATGGGCCGCAGCGCCACCAACGTGGTCGGAAACTGCGTCGCCGCCACCGTCGTGGCGACTTGGGAGAAAGAACTCGTCGATCCGGGGGCGCGGGCCGCGGGCGGGTGAACAGCGGCCGCGGCCGGCGCGGCTTGTTCCCGCGGCGCGCCGGCGGAGGGGGCCCGTGTCCTGGAACAGATCGCCAGTCGCGGCTTTTATCACGCCATAATTGTCGGTTAGTCTCGCCTAGGTTGTTTTAGCGGTCGTCGTTCGGCGCCCTCGATGAGGCCTTACGGCCCACCAACACGTGGGGCGCATGCGCAGGGCGTCAAAGCAAGGAAGGGTCTCTGTTGTACCGGTTCTGGCTCTCTGTCGCCGCTTACGTTATCGGCGTGGTCGTGTCCTTACGGGAGATTCGGGCCGATCACCCCGGGCGCTCCTGGCTTGCCTGCGTGGAGGCATCGCTGGCGTGGCCGCTCTCCGCGATCCGGCGTGGCCTTGCCCGCCTGCGGCGCGAGCAGCCATCGCAGTGGTGAACGCCAAAGACGGCCGAAGTGTTGTCGGACTCCTGGCCGAAGCCGTCGCGCTGTGGGCGCTTTGCGGCATGGCCAACGCGGCCGATGCGAGCCCGGCCACGCCTACCACCGCCACGCCGGTCGTCAAGTTCCTGGGATCGCTGGGCGTCGTCACCAAGGTGGACCAGGGGTACAGCTATCAACGCTACATCCCCGCCCTGCGCTATCTGGGCGTGCAAGCTATCCGCGACGGCGTATCGAATGTCCCGATCCTGATCATCCTGCACCAGCGGACGGGGGTAAAGGCGGACATCCTCGACGGCGCCGATCTGCAAGGCCTGCTGGCGGCCGGCCGCACACTGGCCGCCGCCGGAGCCCTGCTCAGCTTCGAAGGGCCCAACGAGCCCAACACATGGCCCATCGTCTATCGCGGGCACACCGGCGGGGGCACGGGCGACTGGACCCCGGTGGCCGAGTATCAGCGCGACCTCTACGCCGCGGTCAAGAAGGATAGCGTGCTTCAGGCCTATCCGGTGTTCCACGTGTCGGAGGGCGGCGCGGAGGAAAACAACGTCGGCATGCAATGGCTGACGATTCCCCCGGGCTCGCGAACCGTCATGCCGGCGGGCACCGCCTACGCCGACTATGCGAACGCCCACAACTACGTAAGCGGCAACTGCCACGCCTACGTCGACAATGTGGCCCGCCAGGCGTCGGCGCCAAAGCTGAACGGTTGTTGGGACGGCGCCTTCGGAGAGTTTCACCTGACCTGGCTGAAACACTACGACGGACCGGCGCTGGACCATTTGCGCGCAATGCCGAAGGTCACGACCGAAACCGGATGGGACTCGGTTTCCGATCCCGGCGGAGAGGACGTCCAGGGCAAGGTGCTGACCAACACCTACCTGGACCAGTTCGCCGAAGGGTGGAGCTACACCTTCATCTACGAGCTCGGCGACGGCGAAGGCGGCGGCGGCCATCAGGGGCTGTTTCACAGCGACTGGACGCCGAAGCTTGCCGCCACCTACATCCATAACCTCACGACCATCCTGGCGGATCCCGGCTCGGGCGCAACGCCCGCGGCTCTCGACTACAAGATCCCCAACAAGCCCGGCACCGTCCACCGCATGCTGCTGCAGAAGTCGAACGGCGTCTTCGAACTGGTCGTATGGGGCGAGCAGGCGCAGGGCTCCAACCCGGTGGTCGTCGAGCTGGCGAACGCCGCCAGCAAGGTGAGCGTCTACGATGTGACCGTCGGGGCCTCGCCCGTTCGGACGCTGACCGAGGTCAAGAGCATCCCCCTGACCATGAGCGATCACGCCATGGTCGTCGAGATCACGCCCTAGAGCGCCGTGCGCGATCCGGGAATCGCGCGCGGCGCTCTAGAATCTTGATTTCGCATTGTTTTTGCGAAAAACCGGTTCCCACTTTTCCGCACGATGCTCTAGCAGGATGTTCCAGACCGGCTGACGCAGGCCGGGGGCTCGTGGCAAGGACGCTCGCGGCGCGGGATCTCGGGCCCGTGGCGATTTTGAAAGTGACATCGCGAGGTGACATTGTAAGGAGTCGGGGTCGAGATCGCCGTCAGCCAGGAGTCGCGCCAGGTGAGCTATTGGGTCGCCGTCCTCCTGATCGCGGTCGGGGCGCTCGCCGCCGGAGGGGCGAGCCATGTCGTCGGCCGGATGATCAGCATCGAAGGACGGCGCAAGCACCACGACATCGGCGGCCCGGTGTTTCTGCAGGGAGGCGTCATGTTCTCGGTGCTGCTGGCGTTCGTGTTCAGCGAGGTTTGGGGAGAGTACAACACCGCCGCCCAGTCCATCAGCAGCGAGTGTTCGGCCTTGCACGCCGCCGCGATCCTGGCCAGCGACCTGCCGGGGGGCGCGGGCGATGACCTGCGCCGGTCGATCACCCGCTACGCCCAGGCGGTGATTGACCAGGAATGGCCGCAGATGTCTTCATTGACCGCCAGCCCCGCCGCGGCGGCGGACTTCCAGGCGGTGATGCGGAGCGGGGCGACCCTGGCCGTCACCCGTCCCGTCGACGTCTCCAACCAGTCGCAGATCCTGACCCAGCTGGCGCGCGCCCACGAGCAACGCGAAGTGCGCCTGTTCCAGGTCGGCCAGGGATTGCCGGCGGCGCTCTGGCTTGTCCTGATCGCGATGTCGTTCGCCTTGATATTGTTCGTCCTGTTCGCGGGCCTGGAGCCGGGCGGCCATATTCTGTTCGCCAGCGCCTACGCGGCGTTCACCGTGGCCATCCTGGTCCTGCTCGCGCTGCTCGATTATCCGTTCAAGGGCTCCATGGCGCTGACTCCCGAGAGTTTCGCTCATCTCGTCATCCAGGTCTCGCGGCTGACGGCCGGAGGCTAGGCGGCCGTCTCCGCCTGACCACGCTGGCTGGGGAACCTTGACCGCACCTCTCTGGCGATGGCCCGGCGAAAGGAGCACGCCGAGCGGCTGCTGGCGCAATCGTTCGACATCGTCATCGTCGACGAGGCCCTTCACCTGCGCGACCGCGCCAGCGCCAGCTACAAGCTGGTCGACGGACTGTCGAAGCGCTTCCTGTTGCTGCTGTCGGCGACGCCGGTGCAGAACAGTCCAGGGTCGAAAGGCCGCACTGACGGTTTCGCCCGCGCCGAAGCGGCAATGCGATCGCTCGGCGACGAGCGCCCCTCTCCGCGATCCCTATCAGATACTCGCATCCCACCTCGACGATACCCGGAGGGACTTGGCGCGCGGAAGCCTGATCAGGCCGCCGCGCGCCATCAGCACGCCGTAATAGAGCGCCGTGCGCGATCCGGGAATCGCGCGCGGCGCTCTAGAATTTTGATTTCGCATCGTTTTTGCGGAAAACCGGTTCCCACTTTTCCGCACGATGCACTAGTTTCCGTAAACGGCGAACGCGGCGTAGGGACCCGACGTCAAATTCCAGGTACCGTTATAGAAAGCGAACGGAACGTTGGCCGTATTCACAGTGCTGAAATTGAACGCGTCCCAGGTGGTGGCTTGTTTCTTCGTCGGAAGAATTGCGCCCACCCAGTAGGTTGTGCCTTTCGTGACTGGAACGCCGGTTTTCAGTTTGTCGACCGCGACGGCGCAGCACTGGCCGAACGTCTCGAGATTCTTGACCGTTTTCTGTTCCAACACGGCGCCGGGAGCGCCGTTATCGTCAGCCATGAGGGCGATCGTCACAGAGTCGTCGCCGACAACGTAGCCGACCGCTTCGACGATCTCGGTTATCGTGGTGCTTTTCTTCGGCACGATCGGATACGCGATCCATTGTTGCAGACCAGCCTGGCTTTGCGCATTGGAAACCGTCCAACCTGAACCCGAGTTGTATGTAATCGGGTCGCCCAGCGTGTCGATGATCGCTTTTTTGCCTCTCGGCGCGCTCCATGGCCGCAGCGTGTGTTTCAAGGCCGGGCCGTGATAAAAGGTTACGGCCTTGTTCGGACTGAGTGTTACGCCCGCGGGCGCCGCGAACGCGGCGACCGGCAGCAGCATGGCTGCCGACAACAGTATACTCTTTATCATTTCATGCCCCTTAACTGGTTGGTTAGGTGTGTGCATACAAAGTTTTGCACGCTCTCGCCGGTTGTCAAGCACGCATTCGCGCCGACAAGCACGGGGGCGCCATCCTGGCCAATGTCGACCGCCCGCCTGCACCTTCCGTTCGATACAGCGGCCTAAACAGGCAGACGAAGCGTCCAGTTTTCAGATCCCCGAAAGCCCGAGTGCTCCGCATCGCCGAGGCCGGCCGCCGTCACCAACCGTGGCTCCCGGGGACTCCCTTGAACGGACCGGCGAGCCTGGAGGTAATCCACCCGCCGTAGAAGTCGCCAGGCTGTGGCGTGACGGTTTCGCCGTCGACGCTGCAGCGGTCGAACGGGCCGGCATAGAAGGCGACGTGGTCGCGCAGCATGGCGAAGGCCGGACTAGGGGTGGGATAGCTCCAGCCGACGCGCGGCAGCACGATGTCGCCGATCACCACGTCCCAATAGACCGCCGTACCCTTCCATTCGCAGAAGGAGCCGCCGGCGGCACGGCGCAGAATGCCGGGCGCGATGTCGGCGGGCGGAATATAGTAGCTCGGCGGATGGCTGGTCTCGAGCGTGCGGATGCTGGCGCGCGTATCGGCGACGACCTTGCCGGCATGGACGATGACGATTCGGGCGTCGCTCGCCTGGGCGACCGCTGGGCGCGGAAAGGCCCACACGCTCTCCTGCCCAGGTCCAACCGCTTCCGGACGTGGCCTCATCGCCGGGTCATATCTCGAACTTGACGCCCTGGGCCAGCGGCAGGGTCGCGCCGTAGTTGAGAGTGTTGGTGGCGCGACGCATATAGGCGCGCCAGGAGTCGGAGCCGGCTTCGCGGCCGCCGCCGGTCTCCTTTTCGCCGCCGAACGCGCCGCCGATCTCTGCGCCCGAGGGGCCGATGTTGACGTTGGCGATACCGCAGTCGGAGCCTGTCGCTGAAATGAACCGCTCGGCCTCACGCATGTCGTTGGTGAAGATCGACGACGACAGGCCCTGCGGCGCATCGTTGTTGAGCGCGATCGCTTCGTCGAGGTCGCGATAACGCATGACGTAGAGGATCGGCGCGAAGGTCTCGCGGCGCACGACGTCGGCCTGGGCGGCCATCTCGACGAGGGCCGGGCGGACGTAGAGGCCCTCCCCCGCCCCTTCGACGCGCTCGCCGCCGGCGACCTTGCCGCCCGAGGCGCGGGCGTCGTCCAGGGCGCGTTGCATGGCCTCGAACGAGGCCTGGTCGATCAGGGGGCCGACGAGGTTCTCCGGCTTGCGCGGATCGCCGACGCTGACCGAGCCGTAGGCGCGCTTCAGCTTCTCGACGAAACCGTCGTAGACGCTCTCGTGCACGAACAGGCGCCGCAGGGTCGTGCAGCGCTGGCCGGCCGTGCCCATGGCGGCGAAGGCGACGCCGCGCAGGGTGAGGTCGAGGTCGGCGCTGGGGGCGACGACGGCCGCATTGTTGCCGCCGAGCTCAAGCAGAGCGCGCGCGAAGCGCGCCGCCAGCACAGGACCGACCGCGCGGCCCATGGCCGTCGAGCCGGTGGCCGACACCAGGGCCACGTCGCGGGACGCAACCAGAGCCTCGCCGACGGCGCGATCGCCGATCAGCACGCTGCAGAGACCGGCCGGCGCATCGGCGAACTTCGCCGCGGCCTTGTCGAACAGGGCCTGCACGGCCAGGGCGGTCAGCGGGGTCTTCTCGGAGGGTTTCCAAACCACGGCGTCGCCGCACACCAGGGCCAGGGCCGCGTTCCACGACCACACCGCGACCGGGAAGTTGAAGGCGCTGATCACGCCGATGACGCCCAGCGGATGCCAGGTCTCCATCATGCGGTGGTCAGGGCGCTCGGTGGCGATGGTCAGGCCGAAGATCTGACGCGAGAGGCCGACGGCGTAGTCGCAGATATCGATCATCTCCTGCACTTCGCCCAGGCCCTCGGAGACGGTCTTGCCCGCCTCCAGGGTCACCAGCATGCCGAGGTCGGCCTTGGCCGCGCGCAGTTCCTCGCCCAGCAGACGGACCAGCTCGCCGCGGCGCGGCGCGGGGACCTTGCGCCAGGTCAGGAAGGCATGCCGGGCCGCCTTGATCGCCGCGTCGGCTTCGGCGGCGCTGTGGTCGTGGACCTCGCCGATGACTTCGCCGGTGATCGGCGAGCGCACGGCGCGGTCACCGCCATGGAAGGCTTCGGCGGCGACGCCGACCCGGGCCAGCAGGGCGGCGGCCTCAACCGCGATCGGTGTGGAAAAAGGCGCGTTCATGCGTTGGCCGCCAGCGGATAGGAGGCCGTCTCGGCGGTCGCATAGGCCGAGCCGAAGCGGTTGGCGAGGAATTCGCGCAGGCCGATCTCTTCCTGGCGCACAAAGCCGGTCGCCGACAGTCGACCGGAAGCGAGCATGTCGAGCACCGCGCAGATGCCGGACGCGGTGGTGATCTGGATGGCGCTGACCATGTGGCCGCCCATCTCGCGGGCGTAGATCTTGTTGGCGTAGGTTTCCTGCACGAGGTGGCCGTTTTTCAGGCCCGAGACGGTGACGAACACGATCACCACGTCCTGCATGGTAGCCGGCACCGACTTTTCGAGGATGTCCTTGAGCAGGTCGCGGCGGTCGCGCAGGCGCAGGTCGTTGAGCAGCGCCTTCATGATCGCCGCGTGGCCGGGATAGCGGATGGTGCGGTAGTTGAGGTTGCGCACCTTGCCGGCCAGGGTCTCGCACAGGGTGCCCAGGCCCCCGGAGGTGTTGAAGGCCTCGTAGGTCACGCCGTCGAGGGCGAAGGCTTCCAGTTCCTCGAGCGCGTGGGTCTGGCGCGGCAGGCCGTCGACGATCGCTTCGCACGGCTCACAGTATTCGTTGATCACGCCGTCGGTCGACCAGGTGAGGTTGTAGTTGAGCGCGTTGGACGGATATTTGGGCAGGGCGCCGACGCGCAGGCGCACGTCGTGCAGCACGTCGAAATGCTTGGCCAGATCGGCGGCGACGATGGAGATGAAGCCCGGCGCCAGGCCGCACTGGGGAATGAAGGCGATCTTGGCGTCGGCGGCCAGCGCCTTGACCTTGCGGGTCGAGGCGACGTCTTCGGTGAGATCGAGATAGTGGGCGCCGGCGGCCTTGGCGGCTTCGGCGACCTTGTAGGTCAAATGGTAGGGCGCGGCGGACAGGACCGCGAACTTGCCGACCAGCATGTCCTTCAGCGCGGCGTCGTCGTTGACGTCGAGCACCCGGTGCTGCACCCGGGGCAGGGCGCCGATCTCGGCCAGCTGTTCGGCCGCGCGATCGGCCACGGTGACGGTGTAGTCTCCGCTGTCGCTGAGCAGTTGGGCGATGGTCGAGCCGATGTGGCCCGCGCCGATGACGACGACGTCCTTCATGGTGTTCGAACTCCTGGCTGGATTTCGCCGAGTCTGACAGAGGCGGTCATCGATTCACATTGCCAAACCGACGAAACGCCGAGCATCTTGGGGCATATCGCCGAACGGACTGGACACATGGACGACATCGATCGCCGCCTGCTCGAGATCCTGCGCGAGGACGCCCGGGCGCCCACGGCCCAGCTCGCCCGCGCGCTGGGGCTCTCGCGCACGACCGTGCAGAGCCGGCTGGAGCGGCTGGAACGCACCGGGGTGATCACCGGCTACACGGTGCGCCTCTCCGACGCCCACGAGCGCGGGCAGATCCATGCCTATATCCTGCTCACCGTCACGCCCAAGAAGGCCGCCTCGGTGGTGGCCGCGATGCGGCGACTGCCGGCGGTGCGCCTGCTGCAGTCGGTCAGCGGTCCGTTCGACCTGATCGCCGAGGTGGTCGCCCCGACGGTGGCGGAGATGGACGCGGCGATCGACACCCTGGGCGCCCTCGATGGCGTGGAACGCACGACGAGCTCGGTTGTGCTGTCGACGAAGGTGAACCGGTGATCGGGGATCCCTTCCCTCCCCTTTATTGGGAGGGACAGACGGCGAAGCCGTCAGGGTGGGGCTTGCGGCGGACTCAACGGCCGTGTGGGGTCTCATCGGCACTGCCCCACCCTGGACGCTTCGCGTCCTGTCCCTCCCCATAAAGGGGAGGGAGGAAGATGTCAGGTTCCGCTCCAGCGGCGCACGTCGCCGTCGTCGACGTGGACGAAGCCGGAGACCGGGTAGTAGCCCACGCCGCCGGCCGAGAGGTCGAGGGCGGCCTGTCGGAGATAGTCCAGGTCCATGCCTTGGACGCAGATGTCGATGGCCCTGCCCTCCATGTGCAGGCTCCTGACCGCGACCTGGCCGCTCTCGGCGTGCAGCATGGCGTTGGTCGCCGGCGAGCGGTAGCCGGAGATCACCTGATAGGGCGCCGGCACGCCGGTCTGGCCCGACAGGGACACCAGCAGGTCGAGCAAGGTCGGCGCGATCGGGTGGACCTCGCCGGTGCGGAAATCGCGCAGCACATGGTTCACCGCGGCCAGGGCGTCGGGGACATAGGCGCCGCCTTCCCAATAGGCCGCGTTCAGCGTCTCGCCGGTGTGGAGGTTGGCGAAGGAGAGGCGCCGCACGTCCGCCTCGGGGAATGCCAGCGTCGGGAAGCCGGCGGCCATGGCGACCGCCCCGCCCGCCAGGGCCAGTCCCTGCTTCAGTAGTTCGCGACGCATGATGCGCATGACGCCATTTGTATGACGCAATCCACGTGAAGCAAGCGTTAAAGGCGCGTGGCGTCATGGCTCTAAAGCGCCGCCATTGCCGCGTTCAGCCTGGCGTCCCATCCGTAGCGATCCGGGTGGAAGGTGACCGTTCCATCGGCGTTGGCTTCGGCGGTCCAGTAGAACAGGTAGGTCGCCACATGGGTCTTCAGGGGAATGTGCCGCGTCGCCTTGGCGGCGATCAGCGTTTGCAGGTCGTCGGCGGTGTGGTCCTGCGGCGCCAGCAAGGCGGCGGCGAGCTCGACCGGCTGTTGCAGCCGCACGCAGCCATGGCTGAGCGCGCGGTCGGCGCGGGCGAACAGGGTGCGCTCGGGCGTATCGTGCAGATAGATCGCGTAGGGATCGTCGAGATCGATCTTGACGTGGCCCAGCGCGCTCAAGGGACCGGCCTTCTGGCGAATCATCCCGTTCACGACCACGTAGTCGTTGCGCGCCAGATAGCCGGGCTCGCGCGCCTCGCGCGGGAAGAGTTCCTTGGCCGCGATGTCGGCGGGCACGTACCAGGGCGGATTGATCACCACGCCCGTCGCCTGAGAGGCGAACATCGGCGTGCGATGGGCGGGACCGCCTACCACCGTGCGCATATCCAGGACCGGCTCGACGCCGTGGTACAGTATCAGCCGGGCCGCGGCGATGTTCACCTCGATGCGGTCTTGCGGCAGGTCCCGCGGCGTCCAACGCCAACGCTCCAGGTTGGCGTCGATGATCGCCACCAGCGCTTGTGGCGACGTCGACAGGGCGGCCAGGACCGGCGCGCTGACCACGCCATCCTGCTTGAGGTCGTGGCGCAGCTCGAAGAGACGCAAGGCCTGGTCGAGGCCGGCGTCGAACAGGGCCGGCGTCTTGCCGGGAACGGCGCCGTAGCCCTCGGCGTCCAGGCGACGGCGCAGCAAGATCACGCCACGTCCGGCGGACCCGCGCTTGAGGCCCAGTGGAGGCGAAGGCGAAGCCCAGCCGCCGGCGGTCGCCAGCTTGTCATAGCGTCGGCGCGCCTCGACAAGGGCGCCATAACGGGAATGATCGGGAGGCAGGGCGGCCAGCCAGGCGGCCAGGTCATTGGAATCGAGCGCCTTGCCGAGCTCGGCCTCGGCGTCGAACGCTTCTGGCTTGAACGTCCAATCGGCGTCAGTGGAAACCGGATCGATCCGGCCGCCGCGCTGCGCGGCGGCATAGGAGACGATGGCGTCCTCGATCGGCGCCTTCGCCAGGTCCGGGGCCGGCAGCCCCTGATCGGGCGCGGCGGCGAGCACGGCGGCGGCCTGGGCGGTCTCCTCCGCCGTCAGGTCGCGCGCGGACGCCGGCCCATGACCGAGGGCGAGCGCGAACGCGGCCGCCGTGAGGGTTCGACGCGCAAAATAGCCAGGTATCGAGCAGATCATCGCCGTCTAGCTAACCCTTGACCGTGTCCGTTCCTGGGCGTGACGACGGCGCCGTGCTCGGGACCCTGTTCGTCTGGGCGGTTCACGCTGGGACGATCAGGCCTTTCTGAACCTGATCGGCAGTTCCTTCATCGGGTGGAGGAGCAGGCTGGGGTGGTGGGGCGGGTCGGGCAATGGTCTCGCCAGTTCGATGTCGGCGAGGCGCGAGAGCAGGATCTCGAAGCCGGTCAGCAGTTCCTGCTTGGCCAAGAGGCGGCCGACGCAGAAGTGCGTGCCGATGCCGAAGGCGATATGGGCGCCGGCGTTCTTGCGCTCGATGTCGAACACGTGCGGACACGCGAACTTGGCCGGGTCGTGGTTGGCCGCGCCGTAGCGGACGATGACCATCGCGTCCTTGGGGATCACCGTCCCACCGATCTCGACATCGCAGGTCGCGCGCCGCACCAGTCCCTGGACCGGGCTTTCGTAGCGCAGGGCCTCCTCGACGAAGTTCTTCACCAGCGCCGGGTTGGCGCGCAGCTTGGCCATCTCACCGGGGAACCGCAGCAGCAGCCACAGGCCGTTGGCGAGCGCGGCGATGGTGGTGTCGTAGCCGCCCGAGATCAGTTGATGCATCAGGTTCTGCAGCTCGTGGACAGAGAGCGGCTCTTCGCCCTCGGTGCGCGCGTTGACGAGGTCGGAGATCAGGTCGGGCCGGGGATCGCGCCGCCGCGCCTCGAACATCCCGGCCAGGAAATGCTGCATCTCCAGCTCGATCTCGGCGCAGGCCAGGAGTTCGTCCTGCGACATCGGGTTCATCGCCGGGGCCAGGATCGAGTCGGCCCACGTCTTGAACGTGCCGATGTTCTCGCGATCGAGACCCAGCTGTTCGGCGATGACGATGCCGGGCAGCGGGAGGGCGAAGGCGGAGACGAACTCGCATTCGCCGGCGTCGATGAAGCCGTCGATCAGGGAATGGGCGACCTCCTCGATGTGGGGCTTGAGATTGCGCACCTCGATCGCGTTGAACACCTGGTCGACCAGACGCCGGTAGCGTCCGTGCGCGGGCGGATCGGTGCGCTGCAGGGTCTGAACGTGCGCCCAGCCGCGCTCACGCAGAACCGTCTGATAGATGTCCGTCTCGCCGTTCAGCCCGCCGGCGGCGTTGGTGTCGTTGGAGAACCGCTCGGTGTCGCGCAGCACGGCGCGCAGGTCGTCGTAGCCGGTGACGACGTACATGCCGGTCTCCGGCATGCGGTAGACCGGGCTCTGTTCATGCAGCAGGGCGTAGAAGGGCCGCGGATTGCTCTGCACATGCGGGTCGAGAAGGCTGAAATCCTCGATCTTCGGCGCCGCTGACGATGGCATGCTCATGTCTTCCTCACGCGTTCCGGGCCATCAGGCCGCCGTCGACCGGGATGGAGACGCCGGTCAGATAGGAGGCGGCGGGCAGGCAGAGGCTCAAGGTCATGTGCGCCACCTCGATCGGATCGCCATAGCGGCCCATGGCGGTGCGGCGCTTGGCGAAGATGATCTTGTGCTCGTCGGGAATGGCCGCGGTCATGCCGGTGCGGATGGGGCCCGGACAGATGCAGTTGACGGTGATGCCCTCGCGTCCCAGCTCGACCGCCAGGGCGCGGGTCAGGCCAGTGACGCCGGCCTTCAGCGCCGCATAGATGCTGTCGAGCGCGGTGGCGCCCAGGGCCTCGGTCGAGGCGATGTTGACGATGCGCGGGCTGGCGGACTTGCGCAGGTAAGGCAGGGCGGCGCGGATGATGCGGGCGTGGGCGGCGAGCAGGATGGGCGCCATGCGGTCCCACTCCTGTTCGTAGTCCGGCGCGTCAATCCGGCGGAAACCCGACACCCCGGCATTGTTGACGACGATATCGAGGCCGCCGAAATGGTCGGCCATTTCCGGCACCAGGCGCGCGATGGTCGCGGCGTCGCCGACATCGAAGGCCCAGGCCCTGCAGTCGCCGCCCTCGGCCGTGATCTCGTCGGCGACGGCCTGCGCATCCTCCAGCCGCACGTCGGTGACCGCGACCCTGGCGCCCTCGCGGGCGAAGACGTGGGCGGTGGCGCGGCCCATGCCGCTGGCGGCGCCGGTGACCAGCACGATCTTGCCGGCGACCGAGCGGCTCAAGTGGGGGACGGGATCCATGGGCTTCCTCCTGATGTGGACCTTGGCCTGCCGGCTCTTTCGGCCGCTTGGGAACTTCGAAACGATATCGCGCGTCGCTCGGCGCCTGGCAATGGCGATAGGGGTTACGGAATTGGGTCCTTTTGTGATGGCGCTGCGCGAGCATTCGCATAAGCTCGCGACAAGCAAAGAGGGAGAGATCGACCATGGCAGACGATCTGAGTCCAGCCGCGCCCCTCGATCGGTCCCGCTGTCCGCTCGACGACATCGACTCGATGGACAAGGCCATGCTGGCGGGCGATCCGCATCCCTATTTCGCGCGGCTGCGGCGCGAGGCGCCGGTGTATCGCGATCCGCGCTGGGGGTTCTGGTCGGTGGCGACCTGGGACCTGATCCAGGAGGTGCTGCGCAGCCCGGGGACATACTCCAGCGACATGAGCGGGCAATACGCGACGGCGGTGTCGCGGATGGATCCCGAGGAGCTGGCGCTGCTGGCCAAGGGCGTGCCGCAGGTGCACACCATGCTGACCGCCGACCCGCCGGCCCACACCCGCTACAAGAAGCTGGCCATGCAGGCCTTCACCTACAAGCGGGTCGAGACGATGGGCGTCTACATGGCCAAGGTCGCCAACGACCTGATCGACGGCTTCGTCGGCGACGGCCGCTGCGAGTTCAAGCGCGCCTTTGCCGACATGTTGCCCAGCATCGTCATCGCCGACCAGTTCGGCGTGCCGCGCGAGGACCTCGACCAGTTCCACATCTGGCTGCTGGCGCAGATCGTGCGCCTGAGCGGCACCATGGCCACGAAAGAGGCGCGGCTGGCGGCGGCCCGGCAGCAGCTCGAACTGCAAAACTACATGCTCGAGAAGATCGCCGAGCGGCGGCGCAACCCGGCCGACGATTTGATCTCGGACCTCGTGCACGCCTCCCTGGCCGCGGAGGGCGACGCGCGGCCGCTGACCGACCCCGAGCTGATCTCCATCTTCACCCAGATCTTCGTGGCCGGCCAGGAGACCACGGCCCACACGATCACGGCGGGGATGTACTATCTGCTGACCCATCCCGACCAGTTCGAAAAGGTGCGCAACGACCATTCGCTGATCCCCAACTTCATCGACGAGACGCTGCGATACCTGACCCCGGTCAACAATATGTGGCGCACGGTCGCCAAGGACACGACGCTGGGCGGCGTGGCGCTGACCAGGGGCGAGATGATCTTCCTGCGTTTCGGATCGGGCGACCGCGACGAGGCGCATTTCCCCGACGCGGACCGCTATGACGTCACCAGGGCCAACGCCAACGAGCACCTGGCCTTCGGCGGCGGCATCCACTTCTGCCTGGGCTCGCAGCTGGCGCGCAAGGAGATGACCACCGCCTTCCCGATCCTGTTCGACCGCCTGAAGAACCCGAGGCTGGTCGATGATCCGGCGACGTTCCGGTACAATCCCAATCCATTGCTGCGGGGGGTGCTGTCGTTGAACATCGCGTTTGATGCGGGGTGAAGCAGGCGGCGGTCTGATCCTCCCCGCAACGCGGGGGAGCAACCGTGTAACGCTGTCTTTTTCGACGGGCGGTTGGCCTGTGGATTTGTGGACGAGGCGCAGGGTTGGGGCTGGGACAGCGTTGTGGCGCCTCGCCCACAACTCCACAGGCCCAGCTGCAGAGGAAGGCTTTTTCTCTGTTTTTCAAGCATGGGCATTTCGGCTGGCGGTCTGCTTGCTGGGCGTCAGGGGCTGCCAGACCTCGCCTCGAGCGAGGACGATGTTAGCGGCTTCGACGAGCTTTCGCATGATGGCCACCAGCACGACCTTGGGCGGTTTTCCCGCAGCCGCGAGACGGTCGCCGAAGGCCTTGAGAGCAGGATCGCAGCGCCGGGCGGCCAGGGCGGCGATGTAGAACATCCGCCTGGGCCTGCCTCGGCCGCCGAAGATGAAACGTTGACCTTTGTATTGCCCACTGTCGCGGGCGAAGGGCGCGGCCCCCAGGAGCGCGGCGGCCTGGCCGCGGTCCATGGAGCCCAGCTCGGGCATGCGCACGATCGCGCTGGCGGCGACCACCGGCCCGACACCGGGCAGGCTCCGCAGGAGCTCGAACCGCGCCGCCAGATCGGTATTGGCTTTGATGATCGCCAAGACCTTGGCCAGCAGCCTGGCTTTCAGGGCCTTGAGGCTCAGCATGTGGGCTTTGAGTTCTTCGACGAGGTCTTTCAGCTTCACATGCTCCATCTGAGTCTTCACTCGAGACAATTCATCGGTCACCTGCTCATAGGCCGTCATGCGCTCGCCCAGTTCAGACAGGCGCGGATCGTTGGCCGCTTTCACAGCGTCCACCTGAGCGGTGGCCGCCGCGATCAGGACCGCGTCCAGCCGGTCGGTCTTGGCCTTCAGCCGCTTGAGGCGCGCGAACATGCGAACCTCAGCCGGCTGATGGATCACCACCTCGAACCCCGCCCCCGACAGCGCCTCGCGCACCGCCCGCTCGTAGCCGCCGGAGGCTTCCATCCCCACGCGGCCCACTTCCCGAGCCTCAAGCCAGGCGATCAAGGCGCTGATTCCGTCCACAGTATTGGCAAACCCCTGGACACCCGCGTCGCCATGAACGGCCACATCGAGCTGATGTTTGCCGACATCGATCCCGGCAATTTTCGTGTTAGACCTGTCTCGTTTCATGAACCCCTCCTTGTGGTTTCGGACCCAATCGTCCCTGCAACCATCCGGGTCAGTGAAACGCCGACGGTGATCCAGCTCCCCCACGGCCTAAAAGACCCAGGGGAATTCACGATCCCTCCGCCGGCTATCCGCCTGGCGTGGCGACGCCAGGCGGATGTCCCGGAAGACATCTCAGAAACTAGCAAACTTTCGACATACAAGGGGGACCGCGAAGCGGTGGAGGGGGC
>JBBRAV010000064.1:0-21565 GCA_038206535.1 Caulobacterales bacterium
GCCGGAACTGCTGGCGGGCGCCAACGGCGCCTATGCCTTCGGCGGCACCTCGATCCTGATCGTCGTCTCGGTGACCATGGACACCGTCGCGCAGATCCAGTCGCATCTGCTGGCGCACCAATACGAAGGCCTGATCAAGAAGTCGAAGCTGCGTGGCGCCCGGCGCTGACGGCGACCGGCGATTGTCGGCGGCGCTATAAGGCTACGGCAGGGGAGGGCGGATGAATCTGATTCTGTTCGGCCCGCCGGCGGCGGGCAAGGGCACCCAGGCGGAGCGGCTGGTGACGCGCCGAGGCTGGCTGCACCTTTCCACCGGCGAGATGTTGCGCGCGGCGATCGCCTCCGGCTCCGAGCTCGGTCGCCGGGTGGAGGGCATCATGGCGTCGGGCGAGCTGGTGACCGACGAGATCGTCATCGGCCTCATCGAGGAGCGTCTGGCTGCGGCGCGGAGCCGCGCCGGCGCGGTGTTCGACGGCTTTCCGCGCACCGTGCCCCAGGCGGTCGCGCTCGACGACATGCTGGCGCGTCGCGGCCAGTCAATCGATTTGGTCATCCGCCTCAAGGTCGACGACGTCGCCCTGAACGCGCGGATTGCCGGCCGCTTCGCCCAGTCCGGCCGCCCCGACGACAACCCCGAAGCCTTCGCCCAGCGCCTCGTCGCCTACAACCGCGACACCGCCCACCTGCTCGACTACTACCGACCGCAGGGGAAGCTTGTTGAGGTTGACGGTCTCGCGTCGGTCGAAGGAGTGTCAGCGGCCATTGATAACGCGATACGCGGTTAAATTATCATGCTTTCAAATTGGCGTTCAACGAGCCGAAATTTCCCAGATCCGGAAAAAAACAACCGGAATAATAATCGGAACTGGATTCACGAATTTTACTGTTGTGATAGATCAGATGCGCAGCTTACGTGCACGACCGAATGAGGGTTTGGTTGGGGGCATCGTCTGGCATCCTTCCTGTTCGTCTTTGGGGTTGATCGTTCGTGAGAGTGGCGAACACCGGCCACGGCGCGGCTGTCAGGCCGTCGCCTGGCAACAAGAATGTTGCAGGTTCCATGCCGGTAGCCGGCGATGGCTGCGGGCCAGAGTTTGGGAGCGCGTCTGGTCCGAGCCCCTAGAATCTTTTTCAGGGCGCTAGTTCGCGCCTAATTCGGGATTAAATTTCTGTAACCCCCTCTGGGGTGATTAGCACAGCTCCACTTCGCGCGGCGACGGCCATACGGCAACGCAACCTGCCGGTCCGATATAGCCTATCCAACAAGCCGTTCTGAAGCGGGAGCCGCGAACGACGCCATTGACCGCAATGCGGCAATTCCTATACAAAGGAACCTTCCGCGAAAGGGCGCGATTGGCGCGCCGGCCCTCCCCTTCGAGGCGGCAGGGCCGGGTGCGCTTTTCGCGCCTGTCGGCGTGACCAGGAGACAGCATTCGTGGCCCGGATCGCAGGCGTCAATATACCCGCAAACAAGCGCGTCGTG
Source organism: Caulobacterales bacterium (assembly GCA_038206535.1). Taxonomy (GTDB): domain Bacteria; phylum Pseudomonadota; class Alphaproteobacteria; order Caulobacterales; family Caulobacteraceae; genus Acaudatibacter. The sequence continues at coordinate 1,484 of JBBRAV010000064.1, forward strand.
ATCGCGCTGCAATACATCCATGGGATCGGCTCGGCCAAGGCCGGTCAGATCACCCGGAAGGTCGGGATCCACGAGGGGCGCCGGGTCAACCAGTTGACTGATCAGGAAGTGATCCAGATCCGCGAGACGATCGACAAGGACTATCAGGTCGAAGGCGATCTGCGCCGCGAGACGGCGGTCAACATCAAGCGACTGATGGATCTGGCCTGCTATCGTGGCCTGCGTCACCGTAAGGGCCTGCCGGTTCGCGGCCAGCGAACCCACACCAACGCCCGCACGCGCAAGGGTCCGGCCAAGCCGATCGCCGGCAAGAAGAAATAGGGGCAGCACACCGATGGTCAACGAACCAACGCGCGTCAAACGGCGCGAGCGAAAAAACATCACCTCGGGCGTCGCGCACGTCAACGCGTCGTTCAACAACACCATGATCACGATTACCGACGCTCAAGGGAACGCCATCTCCTGGTCGAGCGCCGGTACGATGGGGTTCAAGGGTTCGCGCAAGTCGACGCCGTTCGCCGCGCAGATGGCGGCGGAGGACGCGGGCAAGAAGGCGGCCGAACACGGCGTCCGAACGCTGGAGGTGAGTGTTTCTGGTCCGGGATCAGGACGGGAATCGGCCTTGCGCGCGTTGCAGGCGGTCGGAATGACGATCACCGCGATTCGCGACGTGACGCCGATCCCGCACAACGGCTGCCGCCCGCCTAAGCGCCGCCGGGTCTAGCGCCCAACGCTCCTATATATATGGGCCGCCCGTCCGCCGCTGGCGGGTCCCACCGCCACCGCCGCAGTCGTGCTCAAGGATAAGCGCCCGTGATCGAACGCAATTGGAATGAACTGACGAGGCCGGAACGGCCGATGATCGAGATTGGGGCCGATCCGGCGCGCAAGGCGCGGATCGTCGCCGAGCCGCTCGAGCGCGGATTTGGCGTGACCCTTGGCAATTCCCTGCGCCGAGTGCTGCTCTCGAGCCTTCAGGGCGCGGCCGTCACCGCGATCCAGATCGACGGCGTGGTGCACGAATTCTCCTCGATGGAGGGGGTGCGCGAGGATGTCGTGGACATCGTGCTCAACATCAAGCAGCTCGCCTTGCGCATGCATTCCGACGGCGTGAAGCGAATGACGCTGCGCGCGACGGGACCGGGACCGGTCACCGCCGGACAGATCGAGGCGCCATCGGATATCGAGATCCTCAACCGCAAGCATGTCCTCTTAACCTTGGACCAAGGCGCCTCCGTCCGCATCGAATTCACCGTTCAGAACGGCAAGGGGTATGTTCCTTCGGAGCGCAATCGGCCCGAGGACGCGCCGATCGGCCTGATCGCGGTCGACGCTCTCTACAGTCCGGTGAAGCGGGTCGCCTATCGGGTCGAGCCGACCCGTCAAGGCCAGAGCCTGGACTACGACAAGCTGATCATGGAGGTCGAAACGAACGGCGCCGTCTCGCCGGTCGACGCCGTCGCCTATGCCGCGCGCATTCTGCAGGACCAGCTGCAAGTCTTCATCACCTTCGACGAGCCGAGAAAGAAACTGGACGGCGAAGCCAAGCCGGAGCTTCCGTTCAACCCGGCCCTGCTGAAGAAGGTCGACGAACTCGAGTTGTCGGTGCGCTCCGCCAACTGTTTGAAGAACGACAACATCGTCTATATCGGCGATCTCATCCAGAAGACCGAGGCGGAAATGCTCCGCACGCCCAACTTTGGGCGCAAGTCGCTCAACGAGATCAAGGAGGTGCTGGCCAACATGGACCTGCACCTGGGGATGGAGATCACCAACTGGCCGCCGGAGAACATCGACGATCTGGCGAAGAAGTTCGACGACCACGCCTGATATCTGCTAAAGCGGCGCCGCCAATCCGGTGCGGCGGCCTCGAAGGAACGATCGCCATGCGTCACGGTTATGCGCGCCGCAAACTCGGCCGGACATCGGCCCATCGCACGGCCATGTTCGCCAACATGGCCGCCAGCCTGATCAAGCACGAACAGATCGTCACCACCTTACCCAAGGCCAAGGAGCTGCGTCCGGTGGTTGAAAAGCTGGTGACGCTTGCCAAGCGGGGCGACCTGCACGCGCGTCGGCAGGCGATCGCCAAGGTTCGTGACATAGCCCAGGTCGGCAAGCTCTTCAGCACCCTGGGCCCCCGCTACCAAGGGCGCGCCGGCGGCTATATCCGTGTACTCAAGGCCGGTTTCCGCCATGGCGACGACGCGCCGATGGCGGTGATCGAATTCGTCGACCGCGATCCGTCGGAAAAAGGCAAGGACAGCGGCCCGGACGTCAGCGCCGCCGCTTAGACCCAGGAGCGCGGGCCTCCGGCCCGCGCCTTGTCGCTACGACCATAGGCATAATAGACCTGCGGGCGAGACGCCCGAGCTCCGAAATCTAATCCGCCGGAAACGGCAGGGCGTCGGCCGGCGCCGCTCGTCGCTGCGGGAAGCGCGTGATCAGCGCAGCAGCTTCGCGTGTGCTTGACAGCCGCGCAATAATTACGAATATAAAGAAATATTCTCCTAATTTGAAAGGAAACCCATCATGGCGGAAAGTCGCCCAAGCCTGACCTCGGCGCTGTGTTACCGCGATCCGCGCGCCGCCCTCGCCTGGCTGGAAAAGGCCTTCGGCTTCGAGATCGCCATGCTGATCGAGGACGCGGAGGGCAATGTCGCGCACTCCGAAATGCGCTTCGACAGCGGTCTTGTGATGATCGGGTCCGAATGGTCGGCCGATCACGCCAGCCCGGCCTCGATCGGCGGCAAGAACACCCAGACCGTTCACATTCACGTCGCCTCCGACATCGACGCCCACTGCGCGCGGGCGCGCGGCGCCGGCGCCGAGATCATCTTGGAGCCGGCCGATCAGTTCTACGGCGATCGAACCTACCGCTGCCGCGACCCCGAAGGCCACATCTGGACCGTCGGCCAGACCGTCAATGCCGCCACCCGCGAGGACGCAGAGGCGGCGAGCGGTCTCAAGATCGAAGGGTGGTTGTGAAACTTGAGAGCGAGGTTTTCCTCCCTCCCCTTTATGGGGAGGGACAGACGGCGAAGCCGTCAGGGTGGGGAAGTCTCGATGAAACACACAGCATCTGTGAGCCCGCCGCACTACCCCACCCTGGACGCTTCGCGTCCTGTCCCTCCCCATAAAGGGGAGGGAGGATGAAACCATCGATCGATCAGACCCTCGCCGCGCTCGCCGATCCGCATCGCCGCGCGACGGTCGATCTGCTGCGCGAGCGGCCCCGCGCGGCTGGCGAGCTCGCGCGCGCGCTTGGCCTCAGTCCTCCGGCGATGAGCCGCCACTTGCGGACGCTGCGGCAAGGCGGACTGGTCGAGGAATCGCATCCGAATTTCGACGCCCGCGTGCGCGTCTACGCCCTGAGGCCGCAGCCGATGATAGACCTGATGCGTTGGCTCGAGGAAACCGAACAGATGTGGAGCGAACAACTGGCCGCGTTCAAAGCGCATCTGGAGGCCGCCGACGGCGACAGGGTGTCCGGCGAATGAGTTCGCGGGTGGTGGTCGCACTGCGCGTCGCCACGTCGCCGGATCGCGCGTTCGAGGTTTTCACGCGAGATATCGCCCTGTGGTGGCGGCCGAACGCACTGTTCCGGTTCACGCCGAAGAGCCCAGGCGTGCTCTCGTTCGAACCTGAAGAGGGCGGACGGCTGATCGAAACCCTGCCCGGCGGCAAGGTGTTCGAAATCGGCCGGATCACGGCCTGGGCGCCGCCGGACCGGCTCGCGTTCGGCTGGCGCCAGGCGAGCTTCGCGCCCGACCAGATGACGCATGTCGACGTGCGCTTCGAGGCGGTCGGCGCCGAGACCCGCGTCACCGTCGAGCACACCGGCTGGGACAGCGTCCCCGCGCCCCACGCCGCTCGCCACGGTTTCGCCGACGTCGACTTCCTGCAGCGCCATGCGACGTGGTGGCGAGATCTGCTGGCGTCGTACAAGGCAACCATGGTTCACGCGCGAGGCGCAGACTCATGACCGATTCATCGATGCCGCCGCCGCGGCGCGGCCAACGCACCGCCGCCTTCGGCTTCATCTTCGCCGCCACCCTGATCAACGCCGTATCGTTCGGCATCATGATCCCCATCCTGCCCAACCTCATCAAGCACATGGCCGGAGGCGACACGGCGTCGGCGTCGGAATGGAACGCGCTGTTCTCTACTACCTGGGGGCTGATGCAGTTCCTGGTCGGTCCGGTCCTGGGCATGCTGTCCGACCGCTATGGCCGCCGGCCGGTCCTTTTGATCTCGATCTTCGGGCTGTTCGTCGACTTCATGGTCATGGCCCTGGCCCCGACCCTGGCCTGGCTCTACCTCGGCCGGATCTTCAACGGCATGACGGCGGCCAGCTTTTCCACGGCCAACGCCTATGTCGCCGACATCACGGCCCCGGAGAAGCGGGCCCGCAACTTCGGGATCATGGGATCGGCGTTCGGATTCGGCTTCATCATCGGGCCCAGCATCGGCGGACTGCTGGGCGAGGTCAGCCTGCGCCTGCCGTTCGTGGTCGCCGCCGGCCTGTGCCTGGTCAACGGGCTCTATGGTCTGTTCATCCTGCCCGAGTCCCTGTCGCCGGATCGTCGATCAACCTCTCTGGACTGGCGCCGCGCCAATCCGCTGGGCGCATTCGCCTTTCTGCGCGAGAAGCGTGAACTGCTCGGCCTGGCGGGCGTGGGCTTCCTCTTCCAGCTTTCCTACACGGTGCTGCCGAGCATCTTCGTGCTCTATACCGGCTATCGCTACCATTGGACCCCGGCCATCCTCGGGTTCACCTTCATGGCGACCGGCGCCGCGATGATCGCCGTGCAGATGTTCCTGGTCGGCCCGGTCGTCAAGAGGGTCGGCGAGCGCGGCGCGGTGCTGTTGGGCGCGACATTCGGGGCGCTCGGGTTTTTGATCTACGCCTTCGCGTCGTCGCCGCGGCTCTACGTAATCGCCATACCCGTCTTCGCCGGCGTCGGGCTGCTGCAGCCTGGCCTGATGGGTCTGATGAGCCGCCGGGTCGACCCCCGGCATCAGGGCCAGCTCCAGGGCGCCAATCAAAGTCTTCAAGGAATGGCGGCCTTTCTCGGACCCCCTCTTTTCGGCCTGACCTTCGCCTGGTCCATCCGCCACGACGCCAGCCTGCACCTGCCGGGTCTGGCCATCCTGATTTCGGTGGTCTTGCTCGTGGCCGCTTTCGCGTTGTCGGTGCGTGTCGCCAGGCCCGCCGCGTCACCGAGCCCGATTGCGGCCGTTTAGTGCTTCGGCTGGGCGGATGCGCCATGATTGCGTCGAAAGCCTGGTGGAATAAAAGGTCGCCTTCGCCCACTTGGATCCGCCATGACCCCACGCAAAACCTGTGCCGCCGCCCTGGCCCTTCTCGCCGCCTGTCCTGGGCTGGCCAATGCGCAAGCGATGGGATCCTTGCCCGCGCCGCGCCGTGTTCCCCCGGACGTCGTCACCATGAAGATGTCGTTCGCCCCGATCGTGCGCCGCGCGGCGCCGGCGGTGGTGAACGTCTATTCCAAGCGGATCGTGCGCCAGCAGGTCGACCCGTTCTGGGGCATGTTCATGCAGCAGGGATTGTCGCGCGACCGCGTCGAGCAATCGTTGGGTTCGGGGTCCATCGTGCGCGCGGACGGCGTCGTCCTCACCAATCATCACGTGATCGACAACGCCCAGCAGATCATGGTCGTGACCGCCGACCGCCGCGAGTGGCCGGCGACGGTCCTTCTGGACGACCCTCGGGCCGACCTCGCCGTGCTGAAGATTGACCCCAAGGGCGAAGCCCTGCCGACCATCGCCATCGACGACGCGGCCCAGCCGCAAGTCGGGGATCTGGTCCTGGCGATCGGAGATCCGTTCGGCGTCGGCCAGACCGTGACCAACGGCATCGTCTCGGCGCTGGCGCGGTCCGATGTCGGCATCAGCGACTATTCGTTCTTCATCCAGACCGACGCCTCCATCAATCCAGGCAATTCCGGCGGCCCCCTGGTGGACATGGACGGCGACCTGATCGGTGTAAACACCGCGATTCTGTCCGGCTCGGGCAGCTCGGCGGGCGTCGGCTTCGCCATTCCCGCCGCCATGGTCAAGCAGGTGGTCAACACCGCGCTGGGCGGCGGCAAGAGCGTGATACGCCCCTGGCTCGGCGTGCGCGGTCAGGCCCTGACCGGCGAGATGGCCAAGAGCCTGGGTCTGGAGGCGCCGCGCGGCGTCGTGGTCACCGACCTGTGGCCGACCGGACCGGCCGCGCGCGCCGGCGTCGCCGCCGGCGATGTCATCGTCTCGATCGACGGGCAGGAGGTCGATAACGACGCCGGCATCAACTATCGCGTCGGCACCCGTCCGCCTGGCGAGACGGTCTCCCTGGTGGTGCGCCGCAACGGCGGCCCGCCCAGGACCTTGAGCGCCCGCACCGAAGTCCCGCCCGGCGAACCGCCGGCCGACGTGCGGGTGATCGCCGGCCGCAACCCCCTGGCCGGCGCCACCGTCGTCAATGCGTCGCCGGCGGCCGCCTATCAATACGGCTTCGACCCGTTCTCCGGCCGTGGCGTCCTGGTCATTAAGCTGGACGCCGGCTACGGCCAGACCATCGGCCTGCGGCCAGGCGATTTCATCCGTCAGATCAACGGCGTGAAGATCGACACGACGAGGGACCTGCTCGCCGCGACGTCGGCGCAGACACATGTGTGGTCGCTCAGCATCGAGCGGGCGGGTCACATGATCACGGCGCAGTTTCAAGGTTAGCGAAAGGACCTTGGGCGACGTTCGGCAATCGCCGGATCGATGTGGCGTCGGCTGAGCTGGGACAAAATCGCCTATGCCGGGTCGGATCGTTAAGCAAATTTAACCCTCGCGCCGCTTGCCAAGCCCGCGGATTTGCCTGCTCCTGCCGGTGTTCGCTGGGGAGTTCGCTATGCGCTGCCAAATCCTGCTTGCCGGTCTCTTGCTCGCGGCCACGGCCGCCGCCTCCGCCCCGACGCCGGCGGCCGACCTGGCCAAACCGCCGCCCGGCGCCCAGCAGTTCACCATCATGTCGACCGCGGGCAAGCACGGCTGGTCGGCCAGGTGGGTGGCCGCCGACGGCCGCCACATGGCGCGCGAGAGCCTGCTGCTGCGGGGCCAGGCGTTCGAACTCGACAGCACATCGCATCTGGGCGCCGATGGCATGCTCGACCAGGTGGTCGTGCGTGGCTTCACGCCCAACGGCGACGCCGCCGAGACCTTCGCCATGACCGCAAGCAAGGCCGATTGGAAAAGCCCGGTCGACGGGGCCTCGGCCCCGTATCGGGCGCCGGCCGAATATGTCGCGTTCGGCGGACCGATGGATCTCAACGCCGCGCTGATCGAGGCCCTCGTCGCCGCGCCGGACAAGTCCTTGCCCTTGCTGCCTGGCGGCCGCGCGCGCGCCGAGGTGCTGACAACCGCCGGGGTCGGGCAGGGGGCGAGCGCCAGGACCCTCACGGCCTACGCCGTCACCGGCCTCAACAATACGCCGATCCCGGTCTGGCTCGACGACAAGGGCCGGTTCTTCGCCCTGATCGGCGGCCTCTCCTGGATCCCGGTCGGCTATGAGACGTTTCAGCCGGTGCTGGAAAAAGCCCAGGACGAGGCGATGGCCAAACGCTCGCCCGGACTGGTCAACACCTTGCTGAAGACGCCGGCCGGCAAGGTGGCCTTCAGCCACGTGCGCGCCTTCGTGGGCGGCGATCACTTCGCGGAGAACGAGACGGTGGTCGTCGACAAGGGGCTGATCACCGCCGTCGGTCCCGCCGATGCGGTCGAGATTCCCGCCGGCGCGCAGGTCATCGACGGCGCGGGCAAGACCCTGACGCCCGGCCTGTGGGATTCCCACCAGCATTTCCCCGACGACGCCGCAGGCCCCATGCTGCTGTCGCTCGGCGTCACCTCCGTGCGTGATCCGGGCAATGTCAACGCCCTGACCCTGGCGCGCGCCGACCGAAGGGTGAAGGGCGAGCTCCTCAGCCCGCGCGTCTACCCCTCGGTGCTGATCGACGGCAAGGGGCCGAACACCGCGCAGGTCGCCAGCGTCGCGACCAGCCTCGACGAGGCCCTGGCGATCGTGCGCAAGGCCAAGGCCGACGGCTTCATCGCCATCAAGTTCTACGGCACCTTCAACCCGGCCTGGGTCAAGCCGGTCGCCGCCGAGGCGCATCGCCTGGGCTTGCACGTGCACGGCCACCTGCCGGCTGGCATGCGCACCATGGACGCGATCAACGACGGCTACGACGAGATCACCCACATCTACTTCGTGATGATGCAGGCCATGCCCGACAGCGTGGTCAATGTCTCCAACGGCATGGCCCGCTTCGAGGGACCCGGGCGCTACGCCCGGAACGTCGACCTCGGCGCCGAGCCGATGAAGTCGCTGATCGCTGCGATGGCGGCCAAAAAGATCACCGTCGACCCGACCCTGGTCGTCGCCGAGAGCCTGTTCGTGCCCGAGAACGGCGACCTGTCGCCCGCCTACGCGCCTTTCGTCGGCACTTTGCCGCCGGCCGTGGAGCGCGGCTTCCGCCAGGGTGGGTTCTCCGTACCGCCGGACCTGACCCGCGCCGACTATCGCGCCAGTTTCGCCAAGCTCTCGGATCTCGTCGCCGCCCTGCACAAGGCGGGCGTCCCCATCGTCGCGGGCACCGACGGCTCGGGCATGGAGTTGGTGCGCGAACTCGAACTCTACGTCGCCGCCGGGTTCACGCCGTCCGAAGCCCTCGAAAGCGCCACGATCAACACCGCCCATCTGGTCGGCGCGGACGGCTACACCGGCTCGATCGCCGTGGGCAAGAACGCCGACCTGGTCCTGGTCGACGGCGATCCCTCGAAGACCATCGGCGACCTTCGCCACACCAAGCTCGTGATGATGGGCGGCAAGCTGATGGACGCCGACGCCCTGCGCGCCGCCGGCGGTTTCGAAGGCCGGCCCAAGTCCGCCGACTGACCGCCGAGGCCGAGGCATCGCCGGCGACCTGACGGCTCCGCACACGACCAGACCCCGACGTTTGTTCCGTCATCCGCCGTGGGCTACAAGGGGGTCTGCGGGAGCGAGGAACGACCGAATGATGATCGTCGCGTGGGCCCTCTCGGCGGCGCTCTCTTCGAATCCGGCCCTCCGCCTCGACCCTGTCGTCGATACCGCCATCGCCAAGGGCTTCGCGGGCGAGGTGCTGGTCACCGACAAGACCCATCTCATCTATGGCCGCGCCGTATCGGCGCCCGGCCGGCCGCATCGGCGCGGCGAGTTGTGGCGTTGGGCGTCGGTGACCAAGCAGGTAACCGCGACCTTGACGATGCAGGCTGTCGCCGCCGGCAAACTCTCCCTCGAAGACACCGTGTCGACGCGACTTCCCGATTTCCACGGGCCCGGCGCCCGATCGGTGACGGTGCGCATGCTGCTGCAGCATACGTCGGGTCTGCCCAACCCGGATGACACGCCCACCGCCTCACCGTCGGATCTGCCCTCGTTCTACCGGCGTTCCGAAAGCGGCGTGGGCGGCCAGAAGGATGCGCTCGGCTATTGCGCGGGTCCTGAAAAAGGGCGCCCCGGCGCCGCCTTCGCCTACAACAACTGCGACTTCATCGTTCTGGGCGCGATCCTGGAGCGGGTCTCCGGCAAGCCCTATGCCGTGCTCGTGCGCGACGCGGTGGCGAGGCCCGCGGGTCTGACGACCTTGCGCATCGCCTCTGAGGAGGCGCCCGCGCCCGAGCTGGCGAAGGGCGTCGCGGAAGATGGAGCGCCGGAACCGTCCTTCAACCTCGCCACCTTTGGTCCGGCGGGCGCGGCCTATGGAAGTTCGGACGACCTGGCGCGCTTCGATCGCGCCCTTTTCGGCCGCCTGCTGTTGGATGACCAGGCGACCGCCGAGGCCTGGTCCGGCAATCCGAAGCTCGGATATGTGGCGTTGGGCGTCTGGAGCTTTCCCGCGCCCCTCGAGGGGTGTTCGGGTCCTGTGAATCTCGTGGAGCGGCGCGGGGAGATCGGCGGTGTCGAAGTTCGCAACCTTCTCGCCCCCGACAAGAAACTCGCCCTGATCGTTTTCGCGGATAGGGCGGGGCTCGACTTCGGAGAAATCTGGCAAGGCAAGGGGCTGACCTACGATCTGGCCAGCGCCGCGTTCTGCGCGGCGGGGTGATACGGTGGTGCGCGCAACGCAAGGCGCGGACGTTGGCGTGGAACACCGGGCCGGCGCCAGCAGACCGCCAGGCGCCGCCTAAACCAGCCGCGGCGTTTCGGGCGCCGCCTGAACCGACGCGGGGGCTGCTCGATACGTCCGTGGTCATCGACCACGATGTGATCGACTGCACATGGCTGCCGGACAAGTCGGCGATTGCCGCCACAGCGCTTGGGGCATGGGGACAGATATGGTTTCAACTTGAAGTCCCCGCTCGCGGGTCCCGGCGCCACCGTGGCTAAACGAGACGTCATGACGCAATTCAATGGGTCGGCTGGGCTGTGTCATAATCGAAGCTCGAAGGCCTGGCTTTCTGGCCCAGGCCGAACGTATAGCTGAAGCCGAGGTAGCCGACGCGACCGAGCAGATGGCGGCTATAGTCGTCCTGCAACGTTCAGGCGGCGTTCCCGTCCGCTCGCCATCTATGGGTTCGCCCTGATCATGGCGGGTGCGATCGGCAACGCCCTGGACAGGCTCCTTGTCGGCGCCGTCGTTGATTTCCTCGACGCGTCCAAGATCGGGTTCGTGTGGATATTCAATGTGGCCGACGCGACGCTGGACGTGGGCATCGGCCTCGTTCTGTGGAGCGCGTTTCTGGATCAACGCCAAGTGGACTGCTGACCGCTTCCTATTCCAGTCGCCGCCGCGAGGCCGAATTGATCCTCCTCCGCGAAGCGGGGGAGGGGCGAAATCCATTGGACATTTGGTATCGTGTCGCCGTTGACCGCGGGGCGCGGATAGCCGTGCCTGGATCCTCTTCGTACGGCTACGGCCGTATCACTCGCAAGCCAGCGGCTTCAAATGCACCGACATCCCGGGTGGCGACGTCGAGGCCGTGGGCTGAGGCGATCCCCGCTATATGGCCGTCAGCCGTGCTGATGGCGCGTCCGCCGGCCTGGGCGCGAGCGCGTAGCGGTCCGTAAGCGTCGGCGGCCTCACGACCGAAGGGCAGAATGCGACCTTCAAACATCGGCAGCACCCTTGTCCCGAGTTCCCTGCTCAGGATGTCGCGACGCTTTCCCTCCGGCATGGCGGCGATGCCAAAACCCAGTTCAGCCAACGTGATCGTGGACAGGAACAGCGTTTCGAGCGCCTGGGCGTCGAGCCAGGCCACGACGGCCGGGTCACCCTGGGGTTTCAGGGCCTCGGAGATGATGTTGGTGTCCAGGAGGATCATTCGAAGGTCATCGGCTCGCTGGGCGTTCGGTCCCGGACACGGTCGAAGACATCCGCGTCCTCGTCGGTCAGGCCGGCTTCGCGGCTGATCTTCGCCAGCAAGGATCCGAGTTTCGGACGCTCCGCTGGCCGGACCGCTTGTTCGAGGATATCGCGTATCTCGGCCTCGGCGCTCCGGCCGTGGGTCGCCGCCCTCGCCTTGATGGCGCGATGCGTTTCGTCCGGGATGTTTCGTATCGTGACGGCGGCCATGTCGACGTCCCTCCATGAAGAGCATGATATCAGCATGCGAGCGATGATATCAAGGATGGCCGTTCAAGGGGCATGCGGCGCTGACTACAGAGTGCTACATGTGCTACATCATGCGCCATGACCCGGATGATCACCCAACGCGAACGGCGTAACGACTTGGCTGCCGTCCTCCGGGGAATGGCGCCGGGACAGGATATCCTGTCACGCTAGAGCGGATAGGGCGGAACGCAATGCGCAACAGGGCGACGACGCGGGCGGATGAGGCGCGGGCTAGGGCCTACGCGACGCCGCTCGAGGACTTCCAGCCGCACGCTGTCGAGCACTTCACCTCCGACACCTTGTGGCCGTGGTTCGAGCGGCTGCGCGCCGAGGATCCCGTCCACTATACGGCGGCAGGTGAATACGGCCCCTACTGGTCGATCACCCGCTTCGACGACATCGTGGCCTGTGAGAGCGACGTGGCGCGCCTGTCGTCTTCGGCGGAACACGGCGGCATCACCCTGTTCGAGCCGCCGGAAGGAAGCGACCCGGCGCAGCGTTCGGAGGAACGGGCCAGCTTCATCTCAGCTGATCCGCCGCGCCATGAGGCGCAGCGCCGCGTGGCGGCGCCGATGTTCTCCACCGCGTCGCTGGCGCAACTGGAGCCGGTGATCCGCGCGCGCGCCGCAACGATCCTCGACGAACTGCCGATCGGCGAGGAATTCGACTTCGTCGACAAGGTCGCCGTCGAACTGACCAGCCAGATGCTGGCGACCCTGTTCGACTTCCCGTTCGAGCACCGCCGCCTGCTGCCCCGGTTCTCCGACTATTTGCTCTCGCCCCGGGCCGAGGAGGCGGAGAGCCGGCGCCAGCAGACGGAAATGTTCATGACGCTGCAGATGTTCGTCCCGTTGTGGAACGCCCGAAAGGGCGCCGATCGGGGCAACGACCTCATCTCGCTGCTGGCCAACGATCCGGCGACCGACGGTGGCGGCAACCCGCAGAACTACATGAGCAACATCATCCTTCTGATCGTGGCCGGCTCGGACACGACCCGCCATTCGATCACCGGCGGCCTCCTGGCCCTCGACCAGCACGCGGGCGACTACGCCCGGCTTCGCGCCAATCCCGCCCTTCTGGAGAGCGCGGTCCCGGAGATCATCCGTTGGCAGAGTCCGGTGGCCTATATGCGGCGCACCGCCCTCGCCGATGTGGAGATCGGCGGCAAGACGATCAAAAAGGGCGAGAAGATCGCCATGTGGTACGTCTCGGGCAACCGCGACGAGAGCGCCATTCCCCAGGCCGACCAGTTCATTATCGACCGAACGCGGCCGCGCGCGCACGCCGCCTTCGGCTTCGGCATCCACCGCTGCCTCGGCCAGCGCCTGGCCGAGATGCAGCTGCGGGTGGTGTGGGAGGAGCTGCTGGCAAGGTTCCCGGTGATCGAGGTGACGGGCGAGCCGACCAGGCTCAACTCCAACTTCGTCAAGGGCTACAGCCGCCTCCCGGTGCGCATCCCCGGCTGAACGGGATCTGGCGATCATTGCGCGGCGAACGCCCTGGTCGACGCCGCGCGATGCGGCTAACAAGCCGACCAACAACTCAGGCCGACGGTGTTCCGCCGAGCCGCCAGTTTGGGAACCTCCATGGAATACGATGACGTCGTCAAGGGCCGCCGAAGCATCCGCGGCTACAAGCCCGATCCGGTTCCGAGGGCGCTGATCGAGGAGATCATCGGCCTGGCGATGCGCTCGCCATCGTCGATGAACGTCCAGCCCTGGAATTTCTACGTCATCACCGGAGAGCCGCTGGACAAGATCCGCGCGGGCAACACCGAACGCAACCTGGCCGGCGTGCCGCAGTCGCGGGAGTTCCGCATCGGCGAGGCCCCCTTCGCCGGCAAACACCGCGACCGCCAGGTGGGAGTCGCCAAACAGCTGTTCTCCGCGATGGGCATCGCGCGCGACGACAAGGACGGCCGCCAGGACTGGGTGATGCGGGGCTTTCGCCAGTTCGACGCCCCGGTCTGCATCATCGTGACCTATGACCGCGACCTGCACGGCATGGACGACGCGCCCTTCGATTGCGGCGCCGTGGCGACCGCCCTGGTCAACGCCGCCTGGTCGCGCGGGCTGGGCGCGGTGGTCAACAGCCAGGGCATCATGCAGTCGCCCGTCGTGCGCCAGTTCGCCGGCGTCGCCGACGACCAGGTGATCATGAAGAGCATCGCCCTGGGCTGGCCCGACGAGACCTTCCCGGCGAACGCGGTCGTGTCCGAACGCAAGAGCGTGGCCGACGCGACGGTTTTCGTCGGCTTCGACTAAAGGCCAGGACGATAAAAGGGCGCCGTGCGCTCGACTTCGCCGGGCGTCTGCGACTACCATCGGCAAAACGGCGGGCCGATCATGACCGGGAGGTTTGACGATGCCTTCACCTGAGACGGTCGCGGTGACGCCGGCGAAGCGCTGGGACGACCCGCTCGCACTGATCACACCCGAGGTCATCGAAGCCTATCGGCGCGACGGCATCGTCTATCTGCCGCAGGCGATCCATCCAGAGTGGCTGATGCTGATCGAGTTGGGCATCCGCCGAATTCTCAACAGCGGCAGCCCGAACATCCAGACCTTTTTCGAGGGCCAGCCCGGTGAGTTCAAGGACATGGTGCGTCACTTCGACGTGACGCCCGAGTTCCAGCGGCTGCTCTACGATTCACCGATCGCCGACATGATAGGCAGGCTGATCCAGTCCGATAACGTCTGGCTGCTGTTCGACCACGTCTTCGTCAAGGAGGGCCCCTTCGCGCGACGCACGCCCTGGCACCAGGACCTGCCCTACTGGCCGATCGGCGGCGAGCAGGTGGCCTCGATGTGGATCACCCTCGACCCTGTTCCCAAGGAGGAATGCCTGGAGTTCGTCCCCGGCTCGCACCGCAAGATCATGTACGACGGCTTCAGCCCCGCCGACGCAGGCGTCGACCCGACCAAGGGCTTTTACGGCAAGGAGCTACCCCCACTCCCCGACATCGAGAAGGAGCGCGAAAAATGGGAGATCGTCTCCTTCGACATCACCCCAGGCGACGTGGTCCTGTTGCACCCCGGGGTGTTGCACGGCGGCGGCCAGACCAGCAACGGCCGGCGTCGGCGGACACTGTCGGTGCGCTGCTACGGTGACGACATCGTCCTTGCGACGCGCCCCGACAGCCGCCCAACCGTGCCGCTGACGCCGGGCCTCAAACTCAAGCTCAAGCCCGGCGATCCGCTGCGCAGCCCCTATTATCCGCGCCTGCGCCCCGTGCCCGCCCCCGAGGCGGCGTTGTGGCGCTGAGCAAGACGCCTCTTTGCCCGGGAACCCTTTGACCGCGAGTCGTCAATTTCCGACGGTCCAATAACGGTGAATAACGGTGACAGCGCCTTCTATTCAACACGAAGTCAGGTGGCGGGCATCGAGGATGCGCGCAGGCCTTCGTTCGGCTCCCGGCGCGCTCAGGAGGCGGCAAACGATCCTACCGCGAGCGGTAGTCTAGCCGACAGATCGAACCAAGGCGCCGTGGCAGAGCAACGCCACAGCGCCGCGAACCGCGGGGCAATGCCGGGCGACTCGAGTCTTAGACATTGGGGGATTCCTTTTGGGCTGGTTCTGGCTCGCTTTCACTGGCTACTGGATTGGCTACGTCATTTGTTTGCTCGAGATGCGGGCGACGCATCCCGACCGGCGTTTGGTGTCGTGCGCCGTCATGGCGCTGGCGTGGCCTTATCTGGTCGTGCGCCACTTCACCCGCCGTTTGCGCCGTGACGTTCCGTCGCAGTGGTGAAGCCCCGCGAGAACGGTTTGCACAGATTTCGGCGCGTTTGGGCCGGTCGTTTGGCTGTAGCGTAGCGCTCCCAACGGTGGCCCGTGTCGCCCCAGTCAGGCCATCGTGAGCCTCGTATGACCGCAACCATGCGAGACTCGACGGGGGCGCTGTACGGCGCGGTTCCATCGCGCTGTTTGCACGTCTTCCGCGCCGTTTTGACGCGCGGGGTGTTACCAGGGCCCCAGCGTCCCCATTAAATTCCTACGTCCATCAGCACCCCCCCGCTGATGGTCGCAGGGGGATATGCCCGGCCGATGCGGAGGTAAGGGGCGCGCGCCCCGCATGAAGCGCGCGCCCACCTTACATTGGATCAAGTTGGCTCTCGGGAGCGGCGGGACGGTCTGCCGGGGGCCGGACGTTGCGGCTTGCCAGCATCGGTTTAGAAAGACTGATAACCCTGCCCTTGATCACGAACTGGCGTCAGCGGATAGTCTGCAGCACACATACGCCAGCATTGGCCGCTAGCATTGGCGCCTCTGGCGGTCTTTCCCTCCGTTGATCGCGGCCAGTCTCGGCCCCAAGGACGTGACACCTGGCAGATATCGCGGGCAAGGCGGCGGGCGATAGACGAACTACGGCCGCGATTTACGGGCGATGCGAGCCTAAGCGGCGATCCGACGGAACCGCGACAGGCGGCGCGATGGGTTCGAACCTGCCCAGCCCCCAAACTGATCTGGAAAATCGGTCAGCCGTTTTGCAATTGACTTCAAAGGTCATCCGGGTTGTGATCGGAAATGCGTAACGTGCTCCGGATTTGAGGGCGCTGGCGCGAAAAGGGAGGCGTCGCCTGCGGCCTTGTCGGCTGCCGCCAGCGAGGCCGTTTGATGGATATTGCGCGTCCGTCACGGCGCGCAGGCCTATGAACGGGAGGGAGGGCGCGTGACTCGCAACGCACATTCGCCAACGACTCGTGGGCGCAACCCTCTTGACTGTGGTGGGCGCCAATACCGCCGGGGCCGGCCTCAGCTTCACCGGCCGCTACCTGGTGACCCAGTATCCGATCCAGCCGGGCTTCGTGAAGGTGGACGCGCAGGTCGCGGTCGATCACGGGCCGTGGACCGCGTCCCTTGTCGGCCAGAACCTGAACAACCAGTTCGACTGCACTTCCGCGGCCGGGCGGCCGGTCACCACCGCGCCATCGGAGCTTCAATGCGTGGTCGAACGCGGCCGCGAGGTGAGGATGGAGTTGACGCGGCGGTTCTGATGATTGTCCGGTATGAGAATACAGGGAGATGATGCATGGCGCGAACGACCCCGCGGGGCGCACCCACCGAAATGAAATGCCCGATGTCGCTGGCGGAGGTGGACCTGTTTTCGGCCGGCGCGCAGGAGCATTGGTATGAGGCCTACCCGCTGCTGCACGCGCACGCGCCCGTGTATCGGATTCCCGGCGAAGGCATGACGTCGGACAGGGATGCGTTCGTACTCTCCAAGTTCGAGGACATCGCCATGGTCGTGCGCGACGGCGCGCGCTTCCCGGTCCTTCAGTTCGCCGACGCGCCGCCCGCCGACGCGGACGATATCAAGCCGCCCCGCAATGTCTCGCAGATCGCCAACCAGACTCTACGCCCCAATCCTGAAATGTGGCAGGCGCATCGCCAGGAACTCACCGAACCCTGGGTCGGGGCCGGGGCCACGCGGCACCGAGAGATGATCGCCAGCGCCGCGAACGGATTGATCGAACAGTGGATCGACAAAGGCGAAGTCGATTTCGTCGGTGAATTCGCCCGCCCGTTACCCCAGATCGTCATGGCCACGGTGCTGGGCTTTCCACTGGAGGACATACCTAGGCTCGCGGTCTGGGGCGGCGCGCAGGTCAAGCCGTTCGTCTTCGGCCGGGGGCACCGAAACATCCTCACCGCCGACGAGATCGACGATCAGACCCGTGTGCTGGCCGGCTTCGCAGCCTATGTGGAAGACCAGGTCGCCGAGAAACGACGCCGGCCCGGCGAGGACATGATCAGCTTCCTCACGCAGGTCACCTATTCGCCGATCGGCCGCAAGCTGACTGACGACGAGATCAACGGCATCGTCTACGGCATGGTCATCGGGGGTCTCGAAACCACGCAATATGCAATCGCCGAACAGGCCCAGCTGCTGTGCGAGGATCCGGCGATGTTCTCGACGCTGAGGGCCGATCGGAGCAAGCTCACGCGCTTCACCGAGGAGGCGCTGCGGCTGCGCTCGCCCACCCAGGGACTCTCGACACGCATCACGTCACAGGACGAGATCTTCCAGGGCGTGTTGGTTCCCAAGGGCTCGTCCCTGCACCTGCGCTGGGCGGCGGGGAACCGCGATCCCCAAGAGTTCGAACGGCCCGATGAGATCATGCTCGACCGCAAGGCCGTGACCCGGCATGTCGCCTTCTCCCAGGGTCCACGCTCATGTCCCGGATCCGGCATCTCGCGCCAGGAACAGCACATCGCCTGGGAATGCCTGATGGACCACATCGACACGCTCGAATACGCCCCCGGCAACACGTTCGAACATCAGCCGGGCATCATGCTGGGCCTCTATGAGCTGCGCCTGAAGTTCACCAAAGCGGCCGCGGGTTAGCTGAGCGCCCGGCCAGGCGGTTCAGCCTACCAGTGAATAGCGCGGAGGAACGCCTCGACTCCGGCGATGGCGATCATCCCGAGGATCACGCCGCCGATGGTCGGGAAGTGGTGATCCCAGAATGACCAGGTGGTGAGCGTCGGAACGGGCTCGGGTGTCGGCTCGGCGCGGCCGCCTGAGATCACGGTGAACTCAGCGTCGATGATCTCGAGGGGCGCCTTTTTGTCGCTCATGTCCGCAACTTACAACCTATCGGTGAATTTGTCACCTGATGGCTGTTTCGGTTGTGTCTCAGATCGCCAAATTCGTGATTGACGGGCATATGGGTCTACGCGGGTGGGACGGCCGGGACGCCGAGCGCCTCCAGAAGCGGCCGCAATTGCGCGGCGCGGGCGCGACCGCGAACGCCGCCGCCAACACCTCGCCGTCGGTTCGACCGCTCTTCCTGGGGACATGGAAGGCGTGGTCGGCGCCCTGTATCAATTCGAGCGTGGCGCGCCCTTTCAGCCCGGCGATGGTCCGCTCCAGCAGGTCGAACCGGGCCAGCGCATCGTTCGATCCCTGCAGAAACAGCATCGGGATCTGGATCTCGGCCAGAGGCTCCGCGCGCGTCACCGCCGGCTTGCCCGCCGGGTGCAGGGGAAAGGCGAAGAAGATCAGGCCCCTGACGCCGGGCAGCGGCTCGCCGGCCTGCGCCGCGGAGGTCATCCGGCCGCCGAACGAGCGGCCACCGGCGAACAAGGGCGCCCCGCCGGCGCGCTCGCGGGCGACGGCGACGGCGGCCCGGACCGTGGCCTGCGCCACGGCGGGGGTGTCGGGGCGCCCGGCGCCCTTCTCCATGTACGGGAATTGATAGCGAAGCGTCGCGACGCCCAATTCGGCAAGGCCCTCGGCGATCGCCACCATGGAGCGATGGGTCATCCCGGCGCCCGCGCCGTGGGCCAGCGCCAGGGTGGCTGTGGGGCGCGCCGGCGACATCCAAAGGCCCGAGACCGTCGCGATGTCCTGGACATCCAGGGCGAGTGGGATCGCGTTCATGTCCCACCCTAGAACGTCAAGGCCACGGTTTCGATGGGTTCATCGGCGGCCCGCCGGGCGGCGCGTCCACAAAATTTCGTTATCAATCTGCAACTTGACAAATTGAAATACTCCGGCTAAAACCCACACCCAGGCTCTACCGCGCCCTCCAGGACCCGGCCCCACCCGTCGACGCCGATGTCGACACCGCCGCCATGGCGGCGACTGAGGCGGCCGCCGAGCGCGCGGCGTGGCATGTCCGGATCCTGGGGGAGGCGGCCGAGATCAGTCTGGCGCTGACGCGCTCGCTGGGCGAGCTGGCGCTCGCGCGGGTCGAGGCGGCGAAGGCGGAGAACCGCGGGCTGGCGCCGGACGACGATGTGACCCTCGCCGCCCTGGGCAAGGCCACCCAGACCCTGCGCCGCACGGTCGCCCTGCGCGACAAGCTCGACGCGTCGGCGACCGCCCGGCGCGAGGGCCTGCTGGCCGACCGCGTCAACCGCTGGGCCGACCGCGCCACCGCCCACGTCAGCGCCAAGACCGACTCCGTGCTCGACGGACTGGCCGACGCCTATGCCGCGGATGCGACCGACGCGGAATACAACGATCACATCGACGACCTGATGGCGGACGCGCGGGACTATCTCGACGACGCCGACGCCGACGAGTTCCGCGGCTGGCTCGACCGCCCGGTCGGCGAGACGGTCGCGCGGCTGTGCGCCGCCGTCGATCTCGACCCCGACAGCTGCGCGCCGGTGGGCGAAGCCTGGCGCGTCCGCCGTCCGCCCCGCGATTTCGAACTGTTCCTGGAGCGGCGAGGCCGGGCCATCAACGCGGCGCTTGCCGCCCAGAGCGAAGGGGAGGGCGCCGAATGCGCCCCGTTGGAACTCTCACCGTAGAGCGCCGACCTCGTTGATCCGCAGGGCGGCGTGATCAAGGGCGGGGATGTGGTGCGGTGACCGCGGCGATCAATTCCTCACCCACGAAGTGGGGGAGGGGGACCGCGAAGCGGTGGAGGGGGCGCGTGAGCAACGAAACCCAGCGAACAGGCCTCAAATCGCTCATATC
>JBBRAV010000065.1:0-20696 GCA_038206535.1 Caulobacterales bacterium
GCTCTGGTCTGGCCTACATACGACGACATCCTCGACGCCTGCCAAAGCGCCTGGCGCTTCCTGATCAACGACCCCGACCGCATCCGATCGATCGGCGCCCGCGAGTGGGCGTGTGTCAATCTTTAGGAGGGATGGTATAAGGCGCCCATTGGCGGGGACCATCTCGTAGCGCGGGCATAGGCGCTAGGTATCGCGTGTTGTTCAATCTATCCGCCGGACCGCCGGCTTCCAGCCCGGTCGCCGGCGGGGACATTCGCGCTTGCCGACAGGCGCCGGTTCTGCGAGATTCTCCTCCGATGGGGATGGGGTTCCCCCGAAACCGCCAAGCCGGCTGATGACTCCTACCGCAAGTAACCAGCGGTAGAGGTGCGTCCGCACCGATCCCGCGCCATCAAAGGGATAGCGCATGTCGTTTGCCACCTGTCTGATCGTCATGGCCGGGGGTGCGCTCGGAACCCTGGCCAGGTTCCTGATGTCCACCGTGACGGCGCCTATCAGCGTTCAGTTCCCCTGGGGGACGATCATCATCAACGTCGCCGGCTCGTTCGTCATAGGCTTTTTCGGCACGCTCACCCTCGCCAGCGGGCGATTTCCGGTATCGGAAAACGTGCGGGTGTTCGTGATGGTCGGGCTCTGTGGAGGCTTCACGACGTTTTCGGCCTTCAGCCTGCAGACGCTGGACCTGCTGCGAAACGGCGCGGTCGGCCGCGCCGGAGTCAACGTCGTGGCGTCCGTCGCCTTGTGCCTGTGCGCGGTCTCGCTGGGGCATCTGCTGGCCGCGCCGCTGAACGGCGGCGACCGGCGGATCGCCCAGACCGACATGGAAATGGACGGCTGATCGCGGCCGCTCAGCCCAAGGTTGGATCGAGCAGTATCTTACACTGGTAGGTCGGCGTGCGCAGCGCCTCGAATCCGGCGGAGAACTGATCGAAGGCGTAGACATCGGTGATCATGTCCTCGACGTCGAGCCGTCCGGCGGCCAGCATGTCGACGACCAGCTGGAAGTCCGGCTTCTCGTGCCCGATGACGAACTGAACCGAAAGCTCCTTCACCATAGCCGCCGCCGGCATGAAGCTGTCCGCATCCATGCAGAAGCCGACGATTACCAGTTCGGCGCCGAACGGGGCGACGTCGATCGCATGGGCGATCATGCCCGGTACGCCGACGCACTCGAAGATCACGTCCGGGCCGGCGCCGGCCAGATCCAGGAATTGCTCGGGCAGGCTCGCGCGCGGGTCGATGGTCCCGGTCGCGCCGTACTTCATCGCCTTCGCCGCGCGGCCCGGTTCCAGCTCGCTCACCACCACCTGGCGCGCGCCGAACAGGCGGCACCAGAGGCTGACCGCCAGACCGATCGGGCCGGCGCCGATCACCAAGACGTTCTTGCCCGAAAGGCCGCGCGCCGCACCGCGCACCGCGTGCAGGCCCACCGCCAGCGGCTCGACCAGAGCGCCCGACTTCCATGAGACCTCGCCCGGCAGGCGCACCGACGCGCTCAGGTGGACCCGGACATATTCGGCGAAGGCGCCGGGCACCGGCCCCGAGCCGGTGATCTTGAGGCTGGCGCACCGCCAGTGCTTGCCCTGAAGACAGGCGAGGCAGTGGCCGCAGCTGATGAAGGGCGGTGAACACAGCCGGTCGCCTTCGCGCCATCCGGGCTCGACATCGGCGCCGAGGGCGACGATCTCGCCGGTGAACTCGTGACCCATGATCCTGCCGCCGGCGGAATCGTTGTGGTGCTGCGTGGCGTGCAGATCGGTGCCGCACACGCCGCAATAACGCACCAGGATCACCGCCTCTCCCGTCTCCGGCGCGGGATCGGGCACGGTCTCGACCGCCAGGGGCGATCCGGGTTCGTGAAATACGGCCGCTTTCATACGACGATTCCTTCCTCTGGCGACCTCGTTCGACGGACGAAGTCGCGGCTTTCAACGCACGCCCACACCGCGGATTCAACCGATTTATGATGACGCGGCCAGATCGAGCGGAGCGCCCCCGCGATCACCGCCGCGCGAAGTTGGCGAGGTCGCTCGCCGTGTCGCGGCTGATGTCAGGGCAGCAGATGGCGAAGATTTCCGTGCCGTGGATGGTGCCCATCACCTGCCGGCACCGGGCCTGAACGCCGCTGGCCAGGAGCAGGCGGTAGAAGACGATCCCCTCGTCGCGCAGGGGATCGCACTCATTGACGCTGATCACCACCGGCGGCAGACCTTTGACGTCTTCGTGGGTGGCGAAGGCGGGCCAGGCGAGCGGGTCGCTGGCTTCGAGCGCCTCTATGCCGTAGGCCACGGCGCCGCGGTTGTTGTGCAGGTCGAGGAAGATGCCGTTGTTCTCGATCGAGGAGGGATATTGCGGCTGCGGCCAGGCCCCGGCGATGTAGGGACAGAGCGCGTAAAGGCCCTTGACCAGGCCGATGTCGCCGTCGCGCTTCAGTTTCAGCCCGGTGGCCAGGGCCAGGTTGCCGCCGCCACTCTCGCCGGCGACGACGATCCGCGCGGGGTCGATGTTCAGCGCAGCGGCGTTGGCGTGGACCCACTTCAGGCCCGCCACGCAGTCGTTGAGGCCGGCCGGATAGGGGGCGACTTCCGGCGCCGACGACGCTCTCAGCGCATTGCGGAAGTCGACCATGGCCACCGCGACGCCGTGGACGGCGATGATCTTGCCCCAGGCCCGGTACATGCCGTCGAAACAGGACATCACTGTCATGCCGCCCCCGTGGATATAATAGACGCACGGCAGGGTCTCGTCGTTGTCGGGGCGGATGTACTGGATGTTGACCCAATTGCCGTCGGGCGAGGACTGGAAGCGCTCGGTGCGGATGACGAGACCGGCCGAGGGGGCGACGGTCTCATTGTCGACCATGTCGATCATCGCCTTCTGGGCCGCCGCCATGGCGCGGCCGGCCTCGGACGCCTCGATGGCCAGCAATTCCTCACGGCTGGCGACATCGCCCAGCGGCGGGCTCTCGGGCATGGCGCCGAAGATCGCCTTGATGCGCGGATCGATGCGGGGGTCTTCGACGAGCTTCGAGGCCATGAGGCGTTACCTTATCGTTTCGGCTTGGGCCTCATATTGCGGTGGCGACGCGGCGCGGTCCAGGTCCTTTGACCGACCGCGATCGGGTGAACGCCAGTGAAGAGGCGTCAGGTCGGCGATATCGGGTTTACCCGCGCCGCGAGCGCGCCGAAACTGCCGGCCGGGAAACGAGAGAGCGGGGACGCGGATGCGCTGGAGCCATGGTTGGAACGTCCTTGTCGCGGCCGTTGTGTTCCAGGCGGTGGTGGTGGGGATCGTGTTCAGCTGTTTCAGCCTGTGGGTGACGCCCTGGGTGCAGGAATTCCACGTGCCGCGGGCCCTGCTGATGACCGCGAATTCCGGGGCGACGCTCAGTACCGGGGTGCTGATGCTGTTCGCCGGATCGGCCATGGATCGTTATCCCATGCGGCGCCTCATCGTGGCCGGCATCGTTGCGCTGGCGGCGGGGCTGGTGCTGATCTCCCTGGCGAGCGCGGTCTGGCAGATCATCGCCCTCTATTCGACCCTGGTCGCCATAGGGTTCACGCTGTCGGCCACGCTGGCCAGCCAGGTGCTGGCGGCCAAATGGTTCCCGCACCGGGTCGGCTTCGCGGTCGGCCTGGTGCTGCTGGGGTCGAACCTCGGGGGCATCGTCATGCCGCCGGCCATCGGCTGGCTGGTGGGGCGCTACGGCTGGCGCAATGCGGACCTGGGCTCGGCCGCCCTACTGGTGGGGGTCATCGCGCCCATGGTATGGCTGGTCGTCCGCCTGCCGGCCGACCACGAAGTCGCGTCAGCGGTAAGGCCCATCCAGGGTGAGACGGCGCCTGGCGAGGAAAGCGCGGCGCCGGAGGCTTCCTGGTCGTTCGGCGCGATCGTGCGCCAGCGCGACTTCTGGATCATCGGGCTGGCCTTCCTGGGCGCGAGCCTGGCCTCATACGCCTTCTCGCAGAACGTCGGACCCTATGCGCACGACCTAGGCGTGGGCACGCTTGCCTCTTCCCTGCTCATCTCGGTGTACTATTTCGCCAACATCGCCGGACGATTGTCGATGGGCGCCCTCGCCGACCGCGTCGATGCGCGCTACCCCTACTGGCTCTCGACGGGCCTGATCTGGGGAACCCTGCTGCTGACTCTGGGTCACCCCAGCTATGTGATGTTGATCGTGGTCAGCGCGCTGATCGGCATGGGCGGCGGCGGCCTGCTGCCGGTGTCGAGCGCCATGGTCGGGCAGAAATTCGGCGCCAGGTCGTTCGGGAAGGTCATGGGGATGGTGATCCCCTTCTTCTCGCTCGGAGCGGCTTTCGGTCCGATCATCGCCGCCCAGATCAGGGACCGATCCGCAAGCTATGGCCTGGCGTTCGCGCCGTTCCTGGTGGTGCTGCCGATGGCCGCGTTTGTCATGATCTTCCTGCGCAGGCGCGCGATCGTCCCAAGGGCTGAGCGCTAGCGTGGCGAGGATAGCGAAATGTCGACCATGATCTCGGCCGAGATGTTCTCCAGCGCCGCCTGAACCTTTCGAGCGTCGAGGCCGGGGGGAAGCCGCAGGCGCGCCTCCATGTTGAACAGAGGGGCGCCGGTCTCGGGTCCGTCGGTGATCCAGGTCCTGAAAGACTCGATGTTCGCTTCGAGGCTGCTCAGGACGGCGGTGACCTGGCGTACGATGCCTGGCCGGTCCTGGCCGACCACACCGAAATCGAAGGTTTCGCCGGCGGTGGCGATTTCTTCGACCGATGGGGCGATACGCACGTCCAGGCCGTTTGCGTCGACTTTCGAGACGGCCGAGCGCAGGTCCTCGACGCCGGCCGCGTCCACCTCCACCAGCACCGATCCGACGTAAAGACCGCCGAGCCGGCTGAGATGGCTCTCCAGCCAGTTACCGCCGGCCGACAGGATCGCGGCCGCGAGCGCCTGGGTCAGGCCCGGGCGATCGCTTCCCACCGTGCTCAAGACAAACAGCGCCATCGCTTCCTCGCAAGGAGTCCGCCCCGACCTGCCGGGCGGCTTTGGGCGGAGTGTTAGTCGATGGCGGTGGGCGACGCTACGGCCGTGGCCGGTAAACGCCTCGACAAAGCGCGCCTTGAGAATCCCGCTCTTGACTCCCCTGCCGCAAAAAGAACAAATCAAGAACATGGAGACGCGTATATTCCAGCTGAAACGGTTTCGCAGCCTGGCGGAGGCGGGCGGCGATACGCTGTTTTTCCGCGCCCTCGGCGGCGACCGGCGCCATCCGGCGCCGTTTTTCAGGGCCGAGGAGGTTCCGGCGTTCGACGGCGAAATCGCCTGGTTCCTGGCCGAACGCGCGCCCTGGCGCGGCTGGCGGATCGTGCGGCGCATTCACCCCGACGGGCGAAGCTATGAGGCGCCGGCGGCAGCGACCGCGCCTGTAAAAGCGTCGGGCGATGCGTGAACCGCCCATGTTCGAGACGCTGCAAAGAGTGATGTCCGATGCCGCCGACAGGCTCAATCTACGCTGCGAAGCCTGTGGTCACGGCGCGGAGATGAGCCGCGAGCGTTCGTTCGCCGCCTTCGGCCCCGACGCCAGTCCCTTCGAAATCCGCCGCCGGGTGACCTGCACGGCATGCGGCGCGCGCGGGCAAACGCGCGTGTGGATTTGAAGGAAGGTCCGATGCCCGAACCCAACCGGCCGCCATGGCGGATCGCCGAGGCGCTCAGCGGCTTTCCGATAAGCGATCTGATCGACACCGGAGTGACGGTGATCGTCGAGTGCGAAAGCTGCCGCCATAAGGCTGCTTGGTCGCCCGCCGATCTCGCGGGCCGGTTTGGAACGGCGCGGGACACGACCCTGAACCGGATCGGACCCAAGCTGCGATGTGGAACATGCCGCTCTGAGTGGGTGCGGCTTTTTCGGGGGTAGGCAAGACGACAGCCTTTCGGACCGATGTCTAAGGGGCTGTTGGAAAACAACGCCGTCATTCGCCTGGCGGCCGCCGCCTCCACGGCTTCGCGGTCTCCCTCCCCCGACGCGCGGGTGCGGAACAACCCTTAGCTCTCCAGCGCTAATGCAGCTTGACGCTGGGCGCCGGTCCGCGCGCGAGCGCGCCCACCAGGGTGCGCCAGATCACCGTCGGGCCGCCGTGCAGGGCGGCCTCATGCATCTTGTACAGCGAGCGATAGACCAGACGCGCGAACAGGCCCTCGATGAACATCCCCCGACCGGCCACGAAGCCCATCAGGTTGCCGACCGTGCTGTACCGACCCAGCGACACCAGCGAGCCGAAGTCGCGATAGCGGTAGGGTTCCAAAGGCTTGCCTGCCAGACGCCGGTTGATCTGGACGACCATGTGGTCGGCCATCTGATGGGCGGCCTGTGCGCGCGGCGGCACCGGCGTCGCCTCTCCGGGACGGGGGCAAGAGGCGCAGTCGCCGATGGCGAAGATGTCGGCGTCGCGGGTCGTGCGCAGGCTCTGTTCGACGACCAGCTGATTGATCCGGTTGGTTTCCAGGCCGTCGATGTCCTTGAGGAAGTCGGGCGCCTTGACCCCCGCCGCCCACACCACGAGCTCGGAGGGGATGAAGCGGCCGTCGCTGAGCGTGACGCCCTCGGCGCCCACCTGCGAGACACGCGCGCCGACGCGCACCTCGACGCCTAGCTTGGTCAGCAGGTCGCGCGTCGCGGCGGATATCCGCTCGGGCAGGGCCGGCAGGATGCGGTCGGCGGCCTCGATCAGCACGATGTGCACGTCCTTGGCCGGATCGATGCGGTCCATGCCGTAGGCGACCACGGCGCGCACCGTGCGATGCAGCTCGGCGGCGAGTTCCGTCCCCGTGGCCCCCGCGCCGATGATCGCCACATGCAGCTGGCCCGGACGCACGGGGCCGGACTGGCTGTTCGCCCGAAGGCAGGCGTTGACGATGCGGCGATTCAGACGACTGGCCTGCTCGGGCGTATCGAGGGGGACGGCGTGCTCCGCCGCCCCCGGCGTTCCGAAGTCGTTGGTGACGCTGCCGATCGCCATGACCAGGGTGTCGTAGGCCATGTCTCTGGCCGGCGTGATCTCGCGACCGTCCTCGTCGTACATGGCGCCGAGTTTCAGGCGCTTATGGGCCCTGTCGAGACCGACGACCTCGGCATAGGTATAGTCGAAATGGCGCCATTGGGCCTGTGCGAGGTAGTTCAGCTCGTGCTGCGATCGGCGCAGGCTGCCCGCCGCGACGGAGTGGAGCAAGGGCTTCCACAGATGCGTCCGCGCGCGGTCCACCAGTGTAATGCGCGCCTTGCCGCTCTTGCCCAGGGTCAGACCAAGCTTGGTGACCAGTTCGAGGCCGGCCGCGCCGCCGCCCGCGACCACGATGTGATTCAGGCCGGCCGCCCTTGTCTCCATGCCCCTACCCCTTCGCCTGACTATCCGTGGAGGCGGCGATGTTCGCTCCAATTCCATTGCGGCGCCATAGACGTCGTCGACGTCGTTGAACTCGACCGGCGCGCGACGTCCTGGGCGTCGCAGCACAACCGCAACCGCGTGTCAGTTCCGCGCGCACGGATCAAAATCCCAAGTGGCGCGTTTTGGCAACATGCACCAAGCGTCGCACCAATACCGCGAACGGGCAAACCTGGCGGAGCAGAACGCGGATCTATGCGCCGACCCGAAGATGCGACGAGAATTCCTGGTGATCGCCGACCGATGGCGCAGACTGGCCCGTTTCACCGAGGCGGACGACGCCGAAGACTGGAACGACCGTGGAATGACGAGAGGCCGGCCGACCTTCTGAAATCGGGAGGGACAGCAGAGCCTTGGCGAGCCAGTCGCGGCGCCCACTGTTGTGTGATTGAGACATTCGCCTTGGCCCGCCAACTCGATTTCCCCGGCCATCCCAACCGCTCGCAAGTGGTGCGCGCCATGCAGGGACATGACGTGGCCAACGGGTTGCTGATCGGAACGTACGAGCGACAAAAGTGAGTTCGCCGTGGAACCTCGACCGGTTCGTCAACGCGCAGGCGGGCGTGTTCGACGCGGCGCTCGAGGAGCTTCGCTCCGGCGGAAAACGCTCGCACTGGATGTGGTTCGTCTTTCCGCAGATGCGCGGCCTCGGCCAGTCGCCGACCGCCCAATTCTTCGGCATCGAAGGTCTTGACGAGGCGAGCGCCTACCTCGACCACCCGATGCTCGGCCCGCGCCTGGAGCAAGCCGTCGCCGCCGTCGGGTCCGGAGCCGGCGGATCGCTGCACGCGATCTTCGGCTCGCCAGACGACCTGAAATTCCGATCGTCAATGACCTTGTTCAGCGTCGCCGGGCCGGACGGCCCCTACCAGCGCGCGCTCGACACGTGGTGCGAGGGAGTCCCGGACGAGCGGACTCTGGATCTGCTGCGCCGCCAGGATGGCGCACCTTAGACGGGGGTCTACGTCGCGGATCTGGCGGGTAGGGACGGCGCCGTGGAATGGCTGGCCGCCTTCCACGATAGCGAGGCCCGGCCGCTGGCAATCATGGCGCTGGTGAGAGACTGAGGCTGCACGCCGTCAGCGTGCGAGGGAGCCCGGGTTGCTCGCTTCCCGCGCCGATTGGCCGGACGACTTGGCCTGGTCGCGTTGCGACCAGAGGGTGGCCACGATCACGCCCGCCGAAAGCACGGTGACCACGGCGACGATCCAGTTCTCCACCAGCCGGATCCGGTCGTCGCCGAGGTCACCGGCCCGAGAGGGGGGCTCAGGCTGAACGTTCGCCACAGCGAGGTCGTCAGCCACCGCCTCGTCGGAGACGCCGAGACTCCGGCTTTTGAGAGGATCCGACATCTGTGCGCCCCGGAAGATGGTTCGCTGCGCTCACAGCGCCCAATTCCGGCGAAACGGGGCGATTGGCGCCCACTTTTTCGCCGTACGACGCGCATCAAATCGGAACGCCATGACCACGGCCGGTCGAGTCAACGCTCGCATTCGCATAGCGTTCCGTAGCCCGTGATCTTTCGAGTCTGGCCAATCGGCAGTGTGAGCCTGGCGATCTAATCCCCGACCAGAGAGCGCACCACTTCGGCCGAATACAGCTTCACCGAAGCGCCTTCGCGCTTGGAGTCGGCGAGGGCGGCCTGGAATGCGGCCATGTGAGGAGACGCGAAGTGCGCGGCCAGGGCAGATTCGTCGACCCATCGCTCAGTGATACGCATTTTGCATGGATCGGCCAGGTCCTGGGAAAATGCATATTCCAGGCACCCCGGCTCCTTGTGGGTCTCGGCGATCATGGTCTTGCCCACCTCGGCCAGGCGTTCGATCTCGCCGGCGCCGAACCGGATCCATCCTTCGATGAAGAGCATGTCTTTCTCCCGTGCTGTTGGCGGCGGTGATAGACGCCCAGGCTCGGCTTGACCATCGGTCGCGTCGGACCGGGCGCCTAGCCCGGCCGCGGCGCCCGCGGGACCGCGCGAATTGATCGGCGCCCCAGCGTCATTTTCGCCCGAATTAATGATAATGCTTCTCAATATCGTTCATTGCTGTTAGGACCTTCCGGCAGCGGCCCCCCCAAGGCGGATGCGCTCCCGGCCCATCCAAAATGATCGGTCGCGGATTCTAAGTTCAACAGCTCGGACGGTGCAGGCTATGCGATCTCTCTCCCATTCAGAACGAAACCTTTCCCCTCTGAGCGGGGCGCTTCACGCCGCCGGCGCCTTTGGCCTATGCGCCACGGCGTTCGCCGCCCATTCAGAAGCCGATACGTCGAACGGCGTCGATGAGGTCGTGGTGACCGGCATCCGGCCGCTAATGGGTGAAAAAATCCCGCTGTCCCTCAAGGACACGCCGCAATCGGTCAATGTGACGCCCGAGAAACTGCTGCGCGAACAGGCCGTAACGCGCCTGGAGGATGCCCTGAAGAACGTCCCCGGTGTCACGCTGAACGCCGGCGAAGGCGCGGCGCGCGGAGACACCATCAACATTCGCGGCTTTTCCGCATTCAACGACTTTTTTCTCGATGGCATTCGCGACGCCGCGATCTATGTCCGCGACCCGTTCAACCTGGAGGCGATCGAAGTCTTCAAGGGTCCTTCCGCGACTCTGTTCGGCCGAGGCTCCACGGGCGGCGCGGTCAACCAGGTCAGCAAGTCTCCGACCCTGGCGCCGCTCGGGGTCCTGACAGCCGACTACGGCGCCAACGACGAGTTCAGGGGGACGATCGACATCGACCAGCCGATCGGATCGTCGGCCGCCTTCCGGCTCAATGCGATGGGCGAGTCATCACATGTCGCGGGTCGTGACTACGTCGAGAATCGGCATTGGGGTGTGGCGCCGGAGCTGTCGTTGGGTCTGGGCGGACCCACGACGGCCACCCTCGCCTATTTTCATCTCTCTGAGAACGACATCCCCGACAGCGGCATCCCCTTCGTGGGCGGCGCGCCGGCCCGCGTCGCGCGTCAGAACTATTATGGACTGGCGTCCGACCGCGCGGTTTCGGACGTAGACATCGGCACGTTCCGCCTGCGGCACGCGTTCAGCCCCGACGTCTCGATCTCCAACACCTTCCGGTACGCGAACTATGCATTCAACTATCAGTTCGACGCGCCCAATTTCGGCGAGATCGAGGCGGGCGGCCAGGGCGCGCCGGCGCCGGGGACCCCGCTGAGCGCCATCCTGGTCGGCCGCGACTCACCCTCGAGTTCGGGGGTGCAGACCAACCTCACCGATCAGGTCGACTTGACCGCGCGCTTCGAGACGGGAGTCCTGACTCACACCCTGGTCGCGGGGATCGAGGCGGCGCGGCAGACCAACGATCTCGACCGATACAACAACCCGTTCAACAGCAACAACAACTGGGTTCCCATGACCTCGCTCCTGCATCCCGACCCCAATCAGGCCAGGCCGTCCGAACCGGTCAGCGCCACGCAGGACACCACGGCGGATTCGCAAGCCGGCTATCTGACCGACACGATCGGAGTCGGCTCACACCTCGACCTAATCGCCGGCGTGCGGGTGGACCGCTTCGCGGCCCGCTATGTGCAACGCTCCTTGTCGACCGGCGCCGTGCTCAACCTGCGCCACACCGACGTTGTGGCGAGCCCGCGTTTCGCCGTGGTGGTCAAACCGGCGGCCTGGCAGAGCCTGTATTTCTCCTACGGAACATCGTTCGACCCGTCGGCCGAAGCGCTCACACTGACCTCCAGGCTGGCCAACCTCGGGCCGGTCAAGGCCACGACCTATGAAATCGGCTCGAAGACCAGCCTGTTCAACGGCGGTCTGCTGCTCACCGGCGCGCTGTTCCACACGAAGGTCGACAACGCTCAGATCAACGACCCGGCCAACCCCGGCTTGACCGTCCTACGAGGCAAACAGACCGTGCAAGGTCTGGAATTGGGGGCGACCGGCCACCTCACGTCGAGACTGGAGATCACGGCCGGCTACACCTACCTCGACGGCAAGGCGAGCGGCGCCATGGGTACGGACCCAGTCATTCAATATACTGACGCGCTTATCCCCAATGTCGCCCGCAACGCCGCCAACGTTTGGCTGGAATACCAGGTCACCGATCCATGGGAGGTCGGGATCGGCTTGAACTATCTTGATCGCCGTGTTGGAAATATCATCACCCCTGGCGTAGCGGCCGCCGTTGTTCCAAGCTACACCGTCTTCAGCGCGATGACGTCCTATCAGGTCAACAAGCGTCTGGCTGTGCAATTTAACCTGATCAATCTGGCCAACACCCTCTATTACGACAACATCTACTACACCTCGGCCGCCGAGAACCACGTCATCCCCGGCGCCGGCCGCACGTTCAAGGTGACGCTCCGGGCCAGCTTCTGATGAGCGCGCGATCTCGCCTCGCCGACCTGACCGACGGCGCGGGCGACGCACGCGAAGAGGCCGAGACGCACTATCTGAGGATGACGCGACTGCGCCAGATGAGCTATGATGAGTTGCGCGTTCTGCTGTCGGGCGATGTCGCCAAAGCCGTGCCGTGGATCGTGAGCGCGGCGCGCTATGGCCTGGCCGAGGCCCAGGTTCGCCTGGGCCAGATGCTGCTGGACGGCGTCGGCGTCGCGCGAGATGACGCCGCCGCCGTGACCTGGTTTCTGCGCGCCGCCAACAAGGGGTCGTCCGAGGCGATGAACATGGCCGGGCGCTGTCATGAGAACGGATGGGGCGTCGCGCAGGACCTGGCGACAGCGGCCGCCTGGTACAGGTCATCGGCCGACGCCGGCTACGACTGGGGCCAGTACAACTATGCCAACATGCTGTTCGACGGGCGCGGCGTCGCCCTCGACAGAGAGCAGGCGCTTTTGTGGTACCAGCGGGCCGCGGACAGCGGCCACGCGCGGGCGATGAACCTACTGGCGCGCTGTCACGAGGAAGGCTGGGGAACCAGCCCAAACCCGGCGCTCGCACACGCGTGGTACGCACGCTCGGCCCATGGCGGTTATTTCCGCGCCCAGTTCAACTACGCCACCGTGCTCGCATCCATGGGAAGATTCGATGAGGCTGTGGTCTGGTTCGAAAAGGCCCGCGACGGAGCCCCTCGCGAGAGCCTGATCGCCATGAGCGAGGCCCTGGCGCGACAAGACGATACGCGACTTTCCGATCTCGGCCGCCGCTGGCGCATTTCGCCGTCGGCAGGCTCTGGCGCCCAGACCGGCGCCGTTTCGCCGTGATCCTTCACATTCCCAAGGTGCTGACGCCCGAGCAGGTGCGCCACTGCAAAGAGGTGTTGCGCGACACCTCCTGGATCGACGGACGGGCGACCGCCGGCGATCAGTCGGGCCTGGTCAAGAACAACCTGCAGATCCCCGAAGATGCACCCCAGGCGCATGCGCTGGGCGAGATCATCCTCCGGGCCCTGGCGGGTAACCCCGCCTTCATGTCCGCCGCCTTGCCGTTGCGCGTCTATCCGCCGCTGTTCAACCGCTATGGCGAGGGCATGGGTTTTGGGGATCACATCGACGCGGCGGTGCGCACCTCGCCCGTGACGGGCGCGCGCTACCGGAC
Source organism: Caulobacterales bacterium (assembly GCA_038206535.1). Classification (GTDB taxonomy): domain Bacteria; phylum Pseudomonadota; class Alphaproteobacteria; order Caulobacterales; family Caulobacteraceae; genus Acaudatibacter. The sequence goes on from JBBRAV010000065.1 coordinate 12,941, forward strand.
CGATCTTTCCTGCACGATCTTCCTCACCGATCCCGACCAGTTCGACGGCGGCGAACTGGTGATCCGAGGGGCTCAGCCAATGCCGGGCGTGAAGCTGCCCGCCGGCGACATGATCCTCTATCCGGCGACTACGGTGCATCGCGTCGAACCGGTCACGCGCGGCGAGCGCTGGGCGGCGTTCTTCTGGGTGCAGTCGATGGCGCCCGACCAGGCCCAGCGCGACCTGCTTTACAGCCTGGACCAGGCGATCGTCTCCGCCCGCACCGCACTCGGCGACCTCCATCCCGCCGCCGTGTCCCTGGCGGGTGTTTATCACAACCTTGTACGCATGTGGTCGCGCTTCTAAGGTCGCGCTGCTTTACGCATCGTCGGCTCGCAGGCGGTCGGCTTCGTCACGCCGCGGACAGGTTCGGCGATGAATAGGTCGCGCCGCGGGCGCGTGCGGCCCCCGCGGCGCGACTCGACGCCAGGCTGAGGGATCGGTCGGACCATGGCATGGACCCGGTGAGGATCGGAGCGGCGATGCTGACGGCCGCCCTTGCGCCCAGCGTGGCCCGTGCGACGCCGCTGACATACCGCTATGCGATCAGCAGCCGCCAATTCGGCACGATCGGAACCTATGTGCGCCGGGCCGACAGCGTCGAGGGCCTGGATCGGGCGCGATCGGAATTGCGTATTGTCGTGCGCGTGCTGGGCGTCCCAGTCTATCGCGAGCAGGCAGACGAAATCGAAGCTTGGAAAGGCGGACGCCTGAACTCTTTCGAAAGCCGCTCCATGGTGGGCGCGAAGGCGATGCTCGTGCAGGGCGCGCTGCGGAACGGGCGCCTACTGATCACGACCCCGAAAGGGACAAAGACCGCCCCGCCCGGCGCCGTGGCCGCCGATCCCTGGTCGACCCGCCAGCTTGGGCCCGCCACCGTCGTCACGATCAAGACAGGCGAAATCGTTCAGGTCAACATCACCGGGGGCGAAACCGAAACGGTGCTGGTCAATGGGGTTCCAACACTCGCCCGTCACTATCACGTCGGCGCCGCCGCTCAGCCGAACTGGTGGCAGATCTGGCTCGACGCTCACGACGTTCCGGTCAAATTCCGCAATCTCGAACATGGTCGGACAATCGACTTCACCCTCATGGCCGCGCCACCGCCGACCGGCGCCCGTCCGCCCGCATCCGCTCGCTGAAGGATTGTCGGCCCGGCGTCCGCAGGCGTGTTCGGCCACAGCCGCTCAAAGGTCTGAGCGGCACGTCGAGCCCGATGGCGTTTTGGCGATTGCTCAAAAATTGTGCGAACCACCGCGGAGAACGCAAATTCGGGCCCAGAAAGGCTGCTCAGCCACAGCCATCGCATCGGGCGCCGCGCGTTGGGCGATCAAACTCGCTCCCGAGACAGTTATTGACGACTCATGGCCGTTGTGATTCCCTCGTGACCGGCCATGCAGCAGAACCTCGAGCCGTCAGATTGACTCCTGGCCAGATTGTAGAATTTGTGAAGGGCGAAGAGACATAGACGAGACCTATCAAGGTTCTAGACCAGTATAGTTTTCTCTCACAGGCGGAGAGATTGGCGTGAGTGACTTCAGCTTCGATTTTCATCGGCGCGCTTTAAATTCAAACACCGCAATGCGTGTCTGCGGTCTCGCGTACCTTCCAAGCCCTTTCCCAGATCAAGTCGTCGATCGAGCTCGCATCGCGCAGGCTTCGCCTGCACTTGTCTCCTCGCGATCCTTCCGGTGATCAAATGAACATGATGAGCCCCCAACCCGACGTCTTCGACATGTATTCGAACCTCTTCGAGAGCCGCAAGCAGACGGAATTGTCCTTGCGAGACTACCTCACCCTGTGTCGCGACACGCCCGCCACGTTCGCCAATGCGGCGGAGCGGATGATCGCGGCGATCGGCGAGCCGGAGGTCATCGACACCTCCGCAGATCCCCGGCTTGGGCGGATCTTCATGAATCGCTCGATCAAGCGTTACCCGACCTTCAGCGATTTCTATGGCATGGAAGAGACGATCGAACGCATCGTCGGCTTCTTCAAGCACGCCGCCCAGGGATTGGAGGAACGCAAGCAGATCCTCTACCTCCTGGGGCCGGTCGGCGGCGGAAAATCATCCCTGGCCGAACGCCTCAAGACGCTGATGGAGACACTGCCGATCTATGTGCTCAAGGCCGGCGACCAGATCAGCCCGGTATTCGAGTCGCCGCTCGGGCTGTTCGATCCAGAGAGGATCGGGCCTCTGCTCAACGACCGCTATGGCATCCCCCGGCGCTATCTGACGGGCCTGATGTCCCCCTGGGCCGTAAAGCGGGTTGGTGAATTCGACGGTGACATATCGAAGTTCACGGTCGTCAGACTGATGCCCTCGAAGCTCAATCAGATCTGCGTGGCCAAGACCGAGCCGGGCGACGACAACAACCAGGACATTTCCTCTTTGGTGGGCAAGGTCGACATCCGCAAACTGGAGTTCTTCGGACAGAACGACCCGGACGCCTATTCCTATAGCGGCGGCCTCAATCTCACGACCCAGGGACTGCTGGAATTCGTCGAGATGTTCAAGGCGCCGATCAAGATCCTGCATCCGCTGCTGACCGCGACGCAGGAGGGCACCTACGTGGGCACCGAAAGCGTCGGGGCCATACCCTTCCAGGGGGTGGTGCTCGCGCACTCGAACGAGGCCGAATGGCAGAGCTTCAGAAACAACAAGAACAACGAAGCCATGATCGACCGCATCTGCGTCGTCAATGTTCCCTACTGCCTGCGCACAAACGAAGAGTCGGCCATCTATCGAAAGCTGCTGCAATCGAGCGATCTGGCCTCCGCACCCTGCGCGCCGGGCACGCTCGACATGCTCTCGCAGTTCTGTGTGCTCTCGCGCCTGAAACCGCATGAGAACTCCAACCTGTTCTCCAAGATGCGTGTCTACAACGGCGAAAACCTCAAGGACGTCGATCCCAAGGCCAAGTCCATGCAGGAATACCGCGACATGGCCGGTGTCGACGAGGGCATGAACGGTGTCTCCACCCGCTTTGCGTTCAAGATCCTGGCCGAGACCTTCAACTTCGACAATGAAGAGGTCGCCGCCGACCCGGTCCACCTGATGTATGTGGTCGAGCAATCGGTCCGGCGCGCCCAGTACCCCGAACAGGTCGAGAAACAATACATCGAATTCATCAAGAGCGAACTGGCGCCGAGGTACGCCGACTTCATCGGCAAGGAGATTCAGAAGGCCTATCTGGAAAGCTATGGCGACTACGGCCAGAACCTGTTCGATCGCTATGTCGCCTATGCGGACGCCTGGGTCGAGGATCAGGATTTCAAGGACTCCGATACCGGCGAGCTGTTCGACCGAAAGATCCTCGATCAGGAACTTTCGAAGATCGAAAAACCCGCGGGAATCGCCAACCCGAAGGATTTCCGCAACGAAGTGGTCAAGTTCGCCCTGCGGGCGCGCGCCGCGCACGGCGGCAAGAACCCATCCTGGACATCCTACGAGAAGGTGCGCGAGGTCATCGAAAAGAGGATGTTCACCCAGGTGGCGGACCTGCTTCCGGTGATCAGCTTCGCCACCAAGGGGGACAAGGAGACCGAGAAGAAGCACAACGACTTCGTCGAGCGGATGGTCAGCCGCGGCTACACCGCCCGCCAGACCCGGCGCCTGGTGGAGTGGTACATGCGCGTGGACAAGGCCGGTTGAGCACGGCTAGCCGGGTTACGTCATGGCCATGAATGTCATCGATCGACGCCTCAATCCCAGCGGAAAGAGCTTGCCCAACCGGCAGCGGTTCCTGCGGCTGGCCAAGGAGACGATCAAGGAAGCGGTGGTACGCTCCATCCGTGAACGGACCCTTGGCGATGTCGAAGGCAAGGAGGTCGTCTCCATCCCGATGAAGCGCATCGCCGAGCCGAGGCTGCGGCATGCGGCGAAGGGGGGCGATCGCGACCAGGTGTTCCCGGGCAACAAGGAATTCGTCCAGGGCGACTCGCTGCCCAAGCCCAAGTCAGGCGCCGGCGAAAAGGGATCTGAGGGAGCCCCCGAGGGCGAGGGCGAAGACGATTTTCGCTTCACCCTCAGCGCCGACGAGTATCTCAACGTCCTGTTTGACGAACTCGAGCTGCCCGACCTCGCCAAGGAACAGCTCAAGGACGCCGCGACATTTCGCCATCAGCGCGCGGGTCACAGTTCGAGCGGATCGCCGACGAACCTCAATCTTGTCCGCACGATGCGCAAGAGTCTGGCGCGGCGTATCTGCCTGGGGCGCCCGAGGCCGGCGGATGTCGCGGCGCTGGAACACGAGATCGCCGCGCTGGAAGCGTGTCTGGATCGTACCCCCGAAGAGGACGCGCGACTGGGAACGCTGAGGACGCGCCGCGGGGAATTCGCCGCTCGCGCGCGGCGCATCGCCTACATCGACCCGGTGGACCTCAGGTACAATCGGTTCGAGACCAGGCCCCAGCCGACAGCCCAGGCGGTTATGTTCTGCCTGATGGACGTGTCGGGCTCCATGACCGAAGAGATGAAGGATCTCGCCAAGCGATTCTTCCTGCTGTTGCATCTCTTCCTCACCCGCAACTATGAGCACGTGGACCTGGTGTTCATCCGCCACACCTCCGAGGCTCGGGAGGTAGATGAGGAAACCTTCTTCAAAAGCCGCGAATCGGGAGGCACGGTCGTCTCGACCGCCCTGGCCGAAATGCGCGCCATCATCGATGCCCGCTACCCGGTGGAGGCGTGGAACATCTACGCCGCCCAGGCGTCGGACGGCGACAACTACAGCGCCGACAGTTCAACCTGCCTGAAGCTGCTCAGCGACTCCATCCTGCCGGTCTGCCAGTATTTTGCCTACGTCGAGGTGCACGACAAGCAGAGAGCCGAGATCTTTCACGCGCACCAGAACGTCAGCGATCTGTGGAAGAGCTACAAGGCGGCGGCGGAAAACTGGCCCAACTTCGCCATGCGCCGGGTATTTTCCAAGGCCGACGTATTCCCCGTGTTCCACCAACTGTTCGCCAAGTCGCGCACGGCTGCTCGAATGGTCAGTCAGGAGTCATCCGCATGAGCCCACTCCTGTTCGAGGCGGCGGAATGGAACTTCGATACGCTCAAGGCCACATACGATGCGATCGAGGCGATCGCCGTGGGCGAAATGGGCCTCGAACCCTATCCTAATCAGATCGAGCTGATCAGCTCCGAGCAGATGCTCGACGCCTATTCCTCGATCGGCATGCCGATCTTCTATCACCATTGGTCGTTTGGAAAACGCTTCGCGCGCGACGAAAAGCTCTATCGCAAGGGCTACACCGGGCTGGCCTATGAGATCGTCATCAACTCAAACCCCTGCATCTCCTACATCATGGAAGAAAACTCCATGACGATGCAGGCGCTGGTCATCGCCCACGCCGCCTTCGGTCACAACCATTTCTTCAAGAACAACTATCTCTTCAAGGACCAGACGGACGCCGACGGCATACTGGACTATCTGAACTTCGCCAGGACCTATGTCTCACGCTGTGAGGAGCGGCATGGGATCAGCGCGGTCGAGCGCATCCTGGACGCTGCCCACGCGCTGATGGACCAGGGCGTCAATCGCTATGGTCGGCGCGCGCGCGCCAGCCTCGGCGAGGAAAGAGCGCGAGCCGAAGCGCGCCAGGCCCACGCTCAGGAAACCTACAGCGATCTTTGGCGCACCCTCCCCACGTCCGCCCGCGAGCGCCCCGGCATAGGCTCCGGATCGACCGAACCAGGAGCGCCCTCGCTGGGCCTGCCAGAAGAGAATCTCTTATATTTTCTCGAAAAATTCTCTCCGAGCCTGTTGGATTGGGAGCGTGAATTGCTGCGGATCGTGCGCAACATCGCGCAATATTTCTATCCCCAGCGACAGACCAAGGTGATGAACGAGGGCTGCGCGACCTGGGTCCACTACAAGATCATGAACAGGCTCTACGACCTTGGCATGATCGGCGACGGGGCGATGCTCGAATTCATCGCCAGCCATTCGGCGGTGGTGTTTCAGCCCGATTTCGACGATCGCCGCTATTCGGGCATCAATCCTTATGCGCTCGGATTCGAAATGATGTGTGACATCGAGCGAATCGTCACCCGGCCCACCGAGGAGGATCGCGCCTGCTTGCCGGCGATCGCCGGCGCGGGCGACGTGATGGGCGTGCTGAAGCACGCCTGGGCCAATTTCCGTGACGATAGTTTCATCGCGCAGTACCTGAGCCCGCATCTGACCCGCAAGATGCATCTCTTCAAACTCACCGATCGCGCCGCCGATCCAAATTACACGGTCGCCGCCATTCATGACGAGCGCGGCTACAAGGATGTGCGTCGCGCTCTCGCCAGCCAGTATGACCCCGGCCGCGATCCCAACATTCAGGTCACGAGCGCCGATCTGGCGGGCGACCGCCGTCTTGGCCTCACCCACTGGCTGAACAACGAGATGCCCCTGGCCGAGTCGGACGCGAGGGCCGTGCTCGGCTACGTGGCCGACCTGTGGGGATTCGATGTCGAATTGCGCGGAGTCAATCGCGACGACGCGGAACGCTAGTAAGCGTCCCTTTTGGGCCGCCTGCCGCTGATCTTTGTTGATCGGTAGTGTCCGCCAATGTGTGAAGCGGACACTTGCGGATGAGCCATGTTGTGGTGAGCGGCGGATCGCCGGCGAAGCGAACTCGCCGGCGTTGGACGATCGATGAGAAGCGGGCGATCGTGGATGCGGCGAAGCATTCGGGCGATCCAGTCAGCGTGGTGGCCCGGCGCCACGGGATGAACGCCAACCATCTGTTCAACTGGCTTCAGCGCGACCGTGACGGGACGCTGGATCGGCGGGCGGTGTACGGCGAGGCGTGCGGCTCGCTGGCGTTTGTCGAGGCGGGCGTGATCGGGGGGGAGGCGAACGGGCGTGGGGCGCCGGCGCTGGAGATCGAGCTTGCGTGCGGGGCGAGGGTGAAGGTGGCGGCGGGGATGGATCCGGCCCTGCTGGGGCCGCTCTTCATGGCGGTGAGGGCGGCGTCGTGAGTCCCCTGGCGCCAGGGACGAAGGTGTATCTGGCCTGCGCGCCGGTGGACATGCGCAAGGGCTTCGACGGCTTGGCGGCGGAGGTTTCCAACATCGTGAAGCTCGACCCCTACGGCGGGGCGGCGTTCGTGTTCCGCAGCAAGCGGGGGGATTACCTGAAGATCCTGCATTGGGATGGTTCGGGTCTTTGCCTGTACGCCAAGCGGCTGGAGCAGGGACGGTTCGTCTGGCCGGCGCGGGTCGACGCGCGGCTGAGACTGACGCCGGCGCAGCTGGCGTTGCTGCTGGAGGGCATCGACTGGCGCCGGACGGTGGCGCCGGCGGAGGAGGTCCAGACACCGGCCATGGCGTGAGCAAGCCCTTGAGATCACGGAGGATTCACAGGGGAATCACGAAAGATTCAACTGCGGCCCGGCTCAGGTCTGGTAGAGACCGGTCATGTCGCTGTCGACCGCCGAACTGCCCGCCGATCCCACCGCCCTGAGGGCGCTGGCGGCGGCGATGCAGGCTCAGCTGAGGGCGCGCGACCTGATCATCGAGGCTTTGCGCGCGCAGCTGGCCGCCCTGCGGCGCGCCAGATTCGGCGCCTCCTCGGAAAAGCTGGACCGCCAGATCGAACAGTTGGAGCTGGCGCTGGGCGACATGGAGGCGAGCGCCGCCCATGACCAGGCGGCCGCCGAGGCGGCGCAGGACAAGACGGACGCCTCGCCGACGCCGGACGATGGGACGGCGCGGCGG
>JBBRAV010000066.1:0-19822 GCA_038206535.1 Caulobacterales bacterium
CTCCGCCGCGGTGTAGTCCATCCGCGTAACTTCCAAGGGCGCGCCCATCCGACCTCTCCACCATCCGAATCACCCCATGGAATCGAACCTGCGGCGTCTTGGGAAGACCTGTGAGTCAGCCTCATCGAGGGCTGGTATAAGGTGACAGATTAAGAACGCGCGCACGGCGACGGAGATGTATGATGCCAGCGTCCGAACTCGCCCCGAGCCGATCGATCGGGCCACGGGCTGCGTTCGGCGACACCCTTGCGGCCTACTTTCACCAGGAGGCGGCGAACACCGCGATCGCGTCCTGGGCCGATGACAGCACATTCGCGATCACCCGCCTTCATTCGGATTTGGGGTTGCCCGCCATGTCGGCGCCGATACCCGTCGAATCCGCTCTGCACCTCTCGATCGCGATCATCCCCGTGCCGCTCGGAAGTTATCAGCTGCAGGTTGATGGCCGAGAAATCGACGTGCCCTACGTTCCGGAATTCCGCACCAGCCTCCTCGACCTGGAGGCGCCGTTCCTGTGCACACTCGATTGCGCCTTCGACTACGTTCATTACCACGTGCCGCGGGAGGGCCTGGATGAAATCGCGCGCGACCATCAGATCAAGCCGGTAGAAAACTTCAAGTTTGGCATCTGTGAGGACGATCTGGTCATCGCCCAGCTGACCAAGACAATCCTGCCGCTCGCCACGTCGAGGAATTGGTCGAGCCTGCTCGCCATCGATCAGTTCAGCCTGATGTTTGGCGCCCATCTCCTGCAAACCTACGGGGGGCTTTCACGCCTGCCCGAGGTGGTGACGCGCGGCTTGGCCCCGTGGCAGGCGCGGCGGGCCACCGAAGTGCTGCGGTCCCGGCTCGATGGCGGCGTGGGGCTGGGCGCGCTGGCGCGGGAGTGCGGGATGTCGGTCAGCCACTTTACCCGGTCTTTCAGGGCGACATTCGGCGTCTCGGCGCACCGTTGGCTGGTGCAGCGGCGGATTAAGCTGGCCAAGGATCTGATGCGGACGACCGCCCGCCCCCTCGTGGACATCGCCCTCCAGTGCGGCTTCTCGGACCAGGCGGCGTTCAGCCGGACGTTCGGTCAGGCCGTTGGGATGAGTCCCGGTCAGTGGCGGCGCGAACAGACAAAAAACTGAGGGCGGGAAGCTTGCCACCGGCGACAAGGCCCGTCTTGTCGATTCCGATCATTCGCCGCCGCGGCAAATTGAGCGATTCGACCAAGACCAGAGATTGGTATCGTCAATAAAACCTCTCCATCACCTGACGGGTTTCGGAGAGACGCCATGAGCGAGACAAGCAATGTTCTTCTGGTGCACGGCGCCTGGGCGGACGGTTCATGCTGGGCGAAGGTCATCCCACGACTGCAGAAGAGGGGTTTAAACGTTATTGCGGCGCAGATCCCGCTGACCTCGCTGGACGACGATATCGCCGTGACCCGGCGCATGCTGGGCATGCTGCCGGGCCCAACGGTGCTGGTCGGGCACTCCTATGGCGGCGCGGTGATCACCGGCGCGGCGGTCGGCGTCGAGACCGTGAGGTCCCTCGTCTACATCACCGGTTTCGGCCTCGACGAGGGCGAGAGCCTCGCCGCGCTGAGCAGCCAGGGGCCGCCCTCCGCGGGGTCGACCGCGATCGGCCCGGACAAGCATGGCTTCCTGTGGATCGACCGCGAACGGTTTCACGCCGCCTTCGTGGCCGACGCCACCGATACCGAAGCCGCCGTGATGGCCGCGGTGCAAAAGCCCCTGGCGATGGCCGCCTTCACCGGCGTCTCCGGCGCGCCGGCCTGGAAGTCGCTTCCGTCCTGGTACCTGCACTGCACCGACGACCAGATGATCCCGCCCCCGGCCCAGGCCTTCATGGCGCAGCGGATGGGCGCGACGGTGCGGTCGGTCGCCGCCAGCCACGCGGTCTTCCTGGCCCATCCCAACGAGGTCGCCGACATCATCGCGCTGGCCTGCTGAGCACGCGGAACGTCAAGGACAACACCATGAGCGAATTGCTGGATATCGCCGTGCGGGCGCACGGCGGTCTCGACCGCTGGCGCGCGATCGGTTCGATCCGCGTGGCCGCCTCGATCACCGGAGCGATCTGGTTCGTGAAGAGCCAGGGCGACGCGCTGATGGAGGTCGTACTGACCGCCGACACGGCCGCCGAACGGCTCACCGTCGAGTTTCCGGGGCGGGACCGGCGCGCGGTGTTCGAGCCGAAGCGGATCGTCATCCAGCACATGGACGGTGCGCCGATCGCCGAGCGCGACGATCCCGAGCGGTCTTTCGCCGGCCAGCGGCGCGAGACGCCTTGGGACGACGTCCACGTCATCTACTTCGTGGGCGAGGCGCTGTGGACCTATCTCAACACGCCGTTTCTCTACGCCCAGCCGGGCTTCGTCATTGAGGAGATCGACCCGATCCATGTAGACGGCGAGGTCTGGCGGCGCTTGCAGGTCACCTTCCCCGATCACGTCAAGAGCCACACCCGCACCCAGATCTCCTGCTTCGGGCCGGACGGATTGCTGCGTCGCCATGACTATACGGTCGACATCCTCGGGGGCGCCACGGGGCTCAACTACGCCTCTGAATACCGCGACGTCGGCGGAATCATCTTCCCGACCCGGCGCCGCGTCTATGCCTACGAGGGCGACTACCAGCCTGTCTGGGATCCCCTGCTCGTCGCCATCGACATGGGCGAGATCACGCTCAGCTAGCGCCACAGCCAGGAAACCTCCACATGTCCGTCGAAAACCTGTTCGAGCCCCTGCGGCTGGGCGCCATCCCACTCCGAAGCCGTATCGTCATGGCGCCGATGACCCGGATGCGTGCCGGCGCGGGCCACGCGCCCACGGCGCTCAACGTGGAATACTACGCCCAGCGCGCCTCGGCCGGGATGATCGTCACCGAAGGAACCGCGGTCAGCCCGCAGGCGCAGGGCTTTCCCAACGCCCCCGGGATCTACACCGCCGGTCAGGTGGCCGGCTGGCGCGCGGTTACGGACGCGGTCCACGCCCGCGGCGGCCTCATCGTGATGCAGATCGCGCACAATGGCCGCAACTCTCACTCCTCGCTGCTGCCGGACGGCGTGCTGCCCGTGGCCCCGTCGGCGGTTCCCCCGACCATCCCGGCCTTTACCAGCGAGTTCCTGCCGGTCCCCGCGGAGATCCCCCGCGCGCTCGATGCGCAGGAGATTCCGGGCATCGTCGCCGACTTCCGCCAGGCGGCCGCCAACGCCATGACGGCGGGATTTGACGGGATCGAAATCCAGGCTGCCAACGCTCACCTGATCGAGCAGTTCCTGGAAAATGGCGTCAATCAGCGCACCGACGCCTACGGTGGGACCAAGGAGAACCGCGCCAGGCTCCTGTTCGAGATCGTCGCGGCGGTCGCCGCGGAGATCGGGGCGGACCGGCTGGGCGTCAGGCTTTCGCCGTTCGGCCGTTACGCCGGCATCTACGACAGCAACCCGCTCGAGCTGTTCACCTTCGTCGTTCGGGAACTCAGCGCGCGCAACATCGCCTACCTGCATCTGATCGAGGCGCGCGGGTCCGAGATCGGGCTCACCGACCAGCTCAACAACGGCACGCTCAACAACGCGGCTCTGTTCCGGCCCGCGTTTGCCGGGCCGCTGATCACGGCGGCCGCCTACACGCCACAGAGCGCGGCCGAGGCGCTGCGAATGGGGCACGCCGACGCGGTCGCGTTCGGCCGTTCCTTCGTCGCCAACCCCGATTTGCCGCAGCGCATCCGCGACGGGGCCCCGCTGACACCCTTCGACCGGAGCAGCGCCTATGGCGGCGGCGAGCACGGCTACACCGACTACCCGGCGCTCGCCGCCCGGCAAGGAGACGTTCCATGAAGATGACCGGCAACACGATCTTCATCACCGGCGGCGGTTCCGGCATCGGCCGCGCCCTTGCCGAGGCCTTCCTCCGGCTGGGTAACCACGTGATCATCTCCGGCCGGCGCGCGGATCGGCTGCGGGCGACGATCGACGCCAATCCCGGCATGGCCGCGGTCGAGCTCGATGTCTCCGACCCCGTCGATGTCAGGCGCGTGGGCGCCCAGCTCATCGCCGAGCATCCGGCTCTCAACGTCCTGATCAACAACGCCGGGATCATGCGCCTCGATGACGTGGCCGGGGCCGTCGACGAGCCTCTCCTCGTCTCGACCGTCACGACCAATCTCGGCGGCCCGATCCGCATGAGCGCGGCGCTGATCAATCATCTGAAGGCGAAGCCGGGCGCCGTCATCGTCAACGTGACCTCCGTGCTCGCGTTCGTGCCGCTGACTGCCACGGCCATCTACTCGGCGACCAAGGCGGCGCTGCATTCCTACACCCTGTCCCAGCGCTACGCACTTCGCGGCGCCGGCGTTCAGGTCATCGAGCTCGCCCCGCCCTGGGTCCGCACCGAACTGCTCAACAGCACTGAAGAGCCTCGGGCAATGCCGCTCGCGGATTTCATCGACGGCGCCATGGCGCAGTTTGCCGGCGGGGCCGATGAGATCCTGGTGGGGGAGGCGCCCGCCATGCGCGCCAATCCCGGCCCCGGTGAGCACGGCTGGGTCACGCAATTCAACGACCTCATGACCGGCGGCGCAAAGCTGGGCTGAGCCCTGCCGCGGAACCCAGGAGTCCCAAATGCCGCCAAATTCGCCCAGCCGGAACAAGGCGATCGTCATCGAGGCGTTCGAGACCCTGTTCAATCGTCGCGACATCGAAGGCGCGAAGCGCTTCTGGTCCCCGGACTATATCCAGCACAGCGCCCTGGTCCCCGCGGGTCGGGAGGGCCTGTTCAGCACGATCCAGAACGCCCCCGGGTTGCGATACGAGCACCGACTCGCGGTGGCCGAAGGCGACTGCGTCATGATCCACGGGCGCTTCTCCCAGTTTGGCCAGGCGGCGAACTGGATCGTCGTCGATATCTGCCGCCTTCAGGACGGGGTGCTGGTCGAGCACTGGGACGTCATTCAAGATGAAGTCGGCCAGGCGGGGTCGGCCGGCGGCTACCCCATGTTCGGCGAGGCCTTCCCGCCCACCGCCTCGTCCACGGCATCCCAGACCGACCAGGCCAAAGCCATCGTCCGCGCCTTCTATGACGGCGCCGCTCGCGGCCGGATCACAGAGTTCGCCGACCGGTTGTCCGACAACTTCGAGCTGTTCGTGCCCCATTCCCTTCCCTGGGGCGGGCGCTTCGACAAGGCGGGTTACGTTGCGTTGCTTCCCGGCGTCGCTCGCGCGCTCGATTTTACGAGGCTCGACTATCTAAGCCTGGTCGGGGAGGGGGGCCATGTCGTCGCCCTTATCGAGATCGGCGTTCAGGGGACGGCGAGAACGATCGTCATTTCCGAGCACTGGGATATCGCCGACAGCAAGGCCGTTCGCCTGCGTGTGGCCTACTTCGATCCCGGAGCTCTGCTCGATCAACTCGCGAGGAAGCCCGACGCTTGACCCTTCCAACACGCCAGACTGAAGGAGATCGCCATGTCACAGATCGACTGCTCCCAGCGGGATCAAAACGTTCGCCACAATGTCTACGCCTCGGTGCGCAAACGCGACGGCCTACCCCACGAGCTGTTCGCCAACTACTGGCGCGACGTTCATTCCACGCTCTGTTCCCGACTTCCGGGCCTGGGCTTCTACGTTCAGCAGCACTTTGACCGTAACCACACCGCCAATCTCTTCCCGATCGCCGACGGGCTGCGGCGGATCACGGCGGTGCTGGACGGTTCAGCCGAACTCGGCTTCGCCAGTCTCGAGGATCAGGCGCGCTTCGGCGAAGCCGGCACGATCCTCTATGCCGACGAGCGCAATCTGTTCAGCGAGGCGATCGCCTATTTCCTGCCGACCGGCTCGCGGACCTTCATCGACCGGGAAAAGGATGGGAGCCGCAACGGGCCGGACCGGCTCCACCGCATCCACGTCTATATGAATCGAAAACCCGGGACCAGCGCGGAGGCCTGGCTCGAAGACGTCAGCGCCACGCTCGCCACCGATGCGGCGGTGGAGAAATGGAAGCTTCACCTGCCGCTGTCCTATGACAACGCCCGTCCTGCGCCGCCGTCGCCGGACGTCGGCCACCATGTGGGCGATGATCGCCTGCATCTGGCCGTCGCCGAAATCGCGTTCGAGAACGCCCGCTGCGCGAACGAATTCTTCGCCGGCGGCGCCTTCCAGAAGGTGCTCGGTCAGCAGTCACGGTACCTCGACGCGATCGGCGCCTACCTCGTCACAGGCTTCTACACCTTCGTGCGCGATGGCATGCCGACCAACGCCGGCCTGCGCGGCAGCCGGTCGGCCGAACTCATCGATATGGTCGGCGCCTCGAACCAGTTGTCGCCGAACATCACCGAGCGTTTCGCTCCGCCTCAGGTTTGTGGCCCGCGGCCCGCGGATGCGTAACGGAGCGTGTAGAAACGTGGAGACACGCACCACTTCGGGACCAGGGCCCAGCGATCTTCCGCCAACCGGTGCGCAACCCTCGTCTCCCCCTCGTTTGCCCCAATTCTTCACCATGCGGATGCGCCGCGCGGTCCGCGTAGCCAAGTCGTGGCGAAGGTGTGGTCTCCCCCTCCGGTCGAGGCCGCGGTGTCGCCTCGCCGAACAGGGACGCAGGGGAAATGGCGCTTGGCGATATCGACACCATCATCGTCGTGATTATGGCGAACCGCTTGTTCCAACACGTGCTTAAGTATCTAAGCCTGCCGCACAACCGCCGGCCGGGTGCTCGACGTACCCCCGGAACCTGATCCCCGCCTTGCCTGCCGACGATGCACGGCGTGAGGCTTTTTATCGTGCGGTGACCAGCCTATATCTGACCAACCAGATAGTCAGGAGGCGATCGATGGACACTGTCAGCCTTGCGCAGGCGAAGGCCCGACTCAGCGAATTGATCGAGCGCGCGGTCGCGGGCGACCCGATATGCATCACCCGGCGCGGTAAGCCGGTCGTACAACTCAGCGCGTTGCGCTCGCCGCGCGAGCGGATCGATTTCGGGGCATTGCGCGCAATGACGGACAACGCGCCCCGGCAGGACGAGAGCGCCGCGACGTTCGTGCGCCGCATGCGGGACGAAGATCGCTATTGACGCGTTATCTCGACACCTCGCTGCTCGTCGCTGCTCTGACTAACGAAGCGCGCACGTCCGAGGTTCAGGCATGGATGGCGACCTGGGAGGAAGATGGTTTTGCGTCCAGCCAGTGGGTGGCGACGGAAGTGTCTTCGGCGCTCGCGATCAAGCTGCGATCCGGCCTGATCGATTCCGCTGGAAGAGCGACTGCGCTGGCCACGTTCACGCGGATGTTTTCCGCCACGTTCGACGTGTTCGCCATCACCGATTCCCACTTCCGCGCGGCGACGCGCTACCTCGACCAGTTTGCTCTCGGCTTGCGGTCGGGCGACGCTCTGCATCTCGCGATCGCCGCCGCCCAAGGCGTGGCGGTGTGCACGCTCGACCAGCGGATGGCCGCGGCGGGTCTGGCGCTCGGCGTCAGCACCGAACTGGTTTGACTTGACAAATTGCATAAGATTTGCAATATGCGACATGGGCAAGCACACACGGTGTGCACCTGTCCGACGTGGAGGCGCTGAAGATGATAGCAATGGGAGGGCAGGGGGTCGGAACGTCGGATGAACGCCGTGGTCCCCAGGAATGTTAATGATTTCAGAGCGGTCGCCCACGAGAATGGATCGGAAAGGTCGCCAACACACGCCATCCGACCGCCATCCGACCGCCATTGGGCCGCCCGCCAAACGCCATCTGGCCGCCTGCCGGCCGCCCCGCGACCGCCTCCACCTCGCCCTGTGACCGCCCATCGCGACCAACCCACCGCATCGCAGCCGTCGGCGCCGATGCGCCGCCTGACCTTGATGCGCTGGGTTGCCAGCGGGTTGCTGGCGCTGATGGCGGTGGTGTTCGTCGCCTGCAGCCTCTGCCTGCGGCGATGGCCGGCGCTCGCCTACGTGCGCGCCTTCGCCGAAGCGGGGATGATCGGCGCGTGCGCCGACTGGTTCGCCGTCACCGCGCTCTTCCGCCGCCCGCTGGGCCTGCCGATCCCGCACACCGGCCTCATTCCGCGCAAGAAGGAGCAGATCGGTGAAGCGCTGGGCGGATTCATCGCCGAGAACTTCCTCACCGAGGCGGTCCTCGAAGCGCGGCTGAGACAGCTGGAGCTCGCGCGCTGGGGGGCGGCCTGGCTGCGCGAGCCGGCCAATGTCGCCAGCCTGGGCGCGCGGCTGACAAGCCTGCTGCAGGAGCTGTTGCGTCTGGTCTCGCCGCAGGCGCGCCGGGCGCTGACGGCCGCGGTGGCGAGCGACCTGGCGCGCAACCTGCCGGCGGCGACGCTCGCGGCGGGCCTCCTGCGGGCCCTGTGGGTCGAGGGCCGCAGCCAGGCGCTGCTCGACCAGTTGCTGGAGGGGGTCGCCGGAGCGCTGGCGAGCAATGAGACGCTGATCCGCGACCAGATCGCCGGCCGCACGTTCCGCTGGGCGCCGCAGTGGCTCGACCGCAAGATCGCCGACAAGATCCTCAAGGTGCTGGCCGAGGTGGTCGAGGACATGCGCCGCCCCGATCATCCCTGGCGCGCGCAGGTCTCGGTCGCGGTCGAGCGATTCATCGAGCGCCTGGACGCCGATCCGGCGCTGCGCGAGCGGATCGAACGGTTCAAGCGCGACCTGCTCGCGCACCCGCTGATCCTGGACCCGATCGACGGCCTGTGGTCGCGGGCGGAAGACTGGATCAATCCCCAGACGCCGGAAGGCCGCCAGGCCCTGGCCGACACCGCCAGCCGCCTGTTGCGCGCGGGCGGCGACTGGCTGGAGACTCACGACGACGCCCGGGACATCCTCAACGGCTGGGCCCGGCTGGCGGCGCGGGAGGTCATCGCGCCGCGCCGCCACCAGATCGGCGCCTTCGTCGCAGAGATCGTGGCGTCCTGGGACACCCGCGGCATCGTCGAGAAGCTCGAGCTGCAGGTCGGCCCCGATCTTCAATACATCCGCATCAACGGCACCCTGGTGGGCGGCGCCGTGGGCCTGGCGATCTTCTGCCTGGCGCGCTGGCTGTCTTTGTAGGGGGAGGTCGTCGGATAGTTGTGGGCCTTCTGTTGCCAGGCGCCCGCAAATTTTTGACGTCAAGATCGGGGGGCGCTTCACCGCGGTCGGTGGATAGTTGGGGGGCTTCTGTTGCCAGGCGCCCGCAAATTCTTGACGCCAAGATCGGGGGGCGCTTCACTGCGGTCGTCGGATAGTTGGGGGGCTTCTGTTGCCAGGCGCCCCCCGAGCCCCGCCTGGCGCTGCTAAGACGCCAGGGCTTTAAGATCGAGTTTGACCGAACCGCTTACGCGGCCAGGGCATACTCTTGAGCGAAGTTATCGTTCGCAGTTAGTTTAGAGCCCGAAACGGTGAGCCACGCCGAGAGAAGGCATACACCTTTGGACGTCTGTCGATGCTGATCGGCCCCGCATGTCCCCGCCGATAACGCGAGGGGAGTGGGAGTGGTGGAGCCGCCGGGAATCGCACCCGGGTCCAGTCCGCTTATTACGTGCGCGTTTATCTCCATAGTTCGAGAGACCCGAACGGAAGGAATATAGGCCTGATGACGGCCCAGGAGAAGGCCGGCGCTTCACGAAGCGCGAATGGCGGCGGCGATTTCGCCAATCGACGGGCGCGGCGCGTGGACGGGCGGGCGGTTTTGCCCCGCTCCGGCTAAGCCTCGCCCACGCCCGAAAGGAGGGGCGACACTGATGAAAAGTCTGCTTCACGCCGGCCGCTTCCTGGCCCAGGACCTGGCCTCCACGATCTTCTTCCTGCTCGTTTTCATGCTGACCAAGGACGTCGCGCTGTCCGTGGCGCTCGGAATCGCCCTGGGCGTGGGCCAGGTCGTCTGGCGGCTGGCGTCCCGCAAACCGGTCGACACCATGCAATGGATGAGCCTGTTCCTGGTCGTCGGCTTCGGCACGGCGAGCCTGCTCACGCACGATCCGCGCTTCATGATGGCCAAGCCGACGGTGATCTATCTGGTGGTCGCCGTGGTGATGCTCAAGCCGGGCTGGATGGTCCGCTATCTGCCGCCGGTGGCGATGGAGGTGGTTCCCGACATCGCCGCGGTGTTCGGCTACGTCTGGTCGGCGCTGATGTTCTTTTCCGCCGCGCTCAACCTCGTGCTTGCCTTCTCGCTGCCGGTGGAGACCTGGGCGGCGTCCATGTCGGCCTGGGGACTGGCCAGCAAGATCGGTCTTTTCCTGATCCAGTACGCGACGATGCGACTGATCGGCGCGCGCCGCCGGCGGACAGGACTCGCGGTCGCGTGACTAGAGGGTCCGCACGCCTCGCTCGATCGAGAGGACCCCGGTGCGGGATACCTCGACGAGACCCAGGCTGCGCATCAGGTCGATGAACTTGTCGATCTTGTCCGACGCGCCGGTGATCTCGAAAATGAAGCTCTCGATGGTGGTGTCGATCACCTTGGCGCGAAAGATGTCCGCCAGGCGCAGCGCCTCGACCCGCTCGGCGCCGGTCCCGCGCACCTTGACCAGCGCCAGTTCGCGCTCGACCCCGTCGGGGTCTTTGGTCACGTTCTGAACGTGCCGTGTCGAGATCAGCTTTTCCAGCTGCGCCTCGATCTGGGCGAGGACCTGAGGCGTGCCGCGGGTGACGATGGTGATGCGGCTGGTGTGGGCGTCGCGATCGGTCTCGGCCACCGTCAGGCTCTCGATGTTGTAGCCGCGGGCGGCGAACAGGCCGACGACGCGGTGCAGGACGCCCGGTTCGTTGTCCACGAACACGGCGAACGTCGCCAGGGCCTCGGTCTCGACGGTGTGGCCCATGTCGTAGGCCGAGGCGGGGGCGTCCGTTGTCATCGCGCGCGCTCCTAGACCAGCCGCCGACCGGCGGCGTCGATGACGGCGCCGATATCTCCGGCGTCTTCGCTAAGCAGCATGTCGTTGTGCGCCTTGCCCGACGGGATCATCGGAAAGCAGTTCTCGGCCCGCTCGACGCGGCAGTCGAAGATCACCGGCGTGGGCGCGTCGATCATCTCCATGATCAGATCGTCGAGGTCGGCGGGGTCTTCGGCGCGCAGACCGAGCGCGCCGAACGCCTCGGCCATCTTCACGAAGTCGGGCATGCTGGCGGAATAGGAATGGCTGTAGCGCTCGCCGTGCAGCAGCTGCTGCCACTGGCGCACCATGCCCATCCACTCGTTGTTGAGGATGAAGATCTTGATCGGCAGGTCGTACTGGATGGCGGTCGACATCTCCTGCATGGTCATCTGCACGCTGGCGTCGCCGGCGATGTCGATCACCAGGCTCTTGGGGTGGGCGATCTGGACGCCGACGGCGGCGGGCAGGCCATAGCCCATGGTGCCCAGCCCGCCCGAGGTCATCCAGCGGCCCGGTTCCTGGAAGCGATAGTACTGCGCCGCCCACATCTGGTGCTGGCCCACCTCGGTGGTGATGTAGGTGTCGCGGTTGCGTGTCAGTTCATAAAGCCGCTCGACGGCGTATTGCGGCTTGATCACGCTCGACGAGGGCCGGTAGGCGAAACAGTCGCGCGCGCGCCAGGCGTCGATCTGGCGCCACCAGTCGGCGAGACGCTCCCGGCCGGGGGCCGGGCGCAGGGCCTTCCAGCCTTCGATCAGCGCGGCCAGCACGCGTCCCGCGTCGCCCAGCACGCCGACGTCGGTGCGGACGATCTTACCGATCGACGAGGGATCGATATCGATGTGGATCTTGCGCGAGCCGGGCGAGAACGCGTCGAGGCGGCCGGTCACACGGTCGTCGAAGCGGGCGCCGATCGCCACCATCACGTCGCAGTCGTGCATGGCGTGATTGGCCTCGAACGCGCCGTGCATGCCGACCATGCCCAGCCATTGGGGATGGTCGGCCGGGAAGGCCCCCAGGCCCATCAGCGTGGACGTCACCGGCGCGCCGGTGAGGGCGGCGAACGCGCGCAGGGCGCTGCTGGCCGCCGGACCAGCGTTGATCACGCCGCCGCCGGTGTAGAGGATCGGCCGCCGCGCTTCGGCGATCAGGGCCAGCGCCTGGGCGATCGCCCGCGGCTCACCCTCGATGCGCGGCGCGAAATGGTGCCGCGAGCGCGCCTGCCCTGGACCGACATAGACGCCGCTGGCGAACTGCACGTCCTTGGGGATGTCGATCACCACCGGTCCAGGCCGGCCGGTGGTGGCGATCCTGAAAGCCTCGTGCATCACGTGCGGCAGGTCGGCGACGTTTTTGACGAGGTAGTTGTGCTTGGTGCACGAGCGGGTGATGCCGACGGTGTCGCATTCCTGGAAGGCGTCGGTGCCGATCAGGTGGGTGGGCACCTGGCCGGTGATCACCACCAGCGGAATCGAGTCCATCAGGGCGTCGACGATGCCGGTGACCGCGTTGGTCGCGCCTGGCCCCGAGGTGACCAGCACGACGCCCGGCCGGCCGGTGGAGCGCGCGTAGCCCTCGGCCGCGTGGGTCGCCCCCTGCTCGTGGCGCACGAGCACGTGACGCAGGCGCGGTTCATGAAACAGCGCGTCATAGATCGGCAGCACCGCGCCGCCGGGATAGCCGAACAGGTCGGTCACGCCCTGATCGACCAGGGCGCGGACGACCATCTCCGCGCCGGTGAGAATTTCCTCGGCGCTCGCGCTGGCATCCGTTTCAATCGTCTGATGTGCGGTCATGGTCTGGTTTCGTCGTGTTGGGCTGCGAAAAGGGGCGAAAAATAAAAAAGGCCCGCGAGGGGCCCTGTGTTACGTGACCGGGCGCGGCGGGAGCCTGGTTAAGGCCCCGCCCTCGGCGGTCACGTTCGAATAAGTACCAGGCGCGCATTGCGCATGAGTGTTGCTCCAAACTAGCACTTATGATCCATGCCACCGCGCTAGGGCGGGGTCAAGGCGGGTTGCGAGGCATGAAACACCCATGACGACAGCGCCGCCCATTGTTCGGCGGCGTGCGCGGTTTCCACGCGCGGCCAGTCGGGCGTCTGGTGGCGAAGCCAGGTGGTCTGGCGCTTGGCGTAGCGGCGGGTCTCCATGCGCGCCTGCGCGAGCGCGTCGGTCCTGGACATCGCTCCGCTCAGGCAGGCGGCGAGCGGCGCCACCCCCAGAGCCTTCATCACCGGCAGGTTCGGGTCGAGGCCCCGCGACATCAAGGCGGCCACCTCGTCCATCGCGCCGTGGGCGAGCATCTGTTCGAGGCGATCGTCGCAGCGCTGATACAGAGTCTCCCGCGGCGGGTTGATGACCACGCCGCGCCACGCGCCGGCGGGCAGGGCCGGCGTCGTCGCGGCCTGCCAGTCTGTGAGGGACCGCCCGGACACGTCGAAAACCGCCAGGGCCCGGACCAGTCTCTGGCCGTCGCCCTTCGAGATCCTGGTCTCGGCGACCGGATCGACGGCGCTCAGCTCCTCGCGAAAGGCCGTCTCGCCGATCTCTGCGAGGCGTTTGACCATGGCGGCGCGGGCGGCGTCCGGAACCGGCGGCGCTTCGGCCAGGCCTCGGGTGAGGGCATGGAAATAAAGACCCGTGCCGCCGACGACGATCGGCGTGCGCCCACGCGCCGCGATATCGTTCAGCGCCGGACCAACGGCGCGAAGCCAGTGGCCGACGGACCATGCTACCGCTCCGTCCGCCACGCCGAACAGATGGTGCCGCGCGGCGGCCTCTTGGTCGGGCGAGGGTCGGGCGGTCAACACCCGCAGATCGCGATAGATCTGCATCGAGTCGGCGTTGACGATCTCGCCGCCGATCTCCAACGCCAGCCGCACCGCCAGCATCGACTTGCCGCTGGCGGTGGGGCCGGCGATCAGGTGGACAGGACGGGGCGGGCCGTGCACGGGTGGTATTGCCTCCAAAGGGCGAGATCATCCAATGATCTGCCTGAGCGCAGGGATACAAGTATGGAAATCGCCCAACTGCTGATAGCCAATCTGCTGCTTTCGCTGGCGCTGTTCGTGTTCCTCTGGCTGGTCAACCTGGCGCTCGGCGACCCCAGCTTCATCGACGGCTGGTGGGCGCTGGGCATGGTGACGCTCGCCGTGCAGAGTTTCTTCTTTGCGGGGCAGGGTGGCAAGCACGCGATCCTGCTCACCGTGATCTGCGGTGTCTGGGGCCTTCGCCTGGGCGGCCATCTGCTCTGGCGTTGGCGAAAACACGGGCCCGATCGCCGCTACAGCGCCATGATGGCCGCGGCCAAGGCCGAGCGCGGCTGGAGCTATGCAACGGCGTCCCTGCTGTTGGTGTTCGCCTTGCAGGCGCCGCTGCAGTTTCTTGTGGCGCTGCCGGTGCAACTGGGCCAGGTCGGCCGCGACACGCCGCTGGGGCCCGCCGCCTTCGCCGGAATGGCGCTGGCGGCCTTGGGCATAGTGTTCGAAAGTGTCGGCGACTTTCAGCTGGCGGCTTTCAAGGGCGATCCCTCGAACGCCGGCAAGGTGCTGCAGACCGGTCTTTGGCGCTATACGCGGCATCCGAACTATTTCGGAGACGCCTGTACCTGGTGGGGCCTGTACCTGATCGCGGCGGACCATGGGCTGGGCGTGTGGTCGCTACCTGGTCCGGTGCTGCTGACCGTCCTGCTGACCAAATGGAGCGGCGTTCCCACGGTCGAGGGGAGCATGCGGCGCAGGCGGCCCGAGTACGAGGCCTATGTCGAGCGCACCCCGGGGTTCATTCCGTGGTTCCCGCGCACGCCTTCCAGTGGAACGCACTGAGCGGCGCCACCCGGTCGATGCCGCCCTGTTCCTCGCGCAGCCAGGCCCGGCCGCCGGACAGCGCCATCACCCGATAGATCGGCAGACCGCCCGCCTCGGCCGAGACGCGTTCGCCGATCCGGATCGAGTCTTCGGACGGGACGTCCAGGTATTGCCAGTCGATGTCTCTAACGCCACTCACGATCGTATTCCTTTGGTTGATGCGTGAGGTGTAGCGGGCGGGTGTTGAAAAAAGTCTGAAGCCGCGCGTCAGCCGCCGTTCATCGCCGAGGCCATGCTTGCGGCGAAGGCCCGGATCGGCCACATCGGCTCGGCACATGCGACTCGCCTTCACCCTGGTCGCCCGCGACCTCGACGCGCTGCAGACCGCCCTGCCGGCGGCGCTGGAGGCTGTCGTGTCGGCCGGCCAGCCGGTCAGCGACACGGTGATCCTTGGCGAGGGCGCCATGGACATCTTCGTCGAGGGCGATGAGGTTCGCCGATTGCGCGAGCACGGGCGCCGCGCCCTGGAGCGGCAGGCGGTGGATTTCTGCGTCCAGCCGGCGGCGGGACGCCGCAAGCGCCTGCTGATCGCCGACATGGATTCCACGATCATCGGATGCGAATGCCTCGACGAGCTGGCTGACTTCGCCGGCCTGAAGCAGGAGATCGCCGCGATCACCGCGCGCGCCATGGCCGGCGAAATCGCCTTCGAGGGCGCGTTGCGCGAGCGGGTCGCCAAGTTGAAAGGCCTCGAACTGGACGCGTTGCGCCGCACCTATGAGGAGCGTGTGCGGCTCACGCCGGGGGCGCGGACCCTGGTGCGAACCATGAGCGTGCACGGCGCGCGCTGTGTGCTGGTGTCGGGAGGGTTCGACTATTTCACAAGCAAGGTCGCGCAGGCCGCCGGCTTCGCCGGCCACCGCGCCAACCGGCTGCTCGACGACGGGTCGAGGCTGACCGGCCAGGTCGCCGAGCCGATCCTGGGACGCGCCGCCAAGCTCGAGGCCTTGCGCGAGGAGGCCGAGGCCCTAGGCGTCGGCCTTGCCGATTGCCTGACCGTCGGCGATGGCGCCAACGACCTGGCAATGATCGAAGCCGCCGGCCTTGGAGTCGCTTTTCGCGCAAAGCCCGTCGTCGCCGCCCGAGCGGACGCCGCGGTCGACCACACAGACCTGACCGCGTTGCTGTACTTTCAGGGGTACGGCGCGGACGCCTTCGTCTGATGCTGCCGCGCAGGGTTCGCGGCGTCGTCTTCGACATGGACGGGTTGCTGGTCGACACCGAGAGCGTATACCGCGACGCGATGATGGAGGTCGCCGCCCGTCATGGCCGCGACCTGCCGCTTCGGGTTTTCCTGCGGATGGTCGGTCTGCCGAGGGAAGGGAGCCGCGCCGAGGCCATGGCTCATTTCGGCGACGGTTTCGACTACGACCTCTGGATCGCCGACGTCAGCGAGGCGGCGCACGCTCGGCTCGAGGTGGGCGTGGCGATCAAGACAGGGGTGATCGAGCTTCTGGACGATCTCGACGCCGCCCGGGTGCCGTGCGCGGTCGCGACCTCGTCGGGGCATGCCACGGTGGACCTACAGCTTGGGCCCAATGGTCTGCTGCGAAGATTCCAGGCCGTCGTCGCGGCGGGCGACTATTCGCGCGGCAAGCCGGCGCCGGAACCCTTCCTCGAGGCCGCCCGCCGGCTCGGCGTCGATCCGCGCGATTGCCTGGCGCTGGAAGATTCGCACAACGGCGTGCGCGCCGCTCACGCCGCGGGCATGATGACGGTGATGGTTCCCGACCTGCTGGAGGCCACCGAGGAGATGCGCGATCTGTGCGTCACGATCGCCCGCACGCTCCACGACGTCCGGGACCTGATCGTCTGGAGCACGGGCCCGCGGCCGGTTTGAACAAAACAGCGCGCCAGGCGCCGGCCAGGCTTGATCGCGGACGAAGCAGCGGTCAGCACTGAGCCATGGTCTATTCGATGTTCGATCTGGTGGCGATCTTCCTGACGTCGAGCGCCGTCATCGGCTGGCTCAATCTGAAATTGTTCAGATTGCCGACCGGCGTGGCGATGCTGATCGTCGGGCTCGTCACGACCCTTGCCCTGATCGGCGTGGATCGGGTCGCTCCAGGTCTGGGCGTGGGGCCGATCGTGGGACACTTTGTTGGACAGGTTGATTTCTCGACCGCGGTTCTGCGCTTCATGCTGGCCTATCTGCTGTTCGCCGGCGCGATGCATGTGGATTTCGACGCTCTGAAACGACGGGCATGGACGGCCGCAGTGCTGGCGACGTTTGGCGTGGTCATATCGGCAGGCGTGATCGGCGGCGGGTTCTGGCTGGTCGCGCGCGTGATAGGTGTGCCCTTGCCGTTCGCGTGGGCGCTGGTGTTTGGCGTGCTGATCAGTCCCACCGACCCCGTCGGTGTCCTTGCGGCGCTCAAGCGCACCAGCCTTGTGGCCGACATTCGCGCGCTGATCGAAGGCGAGGCGCTGTTCAACGACGGGGTGGGAGTGGTGTTGTTCGGCGCCGCTTTGGCTCTCGCCACGGGCGGCGGTGCGGTGGCTCCACTGCCCCTGGTGGAAAAGGTTCTCCTTCAGGCCGGCGGCGGAGGTGCGGTGGGCTTGATCGCGGGCCTCGTGGCGATCGAAGCCATGCGGTCGATCGACGACTACGTCGTGGAAGTCGGCATAACGCTCGCTCTGGCCACGGGCGTCTATGCGGCGACCCAGGCGCTCGGGGTCTCCGGCCCGATAGCGGTCGTGGTCGCCGGTCTGATGCTCGGCCGACACGGCGCCCGCGAGGCGATGAGCGAACAGACCCGGCGCTACACGCGCGCCTTCTGGACCATCGTCGACGAAAACCTCAATGGCGTGCTTTTTCTGCTGGTGGGACTGGAAGTCTTCTCTCTCCACTTCAACCCCCTGGTCGACGCTCTCGCCGTCGCGGCGATCCCTTTGATCTTTGTCGGACGCTGGGCTTCCCTGGCCGGTCCTTCCGCAGTGCTCGCCATCATCGATCGCGAGGTGAAGCCCGGGCTCGTCGCCGTCCTCACCTGGGCGGGCGTGCGGGGCGGGCTGTCGGTGGCCATGGCGCTGTCCATCGCGCCATCGCGCGAGCGGTCGGTCATTCTGGCGGCGACGTATGCGGTCGTGGTCTTCTCCATCGTCGCCCAAAGCCTGACCCTGGAACGGGTCATCGTGCGGATGGGGTATGGCCGGCCCCTCACCGCCGCCGAACTGCGCTAGCGGGTCGGGCGAAGAACGGCGCTCGAGGCGCCTTTATGTTTCGTTTATTCCCTGGGCGGGCAAGACCGGGCGAGATTTTACGGCGCCGGGCGTAGAGATTCAGGCTGCGAGACCTGGAGTCACTCATGGATATCGTCTTTGTCGCCCTCGGCCTGGGGCTGTTCGCAGCCTTTGGGCTCTACGCCATGTTCCTGAAGCGGATCTGATCATGATCGTCGCGGTCCTCTACGCCGCCGGCGCGATCGGTGTGTCGGTCTACATGCTCGTGGCGCTTTTGCGCCCCGATAAGTTCTGAATTCACAACGGATATATCAATGAACATTCAGGGGTGGGCCGAGATCGTCTTTACGATCGGCCTCGCTGTCGGCCTTGGCTGGCCGCTCGGCATCTATATGGCGCGTGTGTGGCAAGGCCAGTCGACCTGGCTCGATCCGGTCTTGAAGCCGGTCGAGCGCGGGTTCTATGCGGCGTCGGGCGTCGACCCGAAGAAAGGTCAGGGCTGGCTCGGGTATACGATCGCCATGCTGGCGTTCAACGCGGTTGGCTTCGTCGCGCTGTACGCCATTCTGCGGCTACAGAACCTTCTTCCGCTCAATCCGCAGGGCTTCGCGGGCATGAATCCGCACCTGGCGTTCAACACCGCGATCAGCTTCGTCACCAATACGAACTGGCAGTTCTATTCTGGCGAAAGCGCGACCGGCCATCTGGCGCAGATGGCCGGCTTCACCATGCAGAACTTCGCCTCGCCGGTGACGGCCATGGCCATCGCCGCCGCGCTGGCGCGGGCGTTCGCCGCCAATCGCGGTGAAGCCATCGGCAACTTCTGGGCGGACATCGTCCGCAACGCACTCTACATCCTGCTGCCGCTCTCGATCATCACGGCCCTGGCCCTGGTTGCGCTCGGCGTTCCGCAGACGCTGGCGCCTCACGTCGATGCGCATACAATCGAAGGCGCAAAGCAGACAATCGCGCTGGGACCCGTCGCGAGCCAAGAGGCCGTCAAGCAACTGGGCACCAACGGCGGTGGTTTCTTCGGCGCCAACTCCGCCCATCCCTTTGAGAACCCCAGCAGCTGGACCAACCTGATCGAGATCGTCGCCATGCTGGTGGTCGGCTTCGCTTGCGCCGTCGCCTTCGGCATCGTCGCCGGCGCCCGCAAGGATGGACGGGTTCTGCTCATCGCCATGGTCATCCTGGTGGGCGCCGGGGCGGCGGGTGTCTACGCCGCCGAGACGCAGCCCACGCCGGCGCTGGCCGCGGCCCATGTCCAGGCCACGCCGAACATGGAAGGCAAGGAAGTCCGCTTCGGGGCGGCCTCCAGCTCCCTGTTCGTCGCCGTCACAACGGGTGTCTCCGACGGCGCGATCAACGCCCAGCACGAAAGCCTCACGCCGCTGGGCGGCGGGATTGCGCTCTTCCTGATGCAGCTTGGCGAACTGGCGCCGGGCGGCGCCGGGTCGGGCCTCTACGGTATGGTGCACATGGCCCTTCTGGCGGTGTTCGTGGCCGGATTGATGGTGGGGCGCACGCCCGAATATCTCGGCAAGAAGATCGAGGCGCGGGAGGTGAAATTCACCATGCTCGCGGTGCTGTGCCTGCCGCTGTCGATCCTCGGCTTCACCGCGCTGACGTTGCTGCTGCCCGGGCCGATGTCGGGCGTCTCGGCGGCCGGCCCGCATGGCTTCTCCGAGGTGCTGTACGCCTTCACCTCGGCCACCGGCAACAACGGCAGCGCCTTCGCCGGCCTGTCCGGCAACGCGCCGTACTGGAACACCACGCTCGGCATCGCGATGCTGGTCGGCCGCTTCCTGTTCGTCATCCCGGCACTGGCCATCGCCGGCGGCATGGCGGCCAAGAAGACCGTGCCCCCCTCGGCCGGCACCTTCCCCACCGACGGCCCGCTGTT
>JBBRAV010000067.1:0-19279 GCA_038206535.1 Caulobacterales bacterium
TGGCAACAACACGGCCGGCATCAACGCGCTGTGGCGCACCGGGGTTCCGGCGACGGTGTTCGGCTCGGTGCTTTTCATGGACAACCTGCTGACCAACTGGGCGTTCCCGTTCATCGTCAACGACGGACGCTATGTCTATCCGCACAAGCCGGACCTGGAGTGCAGCTGGATCAGCCTGGACGACGTGGCCAAGTTCATGATCGCCTCGCTGGACCGGCCGGACCTGGAAGGCGCCTGGGTCAACATCGGCGGGCCCGAGATCCTCAAGCCGCAGCAAGTGGCCGCGCACCTCAGCGAAGCGGTCGGCCGAGAGATCCGGTACGATCCCAGCACGCCCGAGCAGTTCGGCTGGCACCTGGCCAACGCCTACGGCGACGAAATGCCTGACGAGGAGAAGAAGGTGGTCGCCGCCGGCATCAAGGCCTTCTACGAGTACAACAACAGCTCGCCGACGACGCCGTTCAGGGTGGACATGGGCCCGGTGCTGGAGCGGATCCCGATCAAGATGGAGACGTTCGGCGAATGGTCGAAACGCCAGGAATGGCGCCTGACCAACAAACCCCGTCCCCCGGCGGGATAAGAGACGATGGCGCTTGTCACGGTGTTCGGCGCCAGCGGGCGCCAGGGTCTGGCTCAGGTCCGGCAGCTGAAGGCCGCCGGGCACGACGTGCGCGCCATCTCCCGGCGTCCCGACCCCTTCTACGGCGAGGATTTAGGCGAGGTCGAGGTGCGGCCGGCCGACATCTATGACGAGGACTCGGTCGCGCAGGTTCTGGAGGGCGCGGATGCGGCCTTCTTCACCCACCCATTGCGGGCGCGCAATACGCCGGCCGAGGCCCTCGCCCTGATCGGGCGAGCAGCGGTGCGCGCCAAGGTCGGGCGGGTCGTCTGGAACACCTCCAGCTACATCCCGGACCGGCCAGGGGAGATGTTCAACTATGTCTCCAACACCGCGGGCATCAACGCGCTCTGGCGTAGCGGCGCGCCGGCGACCGTGTTCGGCTCGGTGCTGTTCATGGACAATCTGCTGACCAACTGGGCGTTCCCGCACATCGTCGGCGAGGGCCGCTATCGGTATCCCCACCGCGCCGGCCTGGAGGCGAGCTGGATCAGTCTCGACGACGTCGCCAAGTTCATGATCGCGGCCATCGATCGGCCCGACCTGGAAGGCGCGTGGCTCAACATCGGCGGACCGCAGGTGCTCAAACCCCCGCAGGTGGTGGAGACGCTGTCGCGGGTGATCGGCAAGCCGCTGATCTATGATCCGATGACGCCCGCGGAATTCGCCAAGTCACTGTGCGATGCGTTTGGCGACGAGATCACCTCTGAGGAGCGAGCCGCCATGCTGCCGTTCATCGAGGCCTTCTACACCTTCAGCAACGAGACGCCGCTGACGCCCTTCAAGGTCGACATGGGCCCGGTTCTCGAGCGGATTCCCATCGAGATGGAAACCCTCGAGACGTGGGCGAAGCGGCAGGACTGGACGCCGAGCAACAAGCCCCGGCCGCCGGCGGGGTAGCTACCGCCCAAGCGTCCTGAAGACGATGTTGCGCTGGATCTCGTTCGTGCCGCCGTAGATGCTCTGGGCGCGGGTGAAGAAGTAGGCGGAGGTCGCGGGGACGGCGAACAGGGGAATGGTTTCGAGGCCGTCGCGCCAGGTCGCGGCGTCGCGGTCCGGGATCGAGGGCGTGGCGAAGAGGCCGGCGAGCTCGAGGCCCAGCTCGGTGATCAGCTGGGCGACCTCGGTGGCGACGACCTTGAGGATCGAGGCCTCGTCGCCGGGCGCCTGGCCCGCGCCCAAAGGGGCGAGGGCGCGCAGTGTGGTGAACTCGAGCGCGGCCAGGCGGATTTCCGCATCAGCGATCTTGCGCATGAACGCGGCCTTGTCGGCGCCGATCTCGCCCCACGGCAGCTCGCCCGCCAGGCGCTTGGTGTCGCCCAGCTGCCGTTGCTTGCCGGCCACGTGGGCGTAGGAGGTCCGCTCGTGGCTCAAGAGCTGGCGATTATAGGCCCAGCCGCGACCTTCCTCGCCGATGCGATTGTCGATCGAGGTCTCGACGTTCTCGAAGGTGATTTCGTTCAAATAGTGCGAGCCGTCGATGGTCACGATCGGACGCACGCTGACGCCCGGCGCCGTCATGTCGATGCACAGGAAGGTGATGCCCTCCTGTTTCTTCGCCTCGGTCGAGGTGCGCACCAGGCAGAAGATCCAGTCGGCGTAATGGCCCTGGCTGGTCCAGGTCTTGACCCCGTTGACGACATAATGGTCGCCGACGCGCTCGGCGCGCGTGGTCAGGCTGGCGAGATCGGACCCGGCGCCGGGCTCCGAATAGCCCTGAGCCCAGAAGGTCTTGCCGGAGAGGATATCGGGCAGCCAGGCCGCCTTCTGCGCCTCCGATCCGAAGGCGCAGATGATCGGCGCGACGTACAGCAGGCCCATAGGGACCACGTTGGGCGCGCCGGCCCGTTCGAGCTCTTCGTCGAAAATGAAGCGCTGGGTCGCGCTCCAGCCGGTCCCGCCGTATGCCTTCGGCCAGTTTGGCGCGAGCCAGCCGTGCGCGTTCAGCGCCCGCTGCGAGGCGTCGAGGTCGGCCTTGCCGAGCGTCTGGCCATTGCGGACCTTGGCCAGGATCCAGGACGGATATTCGGTCTCGAAATATGAGCGAACCTCGGCGCGGAACGCATCGTCTTCGGGGCTGAAGTCGAGATTCATCGCTGGCCTCAGACGCCCAGGATCATTCGGGCCATGATGTCCCGCTGGATCTCGTTGGAGCCGCCGTAGATGGAACCGGCGCGATTGTTGAGGTAACGCGACATCGTCACGAGACCGCGCTCGGGGCCCACATAGGGTGTGTTCGCGCCCGGCCGGCGCGCCAGCGGCTGATCCACATACGCGTAACGTCCGAGCGCCTCGACGGCCAGTTCGTCGATCCGCTGCATGGCTTCCGTGCCCTGGGTCTTCAGCATCGACGACGCCGGCCCGGGGTTGCGGCCTTCCGACAGGGCCGCCAGCACCCGGTGCTCGGTCATCTCGATGGCCTCGACGGCGATCTCCGCGGCGGCCAGTCGTCCGGCGAAAGCGCGCTCACCGGTGACGCCCCCGGCGGCGGCCATGGCGCGCACGCGCCCCAGCGAAACCTTGAGACCGGGCGCCGAGCCCCCTCCCCGCTCGAACTCGAGCAGATACTTGGCGACCGTCCAGCCCTTGTTCTCCTCGCCGACGCGGCCGGACATCGGCACGCGCACGTCGTCGAAGAACACCTGGTTGACTTCGTGGTCGCCGGCCAGGGTGATGATCGGCTTCACCGTGATCCCGGGCGTCTCCATTTCCAGCAGGAGGAAGGTGATGCCCTGCTGCGGCTTGCCCTCGAACCGGGTGCGCACCAGGCAGAACATACGGTTGGCGAACTGCGCGTGTGTGGTCCAGATTTTCGAACCGTTGAGGATGTAGTCGTCGCCGTCGGGATCGGCGCGCATCTGCAGCGACGCAAGGTCGGATCCGGCGCCGGGCTCCGAATAGCCCTGGCACCAGAAATCCTCGCCCGAGAGGATGCGCGGCAGGAAGAACGCCTTCTGCTGCGCCGTACCATAGCCGATCAGGCAGGGGCCGACCATGCGCAGGCCCTGTGGCGCGAGGGACGGGGCGCCGGCTCTGGCGCATTCGGCGGCGAAGATCGCCCGCTTCATCTCGCCCCAGCCGGTCCCGCCGTATTGGGCCGGCCATGTCGGCGCGACCCAGCCCTTGGCGTGCAGCTTGCGCTGCCAGGGCAGGCTGTATTCGGGGTCGATGAAGACGCTGGTGGCGAGGCGGCCGGCGGTCCGCAGATCGGGCGTCAGCGCCTCGTCGAGAAAGGCGCGGACTTCGTCCTGGAAAGCCCGCTCGTCGTCGGTCAGTGAAAGGTCCACGTTGGACGGGCGCCTACACGCGCTCGATGATGATCGCCGGAGCCATGCCGCCGCCGGCGCACATGGTGATCAGGCCACGGTGCAGGCCGCGGCGCTCCAGTTCGTCGAGCATGGTGCCGATCAGCATCGAACCGGTCGCCCCGATCGGATGGCCCAGCGCCATCGCTCCGCCGTTGACGTTGACCGTGTCGCGATCGAGGTCGAGGTCGCGCATGAACTTCTCGGCGACGACGGCGAAGGCCTCGTTGATTTCCCAGAGGTCGATGTCGTCCTTGGTCAGGCCGGCTTTGGACAGCACCCGCCTGGCCGCCGGCACGGGCGCATTCAGCATCAGGGTCGGGGAGTCGCCCTGGTTGGCCATGGCGACGATGCGCGCGCGCGGCGTGTAGCCGTTCGCCTTGGCGTAGTCGGGCGAGGCCAGCAGGATCGCCGCCGAACCGTCGACCACGCCCGAAGAGTTGCCGGCGTGGTGGATGTGGTTGATCTCGAGGTCCGGATACTTCGCCAGGATCAGCGAGCGGAAGGTCAGACCCTCTTCGTTGAGCGGAATGTCGGCGAGGGCCGCGAACGAGGGCTTCAGCGAGGCGAGCCCCTCCAGCGTGGTGCTCGGGCGAGGAAACTCCTCATGGTCGAGGGCGACCGAGCCGTCGTCGTTGTGGACGGGGATCAGGCTCCTGTCGAAATGGCCGCCGGCGATGGCGACGGCGGCGCGACGCTGGCTTTCCAGGGCGAGCTTGTCGACGTCCTCGCGGGTGATGCCTTCCAGCGTGGCGATCGCGTCGGCGCAGACGCCCTGGTTGGTCTGGGGATGCAACGCGCGCAGGTGCAGATTGCCGGTGTCGAACAGCGGCGGACCGTCGCCGGCGTCGCGGCGGTTGGGCATGGACATCATCTCGGTCCCGCCGGCCACCACCATGTCGGCCATACCCGCCATGATGGTCGCGGCGGCGAGACTGACCGCGGTGATCCCCGAGCCGCAGAAGCGGTCGAGCGTTACGCCGCTGGAGCGTACGTCATAGCCGGCGTCCAGCGCCGACATGCGGCCAAGATCGCAGCTCTGCGGTCCGCGCTGCGAGCTGGTCCCCCAGATCACGTCGTCGACCTCGGCGGTGTTGATCTTGTTGCGCTCCGCCAGGGCCTTGAGCACGGTCGAGCCCAGGCGCTGGGCGTGGATCTGAGACAAGGCGCCCTTGGGGTATTTGCCGATCCCGCGCGGCGTGCGGCAGGCGTCGATGATCAGGGCGTCGGTCATGGCGGGGTTTCCTTGGCGGTGTCGGTCTGGGTGGTTTTCGTATGGCGCGTGAGGGCGCGACCGGGCCTCATTTCAATCGCGCCGTCAAGCGCCGGACGTCGCGGCCTGTGATGGAAAGCGCTCACCGCGACCCTTTCGCCCCACCTCGCCAGCCGCCGCCCAGGGCCTTGAAGACGGCGATCTGATCCTGCGCCAGGGCGGCGTCGGAGGCGGCCACGGCGGTGTCGGCGGCGATCAAGGTCTGCTCGGCGGTGAGCACGTCGAGCGTGCTCGTGGCGCCGGCCAGGAACTGACCGTTGGCCAGGGCGATCGCCTGGCGGGCCTTGTCGTCGGCGTCGGCGAGGGCCTCGCGGCGGTCGAGGTCCGCGCTGTAGGTCGCCAGGGACTGTTCGGTCTCCTTCAGCGCCTGGAGCACGGCCGAATCGAAACCGGCGAGGGCGGCGGCGGCGGCGGCCTTTGCCTGACGCACCCTGGCGCGCGGAGCGGACTGGATGGGAAAGCTCCAGCTCATCGAGGGGCCGACGCCCCAGGTCAGGGCCGACTCCGAGCCGAGCCGGGAGATATCCGTGCTCACCCCGCCGTAGAGGCCAGACAGCGTGATGCGCGGATAGAGATCGGCGGTGGCGACGCCGATCCGCGCGGTGGCGGCGGCCAGGCGCCGCTCCGCCTGCCGCACGTCGGGGCGGCGGCGCAGCAGGCTGGCTCCGTCGCCTACGGGGATCAGCGCCGTCGGGCGGGGCGCGGTATCGCAGGCGGCCACATCGGTGGGCGCGCGCGAGGGCGCGCGGCCCAACAGGGCCGCGAGCTGGAACACCGCCGCGCGCCGCTGGCCTTCCAACGGCGGAATGGCGGCGCGGACCTGGGCGACGAGGCCCTGGGCCCGCAACACGTCGAAGGTCGAATTGGCGCCGGCGTCATGGCGTTGAACCGTGATGTCCGCCTGGCGCGCGACGAGGGCGAGCGAGCGGCGAGCGACGGCGATCTGTTCGCCGAGCGTGCAGATCTGCGCGTAGGCGCGGGTGGTCTCGGCGGCGAGCGTGACGCGCAGGGCGTCGCGGGCGGCCGCCACGGCCTGCGCGTCCTCGCGCGCAGCCTCGATCGAGCGGCGGACGCGGCCGAACAGGTCGAGTTCGTAGGAGACGTCCAGGACGTCGTCGAAGACCCAGATGGTCTTGGGCTCGGCGCCGAGGATCTCCAGGATTTCGTCCGTCCCCGCGTCGCGGCCATAGACAGCGCCGGCCTTGAGCGTGGTGGTCGGGTAGCGCCCGGCGCGCGAGGCCTCAAGCACCGCGCGGGCGGCGGAGAGGTTGGCCTCGGCGGCCGCCAGATCGGTGTTGGCGGCGAAGGCCTCGGCGATCAGGGCGTCCAGGCGGGTATCGTCGTAGAGCCGCCACCAGTCGTCCGGCGGTTCCGACGCCGTCTCGACGGCGGGGTTCAACGACACCAGAGGCGCCGAGGCGCCGGGCGGGGCGGCGGGCGAGCGATAGTCCGGGCCGACGACGCAGGCGGCCAGGGCCAGGGGCGCCAGCAGCGCCAGCACTCTCACGCCACCGCCCTCGGCCGCGCGAACAGCGGCATGTAGGAGGCCGGGCCGATCGGGGCCGGCTTGTGCGCGACGGCGAGGATCAGGGCCACCGCCGTCAGGGCGCCGACGGCCACGAAGGCGTCGATGATGCCCTGGGTGGCGGCCGCGGCTCGTACGACGCCGCCCAGCACACTGGCCGCCCGGGCCGCGCCGGAGTCCGGATCGCCCGCCCTGGCGGTCGCGGCGCCGTAGACATGCAGCCGCTGCACGACAGCTGAGTCCCCGGCATGGACGTTCAGGCCGATCAGATTGGAGGCGGTCTGCGAGCGCACGCGGGTGAAGGTCACGATGAAGGCCGTGCCGATCTCGCCGCCCATCAGCCGGGCGGTCTGGACCGCCGCGCCGAACGTCAGCGCGTCCTGGGGCCGCAGGTGCAGGACCGCGAAGAACAATATGCCCGAAAGGGCGAAACTCTGGCCGATCGCCTGCAGGAGCTGTGTTGGGAGGAACTGGTCGGACCCCCATACGCTCGTCAGGCCGTGCGCCACCAACAGGCAGGCGACGCTGATGAAAACGAAGCCGATGCACGACACCAGCCTGGGGTCGCTGCGGCGCAGCATCAGAGCCGCCAACGGGCAGAAGACCAGTTGCGGGATCGCGATCCACACCAGCGTCTGACCCACCTCGATGGCCCGGAAACCGCGCACGACTCCGAGGTACTGTGGGATCAGATAGGCGGTGGAGAGGATCGTCAGGCGCAGGAAGCCGATCAGCACCAATAATCGCGGCAAGGGCGCTGCGAATGCGACTTTCAGGTTGATCAGGGGATTGGCCGTTCGCGCCTCGTGCACGAAGAAGCCGAGCACCAGAATAGCGCCCGCCGACAGGAGCGCCCATATCGCCCCGGAGTTCAGCCAGTCCAGGCGATTTCCCTGATCGAGCCCGGCGTAGATCAGGGCCAGGCCGATGCCGGCGGTCGCCAGCCCGTAGATATCCGCGCGCGGCCGGTTGGGGTTCACCGGATCCTTGGCGACGCCGAAATGCAGGCATACCGCCATCGCGATCGCCAGTGGCACGTTCTGCCAGAAGATCCATTGCCAGGAGTGGTGATCGACATACCAGCCTTCCAGCGAGGCGGAGATGTTGAGGGAAAGCTCCAGATTGAGCGCATAGATGGCGATGCCATAGGCCCAGTATTTTGGTGGCGTATTGCGCAGGATGAAGCTCAGCGTCAGGGGCACGAAGAAACCCGACGCGAGACCGCCCAGGAACTGGAAGGCCAGCAGCATCGGCAGGTTGGGCGACAACGGCGTGATGATCGATATGACCGCGAAGGCGGCGGCCGCCTCCAGCAGTACGCGCCTGGGCCCGAACACGCCGCCGATCCAGATCGCCACCGGCGCGATCAGCATCTGGGCCATGGTCTGGGCGGTGGTGATCCACGCGCCATCGTCGAAGCCGGCGTGCACGGCGCCGCGGATGTCGGCGAGCCCGAAGGTGGAGAGCCGGCCGTTGAGCGTCGAGACGAAGGCGCCCAGCAGAACCGCCGCCAGACCCAGCCACGGTATGGTGACCGGCGCGGCGGGCGGCGCGGAACTCGCCGCCTCGCTCATCGCGCCACGCCGTCGCGGGCGTCGATCCGGGCCACCACGGACAGGCCGGGGCGCAGGCGATCGGCCAGGCCGGCAAAGTCGTCGACGGCGATCTTCACGGCGACGCGCTGCACCACCTTGGTGAAATTGCCCGTGGCGTTGTCCGGTGGCAGCAGCGCGAACTGAGAGCCGGACCCGGGCGCGAAGGCGAGCACGTGGCCGCGCAGGACGTGGCCGGGGAAGGTGTCGACGCGGATCTCGGCCTTCTCACCGACGACCATATGCGTGAGCTGGGTCTCCTTGTAGTTGGCGATGACCCACATGTGCGGCAGGGGCGTGAGGGTGGTGATCTGGCCGCCGACGCCGACCAGCTGGCCTGGCCGCACCTGGCGCTGGCCGATGACGCCGTCGCGGGGGGCGACGATGGTGGTGTAGCCCAGATTGATCCTGGCGAGCCGCAGACTGGCCTGCTGGCCGGCGACGGCGGCGCGCGCCTGCGCCTCCTGGGCGGCGAGGACAGCCAGCTGCCGCGCGGCCGCGTCCGCCTGCGCGCGGGTCTGGGCCAGCTGGGCGGTCAGCTGGTCGCGGCTGGTCGCGATCTTTTCGGACGCCTCGACGGACGACGAGCCGCCGGCCAGCAGGCGTTGCTGGCGGGCCAGGTCCCGGGTGTTCTGGGCGAGGACCGCGGCGACGCCGGCGACGACGGCCCTGGCCGCCTGGACGTTTGCCCCTTGCAAGACACGCTGGGCCGCGAGCGCGTCGGCCTGAGCCTGGGCGGAAGCCACGCCGGCCTGCGCCTGCGCCACATTGGCGCGGTAATCGTTGTCGTCGATCTGGGCGATCACCTGGCCGGCGCCCACCCGCTGGTAGTCGTCCACGGGCACTTGGCGCACATAGCCGGCGACCCTGGCGGCGATGGGCGTGAGGTCGGCCTGCAGATAGGCGTCGTCGGTCGATTGCCACCCGGCCGCGCCCTGCCAGCGGTTCCAGCGGGTGGTGACGATGATCAGTATGCCGATGGCGATGATGAAGACTAGCGCCCGCCAGACCACCTCCGGCAGCGTGCGCCAGTCGACCCTGAGCCCTCGTCCCACCATCCCCGTGACCCGCCCCCCGCCATCACTCACGGCGGGCATTATGCACGGCGGGCAGGCCATTTGCGACTCCGGGCCGTGGTGGCAACGGCTAGCAACCAGGGCGGCCTGGTGGCGGTCGGCGGGCGCTGGAAGGGCGGTCAACGGGCGGCCCGTTGGCGGCCCATTGGCGGTTCGATGGCGGTCGGAGGGCGGTCGGAGGGCGGTCGGGGGGCGCGCGCAGGTCTGTTATTATGGGGCGTAAATATTTGTAGCTTTTGAGTTTTCTAGATCCGAGGCCCTCCGGGCCCGAGACTTGGAGCGCAGATTATGTCGGGTGGTTTCCAGAGCGAGCATGGGGGCCTTCCAGCGTGGGCGCGCGACGACAGGCGCGCAAAGAAGCTCTCATCATATTGCAAATATAGTGCGATTTGTCAATACCGCGCGCCGCACTCGTCTGTCGCAACAGCCTCGTCGGCAACCCACCCAAAGGCGCCCACGACACCAAACCGTTGCAATAACTCACGATACCAAGTGACCTCGGATCGGCCCAATTTTCTGGCGCCAGATCACCGCAAATGAGTGGACGGACATTGAGGGTGTGGCTTGCTGTATGATCAGACATCACCGGAGCAGGTTAGGGCGCCTGTTTTGGATTGTTGGCGCCATATTCCCGGGCGTATCGTCCAACTGCAAAAGAAGGATCGTTCAGGGGGGCGAAGGCAGGGCATGAGGGGCTGCTTTGGGGGATTATAGGTTTCGGCTGGCTTCTGTGCTTGCAGGGGTGTGCGTCCTGCTGGCGGGGGGCCATGCCTTCGGCCTCGACCCGACGCGCAGCCTTGATCAATTCACCACGACCAAATGGACGGAGGCGGACGGCGCTCCCGGTGGAATTGGCCCCGTCACTCAATCTTTGGACGGATACTTGTGGCTCGGTACGAAAAACGGCCTGTATCGCTTTGACGGCGCCTCCTTCGAGCGTATCCCGCCCGCCTTTCCGGCAAGCAATAAATCGGACTTCGTCACGTCCCTGCTCGCGACGAAGTCGGGCGAGCTCTGGGTCGGCCACGACTGGGGGGGTGTTTCCGCCTACACGAAGGGCAAGTGGATCGACGCCGATTCGCGGTTACGTGGCACGATTACAAAAATCGTCCAGACCAGCGACGGCGCGATATGGGCGGAGCAGAGGGGGCCGGCGCCGGCGCTGAGGCGCTTTTACAAGGGCCGCTGGGAAAGCGTGGGCGCGGACTGGGGTGTGCCCCCAGGACCGTTTTACAGCCTTTATGCCGCCCATGACGGTTCATTGTGGCTCTCCCTATATAGCACCGTTCTGCGCCTGCCCCCTGGATCGCATCGATTCGAGACGGCGGACGACGGCACGGCTTTCGCCCTGGTCATAGAGGCGCCAAACGGGGGTGCATGGCTGTTGAGCGCCGCGGGAATCCATCAACCCCGTCGATCGAACGGCAGTCCGGCCCGTCACACCTTCGAGCAAGGCTACTGGGGCGCCGTCGTCGATCGTGACGGAACTCTCTGGGCAAGTTCCATCAAATTGGGATTGGTCCGTTTCAGAGCACCGTTCGGCCCGCGCCCCGTGGCGGAACGCTTCGCGAACTCGGATGCGCTCGCGCCGGGTGCGCCTTCCGAAGTCGCCGAAGACAGGGAAGGTGATATCTGGGTAGATAGCAACCTTGGGCTGACGCGGATCCGGCCGAAGCAGATTTTTAAACTTCCGCTGTTTCACAATCATGATTTTAACTTCTCGTATAGTTCGCAGGTATATTCGACAACGAGGGGGGTGATTTACGCCACCGCAGAAACAAATGATGGGCTATTTAGACTAGATCAAAATTCAATAAAACAGATCGAGCCATCTCGAGCTGTCTCCGCCTACGTCGGTAACCGAGGCTTCTGTGCCGATCGGTCGGGAGGCTTCTGGACCGCGCTGCCCGACGGACCGATCGAGCATTTTACAGGAGGCCAGCGTGTGTCGATCGGGCGTCCGGCGGGGACGGCAGGCCCAGGGCGTCTGCTGTTTTCCTGTTTCGCGAACGGTGGTGATTTCTGGGCAAGCATCCTGCCCTCCGGCGTTTTCCGGTTCGACGGATCGACATGGACGCCTGCAAACCTGATCGACGACTGGAAGACCCACACCCTTTATCCAGTGGCCACCGATGCGCAGGGGCGAGGGCTCGTCTACACCAATGGCGGGTCGCTATGGCGGGTCGACGGCAATCGGGTCGAGACCCTATGGAGAAAACAGGATAACGCCATCAGCCGGATCGATTGCATCTACGCCGATGGAAATTCGATTTATGTTGGCGGAGACTCTGGTCTGGCTCGTTTTGATGGTCATGCCTTCAGAACCCTGAGCGCCAACGACTACTACTTCCTTAGACACGTAAGCGGTATATCTCGAACACCGGGAGGGTATACTTGGCTTTTGACATCTTCGGGGATTGTCCAGATTTCCTCCGATCAACTCGATCGCGCTTTCGAAAACCCGAAGTCGTTACTGGACGTACGCATTTTTGATGTTTCAGATGGGCTACCGGGCCCGATCGCGGACTATTCATACAACCAGCTCGTGGCGGCGCGTGATGGGACGCTATGGGTGGGAACGATAGCGGGTGTCGCCTGGTTCGACCCCAGCCGCATATATCGCAATCTTCTGCCACCGCCGGTGTCGATCCGCGCGGTCACCGCAAACGGAGTGCGTTACCAACCCGGGGCGGCCCTGCGGCTTCCGCCCAACATTTCCAACCTCCAAATCGACTACACCGCCCTGAGCCTTCAGGCGCCGAATCGGGTTCGGTTTCGCTACAAGCTCACGGGGGTCGACAAACAGTGGGTGGATCCCGGGACCCGCCGTCAAGCGTTCTACACGAATCTGTCGCCTGGACATTATGTGTTTCAGGTCATCGCTTCCAACAACGACGGTGTCTGGAATAACACTGGGGCCTCTTTGGATTTCTCAGTCCGGCCGACTTTCCTTCAGTCAAAACTGTTTCTTGTTATTTGCATTATATCAGCCGCCGGCATCCTTTGGGCCTTCTACACGCTTCGCCTGCAGCAAATTTCAACTCGACTGCGTCTCATGATGGGCGCGCGGATCGCTGAGCGTGAACGCATCGCGCGTGAGTTGCACGACACGTTCCTGCAGAGCGCTCAGGCCATGATCTTTCGCTTCCAGGCTGTCGCCGACGGTATTCCGCCGGACCAGCCGGCGGCGGCCGAAATCGAGCATGAGCTCGCCAGGGCGGAACTGGTGGTCATAGAGGGCCGCAACCGGGTTAGAAATCTACGCACCTATGAGGCCAGCGAGAATCTACCCGAGGCGCTCAGGGGGGCCGCGCGCCGAATACTATCGGATACGCCCCTGAAGGTGAGCGTCGTCGTCGAGGGGCGACAGCGCAACGTTCAGGAGGAGATCTGCGACGAGGTCGGCCGGATCGCCGACGAATTCCTGTTCAACACGCGGCAGCACGCCAAAGCCACGAACGTCTTCATAGAGGTTGTCTTTGAGCGTCGGCGGCTTCTCGTGCGCATGGCGGACGACGGGGTCGGCATCGATGCGGCCGTGCTCGAAACGGGAGGCCGACCCGGTCACTTCGGACTGACCGGAATGCGCGAACGCGCCGAACGGATTCAAGCGGACCTGACGCTCGCCGGCAGACGTTCGCAAACCGGTACGGAGCTGACCCTGGTCCTTCCCGCCGAGGTGGCCTATGTTGCGTTCAGCGGGATGTTCAGGGCTTGGTTTGCAGGCGCCGCCTCATTGTTTCGGGCGAAGGCGTAACAAGTGAGCAAGGTTCCCGACGACCTTCCAATTCGAGTCCTCATCGTCGATGACCATGCCATATTGCGTGAAGGCGTGGCGGCGGTGCTCGCGCGCGACCCCGGAATACTGGTTGTCGGGGAAGCCGAGAACGGCGCCGAAGGGATCAAACTCTGGCGGCAGCTTTGGCCCGACGTCACACTCATGGACCTGCAGATGCCGGGTCTCAACGGTGTAGACGCGATAACCGCGCTTTGCAGCGAGTTTCCTTTTGCGAAAATTATCGTATTCAGCACGTACGGGGGCGATGTCCAGGCGCTACGGGCGCTGAAGGCGGGCGCGGTCGGCTACCTTCTAAAGAGCGCGCTGAGACGGGAGCTCGCGGACGCCATTCGCGCGGTCCATGCGGGGAGGCGTTACATCCTGCCTGAGGTCGCATCAGAGATCGCCTTCCACGCCGTCGGTGAATCGCTGACCAAGCGCGAGGTCGACATTCTACGGCTGATCGCCGCCGGGAACGGCAACAAACAGGTCGCGGGGGAACTCAACATTTCTGAAGATACGGTGAAGTCCTATTTGAAGAGCGTCTTTGCCAAACTCGACGTCACGGATCGAACCGCGGCGGTCGTCGTCGCGTTGAAACGCGGGATTATCGATATCCAGCCTGGATCGTAGGCCCTGGGTTTTACATCAGGTCTCTAAAACGCCCACCCTCCCCCTATCTGGCTACCAGATGCACACATCTTCGGCTTTGGCCGGGGGGCTCGGGCGGAAGTCCGGCTCCCCGACCGTGCCTCGCCGGCCGCAGAGCCCCGGCGGCGAAGCCGCGAGAATTCAAAAAGGGAGATCGAGGAGCTAGAGGAGATCGAGGAGTTCATGGTCCGCCTCGGAGTTTTGGCGCTGAACAAACGTCTTCATGCGGCTGCGCCGCGTCAGAACGCACACGACCTCCTCGATCTCCTCTAACTCCTCTATCTCCCCTCTAAATCGGGCCCATCCGCTCCAGAGCCCGGCCAGACGTCTTTCACCAGGCAATGTGTGAATCCGGTAGCCCTATCTGGTTGGCTTGACGAACTTGAGCGCGTATTGGTCCGTGTGCCCCTGGATACGCTTGTCGAAGATCGGCAGCGTGTGATCGTCGGCTGGGCGGCGCAGGAACGTTCCCTCGGCCACCAGCTTGAAGCCGGCTCGGGTTACTTCTTCGATGACTTGCGTTTTCTCGATCCGGTGCAGCGTCGCGATCGTCGCGAGATCAGTTCCGGCGGGTGCTTCGTGATCGAGGATGAAGAAGGCGCCGCCCGGCTTCAATGCCATGAACACGGCGCGGTCGAAGGCGTCCGTGTCGACCTGGCCGTACTTGGCGATCTTCAGGTCGTGATAGTTCTGGGTCACCCAGGCGAGATCGAGCGGGCGAGGGAAGCTCACCGTGCCGAAGGGCAAACCCTCCATCGAGACGTTCGTCAGCTTCTTCGCCGCCACGAAATCCTGATCCGCCTTCAACGCATCTTTCCAGCCAGCGTTTTCCAGGCCGTAGACATGGCCGCTGGGACCGACCACGTCGCTGAGCATCTGGGTGAAGTAGCCGCCGCCAGGGAAGAACTCACCCACCAACATGCCCGGCCTCACACCAGCGAAGGCCAGCGTCTCTGCCGGCTTGCGATCGACGTCGGTCGCGACTTGCTCGCTTGATCTCGATTTGTCCGCGACGGCTCGGGCGATCGCTGTCGAAGGCGTCGGTTCCGCCCAGATCCTCCCTGTGGATATCATGCTCATTGCAATCGCTGCCGCGACAATCGTTAATCGCACCATGTCTCTCCATCCCGCACAAGAGTCCGATCGACCATAGACAGGCTGATCGATCGAGGCACGACGTTCAGCGACGAGCGTCGTCCTATCGCGACCAACAGCATCGCAGCCTCGAGACGATGAATGCAAGAGGCGGAAAAGCGGCGGGGTATTCGGCCCCGCGCGCGCCGTGAGTCGCCTCAAACGCCTCCGCGTGGGCGATTTCGAGAGCAATGACGCGCGCGCAAGGCTGTGGATGATACACGCCGCTCGTCGAAATCCAGCGCCATGCCAGATCTCACAAAATCAAACACCGTCTCCCCCGCGACGAAGCGTCATCCCGGTAGGATAGGGGCGGCGAACCGCTGTGATACGATGTCGGTCAGGCATCCGGCCGTGGATCCCACGTCAAAGGAGCAAATGTGATGGCTACCAACGAGGAAATTGTGCGCAAAGCGTACAGCACTGCGGAGTCCAAGGATGTCGTAGCTTTCGCCGCCCTGTTCGCAGACGATGGGATTGTCCGCGACATGTCGACCACCGGCGAGTACAGCGGTCCCGACGTACGCCAAATCGTCGACATCTATGCACGCGCGTTCCCAAACATGCGGCGTGAACTTTACCATTTTTACAATGGGGAAGGCGTCGTCGTTGTGCAGCTCTCCTTGAACGGCGCCCACGAGGTCCTCTTGAGCTTCCCATCGGGACCATTCCGGCGACTGGCAAGGAGATGCACGCCCCCTGCTGCGACGTATGGCGCATTGTAGACGGCAAGATCGCCGTGTTCGACTGCTACTCGTCTGCAACGATCATCCTGGCTCAGTTGGGTGTTCTCAATATCGGCAGCTGAGCGAAGTCTTAGGTTG
Organism: Caulobacterales bacterium; assembly: GCA_038206535.1. Lineage (GTDB taxonomy): Bacteria > Pseudomonadota > Alphaproteobacteria > Caulobacterales > Caulobacteraceae > Acaudatibacter. The sequence continues at coordinate 15,778 of JBBRAV010000067.1, forward strand.
AGAGCGTACCTTACCCGGGGCCTCGTCATGGGGCGTAGGCAAGGCCAAGGTTCCGTCCCTCGCTACCAGGTCGCGGACATCATATCCTTGCGAAGTATATCACGGCTCGGGACTTCGATGAAATCGACGATTGCCAAACTGCCTGATTTGCGACCGAGTCTAGACAGCGCGCCGTCCCTTTTTGACAGAGTGTGGCGGTTCTTCCCTCCTTGCTCATCACGACGATACGGAGTGCCGCCATGAGCGAAAGCAAAGTCGATTACGAGGGCCTGCTACAGGCCAACCTCGCCCGTGTTTTTGGCGAACGCGACGCCAAGAAACGGGAGGCGGCTATCGCGGATCTTTATGCGCCCGACGCCACGCTGTACGAACCCGACCACGTCGCGACCGGCCACGCCGAGATCGCTAGAACAGTGGAGGCGCTGTTGAAAAGCCTTCCGCCCCAGTTTGTGATTGCCGCGGATGGGCCGGCCGTTGGCCACCACGGTCTTGGCCGCCTGCAATGGCGGGGAGGCCCGCCTGACGACCCCGCCGCCGTCACCGGGACCGACGTGATTCGCGTCGAGGCGGGCCGCATCATGACGATCCACGTCTTCGTCGATCCGCCCGCCTCCTAACGAGGCTGATTCACAAAGTGAGCCGGCCCGCGTCGTTCCCCTTGCCGGGGCGGTGAGAGCTAGTCGGCGCCCGCCAGCGCCGCGACGAGTGAGTCCAGCATCAACACGGCGGGATCGTTCACATCGTACCCGCAGCGTTCGAGGAGCGAGCGCTTGAATGCGAACCTCGGCGAAAACGAGCGTCGGGAACGACATCAGCGCGTACTCAGCGGCGGCGTCGGCGAGGCGCATCGTCGCTACGCGGCCTTCGTCGGCGGTCGGGGGCGCTGGACCGGACACCTGTGCCAGGCCCGGTTCGCATCGGTGGCCATGGACGAGGATCATCTTCTGGCCGCGTTCCGCTACATAGCCCTCAATCCCGTCGAGGCCGGGCTGACGGCGGAGGCGGCCGACTGGCCATGGTCGAGCGCGGCGGCTCATCTCGCCGGCCAAAGCCCGCCCTACGTCGATGTCGAACCTGCCCTGTTGCGCATCGACGACTTCGCCGCCTTCGTGGCGGCCGGGCCGAACGACGCGGCCCGCTGGTCCGATCTTCTGAAGGCGGAACAGGTCGGCCGGCCCGTCGGCGCCAAGGCCTGGATCGAGGACCTGGAGAAACAACACCGCCGGACCTTTTCGCAGGCCAGGCGCGGGCCGAAGCCGCGGCTCACGGCGTCCCCTCAGGACAATGGCGAGCTATTGGGCAATTGATATGCTGTCACCGAAACCCACAAGCGGCGGGCCATAGCGAGCATGGCGGCAGCGTAAAGAATTGAACCGCGAGGGACACGAAGAACATGAAGTTTGATATCGAGGGAGACACCGTCATTCGGCCCCCGGGAGGGTGAGGTTGCGCCCGCGGCGCGGGGGCCGCGGCGTTGACGGTCGCCGTGATCGGCTGCACGGTGTCGCCGACTCCGGACGCGCGGCGAGCGCGGTGTCTGGTCGGGGCGACAGGGGCGACATGGTGATCGGCAATAATTTTCGTCCCGGCACGAATTCGCGCTGGCCAAGGCGTTCGCGAGTCGCTCCGACGTCACAAGCCCAACGACGGCGGGACCATCGCCTGGCGACCAGCGTGTCGGCGCTCGTCGCGCTGACCGTCGTCGGCGTGTGGGGCGGGAGCGCCTGGGCAGGATCGAAACTGACCTCGATCTATTCGTTCAGATACCTGCGGGGCTCTTTGCCGCAGGCGGGTCTGGTAGCGGACGGCGCCGGCAATCTCTACGGCACGACCAGCGCCGGAGGGGCGAATGGTGTTGGCGTGGTCTTCGAGCTGAGCCCGCCGACCACGGGCAAGAAGTCATGGACCGAAACCGTGCTCCATGCCTTCAGCGGACCTGATGGCGCAAACCCCAATTCCAAGCTCCTCATGGACAGCGCGGGCAATCTCTATGGGACCACGCCGCGCGGCGGAAACAACAGCTATGGCGTCGTCTTCAAGCTCAGTCCGCCGACGGGCGGCGGAAAGTCCTGGACCGAGACCGTGCTCTACTCCCCCTACGGAGTTGCGGGCGAAGCTCTCGGCTTCAACGCGGATCTGAGCGCCGATTCGACGGGCAATCTCTACGGAACGACCTCGGGAGGAGGAGCGCTCTATAGAGGGGCCGTGTTCGAACTGAGCCCACCCGCGCAAGGCCAGACGGCGTGGAAGGCCACGGTGCTCTATTCCTTCTACGACCAGGGGACGGCGCCCTACCAACCGGTCGGACGCGTGGTCGCCGACAGCGCCGGCCATCTCTATGGGATGACGGCGAAGGGTGGCGCAAACGGGGTGGGCGTTGTGTACCAGTTGAGCCCGAAGGCTGGCGCAAAAGCCTGGTCCGGCCGAGTGATCCACGCCTTCGCCGGATTCGACGGCTCTCAGCCCGCAGCCGGCCTGACCATCGACACCGCGGGCGCCCTCTATGGGACGACGACGACGGGAGGGGACTCCGGCGATGGCGTCGTTTTCCAGCTCAACCCGCCCGCCCTCGGCAGAACCGCCTGGAACGAGACGGTCCTCTATTCCTTCGACGCGCGGCGCGGCGCCGCGCCGAACGCCGATCTGTTGCTCGACAGCGCCGGCCATCTCTATGGAACCACACCGCAAGGCGGCGCAAACGACAGCGGCGTGGCGTTCGAGATCACTCCGCCACAAGACGGCGGGACGCACTGGCACGAAAAGGTCCTCCAGTCTTTCGACGGGACGCATGGCAAATATCCGCAAGGCGGATTGATCATGGACGCCGCCGGCAATCTTTTCGGGACGACCGAGGAGGCCGGCGTGCACGGCGTCGGCATAGCGTTCGAGCTGACACGCTGAGGGCCTCGCCTACTGCCGACGGCAGCCGGCGGAGTGTCAGTCCGTCATCTGGGAGTTACGGTGGCACGATAGCAATTGCCAAGATCCGCAGCGGGCGCGAAGCGCGCCAAGTCAATCGATCGCGCTTCGCGCCAAGGCCAATCCGTGTTTCTTCTCCGTGTTCCTCTTTGTCCTCCGTGCCTCTGTGGTTGGTCCACAATGGTCCGAACAGGTGGCATGCGGACAATCCGGCCTCTACCGGAAAGGTCAGCATTATTGAAAACTGATATTTTGCCAACTCGCCAAAAGAGTGAGCTGTCTCGATCCGACAGGGGGCGTCTCGGGCTTGCGCCAGGATCCCCACTACCGTCATGTATGGACGGCCCCCTCCCGGCAAGGGTTGATTGGCAGTTTTTGGCGAACGATCTGGAGCGGTCATGTATACGGCCTGTTGATGCGGTCGATGTGATGACCGCTGGCCCCTAACCTGGATTTCTCAAACGTGAGGGGTGCATCGGGGGCGAGAATCTGAGATAATTCATCTACCACAACGAGTTATCGGATTCTTGAAGCCCGTGAGCCATGCCCCCGATGCCGACGGACTGTAACGCGAAGCTGTTCG
>JBBRAV010000068.1:0-18775 GCA_038206535.1 Caulobacterales bacterium
TCGCGGGCGGCGCGATCGCCGGCATCGGCATCGCCTTCATGGCCGGGGCCCTGACGAACTTCAACCAGAAGGTCACCGACACAATGACGGCGATCAACCCGTTCTTCGCGGGGCCATGGTCGGACGCGTTGGCGCTGCTGCCGTTTACCGGGCTGATTCTGGGCCTGTACCTGGCGGGTCGGGCGTCGAAGGGTCCGGTGTCGGAGTCCTGAACCGGGCCGCCGCATTGAAGTGGGCCGCCTTCGGCGCTAGATGGCGTGATGACATCGACGGCTGTTCAGAGGCTTCGAGACGCCATCCAAGAGGCGCGCATGGTCACGGTGTTCACGGGCGCCGGCATATCCACCGAGTCCGGGATCCCCGATTTTCGCAGCCCGGGCGGGGTATGGAGCCGGATGAAGCCGATCTACTTCCAAGATTTCGTGGCCAGCGAAGGCAAGCGTCGGGAGGCGTGGACCCGCACCTTCAGCGGAGCGGCCGGCTGGACCGGCGCCAAACCCAACAGCGGCCACGCGGCAATCGCCCAACTGGTCCGGCGCGGCAAGATCGGAGCGGTGATCACCCAGAATGTCGACAACCTGCACCAGGATTCCGGAGTCGCGCCAGAAAGCGTGATCGAGCTCCACGGAAACGCCAGCTATGCCACATGTCTGGCGTGCGGGCTGCGCCATGAGCTCGAGACGCTCAGGGCGCCGTTCATGGAGCGTGGCGAAATTCCGGTCTGTCGCGACTGCGGTGGAATCGTGAAAACCGCGACCATCTCCTTTGGTCAGCCCATGCCGCCAGGGCCGATGGCCCGGGCCGAAGCGGCGACGCTGGCCTGCGACCTCTTCCTTGTCCTCGGCTCGTCCCTGGTCGTGTTTCCCGCGGCCGGTTTTCCGCTTTTGGCCAAGCGCAACGGCGCCAGGCTGGCGATCATCAATCGCGAAGCCACCGATCAGGACCCGTTCGCCGACCTGGTGTTGCATGAGGAGATCGGCGCGACCTTGGCGGCGGTGGTGGCGCCGGGGCCAAGGCTCATTCAGCGGGGACGGTGACCCCTTCGCCGGCGGGACGGGCCTTAAGCCGTTCGCCGAAGCCCAGGACCACGCGCGTGATGGCGGGAAGGACAAGAAGGGTAAGGATGGTGGCGGTCACCAGCCCGCCGATGACGACGGTGGCCAGGGGTTTTTGGACCTCGGCCCCGGCGCCGGTCGCCAAGGCCATCGGCACAAAGCCGATGGCCGGGACAAGTCCGGTCATGATCACCGGGCGAACCCGCTCAAAGGTCCCCTCGATGATGGCCCGGCTGAGCTCAACGCCAGCCGCCAGCCGCTGACGTATGCTGTTCATGACGACCAGGCCGTTGAGCACGGCGACCCCCGACAGGCAGATGAAGCCGACGGCGGCCGACACCGAGAACGCAATCCCGGTCAGCGCCAGGGTGAACACGCCGCCGGCCAGGGCCAAGGGCACGGCCGTGAACACGGCGATCGCCCGGCCAAACCCGCCAAGCGCCAGATAAAGAAGTGCGAAGATGGCCGCGAAGCAGATCGGTACGACGATTGCCAGCCGGGCGGAGGCCGCTTTCAAGGTCTGGATCTGTCCGCCCCACTCCAGGAATGACCCCGTTGGCAAGCTGACCGCCTCGACCTTGAGCTGGGCTTCGCGGACGAACGAGCCGACGTCGCGACCGCGGACGTTGGCCTGGATCACGACGCGCCGCTTGCCATTCTCGCGGCTGATCTGGTTCAGACCCTCGGTGAAGCGGAACTGCGCCGCCTCGCTCAGCGGGATGGAGCGCCTGGGATGACCGGCTTCTTCTGGCAGCATGACCGGCAGCGCGGCCAAGGCGTCGAGATTGCTGCGGCTGGCTTGCGCCAACCGCACAACGACCGAGAACCGGCGGTCGCCCTCGAAGACCAGGCCGGCCTCGCGACCGCCCATGGCCGCCGAGACCGTGTCAGCGACGTCCTCGACGGTGAGTCCGAACCGGGCGATTGCGGCACGGTCGAAACTGACATCGAGGGTGGGTGAGCCGCTGGTCTGCTCGGCCTTGACGTCCGCCGCGCCTGGAATGGACTGCAGGGCCGCGACGATCTTGGCGGCCGCCGCGCTCATCTCGTCGAGGTCGTCGCCATAGAGCTTGATCGCCACATCGCCGCGAACGCCGGCGATCAGCTCGTTGAAGCGCAGCTGAATAGGCTGGCTGAGTTCGTAGGCTTGGCCGATCTGGGCGTTCGCCGTCGCCTCGACCCGCTTGAGCACGTCGGCCTTGGTCTTGACGTCCTTGGGCCATTCCTTCTGGGGCTTCAGGATCACGAAGCCGTCGGAGATGTTGGGCGGCATGGGATCGGTGGCGACCTCCGCCGTTCCGGTCTTGGAGAACATGGTCTGAACTTCGGGCAGGCCGGACACGGACTGTTCGACCTTGCGCTGCATGACCAGCGACTGCTCCAGCGAGGTCGATGGAATCCGCTGGGAGGCGAGCGCCAGGTTCTTCTCGTCGAGCTGCGGGATGAACTCCTGTCCCAGCAGGTTAAAGACAAAGCCGGCCAGAACGAAGACGCCCGCGCCGGCAGCGATGAAGGGCCAGGGTGTGGCCACGGCCCTATCCAGAACGGGGGCATAGGCCTGCTTGATCCTGGCGATAAGCCAAACTTCCTTTTCCGCGACCTTGCCGCGGATCAGGATGGCCAACATCGCCGGCACGAAGGTCAGCGACAGGATGAAGGCCGCGCCCAGCGCCAGCATGATGGTGCTGGCCATGGGCGAGAACGTCTTGCCCTCGACCCCGGTGAAGGTCAGCAAGGGCGCGAAGACCAGGAAGATGATCGCCTGGCCGAAAACGGTGGGCTTGATCATCTCCTGAGTGGCCTGGACGGTCTCGCCGAGCCGTTCCCGCAGAGTGAGCAGTCGGCCTTCCTTGTGCTGGCGTTCCGCCAGCCGCCGCAGACCATTCTCAATGATGATCACGGCGCCGTCGACGATCAGGCCGAAGTCCAGGGCGCCAAGGCTCATCAGGTTGCCCGAGACCTTCAGGCTGTTCATGCCGATGGCCATCATCAGGAAGGAGAACGGGATCACCAGCACTGCGATCAGGGCGGCGCGGACATTCCCAAGCAGGAGGAACAAGGCGATCGCGGTCAGGATGGCGCCCTCGGTAAGATTGCGCTCCACCGTCGAGACCGTCGCGTCGACGAGCTTCGAGCGGTCCAAGATCGGCATGACCTTGATCCCAGGCGGCAGTGATCTTTCGATCCCAGTCAGCTTGTCGCCGACCACCTTGGCCACGGTGCGGCTGTTCTCGCCGATCAGCATCAGTGTCGTGCCGATCACCACTTCATGCCCGTCGAGGCTGGCGCCGCCGGTCCGAAGATCCCCGCCGATGCGGACGTTGGCCACGTCCTTCACCGCGACGGGGACACCGCGGCGGGTGGCGATCACCGCCTGGGCGATCTCATCGAGGCTACGGATGCGGGCGTCGGCGCGGACCAGATAGGCCTCGCCGCCCCGATCCAGAAAGTTGGCGCCCACCGACAGGTTGGCGGCCTCGAGCGCGTTGGCCAGTTCTGAAAACGACACGCCATAGGCGGCGAGCTTCACAAGATCCGGTTCGACCACGAACTGCTTCTCGTAGCCGCCAATGGAGTCGACGCCGGCGACACCGCGGACCGTCTTGAGTTGGGGTCCGATGATCCAGTCCTGAACGGTGCGCAGGTAAGCGGCGCGGGACACGTCGTCGGCCAGTCGGTCGCCCTCCGGCGTCAGGAAGCTGCCGTCCGACTGCCAGCCGGGCCGACCATCCTGCACATTCGCGCCCTTTCCCCCCGGGTCGGCGAAATCGACGGCGTACATGAAGACCTCGCCCAGTCCCGTCGTGACCGGTCCGATCTGCGACTGCACGCCCGGCGGCAGGCTGTCCCGCGCCTGGGTGAGCCGTTCGCTGACCTGCTGGCGCGCGAAGTAGAGATCGGTCCGTTCGCTGAACACGGCGGTGACCTGGGAAAACCCATTGCGCGATAGGGACCGTGTGGTCTCGAGGCCGGGTATGCCGGCCAGCGCCGTCTCGATCGGAAAGGTCACCCGCTTTTCGATCTCGATGGGCGAGAGGCCGGCGTCGATGCTGTTGATCTGCACCTGCTTGTTGGTGATGTCCGGAACAGCGTCGATCGGCAGCTTAGTGAGCTGCCAGACGCCGAAGCCGGCCACGATGAGGACGAGCGCGAGGATCGCCCAGCGTGCTCGGACGCTGAGCGCAATGAGATTGGCGATCATGGCTATTCTTCATCTCCAGCGGACTTGCCGAGCTCGGCCTTGAGCAGGAAGGCGTTCTTCACCGCGATCGCTTGATTGGGCGCGAGCCCCGCGATGATCTCGGCGCGGCCGGCGCTGCGCCGACCGATCGTCACTGGCCACGCCTCAAAGCCGTTCGCGGTCCGGACGAACACTACGTCATGACCGCCGACGGATTGGACCGCCTCATCGGGCACGACGATCGCGGTCGAGGCCGCGGCATTGCGCGGAAAGAGGCGCACACGCACCGCTTGGCCCGGCTGCACGGCCGTCGAGGTGGGCTCCAGGACGGCGGTGGCGGCGCGGGTCTCGGAATTGAGGCTGGGGGTCACGGCCCGAACACGGGCCTCGATCGTCTGCCCGCCGGCCGCTTCGATTACCGCCCGGTCGCCAACGGCGACGCGCGATGTGTCCAAGGCCCCAACGGAAGCCTCGACCTGCACCAGCTTGGGGTCGGCCACGCGGAAGAGTTCGTTCTCCGGCTGCACGAAGGCGCCGAGGTTGGCCTGCATCACAGTGATACGGCCTTTGATCGGGCTGGTGACCATCACGCCCCGGCCGTCAGCCGTGAGATTGGCTGCGCCCGCGCTGATCTGCGCCCGGCGCGCTTCGGCGCTGGCCGCCGCGGCCTCCGCCTCCGCCCGCTCATAGTCGACGCGCGGCGAGACCCGCTGATCGTAGAGTGACTTCTCCCGCGCCAGGTTCCGGCGCGCGAGCGTCTCCTTGGCGCCCGCCGTGGCGCGGTCGGCGGCGATCTGAGCGGCGTCGCGGCTCTCGACCACGGCCAAGGCTTCGCCCTTGCGCACGTTGTCGCCGAGCCGCTTGAAGATGCGAGTGATCGTGCCGGCGGCCCGGGCGGTCAGCACCGCTTCCCCGCCCGGCGCCGCGACAACCGACCCCTGGCTGAGAATCTCTGTGGCGAGGCCGCCGGCGGTGACCGGCTGAACTATGACCCCGGCCGACTGGATCGCGTCCGCCGTCATCACCAGGCCGCGTTCGGATCGGGCTTCAGGCGGCTTGGCCGCTTCAGCGACTGGGGCGGCCGTTTTGGAGGTGCATTTGGCAAGGCCGAACCCGCCGGCGGCGGCGAGGACGACGGCCAGCGCCACGCCCCCGAGGAGGCGACGATTGTCTTGTTTCACGGTTGATCTCCGAACGGGGCGGCGCCTTGCAGGCGTGCGAGCGCCGCCTCGGCGCCGAGGCGCTCCAGGCGGGCGTCAAGGGTCTGGGTGCGCGCCTCGGCGAGCGCCCGGCGGGCATTGAGCACCTCGATCAAGGGCAGCTTGCCGCCCTCGTAGCCGACCCGGGAAAGCCGGTAGGCTTCTTCAGCCGTCGTCTCGCCTTCGCGGGCGGCCGCGATGCGGGCGATGGCCGCCTGGGCGCGCGCGACGCCTGAGCGACTTTCGGCATCGGCTTGCAGTCGCGCGCGGTTGAGGCGTGCTTCTGCGCCGGCCAACTCCGCCCGAGAGGCGGAGATATTGCCGCGATTGCGATCGAAGATCGGGAATGGCACCGACACCCCTCCGATGACCGCTGTCGCATCCTCCCCGGCCAGGCGCCGGACACCGAACGATACGGTGACGTCCGGGGCGGCGCGGGTCCGCTCTACATTCACCCGCCGGGCTGCCGCCGTGCGGGCGGCCTCAGCCGCCAGGTAGGCGGGACTTGCCGTAGGATCGGGGACGGCCGGCGCCTCCGGCCGATCCGCGTGCGCCAGAAGGCTTACCACAATGGAGGTGATGGGTGTGGCCGCGCCGGCCAGCACCGTCAATCTCCCGAAGGCGGCCTCCTTGTCCGAGCGGGCGGTTTCTAAACCCGCGCGCGCCGCCTGAACGGCCGTGCTGGCCTGGACCGCCCGAAGGTCGGCCTCCTTGCCGGCGTTGACCAAGGCGCTGGCGACTCGGGCGTCATCCTGCGCGAGACCGAGGGTTTCCTGGGCCAGGACAAGCCGGCGCTCGGCCGCCTCCGCCTCCGCATAGGCCGACGCCAGGTCGAACCCGAAGGCGGCGACCGACTCGGTGAAGCGGGCCTTGGCGGCGTCGAGGCCGGCGCGCCCGGCCGCGATCCGCGCCGCGCGCTTTCCACCCAGTTCAAGCGGTTGGTCGACCTGGAAGGTGGTCTGGCCACCGAGCTGATCATAGGGCGGGGAACCGCCGAAGTTCTCCACCAGGACGGAGACGCTCGGATTGGGACGTGCTGTGGCTTGCTGGGCCAGGCCCTGTGCTTGATCCACCTCGGAGCGGCTTTCGGCCAAGGTGGGCGCGGACTGCGCCTGGCGCAGCAGTTCGGAGAAAGGCGGGGCCGGATCAGCCAGCGCCGGGCCGGCGACAAGCGCATAGGCGCCGGCGCCGAGGAGGGCCGCCTGCAGCGGCCATCGATGCTTGATGGACAAGGGATTCCTCTTGCGTTGTGACGGGACAGAGGCGCGCGGATCGCGCGCAGTCAGCCGTCAGACGCGAGGGGGTCGTTCTGGTGTGGCGCCGGGCTGCGAGGCTGGGATCCGCTGTTCAAGGGCGTTCGAACGGACGTGGAGGAAGGCCGTCATGACGTGTCGCGCAGGCTGGTTGTCGATGTAGGCGCCGAAGTGATGGCAATGGCCGTGCGGGCAAATGTCGCCCGTATCGCCGTTATGCGGAGCGGTCGTTGGCGCCGATGCCGACTTGGCGGTGTCTGCGTTCGTGAGTTGAGACGCCTCGATCGCCGCGTCGTCCTGGCAGACGACAGCGTCGAGGGAGGGGGCCGCTGCGAGCACGATGAGCAGGCAGGCGGCCAGAAGGCCTCCCAAGCGTCGCCACCATGTCGATCGCCTCCTCATGCCACTGTCTATAGGCGCCCCGAGCGAGAGTGGGAATGGATCGCAAACGCCGCCGGCGTGGTTTGCCGCGAGGCCCGAAGTTCCTGGCGCGCCTGAACGGTGATCTGCCAAGCCGAGCGCAAGAACATTGCGGCAAGACCAATGCCGACGACAAGATCGGGCCAGCGTGATCCGGTAAGGCCAACGGCGAGGCCCGTGGCGGCGACCGCGAGGCATTGGACGAGGTCGTTGCGTGTGCAGAGCCAGACCGATCGCACGTTCGCGTCGCCATCGCGGTATTTCACCAGCAGCAGCGCCGCGACGAGATTGGCGGCGGCGCCGAAGAGCCCAAGACCTGAGATCGCCGCCGCATCGGGGACAGCTCCGGCGACCGCCCGCAAGCCGGCGAACCCGAGGATGCCGCTCGCCATGAAAACCAGGCTTCCGCTCTTGATCAAAGCGGCGTTGGAGCGAACGCGAACGCTCCGCCCGATGGCCCATAGGCTCAAAACGTAGGTGGCGGCGTCAGCGGCAAAATCCAGGGTGTTGGCGGCGAGCGAGGCCGATCGGGTCAGCCACCCGCCGACTGCGACCACGCCGAAGCCGATGAAGTTGATAGTGATCACCCAGGTCAGCGCCCGCCGATAGGCCGGCGAAGCGCCATCGAAATCGACCGTCTGACCGCAACAGGCGGTGGCGACCGGGGCCGGGTGTGATTCTGACGCACAGGATGACATTCGACGAGGATGCATCCTCTAGTCGCTAGAGGATCAAGCGCCTATTTTCACTGATTGAAGCGGAGAACACATGTCAGCGCTATCCATCGGCAAATTGGCGAACGCCGCCGACGTGAAGGTCCCGACGATCCGGTTTTACGAGCAGATCGGGCTGCTTCCCGCGCCGGACCGCACGCAGAGCGACCGGCGGACCTACCAACAGCCGGCTGTGCGCCGCCTCGCCTTCGTCAAGCACGCCCGCCAGTTGGGCTTCGGCATCGACGCCATCCGCACCTTGCTCGACCTCGCTGATCATCCCGAGCGGGCCTGCGGCGACGCGAATACCCTGGCCGAGGAGCAGCTGGCGGCGGTCGAGGCCAAGATCGCGCAGCTCGACGCCTTGCGCATCGAGTTGAGGCGGATGGTGTCGGCCAGCTGTAGCGGGCCAGCCGCCGAATGCCGGGTCATCGACGCCCTGGGTGATCACGGCCAGTGCGCCCAGGACCATCGGGCGCCGGACCGGGTGGTTCCTGTTTGACGGCTCGCGCGCCCACGACGTGTCCAGCGCCTAGCCCATCGACTTGTTGAGAATGGCCGCGTAGCTTTTGGCCTGATGCGGCGCGCGTTCCTCGCCCTGATGTCCTTCTGATCTGAATGTGATCGCGACGCTTCCCAATGAGGTGAATGCGGCTCTTCGCTTTTGAGGCCGACGGGAAGTTGGCTCCGGCGGAACTCACCGCTTGATTGTCGCGGCGTGGGCTTTAGGGTGATCTCGATTTGAACAACTGTTTTAGGGCGCCAGAGCGTCCCGTGGAGCTCCGTTGAATGGCAAAGCGTTTCGAAGGCACGGCCGACTATGTGGCCACGGACGATCTGAAGATCGCGGTCAACGCCGCCATCGCGCTGGAACGGCCGCTGCTGATCAAGGGCGAGCCTGGAACCGGCAAGACCGTCCTGGCCTATGAGATCGCCAAGGCTTTGGACGCCCCGCTGATCACCTGGCACATCAAGTCGACGACCAAGGCCCAGCAAGGCCTCTATGAATACGAAGCGGTCACCCGACTTCGCGACAGCCAGCTCGGCGACGAGCGCGTCAAGGACGTCGCCAACTACATCAAGCGCGGCAAGCTGTGGGAAGCCTTCGACGCTCCGGAGCGTCCGGTGCTGCTGATCGACGAGATCGACAAGGCCGATATCGAGTTCCCGAACGACCTGCTGCAGGAACTCGATCGGATGGAATTCTATGTCTACGAAACCAACGAGACGATCCGCGCCAAGATCCGTCCGGTGGTGCTGATCACGTCCAACAACGAGAAGGAACTGCCCGACGCGTTCCTGCGCCGCTGTTTCTTCCACTACATCCGCTTCCCGGACGAAGAGACGATGCGGGCGATCATCGACGTGCACTATCCGGGGATCAAGCAGAAGCTCGTCGCCGAAGCGCTGCGGATCTTCTACGACATGCGCAAGGTCCCCGGCCTGAAGAAGAAGCCCTCGACGTCGGAACTCCTCGACTGGCTGAAGCTGTTGATGGTCGAGGACATCGACGACGCCGCGCTCAAGGAGCGTGACCCGACGAAACTGATCCCGCCGTTGCACGGCGCCCTGCTCAAGAACGAACAGGACGTGCACCTTTTCGAACGCCTGGCGTTTCTGGCGCGCCGCGAAGGATCGGGCGCGCGTCCGGGGCAACAGTAGCGGCCGCCTTACCGGGAATTCACTGGACCGGCGGTCGCCTTGGCCACACCTTGGCCTGAGCGATCGAGACGGGTGGCCAGGGAGTTGAGCCAGTGAACGCACGGGTAATCATGGTGGCGGCCACGGCCGCGGGCGCCTTGTGGCTGGCCGGATGCACGCCGCCGCATCCTCACCATAACGAGGGCGCGAGGCTGAAGGCGATCGACTCGCTCGATTGTCCCGAAAACCAGGGCGATCTGGCGCGGAAAAGCCAGAGCGAGGACGGCAAGACCTGCGCCTATGCCAACGGCGACGACGCGGTGGTCACGCTCCAGCTCGTGGCGCTCACGGGCGGAAACGCCAAGACCGCGCTGGCGCCGATCGAAGACGCCCTGAAGGCGGAGCTGCCGCCGCATACCGGCGCGACGTCCGACGGCGACGGCGCCAACGGCAACGGTCGCGTCGACATCGACCTGCCTGGAATCCACATCCACGCCAGCGGCAATGATGGCGACAAGGGCGACGCCAAGATCGACATCGGCGGATCCGGGCGCGACTCGGCCGGCGGTGGCCCGGGCGTATCGATCGATGCGCACGACAAGGACGCGCGGATCAGCATCAACGAATCGGGATCGGGTGTGCGACTTTCCTACATACAGGCGTCCGACGTCCCGGGCCCGCACGGCTACAAGTCGGTCAGCTACGACGCGCGCGGCCCGGCGGCAGGGCCGTTGGCCGTGGTTTCGATCAAATCCAAATCCGACGACGCCGACGACCTGCGCGGCGACGCCCGCGAGTTGCTCAAGCGCAACGTCGGGGGATAGCCGTCCGGCGTCAGACCGGGGTCACCTCGGCCACCTTGTAGGTGAGGGCCCCCTCGTCTTCATCGGTCACCGTGACGTATTCCCCCACCGCGAAGCGGTGGTCGCCGAGCCTGAACAGCGGTTCTTCGTCGGTATGCTCGGCGTCCGCGTAGTCGATGAACCAGTGCTGTCCGCGCTTGATCAGCCGGCCGGAGAGCGGCTCCTCGTCCGGAGCGAACCGGCGCACCTGACAGGCTTCCTTCTGCCTGGCGTAGGCCGCCGCGTCGATCCGAGAGTCCGCCGTCAGGGGCATGATCAAGGCGTAGCCCCGATGATCGTCGCCGCCGGCGAACTCGCCGCCAGGGTTGCGGGCCAGCCGCATAACAACACGCGACAGCGTCATTGGGTTCTCCACGCAGGGGTGACTTAATGTGACAGAAAAAGCGAGGGGCCGTCGGCGTGCAGGAAGCCGCGGGTGGCGCCGCCGAAGATGAATTCCTGCAGGCGCGGATGGCCGAAGGCGCCGGCCACCAGTATGTCGGCGTTGGCGGCGTTGGCGGCGCGGATCAGGTGCGGCGCCGGATCGCCGCTCGGGTTGAGAATCTCCGTCTCGGCGGCGACGCCACGGGCGGCGAGGAACGCCACGAGGGTGTCGACCTCGAACTTGCGCGACGAGGCTGCCGGCGCGGACAGGATCACGACCTTCGCGGACTTCTGCAGGAGCGGCAAGGCGGTGCGCATCGCGCGGCTGGCTTCCTTGCCGCCGTCCCACGCGACGGCGGCCACGCCGCCAACCTTGAGGCCGGGCCTAGCGACGATGGTCGGGCGCTGCTCGTCGGCCACGATCTGCTGGAACGCCTCGGCGAGCGGGCCGCGGCCGCGGGCGGCGCTGTCGTCGAACACCAGAACATCGGCGAGTCGGCTTTCCATGGCGAGCGCCGCCCAGACCGGCGACTTCAGGGCGATGAACGACTTGCGCCCGTAGGGGCTGGCCTCGAGCGTGGCGCGCGCGACCTCTTCGCCTTCGGCGCACGCCCGGCGAATGCTTTCCAAAGCGGTGGCCTGGACGCCGCCCATGAAGCCGTCGCCCATCCATGGGACGAGATCGGCGACATCGGCCGGGGCATACACGCCGGTCAGTCGCGCGCCGAAGGGTTCGGCGATCGCAGCGGCGGCCGCGACGACCCGCTTGTCGCTTTCGCCGCCCGAGAGCGGAGCCAAGATGTTTGCCCAGTCCATGTCTTCAAGCCTCACCGTCCAATACGCCTTCACCCGCCAAGTCGTTCCCCCGCATTGATCTTTGTCAAGCGATGCGTCATCTGCCGCCTGCGATCTCACAAGGAAGGCGTCGTGGCGAAAGGGCTGCAGAACCGACGCAACACTGGCGCCGCGCCACGCGCGTGGCAGAGAATGCTGTCGGGCCGTCGGCTGGATCTGCTGGATCCCTCGCCGATGGACATAGAGATCGAAGACATCGCCCACGGACTGGCGCGGGTGGCCCGCTGGAACGGCCAGACGATCGGCGAGCACGCGTTCAGCGTCGCCCAGCACTCGATCGTCGTCGAGGAGATCGCCGCCCATCTTTCACCGGGACTGGCGCCGGGCTGGCGGCTGGCCGCCTTGCTGCACGACGCGCCGGAGTACGTGATCGGCGACATGATCTCACCGTTCAAGGCGGTGCTCGGGCTCGACTACCGTACCTTCGAAACCCGGCTCGAGCAGGCGATCCACATCCGCTTCGGCCTGGCGGCGGACATACCCGAGCCGGTCCGGGCCCTGATCAAATCGGCCGACCGCGCCAGCGCGTTTTTCGAAGCCACGCAGCTCGCGGGGTTCGCGCACGCCGAGGCCCTTTCGATCTTCGGCGTCCCGCCCGCCGGCTACCGTCTGGCGATCGAACCGCTGGGGCCGCGTGAGGCGCAGGCGAGGTACGTTCAGAGGTTTCACGTGCTTTCCGAGGCCGCCGGCTTCGACGGCGCTTCATCCGCCTTCAGCACCGAATGACGACGCCCGTCGTCATCGGGCTGTCGGCGGTGATTATCGCCTTGCGCGAGGGCGAGGGCTGCGTCTTGACGGTTCGCCCCAGGGATACGACCACCGAACGCGCCTCGACGCTGGAAGGCCTCCCGTTCGGTCCTTTCGATCCGCTGGATCACCGCACGTTCGAGCTGGCGCTACGGGAATTCGTCACCCGGCAGACGCGCTTCGAGCTGGGCTATGTCGAGCAACTGTATACGTTCGGGGACAAGGGGCGGGATGCGCCGCGCGCCGACGTCGGCGCGGGCGCCGCGCGGGTCATCTCCGTCGGCTATCTAGCCCTGGCGCCGACGGCCGAGGAGACCCGCACGCCGGCCACCGCCTGGTCGCCTTGGTCGCGGTTCTTTCCGTGGGAGGATTGGCGGGGCGGCAGGCCCGAGCTGATCGACCTCGTCATCGGCCCGGCGCTCGAGGAGTGGGCCGGCGGGTCAGAAGCGCGACGCAGTCGCGCCCGCCATCTGTTCGCGCTCGGCGGATCGCCGTGGAACGAAGAGCGCGTCCTGGAGCGCTATGAGCTTCTCTACGAAGCCGGCCTGGCGCCCGAGGCGGCTCGCGACCAGTCGCGGGCGAGCGGCGGCGCTCCCGCCGAGCCCGGCGCGATGGCGCCGGCGCTGGGCGAGCCAATGATCTCCGACCACCGCCGCATCCTCGCCACGGGTCTGGGGCGGCTGAGGGGCAAGGTGAAATATCGCCCGGTGGTGTTCGAACTCATGGGCGAGGCCTTCACGCTTTCGGCCTTGCAGAGGGCGGTCGAGATGATCGCCGGCGTCGTCCTGCACAAGCAGAATTTCCGGCGCGTTGTCGAACGCACGGGCCTTGTCGAGGGCCTGGGCCATGTCGACTCCGAGACCGGCGGCCGGCCCGCCGAGTTGTTCCGGTTCCGGCGCGAACTGCTGGCCGATCGGCCGGCCTCGGGACTGTCCCTGCCCCTGCTCCGCGAGTGAGGCGCAAGGATCGGCTTGCGAATTCGGCCGCCGTGGTGTCAGTCGCCTGCGACAGCCACCGCAGGGAGTTGAAACTTGAGCCACGCCGTCATAGCCGCGACGGGGCTGTATATCCCCGCGGAGAGCGTCTCCAACGCGGAGCTGGTCGCCAGCTTCAACCGCTACGTGGCGCAATTCAACGGCGAGCATGCGCCGCAGATCGAAGCGGGGACCGTGCAGGCCCTGGCCCCCTCCTCCGTCGAGTTCATCGAGAAGGCGTCGGGAATCAAGTCGCGCTACGTCGTCGACAAGAGCGGCGTGGTCGATCCCGCGATCATGCGCCCGCACATCCCTGAACGATCCAACGCGCAGATCTCGATCATGGCCGAGATCGCCGTCGAGGCGGCCCGGGACGCGTTGTCGCGGTGGGACAAGCCGGCCAGCGCCATCGGCGCGGTCATCTGCGCGGCGTCGAATATGCAGCGCGCCTATCCGGCGATGGCCATCGAGGTGCAGCACGCCCTGGGGATCGAGGGCTTCGGGTTCGACATGAACGTCGCCTGTTCGTCGGCGACGTTCGGCATCAAGACCGCGGCCGACTATCTGGCGGCCGGCGACACCCGCGCGGTGCTGATGGTCAACCCGGAAATCACCTCCGCTCATCTGAACTTCCGTGACCGCGACAGCCATTTCATCTTCGGCGACGTCGCCACAGCGGTGATCGTCGAGGCGGGCGAAGACGCGGTCGGCGGATGGCAGATCCTGGGCGCGCGCCTGAAGACCCAGTTCTCCAACCATATCCGCAACAACTTCGGTTTCCTCAACCGTTGCGCGCCCGAAGGCGCCGGGGCTGCCGACAAGCTGTTCGTGCAGGAGGGGCGCAAGGTCTTTCGCGAAGTCGTTCCCATGGTCTCGCAGATGATCCTGGACCACGCCGGCGATCTGGACCTCGACCCCACGGCCCTCAGAAGGCTTTGGCTGCACCAGGCCAATCTGGGCATGAATGAGCTGATCGCCCGCAGGGTCCTGGGGCGCGAACCGAGCGCCGAGGAAAGCGTGATCATTCTCGATGAGTTCGCCAACACCAGCTCGGCCGGCTCGATCATCGCCTTCCACCGCGCCAACGCCGATCTGCAGGCAGGCGATACCGGGCTGATCTGCTCGTTCGGGGCGGGATATTCCGCCGGCACGGTGTTCTTGAGGAAACGGTGATGTCCGATCTTGTCGAGATCGACGGGCCCAGGATGGGCCCGGCGTCCGGCGCCGCCGCGGCGTCGCTGGTGATCCTGCTGCACGGCTATGGCTCGAATGGCGCCGATTTGATCGGCCTGGCCCCCTATTGGCGCGCCGGCCTGCCCGACACGGCCTTCGTCGCGCCCAACGCGCCCGAGCGATGCCCCGGCGCCCCCGGCGGCTACCAATGGTGGGCCATCTCCAGCCTGGATCCTTCGGCGATGATCGCCGGGGCCGCGAGGGCCGCGCCGGTGCTGGACGCCTTCATAGAACAGGAACTGAAACGCCATGGGTTGGGTGAAGACCGCCTCGCGCTGGTCGGTTTCAGCCAGGGGACGATGATGGGGCTGCAGGTAGGCCCGCGGCGACCGGCGACGCTCGCCGGCATCGTCGGCTATTCGGGGATGCTCGCCAACGCGGCCGGCCTGGACGACGGCGTGCTTCGCAAGCCGCCTGTCCTTCTGGTCCACGGCGACGCCGACCCGATGATCCCGCTCAGCGCCTTTCACCGCACCCGCGAGGCGCTGTTGCGACACGGCTTCGCGGTCGAAACCCATGTGTCCGCCGGCCTCGGCCACAGCATCGACGCCGCAGGCCTGAGCCTTGGCGAGCGATTTCTGAAGCGGGTGCTGGGGTAGAAGGGGCTGACGTCCCTCCCCTGCCCTTCTGGCAGGACGCGGGTCCTGACCGGCCAGATGGGTGACAGAATGGGTGACAGCTCAATAGCGGGCGAGGAGGTGCTTGCGATGAGCTGGATGGACACATGGCCTGTGGAGGAGCGGATGAGATTTGTGGCGGCGGTCGAGGCTGGCGAGGAGTCGATTTCGGCGCTACCTCTTCGCCCAGCTGTTTCTTCAGGGCCACGGTGCGGCGGATGGTCTGGGGCGATCTTGCCGCAGGCCGCGGTGGAATCCTCGCCCGGGTTCAGCGCCGCGCCCTGGGCGGTCACGACCGCCATCCGCGCCGCGGCATAGGTTTCCTGCGCCTGCAACAGCCGCAGGCCGCTCTCCATAACCTCGGTGAGCACGCGAACGTCGTAGGCGTCCCGCTCGGCGGCGAGCGCCGTCTCGGTCATCTGGCAAAATGCAATTACAGGAAGGCGCGCATGGCCGCACGGCTCATACCATTGCCTTTCACAAGGGACAGGCTCCCTTCGCAGGAGGGAGCGCGGGCGCTTCGCCACCGCTTGCCCATGGACGACACCACGCCGGTGAAAACGATGCAGCCGTGGGAGCCAGCGTGGTCGTTCAGCGCGCCGACGGTCCCACGGCGCCGTTCCACGCCTTCATCTCGGCCATGGCTGGACTCGGCCAGTCCCTCGCAAGCCAGTCAAACGCCGGTGAGGCAGGGTCCGCCAGCGAGCCTGTGCTCACCCTGCCCAGGGCTACGATCGCCAAGCGGCGGCGTTCCGGCAAGATCGCCCGGCTGACCAGCCGCCGCCGAACCCGATCACGCCGCGCCCTGATTGCGATCCCGGCTGGAGCTAAATCCGTGCCTACCGACCCTGAAAGTAACCGGCAATTGCTGACAACCATAACTTCTTGGTGTGGTACACGCCTTCCTGATCTTGCCAAATAATTCCGGCCCCGCCATCGAGAAGCCAATTGACAGCGTATGGCTACCTATAGGTCCAATAATTGAATCCCAAGTGATCGATCCGGAATAACTCTAACACGTCTTCCATATATTTTAAACTTCGGGGCGTAACGCTTCTAATCCCCACCTGATCAACGAACACCGGTACATGATGCTTCGCCCTGAATGCCGTCGCACAACCGAGCAGGGTCCGCAAAAATACCCTGTTCATAAATACCCTCTGTCCACGGCCGACATATTCGCAGCTGTTTTTGGCGCCACCTTGATCAAGGTACCATCCCGGATATCCGGTCATGGCCGCAGGTTTCTTTCCCTGCTTCACATAAGCCGGGAGTTCATAAAAATTTACGGCGTAGGCTATGTTAACCTGATCCGGCATATAAATCTGCTCTAGATTTCGAATGTCGTAATTTTTACCTGGCCCTATCACAATGGGGGTCGCGTCATCGATCGCACGCACCGCCCTTATCGTTCTTCTGTATAGATCCCTCACATCGTTGTTACTATATTCCGCCGGCGGATGAGGCTCGGACAACAACGAATATGACGCGATATAAGGCATATCTTTGTAATGATTCGCCAAAAACTCCCACATCTGAATGTACTGAGATTTTATCTTGCCATTACTCCAGAAATCGCAGTCACCGCCCCTTACCATCACATCAACCCACAAATGGGCGGTCGAGGCCCACTGTACCTGCTGGTCGAGCGCCGCGAGACTTTGCGGGTTAATGAGTCCGGGCGCCTCGGCGTCATAGCTATCCTGGCCCTGGCCCTGGCCGCAGTTGGTGGCGGCGGCGCCGTCGCCATAGTACCATGACAACGGCACCCTGACGACGTTTGCGCCTTGGTTCGCATTGTCCAGGGCATCTTGAGCCTGGGCGGAGTGTTTGGCGCCCCAATTCCACCCACGCGGACGCATCGGCAGCCCATCTGGCGTAAAGATATACTCCCCCCGGATCGTCAGCCGTTGAACGGGCGCCTCGGGTGTGACGGACACGGGCGCTGAGGGTTCTGTCGGTCGGCCCCGCGCAATCATGGTCACTGGCTGTCCGCCATATTGAGCCGAAGCAGGGCCGGAGCCGAGCTTCGCGGGTCTGTCGTGCAAAACGCCCGCGATCGAGCTCATACTGATCACTGTAGACGCTAACAATACGGAAAGGGACATGGCGATCCTTGCGGTCTATCAAACCCATCCTTCGTGTCACGGGCCTGACGACGAACCATTATATGTGATTATGTGATTGATTAAGTGTTATTTTCGAGCACCTTTTCTCCGTACCCGCTTCTAACTCCCAACGTTATTGGTTCTCTAGCTTTATAACCTAGAATACACGACATATCTCGTGGCCGCTTATAACAGCGCGACATACGGTTGTCTTACGTATAGCGCCTCTCCTGCAGTCCCACAGGATCACATGCACGATCCGATTAATCTACCCTCGTGATCTACGTACTCCCGGCCGCCACTCACAACGAGATATTGGGAGACCGTAGGTATTTATACTAATAGGTTCCGTGGGGACGAGGGCCGTCAGAGCGAAGAGGCGCTTAGCGACCAGTTCCACGCGCCTCTATTCGACCCGATCTCGCGGCCCCGCCGTTCGCGGTGAACTCGCGGCCCCATATGGGCAATCGCAGGGGGTAACGGGGATGGGAGCGCCGAACGTGTCTGCTTCCGCCTTTTCCGTCGGTAGCCGATAGGGTTCGACACTGGTCGCCGCGGGCCGGCTCATCTTTCCCGCCGATCACGCGGAACGGCCGGGACAATCCAATCTTCGCCGCCATACTTCTTACCAGCCAGGTTACCGTCGCCGTCTGGGACGCCATCATCGGCAACCCCACCCCCGCCATCGCGGGGGCAGGCTCTACGCCGACGCCAGCCTCGATCGCCTCGTCCACAACGCCCACCGCCTCGATCTCACCGGCGGGTCCATGCACCGCGCAAAATCCGCCAAGGCTGCTTGACCAGCCGCCAAGAAAACGACCCAAGAAAATTCACCCACGAGCATCCCAACACTGGCGGGATCAAATCGGACTTCCTGCCGAAATCAACTCGGAATAGGGTGGCGGCAACGTCGGGCTCCGCACTGTCCAAACTTCCGCCGACGCCCACCCGGCGTCGAACCGGCCACGCCACCCACTGGCGCCGCCGCCCCGCCTTGAACGCGTGACTAATGACCTTTGAAATAATCAGAGATCGTCGATATCCACAGAGTCTTGGCGTGGTATTGGTCACTCGAATCCTGCCAGAGAGCGCCAATGTCCCCGTCGAGAAGGCTTTTGGCGCTGTATGGGGATCTGTAATCCCAATACGTGAACCCGATATGATTCATTCTAAATAATTCAAGCACGTCTCGCGTATATTGCAAGCTCTGCGGCGTGGCGCTGCGAATGCCGACCTGGTCAATGAAGATGGGGACGTGATGTAAGTCTCTAAAATCCGTCGCACATGCCAGAAGCGTACCAAGAAACGCTCGATTCATGAATACGCGTTGCCCACGCCCGGCATAGTTGCAGCTATTGCGGCCGCTACCCTGGTCATCATAGTATCCCGGATATCCCGTCTGCGCCTGAGATCTCAGCCATCCCCTCATTTTTCACGTGATTGAAAAGGTCTGAGCGAAGGTAGGAAAGTCGAGAATAAATTCGGCGAAGCGCTGGATGAGAGGCTGGAGTTGAGTCTCGCGCATGTTTGGAATGAGGCCGTACAGCATGCAA
>JBBRAV010000069.1:0-17436 GCA_038206535.1 Caulobacterales bacterium
CCGAACAGCTTCGCGTTACAGTCCGTCGGCATCGGGGGCATGGCTCACGGGCTTCAAGAATCCGATAACTCGTTGTGGTAGATGAATTATCTCAGATTCTCGCCCCCGATGCACCCCTCACGTTTGAGAAATCCAGGCTAGGGGTGAGAACAGGGATGGCGCTTCGCGCCGCGCGGATGGGGGCGATGCGGGCGAGCGTGGATCCAGAGTTGGACGGCCTGACCGAGCGCATCATCGGCGCCGGGTTTGCCGTATCCAACGGCCTCGGACATGGCTTTCTTGAGGCTGTCTATCGAAATGCGCTTGTCGAGGAATTGCGCCTTTCGGGCCTGGCTGTTCAAACGGAGAAGGCCTTCTCCGTCCAATATCGCGACAAGCGCGTGGGCGTCTATGTGGCCGACATCGTCGTCGCCGATCAGGTCATCATCGAATTGAAGGCGGTCGCGGGTCTGACCGACGCCCATACGGCGCAAGTGCTCAACTATCTGAGGGCCAGCCAGCTTCCCGTCGGCCTGCTCATGAATTTTGGAACGCCGCGCCTGCAATGGCGTCGCGTGATCCGCTGAGGCGCGGCCTCATCCGCGCGGCGCGAAGCGCCATCCGTGGCCATCCGTGTTAAAACGTCGCTGGCTGATCTTGAGTGACGTCCGGCATCATCGGATCGACGATGTGGTCGATCAACCAGCCGTGAGTTGAACTATTGAAGGCTGGTATGAGACGCGCCCACAAGGAGTAGATCCAGTGACGGCAATCGAGCGCTACGACTACGTCATCATCGGCGCCGGCTCGGCCGGTTGTGTGCTGGCCGACCGACTTTCGGCGGACCCCGCGCACAAGGTGCTGTTGCTCGAGGCCGGCGGCAAGGACAGCTCGCTCCTGGTGCGAATGCCCGCCGGCGTCGGAGCGCTGATCACCGCAAAGGGCGACTACAACTGGGGTTTCTGGACCGAGCCGGAGCCGCATCTGAACAACCGCCGCCTCTGGTGGCCGCGCGGCCGCGGTTGGGGTGGATCGTCGTCGATCAACGGCATGGTCTATATTCGCGGTCATGCGCGCGACTATGACCAGTGGCGCCAGATGGGCCTGGACGGCTGGGGCTATGCCGATGTCCTTCCCTATTTCAAACGTTCGGAGAGCTTCGAAGGGGAGGGCGGCGTCTATCATGGCGTCGATGGGCCATTGCACATCAGCAACCCCGCCGGCGGGCATCCGATCTATTCAGCCGTGATCGCCGCGGGCGCACAGGCGGGGCACAAGGTAACCGACGACTTCAACGGGTTGCAGCAGGAGGGTTTTGGATCCTATCAGCTGAACATCAAGAATGGCCGTCGCTGGAGCGCGGCGTGCGCCTTCCTGCATCCCGCCCTGGGGCGACCGAACCTCACGGCCGAAACCGACGCGCGCACGACAAGGCTTCTGATCGAACAGGATCGGGTCGTCGGCGTGGAGTTCGTGCAAATGAGCCAGACGCGGCGGGTATATGCCGACGCGGAGGTGCTCGTCTGCGCCGGCGCGGTCCAGTCGCCTCATGTGCTGCAACTTTCCGGCATCGGCGATCCGGATGCGCTCGCGGCCGTCGGCGTAATCCCCCGGCACCCGCTGCGGGGCGTGGGGGCCAATCTGCAGGACCATCTGGACCTGGCCATGTCGTGGGAGGCGGCGCCGGGGACCAAGACGGCCTATTCCTACAACAAGGGCGTCAATCGTCTCGTCACCGGACTGAATTATCTGCTGTTCGGCCAAGGGCCTGGGCGTCAGAACTTCCTTGAATCCGGGGCCTTCCTGAAGTCCCGCCCAGATCTCGACCGGCCCGACCTGCAACTGCACTGTGTGCTGGCGATCATGAAGGATCACGGAAAGCAGTCGGTGGAAAAGGACGGTTTCACCATCCACGTGTGCCAGCTACGACCCGAAAGCCGCGGCTATATCGGGTTGCGCTCGGACGATCCGTTCGACGATCCGGCGATCTTCGCCAATTACCTGGCCGCCGAAGAGGATCGCCGCGCGCTTCGGGCCGGCGTCGACATCGTGCGCGAGGTGGCCGGGCAAAAGGCGCTGAGCGGTCTGCGAGGCGCCGAGTTCGAGCCCGGCGCGGATGTTTCGAGCGACCAGGAGATCGATGCCTGGATGCGTCGAGCGGCCGAGACGATCTATCATCCCGTCGGCACTTGCCGGATGGGCCTCGCGGACGACGCCATGGCGGTGGTCGACGCCTCTTTACGGGTCATCGGCCTCTCGGGGCTTCGCGTCGTCGACGCCTCGGTCATGCCCACCCTGGTGGGCGGCAACACCAACGCGCCGACGATCATGATAGCCGAAAAGGCGGCGGACATGATCCTCGGCAAGGCGCCAGCGCCGTGCGAAGAAACGCCGGCGTACGGCCATTGAGCGCT
This sequence comes from Caulobacterales bacterium, assembly GCA_038206535.1. Lineage (GTDB taxonomy): Bacteria > Pseudomonadota > Alphaproteobacteria > Caulobacterales > Caulobacteraceae > Acaudatibacter. Next base: position 2,394 of record JBBRAV010000069.1, read on the forward strand.
CGCATGTTGGATTGTCGGCGGTCACGTCAATTGGGTCCGGTGTCGGCCGGGCCGTCCATGGGAGGAAGACATGACGAGTAGAGTGCTCACCGGAACCTACGTTTCGGGCTATTCCCTGCATTCGCCGGTCACGTCCCTTACCGTGGCAGGCAGCGGTTACATCGAGGGTGACGGTATCGACTCCCCCAAGGGGGGTAGCGTCGCCTACACGGTCGTCAACGAGGGGCGCATCAAAAGCACCAGCTTCGGCATCTATCTGCGAGCCGGAGGACAGGTGTTCAACTCGAACGCTTCCAGCAGGATCCAAAGTCTCTACAGTGCGGTCGCCATCAACAGTGGTTCGGGCGCCTTGAACAACGCCGGGACCCTCCTTTCGACCGGCGGTCCAACCTACTTGACCGCGTGCGTCGATCTGGTCGACGGGGGGAGCGTGATCAACGGGAGTGCTTCGAACATGAAAGCCTCGATCACGGGGCCGGTGGGCGTGCTGGCCCAGGTCGGCTACGCACTGGTGTCCAATTTCGGGACGATCATCTCTGCCGACGGCCAAGCACACTTCGACTCCGCCATCTATCTCGAAGCGGGCGGTCGCGTCACGAACGGTTCCGCATCCAGCACCGGCGCGTTCATCGAAGGGTATCAGGCCATCAACATTTCCGGCTCGTCCGGGTTCGTGACCAATTTCGGAACGATCAGAAGCGGCCCTTCCGACCCCTATCAGGGCGGGGTCTCGCTCAAGGATGGAGGCACCGTCGAAAATTTCGGCGTGATCGGCTTCATCGACCAGAATGAAACCTCCGGCGGAGGGGTTTCGCTTTATCGCGGCGGCGTGGTGATCAATGGCAGCCTCAGCGACACGAGCGCTCTCCTGGAAGGGGGCGCCGGTGTCTACGCCACCGTCGGTCGGGCGACCGTGAAGAATTTCGCGACCATCATTGGCGGAATGGATTTGCGGGGGGGTGGCGACATCGTGAACGGCGCATTGGCGGACACGATCGCCAGCGTGACCGGAGCCATCAGCGCCGAGACGACCGTGTCGACGGTGTCCAACTTCGGGTCGATCGAGGCCGGTTTCAACAATCTCGGCGCGATTACACTTCAGGCGGGCGGCTTTGTCTTCAACGGAACGGCAGCCGACACATCCTCGACGATTCAAAGCTATGGAACTCGGGTGTTAGTTGAAGGCGGGGCGGGCACGGTCGTCAATTTCGGCGCCATCTACGCAACCACGCGCCAAAAAGGGGGCGCCGGCGTGGAATTGAAGAATGGCGGCAGGGTCGTCAATGGCAGTGGCCACGATGAAGGCGCCGTCATCTCCGGAAAGAATGGCGTGATCATTTATGGAGCCGCCGGAACGGTAAGAAATTACGGAACGATACTCGGCGGCGGCGGCTTCCAGACGTCCGCGTTGGACGTGCTCGCCGGCGGTTCGGTGATCAACGGGTCGGTCAACGACACGGCGGCGACGATCCAAGAATACGGGTTCGGTGAAGGTAGTTACGCGGCAGATCTCAAGGGTGTTGCGTGCCTGAACTTCGGCACGATCTTAGGCGGAGCCGCCGCATATTCTGTAAGGCTCACAGGCTCCCAATTGCGCAATGGCGCCGTCGGGGATTCTACTGCGCTGATAAAAGGCCCCAGGGGCGTGCTTTTGGAAAGCAACGCCACGATTACGAACTTCGGCACGATCTCAGGTGGGGCTGGACACGCGCTGATCGCTAAATATGCGAACGATGAGGTGATTGTGGAGGCCGGATCGGCCTTTGTCGGCGCGGTTGTCGGCGGCGGCGGGACGCTTGCCCTGGCCTCCGGAACAGGCACGCTTACCGGTTTGTCGAACGGCGCGGTGCATGTGTCAGGTAGCATGCCCGCCGCCGCGTTCAGCGATTTCGGGACCCTCAGGATTGGTAGCGCCGCCAACTTCACGGTTGTCGGCGCGGTCCGCGTCGCTGCCGGCGATCAGCTCCTCGACGCCGGAACCCTGACTTTGGGGGGAAGCGTCAGTAATTCCGGACTTATCGAACTCCTTGGCGGCCCAAGCCGTCTCGAGTTGGACGCGAATACGACTTTGACGGGCGGGGGGATCTTTGTCGTCGGCGTTAGCTCCGCCGACAAGGTCTATGGCGCGTCTAGCGACATCTTGTTGGTCAACAACAGCTCCATTCGAGGCGGCGGCCAGCTTGGGGCCGGCTCGCTCGCCCTATCCAACAGGGTCGACGGTGTTATCGAGGGCGATGTTGCTGCGACACTGATCATAGCCACCGGGGCCAACTCCATAGCCAACGCCGGGCGGATCGTAGCCCGGGGAGTCGGCAGCGTGACGATCCGAAGCGCCATCGATAACGATGGCCGGTTGGAGACGGTCGGAGGCGCGATGGTCGTGTATGGTCCGGTCAGTGGGACCGGGAGCGCGGTCATCAGCGGCGGAACCCTCTCGTTCGCGGGCGCCTTTGACGAAAGGGTGTCGTTCCTGCGCGGCGGCGTTCTCGCGCTCGCGCAATCCCAGGGCTACGCCAACACGATCGTCGGGTTTTCTCGAACGGGTGCGACCGCGCTGGATCTGCGGGACATAGGGTTCGTGGGCGCCGGTGAAGCGAGCTTCAGCGGAACAACCAGGAGCGGCATCCTTACGGTGTCCGATGGGGCCCACACAGCGCGCCTTCGGCTGTTGGGCGATTTTACGGCCGCGACATTCACCGCGCAGAGCGACGGCTCCGGTGGAACCATCGTCACCGCGTCGACGACAATGGCGCCGGCTCTGCACTTTATCGCCGCCATGAGCAGCCTCGGCGCTTCACCCGCTGCGACGCACGCCCCACCAAGAGAATATTGGCGTCAGAGCGCTTTGCAGCTCATGGCTCCGCGAACGGCTCTCGCCTAGTCTAGAGTTCTATGATCCCTCGTCGCGCCGCGACGGTGACGGCATGCGTGCGATCGGCCACGTTCAGTTTGGCGAATATGCTTTTCAGGTGCGCCTTGACCGTCTCCTCGGACACTGAAAGCCGCCAGCCGATGCGCTTGTTCGACTCGCCGTCGGCGACGTGGCGCAGGACCGCGATTTCGCGTTCGGACAGGGTGTCATCGGCGGCGTGCAGGGCGATTTCAGTGGCGATGTCGGCCGGGAGGTGGCGCAGACCCGAATGCACCTTGCGGATGGTGTCGAGAAGTTCTTTGCGAAGCGCGCTTTTCAGAAGATACCCGGACGCGCCAACCTTGAGCGCGCGCAGCGCCTGGGCGTCGCCGGAGTAGGTCGTCAGTACGATAATCCTCGCCGTCGGGAATTCGGTCCGGATCGCCTGGATCGCTTCGAGGCCGCCACCTCCCGGCATCTGCAAGTCCATCAAGGTGATGTCGGGCCGCAGCACCCGGAAGCGCGCAAGGGCCATCGCTCCGTCCTCCGCCTCGCCGACCACGGACATATCGGGCTGAAGGTCTATCAGAGCGGCGATGCCGTCACGCAAGAGCGGATGGTCGTCGACGGTGAGGATGCGTATCGGCGCAGTGTCGGATGGGGTCACAGGTCAGCCTCAGGACGGGAGGACGGTCGCCGTGCGAACCAACGGCGAGCCCCATTTCCGGCATAGGCCACGGAGGCGGGGACGGTAAGGTCGATCTGCGCTCCGCCGCCCGCTCGGCTCAGCAGGCGGAATTCGGCGCGAATCTTCCGCGCGCGTTCGCGCATGCCCACAAGGCCATAATGCCCCTCGCGTCCGCCCTCGGAAACGACGGTCGCATCCAGGCCGACGCCGTCGTCCTGGACACTGAGCCGCAGTCCACGGCGATGATAGGTCACCACGACGTCGATGGCTTTGGCCCGGGCATGCTGGAAGGCGTTCTGAATGGCTTCCTCGCCGATCCGGACGACCTCCTCGCGGACAATGGGATGCAAGGCGCGAGCGGCGCCTTCCGTCACCAGGCGAAAGCTTGTGGAGGAATCGAACGCCGCGCGCGCAGCCGCGGCGACGAAGGCCTCGGAGACGTCGCCGCTTTCATGTCCGACGCGAAGATTGCGGACCCGATCGCGCCCCTCGGTCATTACGCTGTCCGCGCGGTCCAGCACCGTCTCAATCAGGCGCCGCGCGGGCTGGTCCGCGGGAATCTGTTCGGCGACCGCCTGGAAGCGCAGGATCAGCCCCTGGACGCCCTGCAGCAAGGTGTCGTGCAATTCGCGGGCGATCCGCTCACGCTCAAAAAGACGCTCCTCCAGGCGCCCTCGGATGCGCTCCGTCATCTGCCGCAGACGCAACGAATACAGTAACCAGCCAAGGCCCAGGACCCCCAGCACGCACAAGGCCCAGAACAGGGGAGTCTGCACGAAGGTTGGCGCAACCGATATGTCCACGGTGGCGCCGACAGGAGTCCAAACGCCATCGTTGTTGGCCGCGAGTACACGGAAGCGGTAATCACCCGGCCCCAGCTTGGTGTAGAACGCCTGTTGCCTGGGCCCCGCATCCACCCAGCCGGCATCGACGCCGCTCATTCGATAGCGGTACCGAACCCGTTCCGGAATGGAAAGGCTGAGGCCGGCGTAGTCGATCTGCAGGTTCTGCGTCCCGGCAGGCAGGGCGATCGAGCTCGCGGGCGGATACGCTTTGCCTTCCGCGGCCACGGCCGTGATCGACGCCAGCGGCGGCAAGTGATTGGTCGCCAGGCGAGCCGGATCGAGCCAGGCCACGCCTTGCGTGGTGAGCAGCCATAGCCGACCATCCGGGCCATCGATGGCGGTGGGCGTGCTCGCATCCTGCAGAGCGGCGCCTGGCAGGCCATCCTGAAAGTCCAGCAGCCTGTAGGGCAGCCGCTGTCCGGGGTGATCGAGGCTTGCTTGAAGGTCGGCGTCGAGGGTTCGGACCACGCCCCTGGCGGTGTTGAGCCAAAGAACGCCGCCCGCCGTCTCCGCAATGCCGGAGATGCGGCGCAATGGGCCGCCCTCCTGGGCCTTAAAGGTCTGAAAGCGTCGCCCGTCGAATCGGGCCAGTCCGCCGTCACCGCCAAACAGCACGTCGCGATCGCGCGGATAGATGATGCCGATATGTCCGATGTCCGGCCCCTCGGCTCCACTAAAGCTACGCACAGACGCGCCATCGACCAGCAGCAGGGTCCGCCCCACGTCGTAGACGGGGTTCAGCCACAGCCGGCCCACCCTGTCCGCCACCATCCACGGCGCGGCGTTGGCCAGGTCGGCCCGGACCACGACCTTCGTCCAACCCCGGCCCTGCGACTTAAAGAGCCCCTGATCCTGCACGCTGATCCACAGGGCGCCCTCCGCGTCCACCGCGCAGTTGAGGACGGTTTCCGACGCAGGATTGGGAAGGGGGACGATGCTGAAACGGCCACCGGACATCTTCAGAAACTGCCGCGAGAGGCCAATCCACACGGCGCCTTTTCCGTCGGCGCACAGCGCGGTCATCGGCGAGTGATCGAAGCGCCGAAGGATTCGAGGGACCCCGTCGTCGCCGATCCGGAATAGCGTGTCGTTGTCGCCAATGTAGAGATTGCGCGCGTCGGCTCGTACGGCGCGGTAGCCGAAGAAGGCGTTGGTCGGGATTGTAGTGTCGGCGACGACGTTGGCGGTGCGGAAACGATCGACGCCGCGATAGGATCCCACCCAGACGTCTCCCTCCCGTCCCTCGAAGATCGGGGCCGTGATATCGTCGGTAAGTCCGTCCTTGGCACGGTAGGTCTCGACGGCGGCCGGCGCGCCGGGGCTCGCCTTGCCAGGCGAGGGGATGCGAAAAACCCCTTCGGTGAAGGACGTGGACCATAGGCCGCCGTCGCGGTCGATGATCATCCTGCGCGCGTGGATTCGCGAGTCCGGCGGGGGCAGGCGCCAGCCGGCGGCCGCGGGATGGCCGGCAAGTCGGTTCGGCGAAATCGCGACGACGCCCTTCACGCCTTGCCCGATCCAGATCCGGCCATCCGGCGCCTCGACCATGCGCACAAAGCTGTCGAACCGCACGCCGGTGGCTTCGAACCGCCGCGCGCCGCGGCGCAAGACGTGGATCGTATTTTGGCTGGCGACCCAAAGAGCGCCGTCGCGGGTCACGAGCAGGCCGGACACGGCGCCGCCCGGATATCCCCAGCCCGCGTCGAGCGGGCGCCACCTTGCGCCGTCGAAGCGAAGCACGCCGGCTGGTCCAGCGACCGACGCCCACAGCGTGTGGTCCTGATCCTCGACCAGGCTGGTGACGCCGCGTGTGGGACTGGCGTCCGGGAAGTGGGTGAGGCGGCCTTCGCGCATGACCGAGAGGCCTCCCTCTTCGTGACCGATCCACAGGTCGCCGTTCGACGTCGCCAGCAGGCTGTTGACGTTGTCGGCCATCAGGCCCTGGCCGTTCACAGGAAGGAAGCGTTGGAACTGCATGCCGTCGAATCGGTAGAGTCCGTCCGCCGCGCCGATCCAGAGATAACGGTCGGGAGTCTGGGCGAAGGCATTGACCGTCTCCGGCGCGCCGTCCTTGTCCGTCCAGCCGGTGTGCTTGAGCTGTCCGATACTCCGGGTTGGATCGAGCGATGCGGCGGGGCTGGCCAGCAGCAGGCCGACCAGCAAGGCGAGAATGGCGCACAGCCTCTGCAAAAGTTCGTTCCATCCAGCAGGGTCAACCGCGCGTCTCGCGATCGTCATCGCGCAGTTTGTTACAATCGGCGTACGCCCGAAAGGGCGGGCGCGCACTCCCCCGTTCGGGGCTGTCCGCGCGGGTCGACCCGCAGTACCCCGCCCCGCGTGAGGTTCCTTGCCGAATTCCCCGCCGGCTCCGCCGGCATTGGATTGCTGATGCTGCGGGCAGCCTCGGTGCTTTTGCTGTTCGGACCTTTGTTTCCGCCCCACCGACCCTTGAGCCCGTTGGGCGGCGCGCTCGCATTGCTGGCGGCAGCCCTGGCGATCGGCGCGCTCACACGGCTGGCCGCCGGTCTTTGTGCGGTCGCCATCACCGTCGTGGGCGCCCAACTGGGCGATCCCCAGACCTCCATGGCCGGCGCCGGCGCCGGCGCCGCGATGTCGCTTGGCCTGGCTCTGCTCGGGCCCGGCGCCTATTCGGTGGATGCGCGTCTTTTCGGGCGCCGCATCGTCGACCTTAGCCCCTGAGGGGAGGCGTTTTTGATCCCCCGAAAGAGGAACGGGCGGCGCCCCTGAGCCGGGATATCGAGGGCCGCCGGATGAAGCCAAACTCGGTGCAGCTTTAGAGAAGGCGATCCGATGTCATCCCTCCCATCCGCCGCACCACCACCCGCCGCGGCGGGTCTTCCGGCCCCCGCCCGACGACTTGGCATCGCCGGCTCAACCCGGGGACGCCGTTCACGGCCGCAGTCCGCCTGGCTGGCTCGGATAGCCCAGGCGCGGGCGGAGCCGACCAATCCATTCCAAATGCAGGGGAGCCGGGTTTGAGCAGGTTCCGCCTGATCTGGGTCGCGGCTTGCGTCGCGTTCACCGGGCCGGTTGCCGCCGAGCAGGTAAAGCCGCTATTTTCTCACGCCCTGCCCAATGCCGCCGGAACGACCCTCACCGCGGTCGAGGTGGCGTTTGCCCCAGGCGCCAAGGCCGATCCGCATCGGCACGGCCAGGCTTTTGTCTACGCCTATGTGCTGTCTGGCGTCATCAAGAGCCAGCTGGCCGGCGAGCCCGCCCGCATCTTCCATGCCGGGCAGAGCTGGTTCGAGCCGCCGGGCGCGGATCATCTCATCACCCAGAATCTCAGCCTGAGCGCGCCCGCCCGGCTATTGGTGGTCTTCGTCGCCGAAGCAGGCGCACCTCTCAAGATACCCGATCGCGAACCCGCGCATCAGAAGGATCCGCTACCATGAAACCTGCCGCTCTCGCGGGGGCGCTGGCGCTCGCGCCTAGCGCCGGCCTGGCCGCTCCCGAACCGCCGGCTCCTCAACAGATGGTGGACGCCCTCTACACTGCGTTTCGCGATCATCATTCGCGCGCGGTGCACGCCAAGGGCGTGATGGCGGAGGGAACCTTCGAGCCCACGCCCCAAGCGGCGCTTCTGTCGAAGGCTTCGGTGTTCGCGCCGGGCGTGAGACCGGTGCTGGCGCAATTCTCCAATTTCACCGGCATTCCGGACATCCCCGATACCGTCGGCGGCGCAAATCCGCGCGGGTTCGCCATAAGGTTCACCCTTCCCGAAGGCGGCGAGGCCGACGTCGTCAGCCACAGTTTCAACGGCTTTCCGACCGCCACGTCGGCCGAGTTCCGCGATCTCCTGTTAGCGATCGGCGCCAGCGCACCCGGCGCGGCCAAGCCGAATGCGCTCGATCGGTTTTTGGCCACTCACCCCGTGGCGAAGACCTTCCTGACGACGCAGAAACCGGCCCCGCAGAGTTACGCCACCTTGCGTTACTTCGGCGTCAACGCCTTTGCGTTCACCAATGCCCAGGGCCGGCGCCTGTTCGTGCGATACCGCTTTCTGCCGACCGGAGGCGAGGCCTTCGAGACGCCGGCCGCGCTGGCGACCAAGGGGCCCGACTATCTGCAGCTCGAGCTTCCGGTCCGCCTCGCCAAGGGTCCGGTCGCATTCGAATGGTATGCCCAGATCGCCGAGACCTCCGACCTCATCGACGATCCCTCGATCGCCTGGCCGGACAGCCGTCGGCTGGTGAAGCTGGGGATCATTCGGCTTGACCACATGGCGCCGGACGCCGTGGCCGCCGACCGCGTCACAATGTTCGCTCCGCTCAACGTGCCGGCCGGCATAGAGCCCGCGGATCCCATGCTGGGTATCCGCCAGGGCGCCTATCCCATCTCATTCCAGCACCGTCAGTAGACCCAGGAGATGAACACCATGCGTCTGCCCTACGATACACTCGCCGCGGACGGGATGAAGGCGCTGGGCGGCGTCTACGCCTACCTGCTGCGCTGCGGACTTGAGAAGCCTCTGCTGGACTTGGCCTATTTGCGCGCCTCGCAGATGAACGGCTGCGCCTACTGCGTCGACATGCATACGCATGACGCCCTGCAGGACGGCGCATCCACCGAGAAGCTCATGCTGGTGTCCGTTTGGCGCGAAGCCGGCGCGTATTTTACCGAACGAGAGCGGGCCGCGCTGGCCTGGACGGAGGTGGTGACCGATGTCGCCGCCACCCGCGTCCCGGAAGAGGCCTTCGTAGCCGCCGGCGCCGTGTTCGACGAGAAGGCGCTGGCTGACCTCACCCTCGCGATAGGCCTGATCAATACTTACAATCGGCTGGCGATCAGCTTTCGCCGGTCTCCCGCCTCCCTGGCGCGCCTGGACAAGGGTTGACCCGGAACGCGGCCGTCCCAAGCCCACCCGCGATAACCGTCCCCAATCACATCCTCAAAAGACCGTCGCCATGATCGCTTCCTCATCAGCCGCCATAACCCAGCACGAGATGCGCGACGTTGCGCGGGTCAACGCCACCGGCCTCCAGCCCGTGGTGTTCATTCATGGCCTCTGGCTCCTGCCCAGCAGTTGGGACCGCTGGGCCGCCCTCTTCGAGGCCGCCGGCTACGCGGCCCTCACGCCGGGATGGCCCGACGATCCGGAGACCGTCGCCGAGGCCAACGCCAATCCCGCGGTGATGGCAGGCAAGACCATCGGCGAGGTGGCCCAGCATTTCGCCGCCATCATCAGCGGGTTGGACCGGCGGCCGGCGCTGGTCGGCCATTCCTTCGGCGGCCTGCTGGCGCAGATCCTGGCGGGACGCGCCCTGTCCGCCGCGACGGTGGCGATCGACCCCGCGCCGTTCCAGGGCGTGCTCCCCTTGCCGTTCTCAGCGTTGAAGTCGGCCTCGCCCGTCCTGGGCAATCCAGCCAACCGAAGCCGCGCCGTCCCCTTGACGTATGAGCAGTTCCGGTACGCGTTCGCCAACGCGATCAGCGAGGCCGAGGCCCACGAGCTCTACGCAGCCTTCGCCGTTCCCGCGGCCGGCGCCCCGCTTTTCCAGGCGGCCGTCGCCAACTTCAACCCCTGGAGCGAAGCCAAGGTCGACAGCCACAACCCACAGCGCGGGCCGCTGCTGGTGATGTCCGGTGAAAAGGACCACACCGTGCCCCCTGCGGTGGCCGAGGCCGCCTTTAAGCTGCAAGCCCACAATCCCGGCCTCACCGAGTTTGTCGAAATGAAGGGCCGCGGCCACGCGCTCACCATCGACGGAGGCTGGCGGGAGGTGGCCGAAACCGCTCTCGCCTTCGTGCGCCGCTTCGCACCGTAAAAGGTCGCCGCAACAGGTCGGCATGTTTCCAACGCAGACCATCGGGGTCCTGAGACGCCGATGCTTCCGCGGCGCGTCAGGCGCCCGCCGGTCTGACTTCCACCTTCAGTCCCGCACCCTCCCGCAAGTAACGCTGTGCGGCGGCGCGGAGGTCGGCGGGGCTCACGCGCTCGATCAGGGCCGTGTGGGATCGAATGGCCGCCAGGCGCCGCGCGTCGTCTTGTGCGCCCGACAGCAGGTCGACCCAGTGCGCGTTGGAGCGGCGGGCCGCCCCTTCGGCCTGCTCGAGCGCGGTCTTCGCGCGCGCCACTTCGTCGGATCCGACGTCGCGGGCGCGCAGATCGGCCGCGGCGGACGCTTCGCGGGCCAACAGGGCGTCGAGCTGCGTGGCCGGACCCTGGAGGGAAACGCAGACGCCGGCGAAGGCGACGTGTGACGCGCCCCTGCTCGCCATACCTATGGCGTCACTTTGCCCGCATGTCGTGGCCAGGCGAGCGCGCAGGACCTCCGCCAGCACCTCCACGATCCGCGCTTCGCGGGGGTCGGCCAAGACATCGTCGGTCGGCCAGACGATCGCCGCGAGGCCATCGTCGCCGGTTCCCTTGCGCCTGAGTACGACCGGCGTAGCGGGCGGACTGGCGGACTGAAGGGTTGGGGGGACCGGGCTCGTGTCCGTCGGCCGGGCGGGCAGGGCGCCGAAGGTCGCCGCCACCGCGTCGAAAGCCTTGTCTTCGGTGATATCGCCCACGACGATCACTTCGATCTGGCCCTTCGCCAGGAGTGGGTCGAAGGATCGCCTGGCCTCGCCAAGCGTTCCCGCGGCCACCTCCGCCGCGTCGGGACGCTTCCATCTGCCATCCCCGTTTCGGGCCAGGGACTCTTCGTCGCGCGCAAAGACAGCGGCCGCTGTCATGTCCGCCGTCGAGGTTTCCGCGACCGTCGCCTTCTGAAGCCGGTCAAACGCGTCCTGCCGCCAATTGGGGGCCATGACCGGCGCCGCCAGCGCGCGCAAGAGCAGGTCGAGGTCGTCGCGCGCCGCGACGCCGCTCAAGGCCAGACCATCGTTCTCGAGCGAGATCTTCACCGGCCCGCCGTCCGCCAGAGCAGCCAGCGCCCAGACCGGAGGCGCACGATCCGCGGGCAGGGCCATGCGCCCGCCGCCGACCCGCACCTTAACGGCGACCTCGCCATCCTTGAGCTTGGTCGGCCTTATGGTCAGGCGGACGCCGTTTTCGAAGCGCACGAACACGGTGTCCAGGTCCAGTACGTCGCGGCGCGCGGCGATCTTCCCCGGTTCCCCGAAATCCTGAAGAAGCTGGGGGTTATGAGCGCCAACGAGCGGCGCCGCGACCGTCTGGCCTTGGATGGCGGCGAAGGCGCCCGCCACCGCGGCGTCGCCGCCCTCGATCGCCGTCGGCGAAGAGACGAACACCAGCGGTCCCTGGCCGGTGAAGGTGTCCTTCAGGACCGCGGTGATCTGTTCGGGGGTGACGGCCGCGGTGGCGGCGTCGAAGGCCGCCAGGTCCTGCGCGGGCGAGGTGATCGCTTCGCCCGCCATCACATCGGCGGCGACGATATCGGCGATCAGGGCCGGCGGCCGGGTGTCGGCCGTGTCCGCCGATTGCCTGAGGTCGGCCTCTACGTAGGCCCGGGCGGCGGCCAGTTCCTCGGCGGTGGGCGGGAACGCGATCGCTCCGCGCTGAGCCTGGTCGGCCGCGGCCAAGGCATCGCGCCAGCGGCCTGGCTCGGCGTTGATCAGCACGCTGCTCACCCGCGCGGCCCCGAACAGGGTCTCCTGAAATGCGGCGGCCGAAACAAAAGGGGGACTGGACGAATCGGCGATCGCCGCGAGGCGGCGGTTCAGCACGCCGAGCGCCAGGCGCTGGATGGCGTCCGCGCGACGCTTGTCGGCACTGTCGGGGGTCCTGTCGGGCGGCCCGACCCAGGAAAGTTGCAAGCTGGTGGGCGCGCCAGGCTCCACGCGCACGCGCGCCTGTATCCCCCGGGTTTCGATCGGCCCCAGATCGGGAGTCGCGCCGGGGGTTCCCGCGCCTCGCCAGGCCCCGAACCCGGCGCGGATATCTTTTTCCGCCGCATCGACATCGACATCGCCGGCCACGACCAGCACGGCGCGGTCGGGCCGATAGAACCGCGCATGAAACGCCGCGACCGCGCCGCGCTTCACCTTGTGCGCCACCAGCGCATCGCCCAGGCCGCCGACCGCGCCCGCCGGCCTCTGGCCTTCCAGCAGGAACGCCAGTCTCGCCCTGAACATGCGGTTCGCCAGATCGTTGCTGGCGTGTTCATGGGCGACCACCGTGGCCCATTCTGCGTCGACATCGGACTGGCCGAGCCGGGGCTCGCCGGCCGCGCCCCGAAGCAGCGCCATGGCGACTTCGAGCGTCGCCGGGTCGGTCGTCGCCATGTCGAGGCTGAATGTCGTCGCTTCGGCCTGTGCGTCCGCGGCGCCGTCCGCGGTAAAACTCAGACCGTGCGTCTTGGCCACCTCGCTGAGCGCGCCGCCGGGCGAAGGCTTGGTTCCGTCGAACGGCGCGCGCGCCAGCAATTGCGCGTATCCGCGCTCCGCGTCGGTCTCGGACAGGGCGCCGACCGCCACGCGCAGTCTAAGTGAGACCTTGCCGGGCTCGTTGATGGTCCTAACGATCGCGTATCGCAGGCCGTTCGGGAGAACTCCGGTGCGCATCTGCGCGTCGGCCGACACGGTGGACGGCGCGGACGTGGAGGCGCCCGGTTCTCGACCGGCGGCGTGTGGCGAGAGGGCGGGAAAGCCGAGCGCGGGGGCGCACACCGCCAGCGAGAGGCTGATCGCCGCGCCCGCCGGCCACAGATGTCTCGCGCCGGGCTCCCGCCGATTTGGTTGAATCATGGGGTCATCCTGCCTTATGGGCCGCGGAGACGCCCCGAATTGGCGGCGGACCATGCCCGGGGCTTTGGGCGCCTTCAAGGCGGAACGTACGATGCCTGACGATCTGTCGATGCAGTATACGCCGCGGCGCGAGCCGCCACGCCGCGAGCCGTTGCTCAATGCGCCATGGACGGTGGTCGCGCTGGTGATCGCGCTGTTGGCGACCCACATCCTGCGCCTTGCCACCAGGAGCGACGCCGGACAGTTCGCGTTTACCCGACAGGATCTGCTCGATCGCTATTGGCTCCCCTTGATCAGCTACATGTTCGTGCACGCGAACTGGGCGCACGTGGGCATGAATTCCGCCTTCTGCCTGGCTTTCGGCGTACCGCCGGCGCGAAGTCTCGGCGCCGGTTGGCGGGGAGCCTTGACGTTCTTCGGCTTTTTTCTTGCCTGCGGCGTCATCGCCGCGCTCGGCTACGCCGGCTTGCTGGCGGTGTTGCCGGGGCCGGACGACGCCGATGGCTGGGCGCTGGTCGGCGCATCGGGCGCGGCGTCGGGTCTGATGGGGGCGTCGGCCCGGCTGATCGAAGGCCGTGGCCGCATCGGCCCGATCCGTGGCCGGGTGGTGATCGGCATGAGCCTGGCCTGGATCGCCATCAATGCCATCTTCGGCCTCTCCGGGCTGACGCCCGGCGCCGGCGACGCGCCGGTGGCCTGGCAGGCGCACATCATCGGATTTGCGGCCGGACTGCTGCTGATCACGCCCGCGGTATGGGTTGCGAAGGGTTCACGCGCCGCACGCGAATAATCGTCTTGATTCGCCTGGAGTTTGGGCGGACGCTCACTGGACAACAAAAAGCATGGAGGAAGACCAATGCTTGTGTCCCAGGTGCTCAGAGCCAAGGGCGATCTCGTGTTCACCGCGTCGCCAGGTGATTCCGTGGATGCCGTGGCGGCCATGCTCAACACCCGTCGGGTCGGCGCCATCGTGGTGGTGGACGGCGAACGGGACGTGGTCGGCATAGTCTCGGAACGAGACATCGTGCGCATCATCGCCGAGAAGGGCGCCTCGGGGCTGGCTCAGACGGTGGCCGACTGCATGACCCACGACGTCATCTTCGCCAAGTCGACGGAGGCCGTCGACGACATCCTTGGCCGGATGACCGACCGCAGGACCCGGCACCTGCCCGTATGCGCCGACGGCCGCCTGATCGGCATCGTCTCGATCGGCGACCTGGTGAAGGCCAAGATCGCCGAGACCGAGGCCGAAGCCGAAGGCCTGCGCGCCTACATCGCGGCGGCATGAGCCTCTCACCCTGGGTTGCGGGCGCGAACCATGACGCTTGCGTGACGTCCGGCGGGCAGCTATACGGCCGTCATCGAACGCGGCGGGCCACTGACGCGAAGGTTTGGTCGGGGATGCGATTAGTCCTTGATCTTTCCAACTGTTTGGCCTACATTCCGCGCCTTCAATCGAGTCGCAACGGACTGGTGGGGCTTGTTCTCACGGCCCCGGGGCGACTTTTGCGCTCTCATCCTGGCGTATTCGGGATGTTGCGTAAGTCGGTTGACAGTCAAGTATGGCGCGGATAGACACCCCGCTCCTCGCCGCCGCCGGGCGTAATCGGCGGGGTCGGCGGAAGTCGATCAGGTCTTTGACATCGTTGATTTGGAAAGAGAAACGCAGGCGGCGGTGTCCTGGCGATGATCATTACCGTGATCATCTTCGACGCTGACCAGAATGCGGTCTCTTGAAGACATACCATGGCCATTTGGCCCGGGGGAAACTCTGGACGAATGGTTTTGGGAACTCGTCAATAGAACTACGCAGACTACGCCCATCGGCTTCCCAGCCGATGGAAACGAAAGTCAGAACGTCAACTCAACCTGAGAGTTTGATCCTGGCTCAGAGCGAACGCTGGCGGCAGGCCTAATACATGCAAGTCGAACGGATCCTTCGGGATTAGTGGCGGACGGGTGAGTAACACGTGGGAACGTGCC
>JBBRAV010000070.1:0-16771 GCA_038206535.1 Caulobacterales bacterium
AGCTCGGGCTCGGCCGCTCGACCGTCTACCGCGAGGTGGCGGCTGCAAACATCCGCCGAAGCGCCTGACGAGGCGCTACGAGGCCGTTCGCGATCCGTTCGACCTTAGCGTTGCTCAGCCAACAAATATCGCGCTGCCCTCATGAGGGCTGCGCCGGCGTCCTGGTTCCCAGCTTCGTCAACGAAGCGTCGCCCGATGATCAGAACCTCGTCCTGTGGCGCTGGGGTGCGGACCTGCCGCACAAGGTGACGGTCTATGATCCGACCGGCAAATTGCCGAAGAACCAGCTGTCCTGGCCAGCCTGAAGACCGCGCTTGGACCTTCAGGTTATCGGATCGCCCTCAAGGAAAACCTCTAAGTTACTATTCCTGGACGTGGAAGTTGGGAGCTTCACAAGCCGCGACGCGTTGGTCCTCCGAGCCCGGAGGACAGGATGAAACCGTATGCGCGCTTTGCGGTGATGATCGCCGCCTCGACGGTGCTCATGTACCTCCTGATGTACCTCAACACCTACGAGTTGAACCATGTCCGCTTCAGTCAGACGCGGATGTGGATGGCGCTTCTCATGGGCGCGGCCATGGCGATCGTCATGATGCTCTTCATGAGCAAGATGTATGAGAACCGGCGGCTGAACCTGGCGATCCTGGCGGGCGCGGCCTTAGTGTTCGCCGGCTCGCTCTGGCTCGTTCGCAGCCAGGAGACGGTCTCTGACGTCTCTTATATGCGCGCCATGATTCCCCACCATTCCATCGCCATCATGACCAGCGAGCGAGCGCACATCCGCGATCCGCGAGTCCGCAAGCTGGCCGACGGGATTATCGAGGCTCAGGTCCGCGAGATCGGCGAGATGGACAGCCTGATCGCGGACTTGGAGGCACACCCGACCCCGTCCCAGGCCTCCGACCTCCCAGCAAGGCCACCGAACTGATTGGACGATGCAGGACATCCGGCATTCGGCGGAAGCCCTCATGAATACCCATCGTTCGATCCATCCGAATGGCCCCGCCGCCTCGCCCAAGCGGCCTAAGCTGGCTGCATGACCCTGGAGCGTGCGCATCCTCATCGCAAACCGCTGCCGAAAGAAGCTCCGCCGTTGCCGCCCGGCGCGGGCGGTATCCCGCATCGTGAGCGCTCTCACCCCTAGTTGCGCCACTCTTCCAGGACCTCGCCGCTAGCAGCTTCGATCGCCACACGATCAAACTCCACTCGCGCAAAACAGATGGGTCGGCGGTTCGGCTCCTGGCCGGTACACCGCACGACGCTTTGGCCATCCATCGACGAGAAACGGCCCTCCAGAACAAGTCGAAAGCCGCCTTCTTCCGGCGTAACCTTGCGCACGACCTCGTAGGCGCGCGCGCCGCGTCGAAGCAGGCGAGAGCCGTCTCGCCCGAAAACAGTCGCGACGCCGACCGTTTGGACCTCGGCCAGAGGGGCCGCCGCAACCATTGCGCCGACCTCACCGGACGGTGGCGCCGCCTGGGAAGGTTTTGAGGCGGGTTTGATCGTTGCAGGGCTCGCCGTGTCGAGCGGAGCTTGTGCAGCGGCGGTCGCAGGACATGAGGGCGTCTGGATCCATGGGCGGTCAATCCAAAAGCCCTCAATCGCTTCGGCGTCGGCTGTGCCGATCAGCGACTTGATGATCGGGTCTTGCCCCCACTGCTCAGGCCTTGCTGCAATTCTCAAGGTTTCGGATTTGACGTCGTAGCTGTAGCCAGGGTTTGCCTTGCTCGGGCCGCTGCAGCCGAACGGGAGCCTGATTGAAAATCGCCGGTCAGCCAACTCAGCGGCAGCCTTGGGCTGAGGCGCACCCGTTGCGTAGGCGGAAGCCGCCTCTCCCACCGCGGCGAGCAATTCAGCGCGTGTCAGGGCCGGCGTCGGAAGGGGCGGAAGCACACTTGGTTTTTCAGCAACCGGCGGCTTGGAAGGTGACGCCACCAGTTTCTGTGACGGCGGCGAACAGCTGACGAGCAGCGCGACGACGACGCCGGCCATAAGCCGCGTGATCCGGGTCGGAAGCATGGATTGACCATAGCACACCCTCCAACCGCGCCCTACGCTGGGGAGATGTCTTTCGACCAGATCGTCGCCCTGGCCGTGTTGGTGCTCGTGATCGCGGCCCTTATCTGGGGCAAGATCCGTTCCGACGTCGTCGCTCTTACGGGCGCGGCGGCTCTGCTGGGCCTGGGTGTGATCCGCCCCGTTGAAGCGCAAGGGGCATTCGCCAGCCCGGCGCTGATCACCTTGGCCTCCCTGTTCGTCATCGCCTACGCCATGGAGCTTTCGGGCCTGCTCGACGCCATGATCCGAGGCGCAATCCGGCTTTGCTCACGCATGGGTCAGGCCGGCCTTTGGCTTCTCATTCTGTTTTGTGGCGGCGCATCGGCGTTCCTCAACAACACGCCGATCGTGGTGCTCGCCGCCCCGGTCGTTCGCGATGTTGCAAAGTCGCTCAGTCTCTCGCCACGACGGTTTCTGATCCCGCTGTCCTATGTGACGATCCTGGGGGGCGCCTCGACGCTGATCGGCACCTCCACCAATCTGCTGGTCAACGACATGGCCAAGAACGCCGGCCAACCTTCGTT
Organism: Caulobacterales bacterium; assembly: GCA_038206535.1. Classification (GTDB taxonomy): domain Bacteria; phylum Pseudomonadota; class Alphaproteobacteria; order Caulobacterales; family Caulobacteraceae; genus Acaudatibacter. The sequence continues at coordinate 2,583 of JBBRAV010000070.1, forward strand.
CAAGATATTCGATATTACGCCCGTGGCCCTGATCATCGCCCTCGCCGGCGGGCTTTACCTCCTTGTGGCGGCCCCGCGGCTGCTGGGAGGCAAGCCGGCGGGAGAAGACGTCTCTGTTGCCGACGCGGTGGAGGACTCCGCACAGGGATCCCACAACAGCTCGCTCACCGACCCGGCTCTCTTTGTCGAGCCTCGCCGGTTGGACCTGCGGCGCGCCGCGGCAGCTCTTGGCGTTTTCGTCGCCGTGATCTTTGTTGCCGCAGTGGGCTGGGCGCCCATCGCAGCGTCAGCGTTCACCGGCGCGGTCGTGCTGGTTGTCACCGGGGTCATCGCGCCGGACGACGCCTATCGAGGCCTGCGCCCGCAGATCCTGCTCTTGATCGCCGGAATGGTCGTCATAGGTTTGTCGTTGGAAGTGACAGGCTTGGCGGCCATCGCCACCGACGGCGTCATTGGCGCCGTGCGTTCGCTAGGCCCCATGTGGGCGCTGGCGATCTTCTATGGCGCGACGCTCTTCCTGACCGAAATCCTTTCCAACGCGGCCGTCGCGGTCCTGCTTACGCCTGTGGCCGTCGCATTGGCCGAAAGCCTCGGGGTTAGTCCCCAACCGTTTATCGTCAGTGTCATGATGGCGGCGAGCGCGGCCTTCGCAACGCCGTTTGGATATCAAACGAACGTTATTGTGTATGAGATGGGTCAATACTCATATCTAGACTTCCTGAAGATTGGATTGCCGTTGAATATTGTAACTTGGGTCGTGGGCGCGTGGGCTATCCCGCATTTCTTCCCCTTTTGAATACGTCAAGGTTCAGCGTGGGGTGCGACGTCAGCCCGATCCGCACCGCGTTCGCGTTTTGGAGCCCGTATGGCCAGAATTCTCGCCTGTATCGATAATTCGGCATACGCCAACAGTGTCTGCGATCACGCGGGCTGGTTCGCCAGCGATCCGGATATCGGCGTCGAAGTGATGCACGCTGACGAGCAAGGCGACGGCCGCGCGCGATCAGCTGAAACGCCGAAGCCCTTCGTCCTGATCGACCGCGCGGTACGCCGACTCGAAGAAGAAGGCGTTGGTCCGATAACCGCGGCCGCGCCACCGGGTCCTTTTGTCGAGGTCGCCATCAGCCGGGGCGCCGCGGTGATCGTCCTTGGCAAGCGTGGATCAGATAGTGGTTCGGAACGAGGCCGCCTTGGCTCAAGTATCGATCCGATCGTCCGCGCGACATCCACACCGATCTGCCTTGCGTCGAAGGTTTTCCTGCCCATCCGCCGTGCCGTTCTGTTGCTCGATGCGGACCTCGCTCACCGCGCTGCGGTTTCATTCGCGGCAGCCGAGCCGCGGCTCTCTGACATTCCGATCGACGTTGTGGTCATGGCGACGGCCGCCGACGATCCAGGTCCAAAGCTGGAATGGGCCCGCAGTGAGCTCAAGGCGGCGGGCAGCCACGTCTTTCCTCTGAGCGCCGACGGGCTGGATGAAGCCGTCACCCGCTACATGGAATCTCGGTCGGCGGATTTAATCATCTTGTCGCGCGCTGTCGTGGCGCCCGATCCTGCGGCGCGACTTGCCCGGATTGAGGACGGCGGAGGGCTCTGGGGTGTCCGAACGCCGGTGCTGATCTGCTGAGTTTTGCCTTTGATATCGCCTACGCGACGCCCTTGGACGTCCTGTTGCGCGCGAGGTCCAGCCGACCCCCGCCGCCTCCTTTTAGGACGGTTTGCAAAGCCATCGACATTGGAACCGCGGTGATGGGGAACGCCAATCGGACAACCGGGTTGATATCGCTTAACGCAACAAAGCGAGATGGCCCATGTCCCTGCTGAAGATGATCGGCGCACATCCCGATGTGAGGGGCGACGTCAATGAGGCGCTTGTCACGGCGGCTCGGCACGCGATGCTTTGCTCCCTGTTCTGCACATCCTGCGCGGACGCGTCCATCGCCGAGCAGATGGACATGCGGAGCTGTATCAGGACCTGCCTCGATTGCGCCGAGGTCTGCGCGGCCGCGGCTCGGCTGGCGGTTCGGCGCAGCAGCCAAGACATCGAGATGCTCCGGGCCCAAATCGAGACTTGCATCAAGGCCTGTGGAATCTGTGCGGCCGAGTGCGAGCGGCACGCTCACGAGCATTGTAAACTCTGCGCCAGCATGTGCCGGGAATGCGCGGATGACTGCCGAAAGGCGCTACCTTCCATCCAGTGAAGGTCCCGGAACTAGCCTAGGCTTGGACCACGCGAGCCAGAAGTTCTGCCAGACTCGGCGCAAGAAGGCGAAGTTCCTCAAGGTGGACACCAGCCAGGTTGCTCATAATTGCCTCCGCCTTCGGCGTGAGGCTGAGCAGCACGACCCGGCCGTCTTGGATATCCCGCCGGCGGACCACGAGCCCCGCCTCATCGAGACGCTTCGCCAGCTCCACCGCGGTATGTTGCCGGATGAGGAGTTGTTCGGCCAGATTGGTGATCGACGGCGGCCCTTCTCCATCATGAGCCTTGATCGCCAGCAGGGCTTGGTACTGCTGAGGCGCGACGCCGGCCTCTTCCGCCGCCTGGGCGCTGAATGCGAAGAACTGGCGTAGCCTGACCCTGAAGGCGGCCAGCGTCTGATAGTCCTGAGGAGTCGGTTGCCGGGCCACTGACCACTCATAGCGGTCGCGCAGCAACGCGGTCTAGCGGTCGATCCGTGAGGCGCCGATACCGCGCTGCGCGCTGCATGAACTTTGTCCAAATTGCGGAACCATGCAGCCAAGCTGGAGTTAGAGGCTTACTACCTCGGAATACGAGGTAGCTTAAGCGGGCCTGAGCGGTGGAGGCGACGGATGATCGAAGGTCTCCCTATCCCCTATTGTGGAGCTCCGCCAGATCCGCAAAACCTCTGGCTACGCTGGAACTTCGACCCCGTTCTTATATCGCTCCTGATCTTGATATTGGGCCTCTATCTGGCCGGGCTGAGGCGCGCGTCGATTCAGAGGTCGGTTCCGACCCGCTGGCGGCAGATTGCGTTCGTTGTCGGCTGGGTCACGCTGACCTTGGCCTTAGTTTCTCCGATCTGTGCGCTCTCCGTGTCGCTGTTCGCCGCGCGCGTAGGCCAACACATGGTGCTCAGCCTTGTCGCGGCGCCGCTTCTAATCCTCGGTCGGCCTGGCGATGTGCTTGGCCGCCTTTGGCCGCTGCTCGCCCTGCGGCTACGCGGCCTGACCCTGCTCTCTAATCCGCCATTGGCGACCGTGTCATTCGCGCTGGCCATCTGGTTCTGGCACGCGCCAGCACCCTACGCCGCAACGTTCTCCAGCGACATCGTCTATTGGCTGATGCATCTCACCATCGTCGGAACGGCGTTGATGGTCTGGTCGGCGCTGTTGGACCCGATCCGGGAGGGGACGATTGCCGCCCTCGCCGCGGGCGCCATTTCCACCCTGCAGATGACCTTCCTGGGCGCGCTCATCACCATGACCTCGCACCTCCTCTACGCGCCACACATCCTGACGCCCTATGCCTGGGGCCTTACCCAGGCGAGCGACCAGCAACTTGGGGGCCTGATCATGTGGGTTCCCGGCTGCAGCGTGTTCCTCGGCATCACCCTTTACACCCTGGCTAAAATCATGGCCGAACGCCCACGATCTGCAGCCCTAGCCTGACGGAACAAGAATGCCGACACCCTTTTCGCACCTGGGTCGCATCACAGCTTTCGTGGCGCTCGCGAGTCTCGCCTCGGCCTTGAGCGCTTGCCAAAAACCGCCGTCGCCCAAGCAAGGTCTGGCAGTTCCCGTCGAGCATCTTGAGGGATGGACGGGTGCGACGGCAAACTTCGCGCCCAACGCGGCGCCAGGAGAATGGCCGAGCCAGGGCCGAGACTACGCCAACACACGCTACAGCCCGCTCGCGCAGATCACGCCAGCCAACGTCCCCCAACTTCACATCGCCTGGACCTTTTCCGATGGCGCGCAATACGGCCATGAAGGCGCGCCCCTGGTGGCTGGCGACACGATGTATGTGGTCACCCCCTACCCCAACATCGCCTATGCGCTGGACCTGACCAAGCCAGGGGCTCCGATCAAGTGGAGCTTTGCGCCCAACCCGTCGCCCATGGCGATCGGCAAAGCCTGTTGCGATGCGGTTCTGCGCGGCTGGGCGCTGGCGGATGGCAAGCTGATCTACAACCTTCTGGACGCCCATACCGTCGCGGTCGACGCCAAGACCGGCAAGGAGGTCTGGCGCACCAAGATGGACAACGTCGAGAACGGGGCGACCATGACCATGGCCGCCACGGTCTATGGCGACAAGGTCTACGTCGGAAATTCCGGCGGCGAACTTGGCGTGCACGGGTGGTTGGCCGCTCTCGACGTCCATACCGGCAAGGAGCTCTGGCGGGCATACAACACCGGCCCCGATGACCAGGTGAAAATCGGCGCGGATTTCAATCCGTTCTACTCCTGGATGAAGGGCAAGGATCTGGGCGAGACCAGTTGGCCCAAAGGCATGGCGGTACACGGCGGATCCGCGTCGTGGGGCTGGGTCAGCTTCGACCCGGAGCTCAACCTCATCTACTACGGCACCGCGAACCCGAGCCCCCGCGTGCCGGCCCAACGTCCGGGCCTCAATCTGTTCAGCGCCGCGGTCTGGGCGCGCGACGCCGACAGCGGCATGGCCAAGTGGGCCTATCAGTTCACGCCGCACGACCAGTGGGACTATGACGGCGTCAACGAAAACGTCCTGCTCGACATCCCGTGGAAGGGCCAGACCCGCAAGGCGATGGTCCAGTTCAACCGCAACGGCTTCGCCTACACGATCGACCGCCAGACCGGTGAAGTGTTGGTCGCCGCCCCGTTCGGCAACCTGAACTGGGCCACCGGCATCGATATGAAAACGGGCATGCCGATCGTCAATCCGGCCATGCAGCCCAAGCCGAACATCAAGCTCGAAAACGCCTGCCCGACCGACATCGGGGTCAAGGACTGGCAGCCGTCAGCCTTCTCGCCGCGCACGGGCCTGCTCTACACCGGCATGTTCAATGTCTGCATGGATGTGACCGACCATCCGCAGTCCTACATCGCCGGCACGCCCTATGACGGCATGGAGATGACGCGGCACGCCGGTCCCGGCGGCAATTGGGGCGCTTTCATCGCCTGGGACCCGGTGAAGGGTAAGAAGGTTTGGGAGATCAAGGAGAAGTTCCTAGTCATGAGCGGTGCGCTCACGACCGCCTCCGACCTTGTTTTCTACGGCACGGTCGATGGCTGGTTTAGGGCGGTGGACGCGCGCAGCGGCCAGGTGCTCTGGTCGCAGAAGCTCGGGTCGGGGATTGTCTCTCAGCCGATCACCTACACCGGACCTGACGGGCAGCAGTATGTCGCCGTCTACGCCGGCGTCGGCGGCGCGGCGATGGTGCAAAGCCATCAGGCCGGTTTCCCGGCTCGCGGCAACACGCTCTACGTCTTCAGCCTGGGTCAGAACGGTCTGCATGGCGGGCCGGGCATGAAAGAAACCCTGGCGACCGGGGCCGCGCCTGCGCCGCCGCCCAAGGCGGACAATTGAGGGACACATGAAAGCCCCTCTCCTCCTTCTCCTGAGCCTGGCTGCGCTCACGGCCTGCGACCAATCGGCGACGCGCTCGTCGCCGGGTCCGGCCGGCGCACCCAATGACTTGGCCGCTCTTCCGAGCGGCGACCTGGCAGGCGCAGGGCAATCCAAAGTCGGCAGCGACATCGCCAATCCTCTGGAGGGCCAGCCAGCGGCTGTCGCCGAGGGCAAGCGTCTGTTCGTTCAGATGAACTGCGCCGGCTGTCACGGCTATGATCTGGGCGGCTCCATGGGGCCGAATTTGAAGGACAAATATTGGCGCTATGGCGGCTCGCCGGGCGCGATTTACCGCAGCATCGCCAGCGGCCATCCGCAGGGCATGCCGGCTTGGTCCAAGGCGCTGCCGCCCGACCAGATCTGGAAGCTCACGGCCTATATCCAGTCCTACGGCGGAGCGACCGCGTCCGGCGACTACCAGGGCGCGTTGCAAGGCGACTATCCCGCCAAGACCACCTCGCCGCCCGGCGGCACCGGGGCCCAGGCTGGCGCGAAGGGCGGCACGGCGCCTGCGGCGCAGACGGCCAACCCATGAGTGGCGAGCCGCTGTCCTATCTGGAAGCGGCGGGCCCGGCGGCTAGGCCCTTGACCCAGCTGGCCTGGGGGCTCGGCGCAGTCTCGTTGGTTGTCGTGGCGGTTATCGCGATCGCCTTGGCCGCCGCGATCTGGCGGCAGAGGAGCACGCCGGCGGACGCTCGCGCCCTGGAGTTCGTGGGCGGCTCGGGCGAGGGGCTGCGTTGGATTTATGTTGGACTGGCGATTTCCGTCCCGGTCCTGGCGGTCTGCACGGTCTGGGTGTTGATGGTTCTGGGCCAGGTGCTGCACCCGGCGCGCCCGACTGCCCTGACACTCCAAGTCACGGCGCACCAGTGGTGGTGGGAGGTGCGCTATCTCAGCCCCTCAGGCGGTGAGGCCTTCACCACGGCCAATGAAATTCATATCCCGGCTGGCGCGCCGGTCAGGGTCGAACTGACATCGCCGGACGTGATCCATTCCTTCTGGGTGCCGAAGCTGGCCGGCAAGATGGACGTCATCCCGGGCGCCAAGAACGTCACCTGGATTCAAGCCGCGAGCCCGGGCCGCTATCGCGGTCAATGCGCCGAGTTCTGCGGTCTGCAGCATGCCCGCATGGCATTCTTCGTCATCGCCGACGCGCCGGCTGACTTCAGCGTTTGGCGCGCTCGGCAACTGGCTAGCCCGACTGCGCCAGTGGACGCGAACGCGGCGGCCGGCGCCGGCGTCTTCGCCAACCATTGCGCCAGCTGCCACACCGTGGCCGGCACGCCATCCGGGGGGCTTGTAGGACCGGACCTTAGCCATCTGGCAGGTCGAACCACCCTTGCAGCCGGCATGATCCCCAACGATCCGCGGCATCTCTCCGACTGGATCGCAGATCCGCAGGCCATCAAGCCCGGCGCGCTGATGCCCAGGACGCTGCTCACATCCACCGAGCGGGCGCAGGTCGTCGCTTATCTTCAGACGCTGAACTAGGGGGCAGACCGTATGGCCGATACGACATTTCGATCTGACGCCCCACCCGTCGACCCGAAGCTCGCCTCGCTCTGGGAGACCAAGCCCGGCTTTTTCGGCTGGCTCTCCAGCGTCGACCACAAAGAGATCGGCAAGCGCTACCTTGTGACCGCCTTCCTCTTTCTGCTGATCGGTGGACTTGAAGCCCTGGTGATGCGCGCCCAACTGGCGCGGCCCGACCAGGCGCTGCTGACCCCGGCGCAGTACAATCAGCTCTTCACCATGCACGGCGTGACCATGGTGTTCCTCTACGCGCTGCCCATGCTGTCGGGGTTTTCCAACTACCTCTGGCCGCTGTTGCTCGGCTCACGTGACATGGCGTTCCCGCGCCTCAACGCCTTTTCATACTGGGTCTATCTGGCGGCCGGCGTCTTCATCTACTCGACCTTCCTGATCGGCCAGGCGCCCAATGCCGGCTGGTTCAACTACGTGCCGCTCGCCGGTAAGGAATACGATCCCGGGGTCAACATCGATGTCTATGCCCTGGGGCTGATCTTCCTCGGTATCTCCACGACAGTCGGGGCGATCAACTTCATTGTCTCCCTGATGCGCACCCGGGCGCCCGGCATGTCGGTCAATCGTATGCCGATCCTGGTCTGGGGCACGCTCACCGCTTCGGTCGCCAACTTGTTCGCTATTCCGGCGCTCAGCGCAGCCTGCCTGCTACTCTGGCTGGACCGCCAGTTCGGCATGCATTTCTACGATCCTGTTGGCGGTGGCCAACCCTTGCTCTGGCAGCATCTGTTCTGGGTTTTTGGCCACCCCTGGGTTTACGCCCTGGTCCTGCCGGCCATGGGCATCGTGTCCGATGCATTGCCCACATTCTGCCGCCGCCCCCTCGTGGGCTACACCGCTGTCGCGCTCGCCACCGTGGCGACGATGGTCGTCGGCTTCGGCGTCTGGGTGCACCACATGTTCGCCACCGGCCTTCCGGGTCTGGCGCTGTCCTTTTTCGGCGCCGCCAGCATGGTGATCGCCATCCCGAGCGCGGTTTCGGTCTTCGCTTGGATCGGGACGATCTGGACCGGCCGGCCGGTGTTCAAGACGCCGTTCTACTATTTCGCCGGCTTCATCCTGCTGTTCGTCATCGGGGGCGTTTCCGGCTTCATGACCGCCGCCGTGCCCCTGGACTGGCAGTTGACCGACACCTATTTCATCGTCGCCCACCTCCACTACGTCCTGCTCGGGATCAACGTCTTCCCGGTGATCGGCGGACTCTACTACTGGTTCCCAAAATTCACCGGCAGGATGGCGGACGAGCGCCTTGGCAAACTGGGCTTTTGGGTCTCTTTCGTCGGGTTCAACCTGGCCTTCCTGCCCATGCACCTGACCGGTCTGCGCGGCATGCCGCGCCGCATCTACACCTATCCAGCGCATATGGGCTGGGACCTCTCAAACCTGCTGATCTCGATCGGGGCGGTAGTCCTGGCGGTCGGCATCCTGATCACGATCTACAATTTCGTCGTCAGCCTGCGGCGTGGCGCGCCAGCGGGCCCAAATCCCTGGGACGCGGCGACCCTGGAATGGGCGGTCGCCTCGCCGCCACCCGCCTACAATTTCCGCCGCATCCCGATCATCGCCAGCCGCCATCCGCTCTGGGAAGATCGGCTCGACCATGTCGACGCTCGATCCGTGATCGATAGCGATATCGTCCTCGATGAAGGGCGCGAAACCATCGCCACCAGCGTCCTTGACGCTGAAGCCGACAGCATCCTGAGGATGCCCGGTGACAGTCTGGCGCCGCTGATGCTGTCGCTGGCCCTGTTGGTCTTGTTCTTCGCCCTGCTGTGGAGCGGCTGGTGGCTGGCGGGCGCGGCCGGGCTGCTCTGCGTCCTCATCACGGCGGTCTGGCTGGCCCCGACGGCCAACCCGGTCATGACCGAGGAGGTCGCCCGTGGCTGACGTTCTGGTTCCCGACGCGCCCCTCCCCGTGGCGCCCGTCGGCCGCCTCGCCTCCGGCTGGTACGGCATGGTCTTCCTGATCGCCACTGAGGCGGCGCTCTTTGTCTACCTGCTGTTCAGCTACTTCTACCTGGCCTCCCAGTCTCCGGGCGCCTGGCCACCGACCGGCGCACCCGATCTCCTGATCGCCAGCCTCAACACCGCGGTGCTACTAGCCTCCAGCCTCGCGGCCTGGTGGGGCCAGCGCGGTATGGAAAAAGGCGCACGCGGTCAGCTCATCACCGGCCTGATCGTGGCGCTCGGGCTTGGCGCCATCTTCGTGGGCGTGCAGGTTCATGAATGGATGGGCAAGAGCTTCACGCCGGCGACCGACGCCTACGGCTCGTTGTTCTTCACCATCACCGGCCTGCACATCGTCCACGTCGTCATTGGCCTGTTGATTCTCGCCTGCCTTGCGTTCTGGGCCTCGATGGGGCGCTTCACGGCGGCCCGGCATGTCCATCTTACCGTCGGCATCCTCTACTGGCACTTTGTCGATGTCGTCTGGCTGGTGGTGTTCACCGCCCTGTTCCTGACGCCGCGCCTGGGGTTCGGGTGATGGCCGCCGCTGCAAAGCCAGAAACCCATCCCTCGGAGGGACGCCGGCAGACGAAACTCTGGCGTCTTCTATATGGGCTCATCGCGCCGCCATCAGCGTGGATCGCCGCGCAGATCTTCTGTTCGACGCTGGCCAATCAGGCCTGCCATCCAAAATATGAGCCCCTCTCCTCGCCGGCGATCTCCGGCGGGCCGTTAGCCCACGGCCTGGCGCTGGGATTGGCGGCGCTCGTCTGCGTCAGCGGCGTTCTTGTGGCGCATGAAGCCTGGCGCGGAACGCGAGCTGAGCATCGAGGCGGGAGCCAAACCCTTCTGGAGGTCGGCGAAGGGCGCTCAAGGTTCATGGCCTTGGTGGGCCTGCTGACCAGTCTCGGCTTTCTTGTCGCGGTCGGCTTTTCGATCCCGGCGGCCGTTTTCGTGCCGCTCTGTTAGCGCCTTGTGCGACTGAAAAGCAGTTTGCCAACGTCGCTGCTGAAGCGAGCCATCTCGGCCTGCTTTTGGGTCTCCGTCAGATCTGAGCGCGCGTTCACCGCGGGACAATAGGCGGTGATAACGTAGTTGGTGATCTCGCCATCGCTCGCCGTCGGATGGCGGGCGCGCAAGTCCGCGATGAGTTTCCGCGCGCCGCTCTGGTCAGGCTGGCCGAGTTGCCTCGATAGCCGCGCGATCGTCGCGGGCGACTCCTTCAAAACCCCAGGCCCGGATGCCGAATGAGCCACCGGACAAGTCATGCTCCAGCCAATTGAAGGCATGGCGGCGAGCAAAGCCGTTAAGGCGGCAACGGCTCCGCGCCAGCGCCCGGAGTCTCGCTGCGCGTACGACCCTTGCATTGCTAAATCCGCCGACGGCCCTGGATAAAATTCCAAATGACCACGACAACAGCGAGCACCAGCAGCAGATGGATCAGACCGCCGGCGACGTGGAAAGCAAAGAAGCCAAGCAACCAAAGGACAAAAAGAACGGCGGCGACGGTCCAGAGCATGGTGATCCCTCTAAGTGTGCCTGCGCCTCGGAATGGCTAACCCATCAACGCTCCGCGCAATCCACACGTTCCGTCAGCTGTCGCCCCGCCCTTTAGCTGTTGCTCCGCGGACATTGCGATCACGCGTTGCCGACAACCTTAATCTCGACCACGCGTTCCATATTCTCGACCGCTCGTGTTCGGCGAAATCGACAAGATTAGGGAGAAAGCGATGAAATACGCGCTCGTATCGCTGTTGGCCGCAACGTCACTGACCATGGCGCTGCCGTCAGCCGCGCAGACCATCAATCAACGCCAGGCGGCGCTGGACGCCCGGATCGATGCGGGCGTCAGCAACAGGTCACTGACCCCGGCTGAAGCCGCCCAGTTGCGAGCTGAGTTCGCCGACATCTCCCGTCTAGAGGCCCGCTATCGTTCAAGCGGGGGTCGTTTGACGAACGCCGAACGATCAGATCTCGATCATCGCTTTGACCTGCTGTCGAACCGCATCCGTTACGATCGCAATGATAACGACGTGCGCGGCAGCGGCGCGGATTTGAATATCAATCAGCGGCAGCGTGATCTTGAGGCGAAGATCGACGCCGGCGTCCGCGGTGGCGGGCTGACGGCGCGTGAGGCAGCCCAATTGCGTGCCGAATTCCAGACGATTGCGCGCCAGGAGGCCCAATATCGCTCCAGCGGCCGAGGCCTCACCTCCGCCGAACGGATGCAGCTCGACCAGCGGCTGGACACCCTCGAGCGGAGGATTTCGCGCAACCGCGCCGACGACGAGCGCCGCTGGAGCAATCTCGACCAACGGCAAGCCAGCTTCGACCAGAGGCTGGATCAGGCTGTGCGGGATCGCAGGGTCAGCGCGCGCGAGGCGTCCAACCTGCGAACGGAGTTCAGGTCCATCGCCCGCCTGGAACGGCAATACCGCCGGAGCCGGCCGGGGATCACGGCGAATGAACGGGCTGACCTAAACCGTCGCTTCGATCGTATGGAGGCCAATTTCCGCGCTTCGATGACCCCTTCCGACAACCTGTTCGACCTGCTCTTCGGCCTCACCCGCTGAAGCTTGGCCGGGCGCCGTGATGGACTGGCATCTGGTCGCCGAGCACCTGACCCGGATGCTGATTGCTTTTGGTCTGGCGTTCCTCCTTGGATGGGAACGCGGCCGGGGCCGACGCAGCGCCGGCTTCCGCACCTTCCCGATCGTCGCTATGGCCAGCTGCGGCTATGCGCTGCTGGCCGCCAAGCTGCCGGGCGCGGACGCGGAAAGCATGACCCGGCTGCTTCAGGGTCTGATCGCCGGGATCGGTTTCATCGGCGGCGGCGCGATTCTGAAGCAGCAGGGTCAGGTGCGCGGACTGGTCACCGCGGCCAGCATTTGGAACACGGGGGCGATCGGTGTTTCCGTAGCCTTTGGCCGCCTCGAGATCGCTGTGGTGCTCAGCGTAGTCAACTTCATCTCTTTGCTGTTGCTGACTCCGATTGCTGAGCGATGGAATTCAGAGAGGGAAGATTAGGGCCGGATCGACAGCGGCGCGCCTCCGGCCCAGTCAGCTTGGGGTAATGAAGAAGAAGGCCAACGCCAGAAGGACATAGACACCGACCAGCACCAGCCCTTCGAACCAGTTCGTCTCGCCGTCCGAGGCAATGGCATTGACGACAAACGCCGCCCCGGTGATCGCGAACAGGTCCAGCATGCTGGGGAAGACGAGGCTCATGGGCTGGCCGAGCGCCCACGAGGCCAACACAAGGAGCGGCGCCAGCACCAGCCCCACCTGAATGGCCGAGCCGATGGATATCGTCATCACCAAGCCCATCCGGTTCTGGCGCGCGAAACTCACACTGGCGAACAGGTCCGCCGCCGTTCCCACCACGGCCAGCGGGACGATGCCGACAAACAGCAGTGGCAGGTGTAGCGTCTTCGCTGAGGCTTCAAGCGCGCCGGAGACCAAGTGGGCGCAGAACGCCACCAGGACGGTGGCCATAAGCAGAACCGCCAGCGATCTCTTGAGACCCCAGGCGGGCAATTCGCGGTCTTCTTGCTTGGCGCCGGCGAAGACGTCTCGGTGGGTGACGAGCGTGAAAACGAGGTTGCCCGCGTAGATCAGCAGCAGGACGATGGAGACGCCCACGCTAAGCGAGTGCTCGCTGCCGAGGCGCTGTGCAGCGCTGGCGCCGTGAGCCACGTCAGCGCGATCAAACACGGCGGGAAGCAATAAGGCGAAAACGACGATCAGCAGCAGGCTCGACAATAATCCCGCCCGCTTCTTCGAAAACGACTGCCGCTCGCGGTTCCAGCCGCCGGCCAGGCAGGCCAATCCAAGTCCCAGCAGGCTGGTGGCAAGGATCGATCCGGTGATCTGCGCCCTCACCACGTCGGCATGGCCCGCCGCGACCACGAACAACATGAGGATCAATTCGGCCGCGCTACCGAAGCTGACATTGAGCAGTCCACCGACTGCCGGCCCGACGATCACGGCGACCTGTTCGGTCGCGCGCCGCATCCATTCCGCGAGCACCGCTACGGCCAAACCTCCTGCAACGAAGACCGCGAGGGCCGGCGCATGAACCGCATATTTGAGCGCCCCCGCTAGGGGGACGAGCAAGGTCAGGCCGGCAAGCCACTTCACCGCACGGGTCATGCCGGCTCCCTTGGCTGCGACCGGGCAAGGCGCGCCGCCAGCGGGGCAAAGGTCAGTCCCTGCAGGAGAACCGACGTCAACACCACTGCGAAGGTCGTTGAGAGGATGAGCGAGCGGGAGGGGCTTTCGGGCAGGCTGAGCGCGAGCGCCAGGGACAGGGCGCCGTGCAGCCCTCCCCAGCTCAGCAGGAGGCTCGCTCCCCGCTCCTGCTCACGGAACCTGAAATAGGCGCCCCACGGTAGCACCACGACAAAGCGGGCCAATGCGACGAGAAGGACCGCCGCGATCCACAATCCGATCAATTTGGGCTCGATCGGAATGACCAGCAGTTCGAGCCCCAGCAGCAGGAAGAGGAGCGCGTTGAGGATTTCGTCGATGAGGGTCCAGAACCCGCGGACGTAACGTTGGGTCTCGTCGCTCATGGCCGTGCGCACGCCGCTATCGCCGACGACCAATCCTGCGGCGACGACCGCAATTGGTCCACTGAGGTGCAGGTGGCCCGCCACGGCATAGACGCCGACGGCCAGCGCCAGGGTCAAGCCGACCTCGACGGCATATTCGTCGATGGCCCGCATCGCCAAGACAACGACCCAGGCGGCGAAAGCGCCCAGTAGCAGGCCACCGGCGGCCTCCAGCCCTATCCTCGGCAACACCTCGGCGATCGCGACATCGCCGCCGGTGGCGATCGCCACAGCCGCGGCGAACACCACGATCCCCACGCCGTCGTTCAACAGGGCCTCGCCCTGCAGCACAGCCTCCAGCGTCTTAGACAGGCCGCCCTGCCGCACAGCCGCCAGCACGGCGATGGGATCTGTCGGGCTGATCAGGATGCCGAAAACAAGCGCCCAGCCGAGCGGCAGCGCCAGACCCAGGCCGTTGGCCACCAGCCAGAGACCGACACCCACGATGCCGGTCGATGCGGCCACTCCCACGGTCGCAAGCGTGAAGATCGCGGCGGTGCGCTTACGCAACT
>JBBRAV010000071.1:0-16705 GCA_038206535.1 Caulobacterales bacterium
AAACCAGCGGCCGCGCGGCCCGCGCCGCCAAAACGCCGAACACACCCGAAGATCGCTCACCCCAAGTGTCCGCTCCAACCATAGGCGGACACTACCGCCTTCCCTGAAGCGGGGGCAGGCGGCCCAAAAGGGACGCTTACCGCCCGGGGAGGTGAGGGTGCGGTGCATTTGCTTCCCGACGCAGCAGACAAGCTAGTCAAACTATATCTGAAGCCCCAGAGCGATCAGAAAATCCGCAAATTGGAGCTGATGACGGCCGGCGTGAGCGAGTCCCTCATTCGTGTCGCAGCTTGGCCTTTGGAGTTGGTGACCGACAGGAACGGTCGCACATGCGGCTTCGTCATGCCCCGAGCCGGTTCCTCGATCGAGGCGCACGAACTCTACACGCCAAAGAGTAGGGCGCAGAATTTTCCTGAGGAAGATTTCCGCTTCGTTCTGCACGTTGCTGCCAACATCGTACGGGCGTTCGGCGCTGTCCATCAGGCCGGCTACGTGATCGGTGATGTGAACCATGGTCAGGTTTTGGTCGGGCGCGATGCGCGCGTCACACTGATAGACTGCGATTCTATCCAAGTGCAGTCCGGCGGTCAGCTCTACACCTGTGATGTTGGTGTGCCCCTTTTCACACCGCCGGAACTACAGGGCCGTTCCTTCCGTGGGCTCCAGCGGACCGTCGATCATGATCGGTTCGGCCTTGCGGTGCTGCTCTTCCAGCTTCTGTTCATGGGTCGGCATCCATACGCAGGAGTTCCCCTCAATCCGGGTCAGTCGACCGAGATTGAAGGCGCAATCAAGGCAGACCGGTTCGCCTATGGGAAGGACTGTCGTGCTCACGGTGTCATGCAGCCGCCCGGAACGTTGCCGCTGTCGACGTTCGGACCACAAGTCGCCCTCCTGTTCGAACAAGCGTTTGCGGGACGGCCGGTTACGGCTCGTCCAGACGCGAAGGGTTGGCTCGATGCGCTTAAGACGCTTCAGGCCGGACTAAGGCCATGCGCCAACAGCTTCGCGCATCACTACCCGGGGCAACTCCAATCGTGTCCTTGGTGCTCTATCGAGGCACGAACCGGCGCACGTCTGTTCGGTTACAAGCCCAAGGCTGGGCCGGCCCAGCGACCTCTCGATATTGGGGCGCTCTGGGGTGCGGTGACGGCTGTTTCTCCCCCGTCCGCACCTCCCGAACCCTCAACTCCCAAGCTTGTTTTGCCGGCGAGATCACTGAGCGACCAGCGCCGAATACACATCAGACGAGGCCGAAAGTTCGGTGCGGTCAACGCCGGAATAGCGCTGGTGGTGATCCTTGCATTTGCGCATCAACTTATTTTTGGTCTTGCCGCCGGAGCGGCCGCCGCCGTCGCTATCTGGCCTAGAGCCCGGGCGTCCGATCGACGAGCTGCGCTCAAGACCGAGGCAGACGCCAAGGCAGCGCTGGAGGAGTCTCAGCAGGCCTGGAAAACCGCGCTCGCCGGAACCGCCTTCAGTGGGATCCGCGAGACATGCCTTAGGGCAAAGACTGCACTCGAAGCTCTGCCTGCAGAGCGAAAAGCTCGTCTCGCCAGCCTGACATCAGAGGCGAAGCAGATAGAGGCCTTTCTGGATCAGTTCCGTATCATTCCGGGAGAAATCTCTGGCATCGGAGTTGGACGGATTTCGAACTTAAATGCGTTCGGCATCGAAACTGCCTGGGACGTGACTGCTCCACGCATCGAAGCTATTCCAGGATTTGGTCCGGCCACGACGGCAAAGCTCCTTACATGGCGAAGAAGCAAGGAGTCCCTCTTCCGCTTCAATCCCAATCATCCTGTCGCAGCCGCTGAGCTGAACGCCATCGAAGCCGAGTTCAGCTCTCGGACACACCACTTCGCCAGCATTCTAAAAAGCGGGCCGTCTCAACTTCAGAAGGCTGCAGCTGAGACTGCAAGAGTGCTTTCCGTCACCGGGCCTCTCATAGAGGAGCAATACACTGCGTGGAAACTCGCTCAGCGCCAACGTATTGATTTCTATGATGGGATCGGGAGTATCAGCCCGGCCGTCGCTGCGACCTCGTCGGCGGCGGTGCTCATCTTAATCGCTTGGTTTGTCGGCCAGCCTCCGAAGGGTTCCGTCGACACAGCGCCCCTGCAGACTGGCGCGACTACCAAAATGGCGGCGGTAGCTGTACCGGTACGAGCCGCCAAGGCGGCTGGGTCCGACGGTCCTTCGGTCGCGTCAAATGCCGTGCCGGGTTCACTTGGGGGGGCCGAAGCAAACGACGTGGCGTCAGTAAGAGATGAAACTGAGGGCAACGTCATCGCTGACCAGCCTGCCGGTCAAGAAGTGCAAATCACACCAGAGAACACGCCGCCCCTAAGCAGAGCCATCTCAAATGCTCTCGACACCGGCTCGACCGTATCGTGGAAATTCGGTGGCGTGCAGGGCGTCGTGTCCGTCGGCGCCGAACGAATATACCAGGGGCGTCCTTGCAGGTCTTTCGCGTATACGATCGGTGACACCACGTCGGCCACGGCTTACGCATGTCGCTGGACGGACAGCGGCTGGCGGCCCGAGATTTCCTTTTCCACCATTCAGCCATCAAATAGCGATGCGACGAGTGGCGCGCCTTAGTAGATTACACTGCCAGTCTTCTGGGAATAAGGGGCCATCGCGTAATTCGAGAGGAAGAGAGTCTAACGTCCGCCGGGGATCCGGCGACCGGAGATGTCATCCTCTCCGGCAAGCCCGACTCCTGGGACAGCCTGTTCGCGCTCCATGGCGAGGCCGGCGTTCCCGATGACATCTTGGGGCCTTCGGATCGTGCGCAACAGACGTCGATCGCGACCCCTTCGGAAATGGGTCGGCTCCGGCCCCCGAGCCTCCTCAAAGCCAGATCCCGGCCCACCCTTCCCCTGAAACGCCCCGTCAACCCCTTACATGCCGGCGCGGGACCGCTACCTGCCGGGCGTGACCCAGCCAAGCCACGCTCACGCGGAACCCGCCAATAACGTACCCGTCCGGTAGGGGCCGTCTTGCTGGGCGGCGTCGTGTCGGGGAGTCTGTGCGCCTGAACTGACCTCGAGAGCACAGGCGAGCGGTATGGCGATTGCAACATCATTGAGCGGCCCTGAGCGTCGTCGGCGCTGGCCCGCGGCTGAACGCGCACGGATCCTGTCGGCGGCGTCGGCGCCGGGGGCGGTGGTGACGCAGGTGGCGCGTGAGAACGCGGTATCGACGGGTCTGATCTACAAGTGGCGCGATCAGGTTCGCCGGCGTGGGGACGTGGCGAACTTCGCGCCGGTGTTGATGGCGCGTGAACCGACGAGAATTGGGACGGACACGGACGCGGCGGCGATCACCGTGGATCTGGTCGCCGGCGGGGCGCAGGTGAGGATTGCGGCGAACGCCTCGCCGGGGCTGGTGGCGGCGGCGCTGGCGGCGCTGCGATGATCGCGATTCCGAGCGGTGCGCGGATCTGGATCGCGACGGGGCGCACGGACATGCGTAAAGGGATGCAGGGTCTGGCGCTGCTGGTGCAGGAGGGACTGAAGCGCGATCCGTTCGCCGGGGACGTGTTCGTGTTCAGGGGGCGTGGCGGCTCGCTGATCAAGGCGCTGTGGCACGATGGTCTTGGACTATCGCTGTACGCCAAGCGGCTGGACCAGGGGAGGTTCATGTGGCCGGCGACGGTGGACGGGGCCGTGGCGCTGACGGCGGGGCAGATGGGCTATCTGCTGGAGGGGATCGACTGGCGCAACCCTCAGCAGACCTGGCGTCCGAAGGCGGCGGGATGATGAGAAAAAAACTTCGCGCGAGATGCATTTAGGGGCGCCTCAAGACGCTGATTTTATGATTCTGTTCCGGGCATGGACGCTGCTTCGCGAACCCGGCCCGAGACGATCGAGACGCTCAGGACGGCGCTGAGCGGCGCCTTGGCGCGGGCGGCGGACGTCGAGGCGGAGCTGGCGGTCGAGCGGGCCGAGCGCTCCGCCGACCGGGCCCTGATCGCGCATCTGAAGCTGCAGATCCTGAAGGTGAACCGCGAGCGCTTCGGCCCGCGTTCGGAGCGGACGGCGCGGCTGCTCGATCAGCTGGAGCTGCAGCTCGAAGAACTGGAGGCCTCGGCGAGCGAGGACGAACTGGCCGCCGAACAGGCGGCGGCCAGGACAACCCGCGTGGCCTCGTTCGAGCGCCGCAAGCCCTCGCGCCAGCCGTTCCCGGCGAACCTGCCCCGCGAGCGGGTGGTCGAGCCCGCGCCCACCGCGTGCGCCTGCTGCGGCGGGACACGCTTGGCCAAGCTGGGCGAGGACGTTACCGAGACGCTGGAGGTGATCCCGCGCCAGTGGAAGGTCATCCAGAATGTCCGCGAGAAGTTCACCTGCCGGGACTGCGAGAAGATCAGCCAGCCGCCGGCCCCGTTCCGCGTGATCCCCCGGGGCCTGGCCGGCCCCAGCCTGCTGGCGATGATCCTGTTCGAGAAGTTCGGCCAGCATCAGCCCTTGAACCGTCAGGCCGAGCGCTATGCCCGCGAGGGCGTGCCGCTCAGCCTCTCGACCCTGGCCGATCATGTGGGCGCCTGCGCCGTGGCGCTGAAGCCGATCCACGACCGGATCGAAGCCCACGTCCTGGCCGCCGGACGCCTGCACGGCGACGACACCACCGTGCCGGTCCTCGCCAAGAGCAAGTGCGACACCGGACGATGCTGGGTCTATGTGCGCGACGACAAGCCCTTCGGCGGACCCGAGCCGCCGGCGGCGGTGTTCTATTACTCGCGCGATCGCCGGGGCGAGCATCCGAGGACACATCTGGCGACCTACTCGGGTATTCTTCAGGCCGACGCTTACGGCGGTTATGGCGAACTCTACGCGGCGGACAGAAAGCCCGGCCCCGTCATGGAGGCCCTGTGCTGGGCGCACGGCCGGCGCAAATTCTTCGAACTGGCCGATATCGCCGGCGCCGCTCGCAAGAAGGCCGGGGGCAAGACCGACGTGGTCATCTCGCCCGTGGCCCTCGAAGCGGTCCAGCGCATCGACGCCCTGTTCGACATCGAGCGCGGCATCAACGGCCTGACCGCCAATGAGCGCTTCGCCGCGCGGCAGGACCGAAGCCAGCCCCTCGTCGACGACCTCCATGCCTGGATGGTTCAGGAGCGCGCCAAGCTATCGCGCGGCAACGACGTCGCCAAGGCCATGGACTACATGCTCAAGCGCTGGGGCGCGTTCACCCGCTTCCTCGACGACGGCCGCGTCTGCCTGACCAACAACGCCGCCGAACGCGCCCTGCGCCGCATCGCGCTGGGCCGCAAATCATGGCTGTTCGCCGGCTCAGATCGCGGCGGCCAGCGCGCCGCCTTCATGTACAGCCTCATCGTCACGGCCAAGATGAACGATGTCGACCCTCAGGCCTGGCTCGCCGACGTCCTCGCCCGCATCGCCGAACATCCCGCCCACAAGCTCGATGAGCTGCTGCCGTGGAACTGGAAACCAGCCAGGACAGACCAGAGCGTCAACAAGGACGCCTGACGGAAACTACAGCACCGTGGTGCTAACCGGATGGATACCCAATAACCCGCCGCCGGCTCTGATCGTCGCCTGTGCGGCGGCGTGCGGGGCCATGGTGGCCAACCTCTATTACGCCCAACCGCTGATCGCCCTGATCGCGCCGTCGTTGCATCTGGGCGACGGATTTGGCGGTCTGATCGTCACCTTGACTCAACTCGGCTACGCCTGCGGTCTGCTGCTGATCGTGCCTCTGGCGGACCTGGTGGAGAACAAGCGGCTGATCCTGATCACGCTGGGGTTGACCGCCGCGTCGCTGGTGGCCCTGGCGATCGCGCCGTCGGCCGCCCTGTTCCTGATCGCCGCGGCGGTGGTGGGGTGCTTTTCCGCCGGCGCTCAGGTGATCGTGCCCCTGGCCGCCGCCCTCACCCATGAGGCCACGCGCGGGGCGCCATCGGCGCGGTGATGTCCGGGCTTCTGGCCGGAATCATGCTGGCCCGGCCGGCGGCCAGCCTGGTGGCCAGCGTCGCCGGCTGGCGGGCGGTGTTCTGGCTTTCGGCCCTGCTGATGCTGGCGATGGCCGCGTGGCTCGCCAAAGCCCTGCCGCGGCGCGCGCCGCCCCAGGGCGCCGGCTATGGCCAGATCCTTCGGCTCGATGATCCACATCCTGCGGGAAGAGCCCAGGTTGTAGCGCCGGGCGGTCTACCAGGGGCTGGCGTTCGCGGTGTTCAACATCTTCTGGACCGCCGCGCCGCTGGTCCTGGCGCGGGCGGCGCCCTGGCCGCGCCTTTGGCGGGACGGCTGGGAGACCGGGGGCATGTGAGCATGTGAGGCTGGGCGCCGCCGTCGCCCTCCTGACCCTCACCGCCAGCGCGCTCGCGTCGGACTGGGCGGCGGCGATCGGCCGGGTGGCGTTGCTGGTGGTGTTCGCCATGGCGCTGGACGCCGCGGCGCCGGTGAACCAGGCGCCGGGCCAGCGGGTGAACTTTGCCCTGCGCGGCGAGGCGCGGGGCCGGATCAACGCCCTCTACATGACGATCGTCTTCGTATTGGGCGCCGGCGGTTCGCCATCGCCACCCTGGCCTATCACGCGGGCGGCTGGCGAGGCGCCATGCTGGCCGCGGGGGTGATCGGGGCTCTGGACGTCGCCCTGTTCGCGACCGCTCTCTGGAAGCGGGAGTAGGCGGCGAGGATCGAGGCTGGCGATATCGCCGGGTTTCAGATGTGGCATTTCATACTACTTCATGCTACCTTCTATCAAGGAGGCGCACGCCATGCAAACAGCCGAAAAACTTTCGATCACCTTGCCCGCGGACATGGTGCGCATCATCCGCGCCAAGGTCGAGGGGGGGACTTACGCCAGCAACAGTGAGGTGATCCGTGAGGCGATGCGCGGTTGGATGGAGCGCGAGCGCCGCTTCGCGACCTTGGACGCAGCCATAGAGCGCGGGATCGCCGCCGCCGACGCCGGCGAGGTCAAGACGAGCGCCGAGGTAATGGCGTCGCTTCTGTCGCGTCTGGACGCTGAGGATGCGCCGAAATCGTAAGGGTTGTCTGGACCCGTCCGGCGGAAATCGACCTTGAGCAGATCAGCGACTACATCGCGGCCGACAGCCCAGGTCGCGCCGTCTCGTTCGTGCGCGAGATCATCGACGCCGGCGAGGCCTTGGCCGACATGCCCAGGGCCTTCCCACTTGCGCCCAGGCTCGAACATCGCGGCGTCCGCCAACGAAACTATGGGCGTTATCTGATCCTCTACCGCGTCACGCGGGAGGCGATCGAAATCCTGCATGTCGCCCACGGAGCGCGGGACGACTTCCGCGCCCTGTTTAGCGACCTCCCCTAAGTTTCTATTTGATCGGCTGGCGCGTGATCGTGCGGGGCACGGGCGCTCCCCAACAAAGGCGTCATCCCGGAATGGCGGCGCAGCCGTCATATTCGGGACCCAGGTCGCCGCGGCCACCGCTCGATCGTTCATCCCCTCGCCGTCACATGGACGCTCGCTCTGCAACGTCCTGGGTCCCGGCTCTCCGCGCAAGGGCGCTCCGGCCGGGATGACGCAGAGGGGGGCAACCAGCGGGGGGGCTCGTCATCGCCGCCGGAAAGCTACGCGGCCAAACCGCCCTCGGCGCCCTTCGCACCGCATTGACCGCGACAGCATTCAGCACCGCCTGACCACCTCCGCGCATCAGGGGGTGAGCAGTTACAGTGGTTCGGTATCATTTCTCCCACGAAACTGGGCATGCTCTAAAAGAACTCCCCCCCTATAATATACTGCGCGCGATGACACTAGCCATGGTACTGAGAATCTCGCTGTTGCGCTATTGAAGCGCAACTCTAAACAATATCTTTTCACATTTCTATAGACCGGGCAATCAGTTGCACCTCAGGCGGCCAAAAGACCGGACGGATCGAACGCTGCAAAAGAAGGCTGTGCTCAACCTTTTCGCCAGCGACGCGTCAAATTGTATCGGGTGAACGCCCACCACATAGTCAGCACGGTCGCGGAGCGAGGAGCGGCGTCGACACACCCGTCGACGGCGGCGGAGGGGCGGGAGCGGTTCATCGAGTTTTGCCGATATGGACGCGGCAGCCTTGTAGCACGTAGCGTGGACACCTGCATCTCCACGTCAGTCATCGACGTGCGCCTAGACTTCGAAATGTTGGCCGGCAGTGGATGCGCAGCGGTGACAGTCCCTGCGTTGAATGCGGCGGAACGATTCGACGAGCGTGGTAGACTTCTACCATGAGCCTGACCATCAAAAACCCGGAAACCTACACCTTGACGGCGCGGCTTGCGCGGCGACTGGATATCTCCATGACGCAAGCGGTACTGTCGCCTTGAAGGAAAAACTGGCGGCGACAGAACCGGACGTGGAAGTGGAACAACGCCTGGCCCAACTCCTGAACATGGCCAACGCCATCGCCGTGAACCTTACACCGGAACAAAAGTCGCTCGACATCGACTCCGAGCTCTATGACGGACTCGGACTTCCAAAGTGATCGTCGATTCCTCGGTCATGTCCTAAGCGGGCTGGCTCCAGGGCAATCGGGTGACCACGGCGACGCCGTATTTTATCCGCAGATGACGCAGATGAGCGCAGATCACGAAATTCGGTACGGATTTTCGGCTGTTGATGGGCGGCGTCGGTCAAGATCATCTCCCCCATCTGCGTAAATCTGCGTCATCTGCGGACAGCCATTCTTGGCTTCGCCGCGAGGCCGCACCCATGGTGTTGTTCACCCGGTTGCCCTGAGGCCGGTTCTTCGAAGGCTTGCCGGTCAGGTGGACGCGCCGCCCGCGCGGTGCTTTGATCTGAGTCCCCGCAGGAGAGCGTAACGACCATGACCGACCCTTTGGACGACGACGTGATCGAGGCCTTCCGCGCGGAGGCCCGGGACTGGGTCGCGGAAAACTTCCCCGCCTCGCTGAAAGGACAGTCCGCCCTGGTCGCGGCGTTGAACGAAGGCCTGGAGCCGACAGGCGATCTGCTGGCCTGGAAGCAGCGACTGGGCGCCAAGGGCTGGAGCGCGCCGACGTGGCCGAAGACCTATGGCGGCGGCGGTCTCGACAGCCGGCAGGCGCGGGTGCTGCAGCAGGAAATGGCGCGGGCCGGCGCCTTCAATCCGCTGAACATCGGCATGGGCATTTCGATGATCGGGCCGACGATCCTCGATTACGGTACGGAGGCGCAGAAGCAACGCCACATCCCGCCGATCGTGCGAGGCGAGGCGCGGTGGTGCGTCGGCTATTCGGAACCCAATGCGGGCTCGGACCTGGCCTCGCTGCGCACGCGCTGCGAGGACGCGGGGGATCACTGGGTGGTCAATGGCCAGAAGACCTGGACGTCCGGCGCGCAGTGGTCGCACTGGTGCGGCGCCCTGGTGCGCACCGATCCTGGCGCCAAGAAACACAACGGCATCAGCTTCCTGCTGATCGACATGCGCCAGCCCACCGTCGAGACCCGCCCGATCGAACTGATCGCCGGCGCCTCGCCCTTTTGTGAGACCTTCTTCACCGATACGCGCGCGGACAAGGACGCCCTGCTGGGCGAGCTGAACAAGGGCTGGGACGTCGGTAAGCGCCTCTTGCAGCACGAGCGGGCGAGCCAGACGGGGGGTTCGATGGGCGCCGCCGCCGAGCCCCTGCAGGCGATCGCCAAACGCTACCTGGAGATGGACAGCCACGGCCGGCTGGCCGACGCCGATCTTCGCCGGCGCCTGACCGAGCATCTGATGAGCGCCAAGGCGCACGCCCTGACGCTGGCGCGGGCGAGCGCGGAGGCGCGGGGAAACGCCGATCCGGGCAATGCGGCCTCGGTGCTGAAGAACTCGGCGACGTCGGTGGCGCAGACGCGCGCCGAACTGACGCTGGAGATCATGGGGACGCAGGGGCTGGGCTGGGACGGCGAGGCCTATGCGCAAGACGAGCTCGACGCGGTGCGCGGCTGGCTGGGCGGCAAGGCGATGTCGATCTACGGCGGCTCGGCCGAGATCCAGAACAACATCGTCGCCAAGCGGATACTGGGTTTGCCGGAGACGACCCAGCAGGGGTGAGGTCTCACGGCCGAGGTTTCGGAGGAATGGATCGAGGCCGTGCGAGCAGCCCCGTCTCCGCCTGACTACACGGCTGCCGACGTCGATCCGAAATAAGATAGGCTGCCCTTTCCTCAGCCGATCCCCGGCCTCGTCATCCGTTACAGCTACCTGTGGCGGCGCGAGCATCTCGAAGGCAGGTACGAAGGTCGGAAGGATCGGCCCGCTCGTCAGCCTTCGCCCCGGCAGACCCGCAACCCTTGGTCCATGACGCGAAATAGCCGAACGCCAGCAGGGTCGTCGGTCAATGGCACAACAGCACATAGCGGCTCGCATCAGCCATCAGCTCGCGAGTGACCCCGCCCAGAATCCACTCGCGCATCCTGGATTGACCAAATCCGCCAGCGACAATCAGATCGCTCTGTTCAGCCCGCGCAATGCTCGAGAGTCTTCGCCCCGCGGCCCCGTGCGCGGCGACCTCGGCGAGGGTCGACGCGTCGATGCCGTGATCGCGCAATCGTTGAGCGACGTCCCCTAGTTCTTGCTCGGTGACGTCCAGGTCGCTCTCCCGGCACACCGCCGCGACCAGGACACGTTTGGCCAATTGGAGGAGTGGCAGGCTGAGCGAGAGCGCGCGACGCGTCTCGCGGGTGTTTTTCCAGGCGAAGAGAATTGTGTCGGTCTTGAACTCCACTTCGCGGGCCGGCATGAACAGCACTGGGGCGCCCGCCTCCATCAGCAGATCATCCGGACTGACATAGGCGAATTCGTCGTCGCTGACCTTGCGATACGCCAGGATCATGTCAGCCACCCGTGCGTGCCGAATCATCGCTTGAACGGGAAATGCGACTTCCGAGCGCCAGTCAGCCGCACACCCCGCCTGTGCGCATGCGGCGCGAAACATGACTTCGGCGCCGGCGATATCCGCTCGCGTTGACCGGATCAGATCTTCGCCCCTGCGGGCGCTTCCGGTCGCGGAGTCGTCGAACGGCCACGGCGTCTGCGCCCCCAGACCGATCACCCGCGCGGCCAGCGCGTTGGCGACATTTGCAGTCATGCGCAGGCGCGCGGCGCTTCCCCGATCTATGGCCACATGCGTCAAGAGCGTCTTGAATGCCATGATCAGTCCTATTCAACGTACTGGCGCGGATCGTGTCGGGGATCAGCCTTTGGAGTCAGACGCAGACATGCGCTAATATTGAGACTATCCCACTCGCGGACAGCCCCAACCAACGCTCGCTCGATCCGAACACCGACACTTGTTTCACAAAAACGGATTTTTCACACCATAATAATACGCGGTGTCAAATCGATAAATCTTGGCACAAAAGCGCACATTTTCACAATTATTGGACCCAATTACATAACGGCGCGTTCGTTAGGCGCGGATTGACGGATTTCGCATCGAGATAGCCATGCGCAAAACATTAGCGGCCTTCCTCGGCGGCCAAGGCGGGAAACGTCGCCGACGACGATCACGTCGCCACGGGATGGCGCCGCCGAGACAAAACCGACACATGGGCCGCCGCTATCGCGCCGTCGACTCCCCAAGCGGCGCCCGAACGGCGCTTGCGTCAGATCAATGCCGATGAGCCAGCCGGCGACTAACCCTCCCCGCACGCGAGGGTGAACCAATGACGCGACGGGTAATCCCATTTTCATCGGCGCTCCTGTCTGTCGCCGCGTTGGTTCTGGCCGGATGCGAGCAGCATGCGCCAAAGGCTACCCGAGGCGCGCCGGAATACCTTCATGAGGCCCTGAGCGGCGACGTTCCCGCCCAGAAAAACCTGATCGAATGCTATGGCTCCCACGACGCGTGTGGCGGCTTATATCCGTTCGACCCGGCGCTGAGTTGCGCCTGGCGGGGCGTGCGGCTCGCTTCACAGGCCCCGGACCTGACGCTCGTCGATGAGGCCGCCTTCACCAATGCATGCGCCCAAGGCGACGCGACATTTCAGCAGCGCCTTCGGCTCGCCCAGGAGGACCTGACCCGGCGGATCTACCGCACGGCGGCGCCAATCCACAGTGCCGCCGGACCAGCCGTCGAGCGACTTTATCCGTCGATCGAGGCGGTGCGCGGCCGAATGAACAGCGTGCTGGCAAAGGCCCACGCCGCGCCGCTTCCCGCCTTTGGGGCCTCCCTCGGCAGTCAAGACAGTGGCCGCCGGATTTGGAAAACCTGTTCGCCAACCGTCTGTCTGGAGGGTATCGCGCCAGGTTGGGGCGGCGGACTGCATAGCTATCGAGCGACCGTCATCTCAGCGACGAAACCAGGTCACGACCGTGAACTGGCGGCTGACCTGGTGGGCGCGGGCCTCGAAGCGCCGGCAATAGCCGCCGATCTGCTAACCCCCGTGATGTTCAGCCCGCCTCGCTCCTTTCCGGCCGCCGGCGTTTGCTGGTCGGCGGGGACGCTTGCGACCGGTCAGCCATTTGCCGGCGCGACACCCGGACCCTGCTAGCGGGCGGCCAGCAAAACCACCCCTGGAAACCCTCCCTGCTCCGTTTTCCCTTCACCGACCGAGACCAACGCCACACTGGACCCGCCGAATGGACGCCATCGCCCTTCAGGGATTGAGTCAAGCCGAAGCGGAGCGCCTGTTGGCGCGCGACGGCCCCAATGAACTGCCGGCCGCCGCCCGGCGCGGGATCACGAGCATCACGTTCGAGACGATGCGCGAGCCCATGTTCCTGCTGCTGATCGGAGCCGCCGGGCTCTATCTCGTGTTGGGTGATCTTGGAGAAGGCCTCTTTCTGATGAGCGGCGCAATCGCCACCATCGGCCTGGTCGTTTTGCAGGAGGCCCGAAGCGAAAAGGCGCTCGCGGCGCTGCGCGACCTCACCCAGCCCCATGCCCGGGTGATCCGCGACAATGTCGAAAGATTGGTCGCGGCCCGCGAGCTCGTGACCGGCGACATCGTCCTCGTGGGCGAGGGGGAACGTCTGCCAGCCGACGGCGCCCTGGTGGCCGGCGACGTGCTCAGCGTCGATGAATCCACCCTGACCGGCGAGTCCGCGCCGGTGTCCAAGCGGCCCCTGGAGGCCGGCGAAATTGTGGACGTCGACGCCGCGCCGGGCGCCGACTCTGGATCGTCGCTGTTTTCAGGCGCCCTGGTCGTGCGGGGCCAGGCGGTGGCTAGGGTCAGCCGCACCGGCGCCCAAACGGCGCTGGGGCGCATCGGCGTGTCCCTGGCGGCCATCGTCCAGGAACCGACGCCCTTGCAGAAGACGGCCGGCAAGCTGGTGACGTGGCTCGGAGTCCTGGCGATCGGCTTCTGCGCGGTGGTCGCCATCCTCTATGGCCTTCTGCGGGCCGACTGGATCGGGGGCGCACTGGCCGGCATTACCGTCGCCATCGCCCTGATTCCGGAAGAATTTCCGATGATCCTGGCGGTCTTCCTCGCGCTGGGCGCCTGGCGGTTGGCGACCCATCAGGTCCTGGTTCGTCGCAGCGCGGTGATCGAGGCGTTGGGCGGAGCCACGGTGCTTTGCGTCGACAAGACCGGCACCCTGACGGAAAACAAGATGCAGGTCGCCCGGCTGTGGACCTCGTCCGCGGACGAGGCGGTGAGCGCGGAGCCGCTGGTTCCCGGTCCCGCCGCCGATCTGCTCGAGGTTGCCGGACTGGCCTCGGCCGTACGCCCGGTCGATCCCATGGACAAGGCGGTGCGCAGCCTCCTCGAGCGTTCGGCGGACAACAATCATTCGCCCTCGACGGAGCCGGAGCGGGCCTGGCCATTGCGCCCGGACCTGATGGCTGTGATCCAGGTCTGGCGACAGTCGGGCGAGGAGCGGCTGGCCGGGGCCAAGGGTGCGCCCGAGGCGGTCTTCAGCCTCTGCAGATTGCCCGAATCGGACGTGGCCCGACTCACGGGGATCGTCAGCACGTTCGCCGAGCAGGGTCTGCGGGTCCTGGGGGTCGCCTCGAGCCGGGTCACCGGGGCGTTTCCCGAACGCCCTGAAGACGCCCCGTTCACGTTCACCGGCCTGATTGGATTTCTGGACCCGGTCCGCAAGGACGTGCCCGCCGCAATCAGCGAAGCGCGGGCGGCCGGGATCTCGGTGGTGATGATCACCGGCGACCACCCCGCCACGGCGCTGGCCATCGCCAAGGCCGCCGGCATCGACACCTCGGGCGGCGTCATGCTGGGCGGCGAAATCGCGGCTCTCGGGCCCAAAGCGCTCGCGCAGCGGCTGCGCGGCGTGCGGGTGTTCGCCCGGATCCGTCCGGAACAGAAGTTGCTGATCGTCCAGGGGCTGAAGGCGGACGGCGAAGTGGTCGCCATGACCGGCGACGGCGTCAACGACGCACCCGCCTTGGAGACCGCCCATATCGGCATCGCCATGGGCAAGAAGGGCACCGACGTCGCCCGCGAGGCGGCCGACCTGGTCCTGATGGATGACAGCTTCGCCTCGATCGTCGGCGGGGTCCGGCTGGGGCGACGGATCTTCGTCAATCTGCGTAAGGCGCTGATCTACGTCACCGCGATCCACGTGCCGATCGCGGGCCTGGCGCTGATCCCTATCGTCCTTGGCCTGCCTCAGATGCTGTTTCCCGTGCACGTCGTCTTCCTCGAACTGATCATCGACCCGGTCTGCGCCATGGTCTTTGAAGCCGAACCGGGGGCGGTGAACGCCATGCGGCTCCCGCCTCGTCGGCGTGAGGAATCTCTGTTTGGACCAGCCCAAATGGGGCTGGCGCTGCTCCAGGGCCTGGGCGTTCTCGTCGGCGTGTTCGGTGTCTATGTCTGGGCGCTCGGGCAATATCCGCTGACAGAGGCGCGCGGCGCGGCCTTCCTGGCCCTGGTCATCGGCAATCTCGTGCTGGCCCTGTCCGACGCCTCATCCGCTGGCGGGCATCTCCTTGCACCTCATCGCAAGATCTATTGGATGATTTCAGCCGCGGCTGGAACAGTGCTGGCCTTGATTTTAACGGTCCCGCCGTTGGGCGCCGTCTTCAAGGTCAGCCCGCCGCATCCGCAACTGTTGGGTCTAGCCCTGCTCGTGGCCGTGGTCGGCGGCGGATGGTTCGGGGTAGCGCGCAGCGTCCGCAATCATTTCAGGAAGGCCCCGGCATCCGGCGATCCGCCGCCGACACGTCTGATTTCAACGGCTGCGGCGCCAAGCCGGTGAACCGGCGCGACCTCTTGATCGGCGGCGGCGCCGTGGCCGTCGGAGCGGCGGTCACCTATGTCGAGATGGCGCGCCTGGGGTCGATGGAGGACTACGACGCCGCTGTCGCCGCGATCCGAGCGCCGCTTCCCGAGCAGCCGCGGATGCTGGACCTGATCCGCTTCGCGACCCTCGCCGCCAACGGCCACAATACGCAGCCCTGGCGGTTTCATCTTGGCGCGAGCCGGATCGATATTCTCCAGATGGGTCGCGACGCACGCCGGCCGTCGATCCGGACGATCACCATCTGTTTCTGAGCCTAGGCTGCGCCGCCGAAAACCTCTCTGATCGCGATCAAGGGCCTCCACACCCTATATCTGGGCGTTTTTCGTCGCCTGCATCGGCGCGATCTGGGTGTTCGCCGTGCGCGGCGACTACATGCGTTCAGCCTGGGCGATCGCGGTTGTCCTGATCGAGGTCGCCGTGCTGGCCATCAACCATGGCCGCTGCCCTCTTTCGGCGCTCGCGCGGCGCTATACGGACGACGGTCGGCGGAACTTCGACATCTACCTACCCGCATGGCTCGCCGGCCACACCAAGGCGATCTTCGGCACGCTCTTCGTTGCTGGGATCGCACTGACCATCGTGCGGTTGATCCGGCAATCGATGTCTGCGCCGCCATGAGCGAGACGTTCGGGACATCCGTCGGCAGCCCGCCCGCCGCCAGCCGCTGCTCATCGCCCAGGACGCCTGGGCGTTCGACGGCGTCGAGCCGTTCCACGCCAAAGGAACCAGCAGACCGCGCGCTGAACGACGATGAATGAAACCGCCCGCGAAGCTCGTGTGACGTCCCCCCACGACACGCCGCCGCGCAATCCCGTCAATGTGGTGGTGCTGGCGGCGGTCATCGCCGTGACCGCTCTGTTGCTCTGGAAGCTGGCCGCCGTCCTGGTGGCGCTGACCGTGATTCCCCAGACCGCCATTCTCACCGCATTCATGTTCTGGGGCGCCCACTTCATAGAGGGCACATTCATAACGCCGCTGGTCCAGGATGAGAGTGTCGACCTGCCGCCCGTCTTGACCATTTTTTCCACGTTGGCGTTCACGGTGGTCTTCGGTCCGTCCGGCGTGCTGCTGGCGAGCCCGCTGGCCCTCTTCATCATCACAGCCATCCAAGTGTTCTATCTGGATTGCCCGCCGATCGACGCTGGATAGTCTCGTGGCTTCAACTGGATAGAACAATCGCGTATTTGCGGATCCACAGGACGGACGCCATCACTGGGCACGCCTCAAGGCGGAGTGATCAGCCCGAAGCTGGCTGAGCGGCAAGGCGATGTCGATCTACGGCGGCTCGGCCGAGATCCAGACCAACATCGTGGCCTGGCGTTGCATCCCATTCAATTTGACGGATTGGTCCACCCCCGAGGATGGCTCGACTCCGACGCGCGATGTGCGTTCCATCGAAGAGGCATAATCACGGCGACGGCACGCTCGTCGACGCCGGACCGCCCGGGTCTGATCGCGCTGGGTCGCCCGTGATTTTTAACACGGATAGGCACGGATGGCGCTGCGCGCCGCACGGATGA
>JBBRAV010000072.1:0-15342 GCA_038206535.1 Caulobacterales bacterium
GCTGGGGCTCGACTACGAGCTCAAACGGTACGAGCGGCGAGCGGACAACCGCCTTGCGCCTGACGACTACAAGGCGCTGCACCCGATGGGGATCGCGCCAGTGATCACCGATGGCGACCTCGTGCTGGGCGAGAGCGGCGCAATCTGCGACTACATCCGCGCGCGCTACGGCGGAGGGCGCCTCGCACCCGGGCGCGACGATCCCGATTTCGCTGACCATCTGTTCTGGTTTCACTGGTCTAACGGGACCTTCATGACCACGCTGATGATGCAGCTGGTGCTGGCTGGAGGCGGCGAAGGTAATCCGGCGGCGGCCTTCGTCGAGGATCGCAGCAAGCGCGGTTGGGCCATGATCGAGGCGAGGCTCGGCCAGGCGCCGTTCTTCGGCGGCGCGAACCTCACAACCGCCGACATCATGATGGTCTACTGCTTGACTACCAGCCGGGCGTTTCGCGGAACTTCGATCGACGGCTATCCCAACCTGAGAGCGTACCTTGAGCGGATCGGCAGGCGCCCTGCCTACCAGCGGGCGATGTCCAAGGCTGAGCCGGGCATGGAGCCGATGCTCGCCTGATCTCCCGGCGGGGAAAGCTGACTCTCCTCGTCGGCAGTGCGGTGGGTGCAATCGGCACTAGGTAGCCCGCGGGTGCAGGCGGGATGGCCCGGCGGCGCTAGGGCGCGCAATCCAAAGTTCCGCCTCCGCGCTCGCGCAAGCGTCTGCTTATGGCGCAGACTGGTCGCCACCCCTCGTGTAACGGTTCCGGGGCACCCCGGCGGATCGACGCCGCACCTTCTGGACCAGATGGCCAACTGCCGGGGGCGGCCGTTGAATTCAGCGCCCGCCCTCCGGCGAGCTGGGCGTCGGCGCGCTGTCCTCGATCAACTTGCGCTCCTTCAGCTCCGTCCAGAATTCGGTAGGAATCCTGACCTGCATCGAGGTGTAGTCCGCGACGATCTGCTCACCGCTCGCAGCACCGACGACAAGGGCGGCGGCGACGTCGGGCGCCGCCGAGAACTGCAGCGCCGCCGTGCGAAGATCTACCCCATGCCGTTCGGCCACATCGCGCAGCTGCGCACGCTTGCGGATGACCGGCTCCGGAATGCGGTAATTGTCCTTGCCGTAGTTGTAGCGCGGGCTACCGCTGATGAAGCCCGCGTTAAGCGCTGACCCCACCACAAACGAAACGCCTTTAGCGCGCGCGGCTGGAAACACGTTGTCCAGCGCATTCTTGTGATCGATCAACGAATATTGCGACGCGAGCAGGCAGACATCCGGCTCGGCCACTTCCATGGTTTTGAGGATCGGCTCGGGGCGATTGACGCCCAGCCCCCAGGCTTTGATCGTCCCGTCCTCCCGCATCGCAGTCAGCGCGGGAAACGCGCCTTTGCAGGCAATCTCGAACTGCTCTTCCCAAGGCGTCGGCAGATAAGCGTTGTCGGGCGATAGGTCGTGGACGAATACGATGTCGAGCGAATCGACGCCAAGCCGTTGCAGGCTGTCCTCGATCGAGCGCCGCACGCCATTGGACGAGTAGTCGAAACTTACATTGTTGGGGGAGGGCGCGAATGGAAAATACGCTACGGCGTTGTTCTGTGGCGAGGCCTTGAGCAGCTTCCCCACCTTCGAGGACAGGACATAGTCGCCGCGGGCCCGGGTGTGGAGGAAGGCGCCGAACCGGCGCTCGCAGAGCCCCAGGCCATACCAGGGCGAGGTGTCGAAATAGCGTACGCCGGCGTCCCAGGCCGCCTCGAGCGTAGCCTCGGCGGCCTTCTCGGTGACGACGGCGAATTCGTTGCCGAGCGGCACGCCGCCCAGGCCGAAGAACACAGGAGGCCGATAGCGATTGCCGGTCGACATAGGCATGTCCGCACCTCCAATTTGTTCCGACCGACCGCCGCCGCTTCCCGTCGATACTATCCTCTGCTCGCCCGTTTCAACCCCCGTCCTGTTCAGGAGTTGCGCAGGCTGTCGCCCCTCCCACGCCGCCTTCTGTTGTCCACGCAAGCAAGCGAGCGGGTCATGGACGCCTGCTCTTGGGAAGCGCGCCAAGGTCTGCTCCTGGCGCATGGCGGCCCCCATTGGGTCCGATGAATCATCCCCGGGGGCGCGTTCCTGGAATGTCGCCAGCTGCCCTAGGATGTCGGGACAGCGGCCCACGTCGCCCTCGATTGCCGGGCTCGGTCGCTCTCGCTTTCGACCGAGCCCAGCGCCCGTCCTTAGGCGGCGAGCGCAGGGGCGAAGGACGCCGCCGTCAGGAACGGGATCGAGGCGAGCGCCGCGCTCAGCGCGGCTTCGCGCTGGTCGGGCCCATACGCCAAGCCTTCGGCGCGCACGATCTCGAGGGTCTCGACGCCGATGAAGCGGAAGACGGCGTTCAGATAGGTCTCATGGAAGTCGTTGGCTTCGGACGGCGTGCCGGGGGCGTAGAGTCCGCCACGGGAGGAGGCGATGATCACCCGCTTGCCGCCTGCGAGGCCCCTCGGCCCGGCCTCGCTGTAACCGAAGGTCTTGCCGGCGATGAGGATGCGGTCGATC
The DNA here is from genome assembly GCA_038206535.1 of Caulobacterales bacterium. GTDB lineage: Bacteria > Pseudomonadota > Alphaproteobacteria > Caulobacterales > Caulobacteraceae > Acaudatibacter. The sequence goes on from JBBRAV010000072.1 coordinate 2,537, forward strand.
CAGGCCTTGAGTTGGGTAGAGACGGTGAAGTTGTACATAGGCGCGCCGATGACGACGATGTCGGCGTCAAGGAACTCCTGGAGCACGGCGGCCGCCTCGTCGGTCTCGGCGGCGATGCCGCCGTTCCGATGGTTCGGGTCCGGCCGGATGGTCGGAAGCAGCTCGGCGCTGAGATGGGGAATCAGAGCGGCTTCAAGGTCGCGTCGAACGACCTCCAGGCTTGGGATGGCGTCCGACAGCACGGCCACGATGGCGGCGGAGACCTGACGGGACGCCGAGCTTTCGCCCGAGATGCTGGAGTCGAGGTGGAGAAGTTTCATGATTGCACCTGCGCGGTTGATGTGACAGGTGCATATCTATTGACGGAACGACGGAGTGATTAGACCCCATTCTTGGAACGGATCGTTGCATAAGGAGAACAATGCGCGACCTCAATGACCTGAACTTCTTCGCCGCGATTGTCGCCAACGGAGGGTTTTCGGCCGCTTCCCGGGCGCTCGGCGTCCCGAAGTCGCGGATCAGCCGGCGGGTCGCGGCGCTGGAACATCATCTGGGTGTCAGGTTGGTCGAGCGCTCGACGCGCCGGTTCAACGTCACCGAGGTCGGCCAGGACGTCTATCGTCACGCCCGCGCGGCGATTGCCGAGGCGGAGGCGATCGAGGACGTCGCCTCGCGGCTGCGGGGGGAACCCCAGGGGTTGGTGCGCCTGAGCTGCCCGCAAGGCGCGGACCGGCTGATCGCGACCGAGCTGCCAAAGTTCCTCGAGCGCCATCCGAAGCTGCGCGTGCAGGTGATCGTCAGCAACCGGCGGGTCGATCTGATCGAGGAGGCGGTCGACGTCGCCATCCGCGTGCGCGACAAGCTCGACACCGACGCCGATCTGCAGGTCAAGATCATCGGGCGTTCGAGCTCGATGTTAGTGGCAAGCCCCCTCCTCCTCGACGCGCCAGGCCGACCGAGGACGACAGCCGACGTCTCGTCTTATCCGACGCTGAGCCAGACGGAGCGACCGGGGCTCGATCGCTGGACATTGGTGAATGAGAGCGGCGACGAGGAGGTGGTGGTGCATGAGCCGCGTCTGTCGGCCAGCGAGTTCACGCTCCTCAGGCAAGCCGCGATCGACGGCGCGGGGATCGCGTTCCTGCCCGAATATTCTTGCCGCGAGCCGCTTGGCGACGGGCGCCTGGAGCGCGTGTTGCCGGCGTGGGGCGGCCGGGAGGGAATCCTCCACCTCGTCTTCACGTCGCGCCGGGGTCTCCTGCCAGGCGTTCGCGCCGTGATCGACTTTGTCGCCGAAGCCTTCGATCCCCGTTCGACCGCGTGGGAGAGTGCGGCGTAGTCCATCGCCTCGCTGGGCCGGCCGCCCTGCATGCAACAGGGCCAGTTGGATCGGGACTCCATATCGGCGCGCTGTCTCATTGGCGGCATCCTCTTCACTCAGACCTCCTGCTACGACAACGCGGCGCATAGAGTTCGTGACCCGCTTCTGGGCCCCCGCGGGGTCGTCCCATGGTGGTGTCCATCTGCGCGAGGCCATAGGCGTTGCAGCTGAGGTCCGCTCTCCGCCATGAGGCGAGAGTCCGCTCTTGGCGCGGAGCCGTCCCGGGCGTGGCGGGTCTTCGAGCGCGGATAGCCGACTCTCCCGACGTCGGAGTCGGGTGGATTCCGGCCCTTGCGGTCAGCCCACGCGAGGCGCCGCTCAGCGAGCCGCCGGCTTCTTCGGCTGCCAGAGCTCGACCTTCGTGCCATCCGGATCGAGGATCCAGGCAAAATTGCCGTTGGGGTCCGTGTCGTCGCGCCGGAGGATATGCACGCCTTTCGACGCCAGCCGGGCGATGAAGGCGTCCAAATCATCGACCGCGAAATTGACCATGAATTCGCGCGTGGAGGGCGACATGTAGCCAGTCGAAGCCGGAAACGGTGACCACACGACCACCGGCGGATGTCCCGGCGCGTCGTAAGGCAGCAACGCTCCACCCCAGGCTTCGATTTTCAACCCCAGCACATCGCGATACCAGTCGGCCAAGGCCTTGGGATTCTTGCTCTTGAAGAACACCCCGCCGACGCCGGTGATATGACCCGCCGGTTCGGCCAATACCGGGCTGCGGCAGAACAGCGCCACCATCACCACCGCCAAGCCTGAAGCAAGTCTCAGCCTCACCAATCCTCTCCCAAGGGTCGAGCCGGTCCAGAATATGGGAAGACGCCGAGGTTGCATAGTACGGTCAATCGCCGCTCGGGGCCGTTTTCCCCCGTTGTCAATTGGCCGAAAAGGAGACGCCGCCAAGTTCAGCACAGGGTGGACCCCAGACATAAGACTTTAGTCAATCCGCTGGCCGGACCGCTTGGCGGAAGGAGGCGCGGTCGCGCGTCCCCCGCCCCCTCCACCGCTTCGCGGTCCCCCTCCCCCGCAACCGGGCGGGGGAGGATTGAGCCGGCGATATTTCAGGCACGTGCCGGTTTGGACAATGCCGCCTCGAGGGGGGCTAGCCAGGGTTCGTAGTTGCGCCATTGTCGCAGGGCGTCGCGGAAGATGGGGGCGCGCACCTGTTCGGCGCTTGGCGTGGAGATGGCGCGTTCGGTTTCCCAAAAGCGCAGGCACGAAGACTCGAACGGCAGGCCACAATAGTCGAGCAGCCGGCGCACTTCGGTTTCCGTATCCTCCACCAGGCGCTCATATTCCAGGAAGTGGATGCGGCCCGGCAGGGCGGCTGCGTAGTGGTCCATCAGGCCGGCATACTCGCTGTAGTAGCGGCCCAGATCGTGCAGGTCGTAGGTGAAATCGGCGCCGTCCAGCAGAACCTGCTTGAACATGGCGAAGCAGGCGGCCATCGGTTCGCGACGAACGTCTATGATCTTGGCGTGCGGCAGGATCAGGTGGATCAGGCCGGCCTCCTGCCAGTTCCACGGCCGCTTGTCGATGAAATAGGGGCGTTCCGTCCCGCGGTAGGCGCGCGCTTCGCGCAGGTAGCGTTCGCCAAGCGCCGCCAGCCTTGCCGGCGTCAGCTCCAGCACACAGTCCGGATAGGCATTGGGCGTGATCATGCGGCGGCTGAGCGCCAGGTCGCGCGTTATGTCGCCGATCAGCGGCAGTTCGCGCGTGCCTTCGACCTGGCTGTGGCTGGCGAGAATCTGTTCCACCAGCGTGGAGCCGGCGCGCGGCATGCCGACAATGAAGATGGGCGTGGCGACCGGTGAAGCGGCCGCCGGCGCGGCGCGCTCGGCCAGGGTGCGCGCGGTATAGACACGTTTCAGGCCGCGCACGCGTTCGATGAGCCCATCCTCGCTATAGGCTTCGCCGCGGCCCAGGAAAAAGCCGCGGAACAGGCGCGCGCCATCCTGATAGGCGGCAAAGCTGGCGGCGAAATCCCCGGCCCGCTCCAGCGCATGGCCCAGCGCGTAGTCCATGTACATCCGGCTGGATGGCTCCAGGGTCGCCTCCGCCAGGCGGGCGCGCATGGCGGCCACATCCCCCTCGGTGAGGAATCCCTTCTTCAGGTCGGCGAGAGCCCAGTAGGCCTCGCCCATGATCGGCGAAATCTCCAGGCAGGTACGAAAGGCCCGCGCGCTGTCGTCGGGCCGGCCGACATAGTGCAGCATCTGGCCGTAGCCCAACCAGAAGTGGGGGTGGCGTGGATGTTCGCGCAACAGCTCTTCGGTCACCGCCAGGGCGGCCGGGTAGTCGCCGACGCATTTCAGCGCGTCGGAATGAATGGCGCGGTATGCCGCTTCCCGGGGCGCCTGTCGCACCAGCATCGTGGCCTGCTCCAGCGCGCGGACGAAATAGCTGCGACGCATGAGCATGACCGCGAGTTCCGCGCGGGCGGCATGGTGGAAGGGCGAGAGTTCGAGCGTGCGTTCCAGCAGGGTCAGCGATGTCGCCTCGTCGCCATCCTGCCATGCAAGCCGCGAAAGCAGGTGAGCGGCCGCCGTGTCGGTTGGGTTTTTCACCAACTGTCCGCGCAACATGTCCATCTGGCCGGCGCGGTCCATGCCGGTGGACCGCTCGTGCAATGTGCGGGTGGCGGCTTCCAATTGCGCCGGCGAGCGCGGGTCGCGGGTGGGCCGCCATCTTGGCGCCTCGCGCACGCACCGGGCGGCGGCGGCGCTGGCGCCGTCGGCCTCCGTGTCCCGGCCGGCTAGGCGCAAGAATTCCGCCAGCTTGCGCCAGGCGCCGGGGTGCGTGGGCGCGCGCGCGGTAATCGCACGCAATTGTTCGATCGCCGTCTCGTGCATGCCCATGGCGGCGAGCGTCAGGGCATATTCGTAGCCTGGGGGCTGCGGCGCGGCGGTGGCGGCCGCCTCCGCCGCCTGCAACGCGTCCTTCAGGGGGCCGAGCCAGGGTTCGAACTTGCGCCACTGTTGCAAGGCGTCGCGGAAAATCGGGCGGCGCACCTGTTCGGCGCTGGGCGTCGCCACGGCGCGGCTGTTTTCCCAGAAGCGCAGGCAGCCTTCCTCGAACGGCAGGCCGCAATAGTCCAGCAGGCGGCGGATTTCGGTCTCCGTATCCTCCACCAGGCGTTCGTACGACAGGAAATGGATACGGCCGGGCGCCACCCGGTCGTAGTGGGCCATCATCCCGACATACTGCGTGTAGTACTGGGCAAGATCGTTGAAATCGTAGGAAAACGTCGCGTCGTTCGCCAGCATCTGCTTGTACATGGCAAAGCAGGCGGCCATGGGTTCGCGGCGAATGTCGATGATTTTCGCATGCGGCAGGATCATCTCGATGAGGCCCGCGTCCAGCCAGTTCCACGGCCGCTTGTCGACGAAACAGGGACGGTCCGTCTTGCGGTAGGCGGCGGCCTCGTCGATGTAGCGCGCGCCCAGTTCCGCCAGTTGCGGACCGGTCAGGTCGCTCATGCATTCCGGGTAGGCGTCGGGAGTCACCAGCCGCCGGCTGAGCGAGAGGTCGCGGATGATATTGCCGAGCACCGGCAGTTCCAGGGTGGCTTCCACCAGGCTGTGGCTGGCGAGTATCTGCTCCACGAGCGTGGAGCCGGCGCGCGGCATGCCCAGCACGAATATCGGCGTCTTGTCCGGCCGTGCCGCCGGCGCTTCGCGCGCCGCCAGGGCGGCCGCGGTAAAGACCGCGCGGCGCCGGCGCGTCTGGTCGGCGTCCTTGGCCGGATCATAGACCTGGCCCTGGCTGGCCGCGATGTCCCGCGCCAGGGCGGCGCCGGCCTCGTAGGCGGCGAAGCTTCCGGCCAGATCGCCGGCCTGTTCCAGCGTCTGACCCAGCGCATATTGCATCAGCATCCGGCTGTTCTGGTCCTGGCCGGTGTCGCGCGAATGCGCGCGCATGGCGGCGATATCCTCGGCGCCGAGGAAGCCGCCGCGCAATTCGGCCAAGCCCCAGTAGGCCTCGCCCATGCCCGGCTGAAGTTCGAGGCAGGCGCGGAATTCCCGCGCGCTGTCCTCGCGGCGGCCGGCGAAATGCAGGGCTTGGGCGTAGACGCAACGAAAGCGCGCGTGCGCGGGCTCCTCGCGGATCAACTGCTCCATGATCGGAATGGCGGCCCGCAGGTCGCCGATGGCGCGCAGCGCATCGGCGTGCAGCGCGCGGTAGGTAGTGTTAGCCGGCGCCTGGGCGACGAGGCGGCCGGTTTCGGGCACCGCGCGCGCATCCTCGCTCAGAGCCCGCAACAGCTGCGCCAGGTCCGCGCGCGAGCCCTCGTACACGGGCGCCAGATCCAGCGCCCGTTCGAACAGGGCGCGCGCGGTCATCAGGTCACCGCGGCGCCATTCCAGGCGCCCCAGCAGGCGCATGGCGGTCACGTCGGTTTCGTGACCGCGCAAATGATCGCGCAACGATTTCAACTGCTCCGGGGGCGTCGCTATCTCGGCCATGCGCTTGCGCAGAGCGAGTTCCGCGGCGTCGATCTCCGCCAAGGCGCGCTGGTCCGCGGCGGGGGGCCATGCGGCCTCCTGGCCCGCGGCGCGCGCGGTCGCGGCGCCGGCCTCCTTGTCCTTGCCGGCCAGACGCAGACATTCCGCCAGCTTTCGCCAGGCGGGCGCGTGGGCGGGGGCGCGGGCGGTGACGTCACGTAGGGCCCTGGCGGCCGCCTCGTGAAAGCCCATGGCGCCGAAGGTGAGCGCCTGCTCGTAAACCTTCGCCGGGGGCGGCGGCGGCGGCGCGACAGTCCAGACCGGCCCGCGCGAAGAGATCTGTATGGGCGTCCACGTCATGGGACGTTTCCTAGAGCAGGACGGGTCGAAATGGTATCCTCCGAGCCCTGAGCCTCAGGGCGATCGGGTGAAGACCGCCAATTCGGAGCGCGGGCTTCCAGCCCGCTCCTCGGAGCGATTTTGGGCGCCTGACGGGAGCAGGAGCGGGCAGGATGCCCGCGCTCCGGAAGCTCGCTTCCGCCAGAGAAGAGCGGACAACATCTCGGCGGGCAACAAGAGGCGTTCACCCGGTTGCCTGCTGAAAACTCGCGCTTTCCTCAGGCTTCGGCGGGCTGGTCGAGGGCTTGCTTGAGCGGGCCTAGCCACGGTTCGAAGTTACGCCATTGTTGCAGGGCGTCGCGGAAGATGGGTCGGCGCACCTGTTCGGCGCTCGGCGTGGAGACGGCGCGATCGGTTTCCCAGAAGCGCAGGCAGCCTTCCTCGAACGGCAGGCCGCAATAATCCAGCAGGCGGCGGATTTCGGTTTCGGTGTCCTCCACCAGGCGTTCGTATTGCACGAAATGAATGCGGCCGGGCAGAACGGACCGCCAATGTTTCATCAAGCCGACATAGGTGTTGTAATACCGGCCGAGCTCGTCGAGATCATAGGAGAAGGCGGCGTCGCTCGGCAAGAGTTGCTTGAACATCGCGAAGCAGGCGGCCATCGGTTCGCGGCGTATGTCGATGATCTTGGCGTGCGGCAGGATCAGCTGGATCAGGCCGGCCTCCTGCCAGTTCCACGGCCGCTTGTCGATGAAATAGGGGCGATCGGTCTTGCGATAGGGGCGGGCGCTTTCGATGACGCGGGCGCCGAGCGCGGCCAACTGGTCCGGGGTCAACTCCAGGAGGCGTTCGGGATAGGCGTCCGGAGTCACCAGAATTCGGCTCGCCCCCAGAGCGCGCGTTATGTCGCCGATCAGCGGCAGTTCGCGTGTGCCCTCCACCTGGCTGTGGCTGGCGAGAATCTGTTCCACCAGCGTGGAGCCGGCGCGTGGCATGCCGACGACGAAGATGGGTGTGCAGCCCGTCGCCGCCGCCGGGGCCGGCGTCAGTCGTGTGGCCAGGTTCTCGCGGCTGAACACCGCTTTCATGCGCCGCACGCGGTCGGCGGCCTGGGGCAGATCGTGCCCCTTGCGGCTCTCCTCGGCCGTGGCGCGAAACACCCGCGCGCCTTCTTCGTAGGCGGCGAAGCTGGCGGGAAAATCGCCCGCCCGTTCCAGAGCGTGCGCCAGGGCGTAGAGCATATGCATGCGGCTGCCGGGTTCCAGCGCGCCTCCCTCCAACTGGGCGCGCATGGCGGCGATGTCGGTTTCGGTAATGACCCTGCCCTTCAGGTCGGCCAGTCCCCAGTAGGCCTCGCCCATGTCCGGATGCAGATCCAGGCATTTGCGGTACGCCTGTTCGCTTTCGTCGCGGCGACCCAGGAAATGCAGGGCCTGGGCATAGACCAGCCAGCATTGCGGCTCGCGCGGGTCTTCGCGCAGCAGGCCGACCAGAATGTCCACCGCGGCGGCGAGCTTGCCGGTGTGCATCATGGCGTAGGCGTGCAATCTGCGGTAGCGCGCGTTGCGCGGCGAGTGGTCCAGCAAGCGCCGGGTCTGGATAGCGGCGGGGACGGCCTTGGAACGCCGCTCCACCAGGGACTCGGCATAGTCCTCGCGCGCGCCGATATAGCCGGGGCAAAGATCCAGCGCGCGTTCCAGCAGGCTCCAGGACGTTACACTGTCGCCGGCCAGCGTTTCCAGGCGCGCCAGCAACCGCATCGCGGCCGCATCCCGCGGATTGACGACCAGGTGATCGCGCAGCGCCACGGTGGCCTGTTCCGGAGGCGCGCTCTTAAGCCTGTCGCGCAGCTTGCGCTCCGCCTTTTCCGGCCGCGCCGGCAAGCGCTCGGCGACGACCTGCTTCGACTTGGCGCCGGCGGAGGACGCGCGCTCCGCCGCCGCTTCGGCCGCTTCGGCCTGCCCGTCCTCATTGGCCAGGCGCAGCAATTCGGCCAGCTTGCGCCACGCGGCCGCGTGGCCCGGCGCGCGGGCGATGCAGTCGCGCAGGGCTTCCATGGCGGCGGTATGAAACCCCATCGCCGCGGTGGTCAGGCCAAGTTCGTAGAGGTGGGCGGGCGGGTCGGCCGCCTCCGGCTGAGCCTGAAACGCGGCCGGTTCCAGGTTGCTCGCGGGCGGCGCCAGAACAAACGGCCGCGCGGTGGATGGCAGCGGTCGGCCAAGTCCCGGCAATCCATCCCGCGGGCCCGGATCGCCACGGGCGACAGGTGGCGTCGGCGCCGCACTGACCATGGGAAATCGCACCTCGCCGCCTTCGCCAAACCCGTCGCCACGCCCGCACAGAGAGATACCGCGTGGCGCTCGCTTCGACAACGCCGCCCAAAGCCTTGCCGCGGCGCGCAAAAAAAGAGCCAGCGGCGACCGCCGCTGGCTCCTTGAGTCAGATCACGGCGCCACACCCCGGCGGCTCGCGGCGCCGGGGTAAGGGCGCTCGATCAGGGGGTGATGGTCAGAGTGGTATTCGCGATCAAGGTAAGATTATATCCGGAGTAGTGCTTGGCGATGACGGTTCCGGTGAAGGCATCCGACGTGGCCGTCTTGCTCAACAGCTTATAGACCGGACCATAGAAGGTGAAGGTCGTGCTGGGACAGTTGGTGGTGGTGCCCGTGACCGAGCCGTTGGAGATCTTCGCGGCGGGGGTCGTCTGTCTGAACATCCCCTTCTCGTTCACCGGCGGGATGCAGGTATTGGCTACCCAGGATTCGGCAAACAGCAATGTCGGAACCTTGCGGAAGGCGGCTGTCGAGAGGGTGCCGGTGAAGGAGACGGTCGTGGTGAAGCTCGCATTGGGCTCTGCCCGGGCGCTAGTCTTGAAGTGGCCATTCGACCCGGGTTTCATCTTCAGCGCGGTGTCGCCGTGCACCAGGTGAATGGGGGGCGCCGTACGGGCCAGGGCGGGAGCGGTGCATAGCGCGGCGAGCGCCGCGCCGGCGAGCAGGGTTTTGGTGAAGCTCATTAGATATTCCCTCGAATTATGAAACGAGGCACAGCGATAATCGGCTTGATTCGCGTTGCCGAATGGTTCCACCCCATGCCCCAGAAACGAACCAGTATCGCGAGTGATAGCCGGAACGGATGCCAAAGCAAGGCGAAAAAGTGGCGTCTCTATAAGAATCCTGACGCGCCGCGCCAACGGGTTGGGGTTGGCCCGGCCCTCACTTCGGCTCGCCGATGATCCAGGTCAGCGTTACCTCGCCATCGGCCGCGGTCTGCGCCTTGCCTTTCAGGGATAGGGCCTTGCCCGGCATGGACCGCGCGTAGAGGGCCACGATGGCTTGGCGGGCCGCGTTGATTTTTTCCGGCGAGAGCGGGTCGCCGGGTTTCAGACCGGTGGCGGCGGCCAGGGCGTCGGCGGAAATACGCGACGCGCCCTGGAAAGACTGCGACTTGAGGCGGCCGGCCCACTTTTCGGCATTCGCCGACCGCCGGTCGGGTTTCTGCAGGTCGAAAATGATCCAGACGCGGCCGTGCCTTTCGGCAAGGCTGGCGAACAGGCGCCCCTCGATATGCCGCGCCCGCAGCTCCCTGGCGAGAATGGCTTGGTCGGCGGCGATGTCCGCCCGCGTGACGCGATCATCTTCCTTGTGGGTGAGTTTCGCCGTCAACTCGGCGGTGTTCACGCCCGGCATGCCGCCGAAGCTGTAGCCGTTCAGTATGTAGCCTGGCGGGTGGGTGGCGCAGGCCGCCATGGCTGTGCCGACGGTCAGCGTGGCCGCCAACAGGCCGATCCGTGCGGTGCTTTTCATCGACCGACGTTCCCCAGGTGACCACAGGTTGGCCGGATCATACTTTTTTTAAAGAGCAACGGGACGGGTTTTATCGCCTTCGGACGCCCTACCCGCGCCGACCGCCGGTCGAACGCATCGCCTGGCGGTTGACCGGGGCGTGAGAGGCGCCGTTGTGTCGCCGGATGATCGCACCCCGCACGCTTTTCGCCGCTCTCGCCTTCGCCGGGCTGTTGGCCGCCCAGGCCGCGCCGCTTGCCAAGCCGCCGCGGAACGGGCGCCCCATTGTCATCGGCCAGTCCTATCTGCTGCCTTCCGCCGTGCTGAAGGACGACCGGCGGGTGAACGTCTACCTGCCGCGGGACTATGACGACCCCGGGCGGCGCTTCCCGGTGCTCTATCTCCTGGACGGGGGCGAGAAGGAGGATTTCCACCACATTACCGGCCTCGCCCAGGTTTCGAGCGCCTATGGCGCGACGCAGGAGCTGATCGTGGTCGGGATCGAGGGCAAGGATCGCAAGCACGACCTGACCTCGCCTTCCGCCGACCCCGGCGACGTGAAGCTCCTGCCGACGTCGGGCGGCGCCGCCGCCTATCGCCATTTCCTGGTCGACGAGCTGAAGCCGTGGGTCTCGGCGCACTATCGCACCAGCGGCCATACGGCCCTGATGGGCGAGTCGCTGGCCGGCCTGTTCACCCTGGAGACCTTCCTCACCGCGCCTCAAAGCTTCGACGACTACATCGCCGCCAGCCCGAGCCTGTGGTGGAACAGGGGCGCGCTGAGCCGCGAGGCCAAGGCCGACCTGGATGCAGGCCATTTCAGTGGCCGCCGCCTGTGGCTCGCCGCCGGCGACGAGGGTGGGACCATGCAGGAGGGCGTGGACCGGGTGACGGGGGCCCTGGCGGCGGTCAAGCCCGCCGGGCTCCTGTGGACCTATGATCCCCGACCCACGGAGCGGCACGACAGCCTCTATCACCCCGTGGCGACGGCCGCGATCCGGGCGCTGTATCCGGCAGGGAAGCCGCGATCGGAGCGGGGCGCGGGCCACTGAGGGTCGCCAATGGGTCGGCTTCGGGCGCCAGCGCGCGGATCCTCGACCCGGCCTCGCCGCCGTCAGTCGTGGGAACCAAGCTTTGGTCGCTCCGCTAGTGGATAAAATCTAACACTTGGCGCCCGCGCAGAGACGCCGTCGGAGGTCCATGTTCCGTCGCGGCGCCCATGCCAGCTGGCAGACGGTCCGAATGTCTCTGGAGGTGGATTGCCGACCGAGATACGCTGCGCGCCTCGGCCAGAATTGCACTGTCGAGTGCGCTGACACTAGCTGGCGGCACGTGCGGTGAAGGTCGGGGTTCCGAACACGGGAGTAGAGCGATGCGTGACCCTGCCTATGCCGCGTTTTCCGCGCTCGATCCTTTCTTTGACATCGTTAGGCAGGGCCTGGCAGACCTTGTCGACGGTGATCACTACTTCGACACGATCGCTCCCCATGCGGTGGTCGAGTTTCGGTATCGATTTCCGGGCTATCCGACAAAGGTCGTGGGCCGTGAAGCCCTTATGGCTCTGTATGCGGGTTACGGGAAGGGTATGGCGTTGCATGGCGCGGACGCGCTCGTGGTGAACATTTCCCAGACTCCCGGCGTCGTCATCCTCGAGTATGAAGTTCAGGGCGCCGCGGTCGGCTCCGGCAAGCTCTACGAAAACCGCTTCATCTCAGTTGTCACGATTGAAGATCGGAAGATTGTGGGTTGGCGTGACTACATGGACTCGTTGGCGGCGATGTCCGCACTAACCTAGTGCCGTGATTCACGCGCGGAATGCCACGCGTCCGGGGGAAAAAGGGTTCAATGCGCTTAAGCTGAGCCTTAGTCAGCCAGAATTGATCAGACATCGGCAGGTCCTCCTGCCGCGCTTGAATCACGATGTCACATCAGATGGAATTAGAGTTTGCAAAGGTCTGCTATGCGGACAAACCGGACATGGAACGGGGTCGTCTTCAATCTCGGTGAGTTTGCCTTGACAGCTTGCCAGCCCCGCAGCCGATGATTTTGGCCAAGGAGGAGCCTCACGATGACCATCACCATTACCGCCTTTGAACGGTCACCCGATGGCGGCAAGGGACTGGCGCGTGATACGCGCGTTCGCTGGGCGCTAGAAGAAGTGGGCCAAACCTACGAGGTTCGCCTTGTTTCATTCCGTGCGATGAAGGAACCCGCGCATCGGGCGCTTCATCCTTTCGGCCAGATTCCGACCTATGAGGAAGGCGATCTCGCCATGTTCGAGACAGGGGCGATCGTGTTCCATATCGCCGAGCGCCATGCGGGCCTGCTGCCGGGCGATGCCGATGCGCGGGCGCGCGCGATCATATGGATGTTTGCCGCGCTCAACACGGTGGAGCCGGCGATCCTTGAACGCGAAACCGCCAGGCTCCTGGAGGGCGACAAGACCTGGTATGAGGAGCGCCTGCCTTTGGTCGAGGATCGCGTCCGCGACCGGCTGGACCAACTTTCCCGTCGCCTGGGCGATGCCGACTGGCTCGATGGTCCGTTCAGCGCGGGCGACCTGATGATGGTGTCGGTGCTGCTTAGGTTGAAATCATCGAGCATTCTGAACGAATATCCGAACCTTGCCGCCTATGTCGCCCGCGGCGAAGCGCGGCCCGCCTACAAGCGCGCTTTCGACGCTCAATTGGCGGTTTACACCGGCAAGCCACCGACCGGCTGATTGAGGTCCGTGCTGGGCTCTAGGCGTCGGTTGAGTTGTGCGCGCCGCAGCTTGTGCAGCGGATGGTGAGATTGTGGATCTGCCCGACCTGGGCGCGGAGCAAAACCGTGCCGCACTGGCCGCAGGTG
>JBBRAV010000073.1:0-13779 GCA_038206535.1 Caulobacterales bacterium
CTAGAAGCGTTCAGCGCCCAGGACGTCGAAATCCTTGCGTACAGACTTGACGGGATTGAGTTCTGACGCCGGTTCGCGGCCCCGTGGAGCGCGACTGGACCTTGCTTTGATTTCGGCATATGTTGCGGCATAGGCTAAAGGAGCGGTCATGAATGCCGAGCGCCACGTCAAACTTTTCAAGAATGGGCGAAATCAGGCGGTTCGAATTCCACGCGAGTTTGAGCTTCCAGGCCAGGACGCCATCATGCGCCGAGAGGGCGATAAGCTTATCATCGAGGCCGCGCAGCCGCGGTCATTGCTGTCGATCCTCGCGGGCCTGACGCCGATCACCGAAGACTTCGCACCGATTGACGATCCCATTCCCGCGGCCGTGGACCTGTGACGAGATACCTGCTGGACACCAACATCGTCTCCGACCTCGTCCGCAATCCCCAGGGCAACGTCGCCAAGTCCGTTGCGCAGATCGGCGAAAGCCGGGTTTGCACCAGCGTCATCGTGGCCGCGGAGTTGCGCTACGGCGCCGCCAAGCGGGGTTCGGAACGCCTGTCGGCGCAGTTGGAAAAGGTGTTGAGCGGTTTAGACATCTTGCCGTTCGAGGAGCCCGCGGACATCGCCTATGGCCGATTGCGCTGCGAGCTCGACGCCGCCGGCACGCCTATCGGCGGCAACGACCTGTTGATCGCCGCCCACGCGCTCGCGCAAGGCTGCACGATCGTCACCGATAACGAACGCGAGTTCTCGCGCGTCGTCGGCTTGCCCCTCGAAAACTGGCTCCGGTCCGTTTGAGCGGCGCGAAGCGAGCGCTTCGTCCTCGCTCGGCGAGGTGGGGCCGGCGCGTGCCGTAGGCTGCGGCGCCATCAAAGGAGGGAGGTAGGGAAAGGCTTCGTGAGCCTGGCGGGACTGGAGGGAGGCGCCCTCCGCTCCGGGCGAACGGAAGCTTCCCATGAACGCCCTTCTTCCTCTCTTCGGCCTCGAACAGTGCTCGGACAAAGCCGCCAACACCCTGGCCGCCGCGCGAGCCCTCGTCCCGCATCTGAACCGCTCGCGGGCTCTGGACCGCAAGCTGGTGGCCGGCGTCATGACCACCTCCTTCGGCGGCACGGACGCCGACGGGGCTTGGTCCTGGCGAGACGCCTACGACGCGATGGAAGCCGCGCTTGTACTTCAGCTGCGGCGACTTGCTCCGCAGATCGGCCGCCTGGAAGACGCGCCGGCCGAGATCGCCGCTCTGCTGGCCGGCGTCACCGACCTCACCTTGACCCACACCCGCCGCAGCGAGGAGCAGGTCGCACTGGACCAGTTCTCCACGCCGCCGGCGCTGGCGGCGCTCGCCGTCGCGGCGGCGCAGATCCGTCCGGGCGACCTGGTGCTCGAGCCGTCCGCCGGCACCGGGCTGATGGCGATCATCGCCGAGGCCTGCGGGGCGAGCCTGCAGCTGAACGAACTCGCCCCGCATCGGGCGGGCCTCCTCGATGGCCTGTTCGCCGCCGCCTCGCGCACGCGCCATGACGCGGTTCATCTGAAGGACCTGCTGCCTTCGTCGGGCAGCTTTCACGCGGTCATCGCCAACCCGCCCTTCCAGCACCTCGAGGCGCACCTTCACGCCGCGATCGACTGCCTGGCCGAAGGCGGCCGGTTGTCGGCGATCGTGCCCGCGCGGCTGTTCGAGGACGCGGCCGCCATGCGGGCGCTGGCCCTGCGTGGCCGCATCGTCGCCACCCTGGCCTTTCCCCCGCGCGCCTATGCCAAGCACGGCACGTCGGTGGAGACCGGCCTGCTGGTGCTCGACCGTGGCGGCGCTGAAGCCCCCTCCCCTCACCATGTCCTGGTTTGCGAGAGTCTGGCCGACGCCGCCAAGCTGGCGGCGTCGCTCGATCCTCGTCCAACCGCCCAGCCGCGGCAGTTTCGCGCGGTCTCCGCCGTCGCCCTCCTGGCGCCCCAGGCCCGGGCGCTGGCGACGCCATCCACCCGGCTCAGCTTCCTGCGATCGACCGCGCCGCTGCCCTATGAGGTGAAACCCTGGTCCGGCGAGGGCCATGACGTCGGCCTCTATCAGGCCTATGCGCTCGGCCGCGTCGCCTTCCCGAAGGCCCAGCCTCACCCGTCCGCCCTCGTGGAATCCGGCCCGATGGCCTCGGTCGCGCCGCCGGCGCCCAGCTACCGCCCCGTCCTGCCCACGTCCATGGTCGAGGACGGCCTGGTTTCCGACGCGCAGCTGGAGACCATCATCTACGCCGGCGAGGCGCATTCCAGCACCCTGCCCGGCTCCTGGCGGCTCGGTGAGGCGGCGCACCAGGTGATCCTGGTGGCGGACGCGACCATGGGGGCGGTTCAGTTTCGGCGGGGGTTCTTCCTGGGCGACGGCACCGGCTGCGGCAAGGGCCGCCAGATCGCCGGCGTCATCGCCGACAACATGGCCCAAGGTCGAGTGAAAGCCGTGTGGCTGTCCAGGAACGACGCCCTGCTGGAGGACGCGCGGCGCGACTGGGGTGCGATCGGCGGCGCGGGATCCGACATCACGCCACAGAGCGCCTGGAAGCAGGCCGACGCGATCCGAATGGACCCCGGCATCCTCTTCACCACCTACGCCACCCTGCGCCAGCCGGCGCGGGGCGATCGACTCTCGCGGCTCGACCAGATCGTCGGGTGGCTGGGTGCGGACTTCGACGGCGTGATCGTCTTTGACGAGGCGCACGCGATGGCCAACGCAGCGGGCGGAGGCAAGGGGTCGCGCGGCCCGAAGAAGGCCTCGCAGCAAGGCATGGCCGGCCTGGCGCTGCAGAACCGTTTGCCCAACGCGCGGATCCTCTACGTCTCGGCCACCGGGGCGACCACACCGGAGAACCTCGCCTACACCGTCCGGCTCGGCCTCTGGGGCGGACCGGAAGCCCCCTTCCCGACCCGCGAAGCCTTCATGGACGCCGTCGAGAAGGGCGGCGTCGCGGTGATGGAGCTGATCGCTCGCGAACTGAAGGCGCTGGGGCTCTACATCGCCCGCTCGCTGTCGTTCGACGGTGTGGAATACGAGGCGTTGCGCCATCCGCTCTCGCAGGACGACGTCGAGATCTGGGACGCCTGGGCAGACGCCTACCAGCTGATCCATCACAATCTGCGCGCCGCGCTCGAAGCCGTGGGGATCACCGAGGACGGCAAGGCCAAGAGCGGCCAGGCCGCATCGGCGGTGCTGTCCGCCTTCGAGGGAGCCAAGCTGCGCTTCTTCGGCCACCTGCTGGCCGGGCTGAAGGCCCCCACCCTGATCGCCTCGATCCGGCAGGACCTCGCCGACGGCCGATCGTCCGTGGTCCAGATCGTCTCGACCAACGAGGCGGTGATGGAGCGGCGGCTGGCGGAGATCCCGCCGGAGGAATGGAACAACCTGACCATCGACATGACGCCTAAGGACCAGGTGCTCGACTATCTGATGGGCGCGTTTCCAGTCGCGGCGATGGACGCGATCGAGGACGAGGATGGCGCCGTGACCATGGTCCCGGTCATGGTCGAGGGTCGCCCGATCCTCAGTCAAGAGGCGTTGCGGCTGCGGGAAGAGCTGGTCGTCCATCTCGCCTGCCTGCCCGCTGTCCCCGGCGTACTTGACGCGGTGCTGGATGCGCTCGGCACGGACAACGTCGCCGAGATCACCGGCCGCTCGCGGCGCGTTGTCCTGCGTGACAACCGCCGGGTCGTCGAACGCCGCAGCGCCTCGGCCGCCAAGGCCGAGACCGACGCCTTCATGTCCGGCAAGAAGCGGGTGCTGGTGTTCTCCGACGCCGGCGGCACCGGCCGCAGCTACCACGCCGACCTGAACGTCGCGAACCAGAGCCGGCGGGCCCACTACCTGGTCGAGCCCGGCTGGCGCGCCGACGCGGCCATCCAGGGCCTGGGCCGGTCACACCGGACCAACCAAGCCCACGCGCCGCTGTTCCGGCCGGTGACGACCGACATCCACGGCGAGAAGCGGTTCCTCAGCACCATCGCCCGGCGGCTCGACAGCCTGGGCGCGCTGACCCGGGGCGAGCGCCGCACGGCGGGCGCGGGCCTGTTCAGGGCCGAGGACAACCTCGAAAGCCCCTGGGCGCATCGGGCGCTGCAGGCGTTCTTCGTCGCGCTGCACTTCGGCACCGCCCCGGCGATGGACCGGGCCACCTTTGAGCACAGGACGGGCCTGAAGCTGGTCGATGGCGACGGCAACCTGAAGAAGTCCGACGACATGCCGCCGATGAACACCTTCCTCAACCGGCTGCTGGCGTTGAGGATCGGCGACCAGAACGCCCTGTTCGTGGCGTTCGACCAGATCCTGAGCAGCATCCTTGAGCGAGCCACGTCGTCAGGCGCGCTGGACCGGGGGATGGAGGACATCCTCGCCGATGATCTCAGCGTGGACTCCGAGGAGGTGATCCGCACCGACAGCCTGACCGGTGCGCAGACCAAGATCGTTACCTTCCAGGTTAGGACGCGCCGGGTGATGGCGACGTCGGACGAGGCCCTGGTGGGGTTGGATCCGCTGGCGCTCGAATACGTCGTCAACACCAAGTCCCAGCGCGCCGGCGTCGCGGTGAAGGGCTTGACCACGACGGACGATGACGACCGCCTGGTCCCGGCCGTGCGCATCGTTCGGCCGGAGAAGCGCAGTGTCTCCCCCCTGAAGGTATTCGAGGAATCTGCGTGGGAGCCCGCCCCCGAGGCGCTCTGGCGCGCGACCTGGGATGCCGAAGTGGTCCAGGCTGATCCCTGGCACACCCGCCAGCTGGTGCTCGTCACCGGGCTGCTGCTGCCGGTCTGGAGCAGCCTGCCCTCCAAGCAGACCAATGTTCGCCGCCTCAAGGCGCCGGACGGCCGGCGCTGGCTCGGTCGGGTTCTCGACGCGGCCCAAGTCCCCGGTTTGAAGATCGCGCTTGGTCTGACCGATACGGCGACAGCCGTGGGCGATGGCGAGACGGCCGCCGCCATGGTGCTCACCGAGAACACCTCGATCGCGCTCGCGGGCGGTTTGTGGCTGCGCCGGGCCAGGGTGATGGACCGCTACCGCCTGGAGGTCGTCGGCGCGGCCTCGCAACGGTCGGTCTTCACCGTGCTTGGCTGCTTCGTCGAGATCATCAATTACACCCCTCGCGTCTTCGTCCCCACGGACAAGCCGCAGGTGCTGACGGCGATCCTCGCCAAGTGGCCGCCCCTGTCCATCCTCGCGGCGGCTGCATAGGGACCGGGCTGGAGCCGTGGGCGTCGCCGCCCACGCTCCTTCCCTGCCTGCCTCCATCGTCCGTGAGCGGAAAGGAGGAGGGAGGGCGCGAGTCCGGGCGAGCGAACCGGGACTTGGCCCGGCGCTGATGGCTCGAGGTTCCCATGCCCAAGCTTTCTCCCCTGCAAGCGTCCGCCACGACCCCTGACGCGCTGGATCTGTTCGGTGACGCCCCTGGGGTGGGCGAGATGACCGCCCGCTATCCCGGTTCGTCGCGCCCGGGCTCTTCGGCCGACCTGCTCCGCGCGAGGGTCGCCATCGGCGGCCTGGCCGGCCTCAACGACGCCGAGACGCTCGAACTCCTGCTTTTGCGATCGATGCCTTGCGGCGCTCAGGCAAACGCCAGGGCGCTGCTCGGTCGCTTCGGTTCATTCCGGCGGGTCCTGACCGCCGACCTGGCCGCCCTTTCGACGATCGTCGATGCGGGCGTCGCGGTCGATCTTCAGCTGATCTACGACGCCACCCGCCGCCTCGCCGCGGCGGAGCTGCCAGCGCGCCTGTGCGTCTCTTCATGGAGTGCGCTCTTCAGCTATCTCAAGCTCACCATGGCCCACTGCGAGCGCGAGGCGTTTCGGGTTCTCTTCCTCGATAAGAAGAACCAGCTGATCGCCGACGAGATTCTCAACCAGGGTACGGTCGATCACGCGCCGGTCTATCCCCGCGAGGTCATGCGGCGCGCGCTGGAGCTCTCCGCCTCGGCGCTGATTTTGGCGCACAACCATCCATCAGGGGATCAGACTCCCTCGTCCGCCGATATCGAGATGACCCGAAAGATCGTCGAAGCCGCAAGGACCCTGGGTATCGCGGTCCATGACCATGTCATCGTTGGCCGCGCCGAGGTCGCCAGTTTCAAAGCGCTCGGGTTGCTGTAGCGATGCCTCCGCTGCGACATGTCTCCATGGTCACACTCGGATATGTTGGACCCAACTATGACGTTTCGCCGCCGGTGGATCGAGTCAGGGGATTTTCAGCAGTCGGTCCAGTGAGAACGCGCCGCCCCCGCGGGCGATTAGGTAGATCAGCAGTGCCGCCCAGCTCAGGTGGGTCGGCCAGGCGTCGGGATAGACGAAAATCTCAATCACCAGCGTCATGCCCAGAAAGGCCGCCGCAGACAGGCGGGTGAACAGCCCGAGCACGAGCAGGATCGAGAACAGGTGTTCGGAATAGGTCGCGACGTGTGCGGCGACAAAAGGTGACACCAACGGCAACCGATATTCGCTCGCGAACAGCGCGTAGGTGCTGTCGGTGATGTGCAACACCCCATCGACCTTGGTGCGCCCTGAGAGGAAGAACACGCCGGCGACACCCAGGCGCATGAGGAGCGCGATCAGCCATTCCGGGATGATCGCCTGTGGCCAGGCCATGAACGCCATACCGGAGCTGGAGCGGGGTTCAGTGGCCATGTTCAGATCCTGCTCGCATCGGCGCGAGGCCTGAGAGGACGGCCGCCGCCAGGTGAGCGCCAATGATCTCGGGGAGCGAGGCGGTCGGGTCGATCGCCAAGGCCTGGCCGGCCGCCGTCATGACGCTGCCGCCGCGTTGACAGGCGAGCAGAAAGGCATGCTCGGCGGGCGAAATGAGCCGGGGCGAGACCTCCAGTCCGCACCGGGAGATCAGGACGTGCTCTGGCGTGGCCGCGATCTCAAACTCGACCGGCCCCGCCTCGTCCCGATGCGCCAGCCAAAGGCTCGCCAGATTGTGGTCGAAAGCCGCGAGCCGGACGCTGGGGTGGAGAACCAGCGCCGTCTTCTCGAGCGCCACAGCATCGAGTTGCGAGAGAACGGCTGGATCGAGCGCCTCAGCGTCGGCGGCGAAGTAGGCGTCCCACCAAAGCCGGTCGAGGTGGGCGATGGCCGAAAGGTATGGCGTGTCTTGGGCAGGCGCGAAACTCGACAGCCAATCCGCAAAGTCGGCCCCGTAGTTGAGGAGCGACGGCGTCGATGGCCGATGATCGGAGAGAAAGGCCGCCGCCGCGGCGCGAAACCAGTCCTCGCCGACCATGCGGACGACCGTGCCGAACGTCGCGGCCAGAACATCGAGCGACCCGCGCGTGACGGTGTTTCGATAGACCGCCAGGCCGGGCGTGTTGGCCGGTGCATCCTCGAGCCATGGCGCCAAGGGCTCTATGTCGCCCTGCAGCGCCTGGTCGAGCGCGCTCTGAAACTGGCTGAGGCTACGCATGGGCGCGCACCGGTTGGTCAAGTCTCGCCATGATGCCGGCCGCGATATCCCGCTCTTCGACCAGGGCCTGGAAGGCGGGGACGTTGTCGTCGCGCTCGATCAGGGTCGGACGCGCGCCAATGCGGACGACCAGCCGCTCGTAGAGCGCCCAGACCGCATCGCTCACCGTTTCTCCGTGCGTGTCGATCAGCAGGGCCTCGCCGACATTCTCATCGGGCGCGTGGCCCGCGAGGTGGATTTCCCCGATCAGTCCAGCTGGAATGGCATCGACATAGGCCTCGGCGCTGAAGCCGAGGTTGTTGGCGCTGACATGGATGTTGTTGACGTCGATGAGCAGGCCGCAGCCGCTTCGCCGGGCCAGTTCGGTGAGGAACTCTACCTCGCCGAACTCATGGCCCTTGATCGGCATGTAGAGGGACGGGTTCTCGATCAGCAGCCGCCTGCCCAGCGCATCCTGCGCCCGGCTGACATTGGCGACGACGCGGTCGAGGGCTTCGCGCGATCTTGGAAAAGGCAGCAGGTCGGGGTGATAGACTTCGCCGCGCTGCGACCAGGCCAGATGCTCGGACATGACGAACGGCTCGAAACGATCCGCGAGGCGCTTGAGCGCGGCGAGGTGCCCGGGGGCGGGATCCTCATCGGCGGCCAGCGACAGGCCAACGCCGTGCAGCGACAGGGGGTGTCGCTGGCGGATCGCTTCGAGCCAGGCAAGCCGCGGCCCGCCGTCGCACATGTAGTTTTCAGGATGGACTTCAAACCACAGGCCGGCCGCATCGGCCGCGAGAGCCTCGGCGTAGTGTTGCGGCTTCAGGCTGACCCCGGCGGTCGGTCCCATGGTTTGAGATCCTTGGACTTAGGCCTTGGGCGTCAGCGAGCCCATGCCCTTCGGCGTGCTGATGGTCGTGCAGGTTCCTACCTTGACCAGCGACCAGGCGTTGGCCTGGTAGTTCACCTTGGAGGTGCCGGCGCAGGTGGTGCCGGGGCCGGCCTTGCAGTCGTTTTCGTGCGCCTTGGCGACGCCGTAGCATTTCTCGTTGCCGGCCATCTGCTCCATGGTCACCGGCTTCTTCATCATCGCCATCTTGTCGGCGGCGGCGGCCGAACCGGCCATGGTCGCGGCGAGCGCAAGCGCGCCCAGAACGGCGGATGCGGTAATGGTCTTGGTCGGGTTCATGCGACTTTTCCTGAGGCTGGGCCCCTGAGAAAGGGGCGCTGACGAGTGACGGAAACGGCTCCGTCATCTAGGTATTCGTGCGCGTGAAAGTGGGGGTTACACCCAGCCCTGCGGCCTCGCGGGTCTTCCTCAGGCCATCTATCCGACGTCTCGCGGCGCCCGATCCCCTCAGGTGACCACGCTGCCGACGTTGAATGAGACGGCGTCGAACGCCACGAGGTCGCCCTCGGTGAGGCGCAGCTGGCCCGCAACACGGTCGGCGGCTTCAACCGTCCCGCAAATGTGACGGACACCACAGCCGCGCGCCAAATCCTGAACATCGACGACATCGGCCTCGCGCACGGGCGCGCCCGAGAGAACGGCCGTCGCAAGCCCTGAGTAGAGGAAGGTGGGCGGGCTGATCAGGACAAGTTCGATCCCGGCGTCGGAGAACCTGCGCGCCTGGTGGAGAACATGCAGATGCGCATGACCTGCGCCGACCAGGACGATGCGCGGGCTCACCAGGCCGGACGCCGGGCCATCACGTCGCGCCTCGAATGGGATCGGCGTTGGCGAACACGGACGGGAGGCTGGCCACCGGCGCCTTGAGATCCGTCCGATGGCCTTCGACCGCAGGCGATGAAATATCAGGAAGGGGGGCGGCCGCCGACAGCTTAGGCGAACATCTCGGACAGTCCTAGTTTGCCTGAACTGGGCGCGCGGTGCGCCTCAATTGTATTCGGCCACGAACAGACGCCGGTTACCCGTCCCTACCGCCTTGGCCTGTAACCCGATCCGCCGTCGGGCCGAATTCCTATCAGAAGCCTTGATGTCGAGGCCGATCTCTCGGCCGGACGCGCCCAATGAAGAGGAAATGTCGATGGGACGGATTGCAAAGGGATTGACCGCGGGCGCCGCGGCGACCGCCGTACTTTCGATGCTGATGGTCATGAAGGCGGCCATGGGCGTGATGCCACAGCTGGACTTGCCGAAGATGATCGCCGGCATGATGGGCGCGCCCGACACGCCGGCGCTGGGGTGGGCCATCCATGCGATGATCGGCATCGTCGGCTATGGCCTGGCCATCGCCCTGCTCGACAGCCGTTTGCCGGGCAAAAGCGCGACGCTCCATGGCGTTCTGATCGGCTTTGCGGGCTGGCTGGTGATGATGGTCATGCTTATGCCGATGGCGGGCGTGGGCCTGTTCGGTATGGCGCTGGGCATGATGGCGCCGATGATGACCCTGGTCTTGCATCTGATTTTCGGCGCAGTGCTCGGCTGGACTTTCGGTCGACTGGCCCAGTCTGGCAGAATGAACGCGGTGGCCTGATCGCGCGCGCCTCGATCAGACCGTCTTCAAATGGCGGTTCGGTTCGGGGTCATCAGCATCAAGTCTTTCGCCATGAAGTTCCTGCCGCGGAGTTGAACCGCTTGAGTTTCGCCCTGCCCACGTCTCCCTTTCGGTCCGCTGCGCCCCGACAAGTTCCGAGATCCGCGGGTCACGGCCGACGGATCGCCGCAGGCTTCTGTAGCACTGGGAGACCTGTCGACCCTGTGGTTCAATACCGGCACGCTCTGCAACATCGCCTGCGTCAGCTGCTATATCGAAAGCTCGCCGCGCAACGATGCCCTGGCCTATCTGAGCGCAGATGAGATCCGCGACTATCTTCGTGAAATCGACACGCTCGGCCTGAAGATCCGCGAGATCGGCGTCACCGGCGGCGAGCCGTTCATGAACCGGGAGATCATCGATATTCTGGACGCCGCCCTGGCGACGGGCGCGATGTGTTGGTGCTCACCAATGCGATGCGGCCGATGCGACGATGGGACGCCGCGTTGAAGAGATTGCTGCGAGCCTATGGCGATCGCCTCACCCTTCGGGTCAGCCTCGACCACCATACCGCAGAGGCGCACGAGCAGGAGCGCGGCCCTGGAACCTGGGGGCCGGCCATTGAGGGGCTAGCCTGGCTCGCGGCCGGCTGCTTCAAGATCGCCGTGGCGGGACGCCTGTTGCCGCAGGAGACGGAAGCCGAGGCCCGGGTATCTGCGGATCTTGGAAGACGTCGATGACGCGGCCAGCCTGCGGCGGGTGGGCTCTGGTGGTCTGCGGCGGGGCGCCGCAGTGTAACCGGCTCGATTGCTGGGCCGAATTCCAAATAGAGAGGCGCGTGAATGAAGGCGGCGGAGGACCGGCTGCGGTCCCTGATGATCCAGGGACTGGACGGCGACGCCGCGTCGCACAGCCGACTCCTGCGTGAGCTTTCGATTCTGCTGCGCGGTTTCTACTCAAGACGGTTTGGCGGTGACCCCGCCGATGCGGAGGATCTGGTGCAGGAGACGTTGATCGCGGTGCACACCCGGCGCGAAAGCTATGACCGCGGCAAGCCCTTCACCTCGTGGGCTTTCACGATGGCGCGCTACAAGATGATCGATGAGTTCAGGAAGCGCGGCTTGCGTTTGACCACGCCCATCGACGACGTCGATGAGCTCTTTGCAGACGACGAGATTGAACCGGCTTCCGCGGCCATGGATCTCGAGCGCCTTCTCCGGGGGCTGCCGGATCAACAGCGGGCGGCGATCCAGCAGGTCAAGGTCGAGGGCCTGTCTATCGAGGAAGCCGCGGCGCGGAGCGGCCTGTCGCCCTCCAACGTCAAAGTCAGCATTCACCGTGGGCTGAAGACGCTGCTGGCGCGTGTGCAGAAGGATGCGCGCGGTGCGAACTGACGATCTGATCGCTGTCTTGGGGGCGCAAGCGCATCCCCTGCCCGCGCATGCGGCGGTCCGCCGGTTGTGCTTGGCTCTGCTCGTGGGTGGCGTCACCGCCTTCGGCTTGCTGCTTGCCACCCTTGGCGTGCGGCCGGATATCGCCGCGGCCAGCGCCACCGCCCCGTTCTGGGTGAAATGGGTGTTCACCCTCTCCCTGGCGGCCGCCGGCATTGCGGTCGTGCGCCGCCTGGGCCAGCCCGACGGTCGCATCGGCTGGACGGGGGTGATGCTGGCGACCCCGTTCGCCATAGTGGCGATGATGGCCTTGGGTGAGCTAATGCTTGCCCCAGCGTCCCTGCGCCAAGGCCTTATCCTTGGCCAGACGGCGCCGCGCTGCGCCGTCTCAATTCTGATCTTTTCGGCGCCCGTTTTCGCCGCCTGTGTCTTGGCGTTCCGGCGTCTGGCCCCGACGCGTCTTCGTCTGGCCGGCGGCGCGGCCGGGGTGTTATCCGGCGCGATAGGCGCGGCGGTCTACGCGTTCTTCTGCCCGGAGAGCTCCGCCGCGTTTATGATCACCTGGTACACGGCCGGCATCGTCGCGGCGGGCGCTTTCGGCACCCTGTTGGGAAGGCCCCTGCTGAAGTGGTGATTTGGGCATAGCGGTACATGACCATGTCGTCGTCGGCGTCGCCGATGTCGCGAGCTTCAGGGCGCCGGGGCCGATCTAGGCGTCCGGGGAGCCCCGGGACGCCGCCCCGCGCCGTTGGGACGCGAAAGGGAGGGCCGTGTTGGGTGCGCTCAATTCGAGCGCGACAACAAGGATTATCCCCATGTCCGACACCGGCTGGACCGACCCTCGGGTCGAGAGACTGAAGTCACTGTGGCTTGAGGGCCTGAGCGCCTCTCAGGTCGCCAAACAGCTTGGCGGCGTCACGCGTAACGCTGTCATCGGCAAGATCCATCGCCTGGGTCTGTCCGGCCGCGCTGCCGGCGGGAACGCAGCGGCCCGTGTCCGGGCCGCCCGTGCGGCCCGCATAGCGCCTCCCCCATCAGGCCGTCTGGCGCCGCCGCCATGCGAACGCACCAGGCGCGAGCCGGTCGTCCTTCAATTCGAGGGACCTGGGCGGGTGAGCTCCATGGCCGGGCTTCACGGACATATCTGCAAGTGGCCGATCGGCGACCCTCACGGCCCCGAGTTCAGTTTCTGCGGCCAGGACGCCCGCGGCGATGGCCCGCACTGCGGCGATCATCATCGCCGAGCCCATCAACCGCGCAAGGCCGCGCCGCTTGACCGCGATCCCGTCGTTCGGAGGGTTCTCGCCGGGCTGGCGGCCTAGGGGCGGGATTTGGACCCCGCGCGATCAGGCAGAAGGCCTGGTTCGCTCCCAAGTTCACTGGCCGGTAAGATGGGCGAGACCGGCGAATTGTGGCGTGTCCCGCCCTCGAGGATGCGAAGCCCTCTGGCTCTAGTGACCTCGCCACCGTCCGCCACGCCCCACAAGGGACGCTGCGCTCAAAGCCCTTGTGGGGCGCGTCGGGCCGTCGGCGCGAGGCGGTCTGCGAGCCGACAGGCTCCGCATTCCCACTCCTTCAAAGGGACCCTCCCAATGCAATTCTCCGCCTTCTCTCCCCTGACCGGTCAGATGACCAACTTCGAGGCCCAGGCCTTGACGCTCGATGATCCCCGTCCCCATCCCCACGAGGACGCGCTTATCCAACTCGGCCACGCCCTGATGAACGAGGTGCTCGACGTGTTCAGCGACACCGCCCTGGAAGACTTCCAGTCGATTGTCTCGGAGACCCTGATCGGCGCCTTCCACTCAGCGGGCCAGCGCATCGAGCGCGAGGCGGACCGCGCCCGAGACGACCTGAACAGGCTCAGCCGAGACTTCGACGGATCGGAGATCGCCGACACCGAGATGCAGGAAGCGACCAGACGAGCCCGCGCCGCGGACGTCGCCACGATGGCGATTGAGTTCGTCCGGGACTCGGCAGCCGCCAGCTACACCTCCGCGACCGGCGAGGTCTGGACGCCCTGGAGGGGCAGCGTGAAGGCGTCGCGCACTACGGCGGCCCTGATCGAAGCCCGGGACGCCATCCGTTCCAGGAAGGCCAGCAAGCACGCCGGAACCGATCCCGGCGCGACCATCATCGCCTTTCGCGCTTCACCGATGGCCGACACCGCGGATGACGCCAACAGGATCTTCGACGCACTAAACTGGGTCCAGACCCAATGGCCCGACATGGCTCTGGCCACGACCGGAGCCAAGGGTGCCGAGAAGCTGGCGATCAAGTGGGCCAAGTCCAAGAACGTCACGCTGGTCCTGGCCAAGGCCGATTTCGACAGGCACGGCCGAGCCGCCCCTTTCCGGGCCAATGACGAGATGCTGGACCTGGAGCCGGTGTGCGTCCTGACCCTGGCGAACACGCTGAACCCGCAGCGCGGCGAAGGGATGAAGCCGTTCGGGCCAGCCCTCAACCTCGGCCAGAAGGCGGCCGAGAA
>JBBRAV010000074.1:0-13190 GCA_038206535.1 Caulobacterales bacterium
CATCCATCGCCGTCGACGAAAACCGGCCCTGCCAAAGGTGACCGGTCCAATGTTCACGCGCGTGGATCAGACCGGTATACCGCCGGTGCGCCTGCGCGAAGGTCGCGCGCAGACCGTCCGCTTCCTTCGGAACCATGATGAAATGGACATGGTTGGGCATCAGGCAGTAGCCCCAGATCGCCGTTCCACTCTGGCGCGCCGCCATCGAGATCAGGGCGAGGTAGGTCTTGTAGTCGGCATCCGAAAAGAACACCCGCTCGCGCCGATTGCCACGCTGGGTCACATGATGGGGCATTTCTGGGATCACCACCCGAGCCAGCCGCGCCATTCAGCCACCTCCTCGTTCCGAGGACGCGGATAACACCTATTTTAGTGCAGTGTCACTGTTACTGCCGCGGCAGCCCACCGGTCCGGGAGACGACAACTCTTTTTCGCGCCCGGCATGACGCGCGATCGCTTTCGTGGTAGGGTCAGAACTCTCGTGTCCATGGAGCCAGCCGCTGAACACCGAACTTTCGCCGAGCGCCAACGATCAGGATGACTCCGGCCACGACAGGGGCGGCGATCGCACGGTGTTGGAGGCCCTGATCCTGCACCAGCTCGACGAGGAAAAAGCTCAGGACATTCTGTTCATCGATCTGAAGGACAAGAGCCCGTTCGCCGACGCCCTGGTGATCGCCTCGGGCCGCTCGCAGCGGCATGTGGGCGCGATGACCGACCATCTGCTGCGCGCGCTGAAGGACGCCGGACACGGCAAGGCGCGGGTCGAAGGCGTGCCCCATTGCGACTGGGTGCTGATCGACACCGGCGACGTGATCATCCATCTGTTCCGGCCCGAAGTGCGCGCGTACTACAACATCGAGAAGATCTGGTCGGTGGAACCGCCGGCGCGCGCCGCCGCGCACTGACGGCCCCTTGCGCGTAACCCTGCTCTGCGTCGGCAGGCTGGGCGAGGCCGCCGAGGCGCGGCTCGCCCTCGATTACGCGGCGCGCGCCACCGCCTCCGGCCGATCGCTGGGCTTTGGACCGGTGGACATCATCGAGGTCGAAGCGCGCAAGACCGGCAAGGCGGCGGAGGCCGCCGTTCTGCTGGAGCGGGTTTCCGGCGACTATCTGATCGCCTGCGACGAGCACGGCCCGGCGCGGACCTCGCGCGATTTCGCCGGCCGCCTGGCGCGGCTGCGCGACGACGGCGTGCGGCGCGTGGTGTTCGCGATCGGCGGCGCGGACGGCCTCGACGAGACGGTGCTGGCCGCCGCCCGCGAGCGCCTGGCCTTCGGCCCCCAGACCTGGCCGCACGCCCTGGCCCGCGCCATGCTCGCTGAACAGGTTTACCGCGCCGCGACGATCATGGCCGGCGCGCCGTACCATCGCGATTGAGTTGGGGAAGACCGCACTTGTGTGGCAGGGCCACGATGCTACATCCTTGTTTGTGGCGGAGATGGAAAAGGCTGACGGCGCGCCTTAGTTTCGCCGAGCGTGGCGTTCATGGCGGTGGTTATGCGGAACTCTCTTCTCATCGGTGTCTCGGCGTTCGTGCTGGGGGCCGGAACCATGGCCTATCTGGGCCAGACGGCGCTCGCCACGCCCGAGCCGAGGGCGCACACCTATCACATGCTCGAACTGTTCGGGAACGTCCTGGACACCGTCGAGCGCAACTATGTCACGCCCGTCGACGACAAGACCCTGATCGAAGCCTCGCTGAACGGCATGCTGACTTCGCTCGATCCGCACTCCGACTATCTCAACGCCGACGCCTATGGTGAGATGCAGGACCAGACCCGGGGCGAGTACGGGGGCCTGGGGATAGAGATCACCAGCGAGGACGGGGTGGTCAAGGTCATCTCGCCGATCGACGGGACGCCGGCGGCGCGAGGGGGCATCAAGGCCGGCGACTTCATCACCGCCGTCAATGGCCAGTCCATCCTGGGCCTGTCGGTGAACGAGGCCGTCAAGCAGATGCGCGGAAAGTCAGGCGAATCGGTGACCCTGACCATCGCCCGCGACAAGGTCGATCCGTTCGACGTGAAGCTGACGCGCGAGCTGATCGAGCCCAAGTCGGTCACCTTCCGCGCCGAAGGCGATTACGGCTACCTTCGCCTTTCGAGCTTCAACGAGAAGGCGACCGACGAGCTGAAGTCCGCGATCGACAATCTGCGCACCAAGAATCCGCACCTCAAGGGGCTGGTGCTCGACCTGAGGAACAATCCCGGCGGCCTGCTCGATCAGGCGGTTGGCGTATCGGACCTGTTCCTCAGCGGCGGAGAAGTCGTCTCCCAGCGCGGCCGCGACGCGCATGACATCGAACGCTACAACGCCAAGCCCGGCCCGAAGCTGGGCGACCTGCCGGTGGTGGTACTGATCAACAGCGGAACAGCGTCCGCCGCCGAGATCGTCGCCGGCGCGTTGCAGGATCGCCACCGCGCCGAGATCGTCGGCCTGACCAGCTTCGGCAAGGGGTCTGTGCAGACCGTCATCCCGCTGCGCGGCGGGCTGGACGGCGCGGTGAAGCTCACCACCGCGCGCTATTACACGCCGTCGGGCCGCTCGATCCAGAAGACCGGGATCGTGCCGGACCTCGAGGTCGCCGAGACCCGCGAGGAAGCTCAGGAAGTCGCCAACCAGGCGTTTCAGTTCAGCGAAGCGAGCTTCCGCAACGCGCTCAAAGCCGACGACGGCAAGACCCGCGTGGGCCCCCATGAACCGGCCGAGGCGCCCCCGCCGGCGTTCGACGAGAAAAAGGGAGACTTCCAGCTCACCCGCGGCCTGGATGTCCTGAAGTACGGATCGGTGGCCGCGACGCCCAAATTGCCCAAGCCCTCGGCCACTCTGGCCGAGGCGGCCATCCTGCGCGGCGCGCGTGGCGCAGCCGGCAAGGCGCCCCCCGGTCCGCCGCCGCCCGCCAAACCCAACTGATCCGACCTCGAGCGCCGATCCGGGGCCATGGTGAGGGATCTCTCGCGATATCGCCCCAACGTGGGCATCGTGCTGATGCGCGCCGACGGCCTTGTCTGGCTCGGGCGTCGGGCCGGATCGCAGGGGCCGCATAACTGGCAGTTTCCGCAAGGGGGGGTGGACCAGGGCGAGGATCTCGAGGCCGCGGCGCGCCGCGAGCTTCGCGAGGAAACCGGCGCGAGCGCGGTCGCGCTTCTTGGGCGCACGCACGACTGGATCGCCTATGATTTTCCACCGCATCACCAGCGCTCGAAGGCCGCCCGCGGGTGGCTGGGCCAGAAGCAGATGTGGTTCGCCTTTCGGTTCCTGGGCGAGGATACGGACTTCGACCTGGGAGCTCACCACGAAGTCGAGTTCGACGCATGGCGGTGGGCGCCGCTGGAAGATGTCGTCGACACGGTGGTGGCGTTCAAGCGCGACACTTATCGCAAGGTGATCGAGTCTTTTCGGGAGTTCGCGGTTTAGGCGATACGCGACTCCCTCCCCCGGGTCGCGCGAAGCGCGCGCCCGAGGACAGGCTCCGCCGTCAGGATGGGGCTGTGTGGGATGACGACAAACATCTTGGACGCCGATAGACTTCCCCACCCTGGACGCTTCGCGTCCTGTCCCTCCCCATAAAGGGGAGGGAGGAAAAATCAGCGGCTTTTCAGCGCCAGACGGGCGAGGCCGAAGGCGGCTACGGCGGCCCAGGCGGCTTCCATGATGAAGGCCGAGAGATTGAAGTTGCGGCTGAGCGAATACATCACCAGGCAGGCGCCGGCGAGGTTCATCAGCAAGGCCGGCGCCCTGACAGGGTCGAGCCGTCCGATCTGGGCGCCGCCGTAGGCGAGCAGCATGGTCGCGACGCCGACAAGTCCCGCTGCGTCCGTCGCCGACGGCAGTCTCACCCGGCCGTCTTGGTCGCGCTATAGATCATCTGGGAGGTGTCGGCCGCCCCCTTCGAGGGCGAACCGTCGGCCTTGCGGATGGTGGTGAAGACCATGGCGCTGTGCTTGCCGTCGGCGTCGTTTTCCCACGATCTCGTCGTGTATTCCTGACCGGCGTCGATGTTCTTGTCGTTGCGGTAGAGGGTCCAGCCGCGGCTCACCGCCGCCCAGTTGTGCAGGGCCACGACGATCGGTCCAGCCGGGTCGACGGGATGGACGACATCGATGTGGCACTGATTGGGGTTCGACCCCGGGGGGATCAGGGTGAGCTGATAGGTCTTCTGCTTCATCACATAGCTGTCGCCGGACTTGCGGAAGCCGGCGGCCTTGGTGAGCTGTTTGATATCGCCGCCGTCGACCAGGGGAATGCAAATGGTCTCGAGCGCGCTGAGGACGCCGATCGCGACCGGATCGGTCGGCGCGGGGGGCGGCGGCGGCGGCGCGGGGGGCGCGGCGGGCGCCGGAGCGGCTTCGGGCGCCGCGTCGGGGGCCGGCGCGACCGGCGCCGCAGTCATCGGCGGAGATGTCGGCGCCATGGCCGGCGGCGGCGCCGCGGGAGGTGCGGGTGCGGTCGCGTCCTGAGCCAGGGCGGCCGGCGCGAGGCCAGAAAGAGCGATCAGGCTGGCCAGGGCTAGGCGCATGGGAAGGTTCCTCCAGTTTTACCGGCGTATTAGTCGAACGTTGTGGCGCGGGCGAGGCGCCGTGTCAGAGCACTTCGCTCGCCTTTTCAGCGAGGATCGTCAAGCCGGCGGGCGTGACGTCGGCAAATCCGCCCTGCACCTCGAATGTTCTCATGGTCCCGGCCTCGTGCACATGCACGCGACCTTCCTTGAGCGTGGTCATGAACGGCGCGTGGCCGGCCAGGACCCCGAAGTCGCCTTCCGACCCCGGCGCGTCGACCTGATCGACCTCGCCGCTGTAGAGTTCGCGTTCGGGCGAGACCAGGGAGAAGTGCAGCTTCTGCGACATCAGGATTCCGACGCCATCTTCTCGGCCTTGGCGACTGCTTCGGCGATGCCGCCAACCATGTAGAACGCCGATTCGGGAAGGTGGTCGTACTCGCCTTCGCACACGGCCTTGAACGACCTGATGGTGTCTTCCAGTTGAACGAAGACGCCCGGCTGGTTTGTAAACGCCTCGGCGACGAACATCGGCTGCGAGAGAAACTTGCTGATCTTGCGGGCGCGTCCGAGGGTGATCTTGTCCTCTTCCGACAGCTCGTCCATGCCCAGGATGGCGATGACGTCCTTGAGCGACTTGTAGTGCTGCAGGATCTCCTGGACGCGACGGGCGACGTTGTAGTGCTCATCGCCGATCACCAGCGGATCCATGATCCGCGAGGTGCTGTCGAGCGGGTCTACCGCCGGGAAGATGCCCTGGGCGGCGATGTCGCGGTTCAGCGTCGTTGTGGCGTCCAGGTGGGCGAACGAGGCGGCCGGGGCCGGGTCGGTGAGATCGTCGGCGGGCACGAAGATCGCCTGCACCGAGGTAATCGAACCCTTGTTGGTCGAGGTGATGCGCTCCTGCAGATTGCCCATCTCGGTGGCCAGCGTCGGCTGATAGCCCACGGCCGAGGGGATGCGGCCGAGCAGGGCGGACATTTCGGAACCGGCCTGGGTGAAGCGGAAGATGTTGTCGATGAAGAGCAGCACGT
Source organism: Caulobacterales bacterium (assembly GCA_038206535.1). Classification (GTDB taxonomy): domain Bacteria; phylum Pseudomonadota; class Alphaproteobacteria; order Caulobacterales; family Caulobacteraceae; genus Acaudatibacter. Next base: position 5,536 of record JBBRAV010000074.1, read on the forward strand.
CCTTGCCCTCCTCGTCGCGGAAATATTCGGCCTGAGCGAGGCCCGAAAGGGCGACGCGGGCGCGGGCGCCGGGAGGCTCGTTCATCTGGCCATAGACAAGGGCGCAGCGCGAGCCTTCGGTCGAGCCGTTGTTCTTTCGCGGGTCGACGTTGACCTTGGATTCGATCATCTCATAGTAGAGGTCGTTGCCCTCGCGCGTGCGCTCGCCCACGCCGGCGAGCACCGAATAGCCGCCGTAGTTCTTGGCGATGTTGTTGATCAGTTCCTGCATGGTCACGGTCTTGCCGACGCCGGCGCCGCCGAACAGGCCGATCTTGCCGCCCTTGGTGTAGGGGCAGAGCAGGTCGATGACCTTGATGCCGGTGACCAGGATCTCCGCCGACGTCGCCTGATCGGCGAATGCGGGGGCCTCGCGGTGGATGCTGTTGCGCTGGGTGTAGGGGATCGGACCGGCTTCATCCACCGGCTCGCCGATGACGTTCATGATCCGCCCGAGGCACCCGACGCCGACGGGAACGGTGATCGGGCCGCCGGTGTCAACGACGGGGTGACCGCGTGTCAGGCCCTCGGAGGTGTCCATGGCGATCGTGCGCACGGTGTTCTCGCCCAGGTGCTGCGCCACTTCCAGGACCAGGCGGAACGGCTCGCCGGTGCGCTGGTCGGTGTTGGTGGTTTCCAGGGCGTTGAGGATCGCCGGCAGATGGCCGTCGAACTCGACGTCGACGACGGCGCCGATGATCTGGACGATGCGGCCGGTGGCGACGCCTTGCGGCAGGGCGACGGGGCGTTCGATGGTTTCGTTCATTGACATTGGGTGCTCTTACTTTCGTAGACTACAACGCTTCGGCGCCGGAGATGATTTCGATCAGCTCCTTGGTGATCTGCGCCTGACGGGTGCGGTTCTTGATCAGGGTGAGGGCGCCGATCATGTCGCCGGCGTTGCGGGTGGCGGCGTCCATCGCCGCCATCTGAGAGGCGTAGAAGCCGACCTGATTGTCCAGCATGGCCGACAGGATCTGGGTGGCGATGTTGCGCGGCAGCAGGGCGGCGAGGATGGTCTCCTCGTCGGGCTCATACTCGTAGCTGGCGCCCTTGAGATCGATCGCGCCGGCGTCGCGCGGAATCTCCGGCGGCACCAGTTGCTGGCGCGTCGCGACCTGGCGGACGACGGAGAAGAACTTGCTGTAGAAGAGGGTCACCACATCGGCGTGACCGCCCTCGAAGCGTTCGATGATCACGTCGGCGACCTCGCGGGCGCGCTCCATCGAGGGAAGGTTGCCCGCTTCGAACACACCGACGGTGCGATCGCCGAACTGACGCCGCAGCTGATCGCGCGCCTTGCGCCCCAGCACGACGACCGAGACGTCGCGGCCCTCGCCGATGCGACCGGCGATGTATTCGCGGGCCGCCCGCACGATCGACGAGTTGAACGCGCCGGCCAGGCCCCGGTCGGCGGTCGCCACGACGATCAGCTCCTTGTTCTGCGAGCCCGTGCCGACAAGCAGCTGAGGCGCGCCCGGTCCCGACACGCCGGCGGCCAGGTTGGCAATCACCGCCGTCATGCGCTCGGCATAGGGCCGCGCGTTTTCCGCCAATTGCTGGGCGCCGCGCAGCTTCGCCGCTGCGACCATCTGCAGAGCCTTGGTAATCTTCTGCGTCGCGGTGACGCTGGAGATCCGGTTTCGCAGTTCCTTGATGCTGGCCATCTGGGGTCAGGTTCCGGCGGACGAGGAAGAACCATCTTCCCCCATTGGGGGAAGTGGCGCGAAGCGCCGAAGGGGGCGGTGAGCAACGCGCGCTGGCGGCATCGCCCCCATCCCCGGCTTCGCCGGTACTTCCCCCAGGCGGGGAAGATGGATTGAGGTGGCGCTCATAGAATTCACGCGAAGATGGCGACGAAGGAGTCGAGGGCGGCCTTGAGCTGGCCTTCGATCTCTGGGGTCAACGCCTTCTGGATACGGATGGCTTCGAGCAGGTCGGGATGCTGGCCGTGCAGACGGGCCAGGAACTCCGCTTCGAAGCGGCCGACCTGGCTGGTGGGGATGCCGTCGAGATACCCGCGCGTCCCGGCATAGAGGGAGCAGACCTGCTCCTGAACAGACTGCGGCGAATATTGCGGCTGCTTGAGGAGCTCGGTCAGACGCTCGCCCCGCGCCAGCAGGCGCTGGGTGGAGATGTCCAGATCGGAGCCGAACTTGGCGAAGGCGGCCATCTCGCGATACTGCGCCAGTTCGCCCTTGAGGGGACCGGCGGCCTGTTTCATCGCCTTGATCTGGGCGTTGCCGCCCACGCGCGAGACCGAGATGCCGATGTTCATCGCCGGGCGGATGCCCTGGAAGAACAGGTCGGTCTCCAGGAAGATCTGGCCGTCGGTGATCGAGATCACGTTGGTGGGGATATAGGCCGAAACGTCGTTGGCCTGGGTTTCGATGATCGGCAGGGCGGTCAGCGAGCCCGAGCCGAAGGTCGCGTTGAGCTTGGCCGCCCGCTCCAGCAAACGTGAGTGCAGATAGAAGACGTCGCCCGGATAGGCTTCGCGGCCCGGCGGGCGGCGCAGCAGCAGGCTCATCTGGCGATAGGCGACGGCCTGCTTCGACAGATCGTCATAGACGATCAGGGCGTGCATGCCGTTGTCGCGGAACCATTCGCCCATGGCGCAGCCGGAGAACGGGGCCAGGAATTGCAACGGAGCCGGCTCCGAGGCGGTGGCGGCCACGACGATGGTGTAGTCCAGGGCGCCGCGCTCCTCGAGCGTCTTGACGATCTGGGCCACGGTCGAGCGCTTCTGGCCGATGGCGACGTAGACGCAGAACAGCTTCGCCGTCTCGTCGGTCGATTCGTTGACCAGCTTCTGGTTGAGGATGGTGTCGATGGCCACCGCGGTCTTGCCGGTCTGGCGATCGCCGATGATCAGTTCGCGCTGGCCGCGGCCAATGGCGGTCAGGGAGTCGACGCATTTGAGACCGGTGTACATCGGCTCGTAGACCGACTGGCGCGGGATGATACCGGGCGCTTTCACGTCGACGCGGCGGCGTTCGGCGATGTCGGTGAGCGGGCCCTTGCCGTCGATCGGCTCGCCCAGCGGGTTGACGACGCGGCCCAAGAGGCCGCGACCGACCGGCACGTCGACGATTTCGCCCAGACGGCGCACTTCGTCGCCCTCGGCGATCTCGGCGTCGGCGCCGAAGATCACGATCCCGACGTTGTCGCGCTCGAGGTTGAGGGCCATGCCCTTGACGCCGGCGGAGGGGAATTCGACCATCTCACCGGCCTGGACCTGGTCGAGGCCGAACACGCGGGCGATGCCGTCGCCGACGCTGAGCACCTGGCCCACGTCCGAGACATCGGCTTCGACGCCGAAGTTGGCGATCTGGGATTTGAGAATGTCCGAAATTTCGGCGACGCGAATGTCCATGGAGGTTTCTTCTAGGCTCTCTTGAGGGCGAACTTCAGGGAATCGAGCTTCGACTTGAGCGAAGCATCGTACAGGCGTGACCCCACGCGCACCCGCAGGCCGCCGAGAATGGCGGGGTCCACGTGGGCGGCGATCTGGGGATCCTTGCCGAACGCGGTGCGCAGCGCGCTGGTCAAGGTCTCGGTCTGGGCGGGGCTCAGCGGCACCGCGGTGGTGACATGCGCGGCGATCACGCCGCGGTGAGTTTCGACGAGGCGCTCGAAGGCGGCGATGATCGGCCCAAGCGCGGAGACGCGCCGGTTGCCGGCGAGGACGCCCAGGAACCGTGTGGTGGTGTCACAAAAACCCGCGCGCGCGGCGATCGCCGCGAGACCCTTGGCCTTGTCCTCGCCCGAAAACCTGGGCGAGGTCGCCAGGGTGCGAAAATCGGCGCTGTCGGCGAGAATCGTCTTGAGCGATTTCAGGTCGCCTTCCACGGTCTCCAAGACCCCCGTCTCGACGGAAAGATCGAACAGCGCCCGCGCATATCGCGCGCCTACATCGCTCGCTCGGGAATCGTCAGCCAAGGGCAGCCACCTACAGTGTCATTGTCGCGCCAGCGTCGGAGGGACGTCCAATTCCGGCATAAAGGCTTGAAAGCGCTTAACCAAGCGCACGGACGCGGAAGGCCGGAACACCCCCTCGCCGCAAGCCGCGCGCCTGATAACATGCGCCTTCCGGCGCCGCAACCAAAGTGGCGACAGGATGAACGGTGACTTGCTCACTTCTAAACCCTTCTCCCCCTGCGGAAGAAGGAAACGACGGCTGGATTCTCGAACCCGGGTATGGTGTCGACGCGTCAAGCGACAAGGAGCCCTAGCGACCATGACATCTCCTCCCCCCGAGCCCGGTCAGGATATCGCCAACCGGGTCGCCGACTTCGTCCGCGATGTCGTCATTCCCTACGAGCACGACCCGAGGCTTGGCGGGCACGGGCCGTCAGCATCTCTGGTGGATGAAATGCGCGACCTGGCCAGATCGGCGGGCGTGCTGACGCCGCACATCGTCGGGGGCGAGCACCTTTCCAACCGCGAGATGGCGACCATCTTCCGCGCCGCCGGCTATTCGCCGCTGGGGCCGGTGGCGCTGAACATCATGGCCCCGGACGAAGGCAATATGTATCTGCTGCACAAGGTGGCGACGCCCGAGCAGAAGGCGCGCTTCCTGGCGCCGCTGGTCGCCGGCGTGCAGCGCTCGGCGTTCCTGATGACCGAGCCGGCCGAGGACGGCGGCGCCGGGTCCGACCCGTCGATGATGAAGACTACCGCGCGCCTCGACGGCAATCACTGGGTGATCGACGGGCGCAAGACCTTCATCACCGGCGGGGTGGGCGCCGCGTTCGGCATCATCATGGCCCGGACCCAATCATCCGCCACGATGTTCCTCGCCGACATGGACACGCCGGGGATCGGCATCGAACGGGTGCTCGACACCATCGACAGCTCGATGCCCGGCGGCCACGCGGTGATCCGCCTCGACGGCGTGCGCGTGCCGGCCGACCAGATCCTCGGCGCGCCGGAGGAGGGCTTCCGCAACGCCCAGGTGCGGCTGGCGCCGGCGAGGCTGACGCACTGCATGCGCTGGTGGGGTTCGGCGCGGCGGGCGCACGACATCGCGTCGGCCCACGCGGTCAAGCGCCAGGCGTTCGGCAAGGCCCTGTTGGACCACGAAGGCGTCGGCTTCATGCTGGCCGACAATCTGATCGAGCTTAAACAGGCCGAACTCATGATCAACTGGTGCGCCGAGGTGCTCGACAGCGGCGCGCAGGGCACCACCGAGTCGAGCATGGCCAAGGTGGCCGTCTCGGAGGCCCTGTTCCGTATCGCCGATCGCTGCGTGCAGATCCTCGGGGGCCTCGGCATCACCCACGACACGGTGGTCGAACAGGTGTTCCGCGAGACCCGCGCGTTCCGCATCTACGACGGCCCCTCGGAAGTGCACCGTTGGTCGCTGGCCAAGAAGATCAAGCGGGATGTTCTGCAGAGCGTGTCGTGAAAAAAATTCACCACGAAGGACACGAAGAACACGAAGTCTGAAAATCTCCGCAAATAATCCCTGCATCGGCGGTCCGACCACACGACCCTGGCGGTCAAAGGCGTCTTCGTGTCCTTCGTGTTTGAACTTTCTTCAATTCACTCGACGGCGATCGGGTCTTATGACGGCTCCGCCGTCTTATTTTTTTCTTTGTGACCTTTATGCCTTCGTGGTGCGCTTTCCGCTCGAGACATGCCGAAACGGCCGTTCACAGTGCTTAGTCGGCGTTATACGTTTAAAGCCGCGGGGCGGCGTCAGTGCGCCTCCGCGAGGGAGGAACACATGCTGCTCAGCGATATCCCCATGCTCGCCGCCCATCACGCGCCGCTCATCGAGGCGGTGCGGTTCGGCGAGCGGGTGCTGACCTATGTGGAGCTGCGCGATCGCTGCTGGCGGCTGTCGAACGCGCTGGCGATGGCGGGCGAGCCGGGCGACCGGGTGGCCATATTGGCCGAGAACTGCCCGGAGTACGCCGAGTGCTACTACGGCGTCCCCGGCGCCGGCATGGCGCTGACCCTGCTGAACTATCGCCTCACCGCCCGCGAGCTGGCCTACATCATCGGCGACAGCGCGCCCCGGATCCTGGTGGTCGAGCCGAAGTATCTGCCGACCATCCGGCAGATCCGCGCGGAGATTCCTTCGGTGGAGGCAATCCTGCTGATCGGCGCACAGAGCGAGGACTGCACGAACTACGATGCGTTCGTCGCCTCGGGGGAGGCGCGCGAGCCGGCGCGGCGGCCGTCGGAGGACGACCTGTGCTGGCTGTTGTACACCTCCGGCACCACCGGCCTGCCCAAGGGGGCGATGCTGTCGCACCGGAACCTGCTGACGGCGGTGCTCAACAGCATGGGCGGCTGGGAAGTCGCGCCCGACGAGGTGGTCATGTACACCTTTCCGCAATTCCACGTCGCCGGCTATCTGATCCCCCTGCACCATCTGCGGGGCTACAAGCTCGTGCTGATGCGAAGCTTCGATCCCCAGACCATGCTGCGCACCGTCGAAGAGCATCGGGTCACCAATACGGGGATGGCGCCGACAATGATCGCCATGCTGCTGGAAAGCGCGATGACCGACGACTACGACATCTCCAGCCTCAAGCGGATCGGCTATGGCGCGTCCTCCATGCCGGCCGAGGTGCTGCGCAAGGCGCGGCTGAAGTGGCCGGATGTCCGCTTCGGCACCGGTTTCGGCATGACCGAACTGTCGGGAAACGTGATGTCGCTGGGCTCGCTCGATCACGACCGGGCGGCCGAGCAGGGCCTGGAGCTGCTGGGATCGGTGGGCAAGCAGATGCCCCTGGCGCGCGTGCGGGTGGTCGACGAGGAAGGCCGCGACGCGCCGCCGGGGACGCCGGGCGAAATCCTGATCAAGGGCGACCAGGTGCTGATGGGCTATTGGCGCAATCCGGAGGCGACGGCGGCGGCCTTCACCGACGGCTGGTTCCACAGCGGCGACGTGGGGCGCTGGGACGAAGACGGCTATCTCTACATCGTCGACCGCAAGAAGGACATGATCCTGACCGGCGGCGAGAACGTCTATCCGCGGGAAGTCGAGGAGGTGCTGTACGAACACCCGGCCGTCGTCGAAGCCGCCGTGGTCGGAGCGCCGGACCCCAAATGGGGCGAGACGGTCGTCGCGGTGATCTGCGTGCGCGAGGGCCACGACGTGACGGCGGCCGATGTCATCGAACACTGCCGCGACCGCATCGCCGGCTACAAGAAGCCGCGGCGCGTGGTCTTTATCGACGTCCTGCCGAGGAACGCTTCGGGCAAGGTGTTGAAGCGGGAACTGCGGGAGCGGATGGCGCGCGGGGAGTTGGCGCCGGTCGAGCCGTGAGGGCTCCGGATGGTCAGACTCCCTCAAAAACCTTCTCCCCTCGCGGGAGAAGGTGGCTGCGAAGCAGACGGATGAGGGGGTCCCCCGGTCCATCCGCGTAATCTCGTCGCGCAACGACACTGTCCCCAAGGCCCCTTGTATCTAGAAAACATCGTCGAGGAGTGATGAACTCGGCGTTGCGAGGGGGCCGCCGGCCCCCTCGCGCGACGGACGGCGCCCGAAACCCCTCAGGCTGCAACCGTGGATGAGTCCTGGGACCGCCGTCGCCGTCACGCACGATCGAACAGTCGCTTGATTTCCAATCGCATGCGCAAGGCAGGTTACCGTGGCA
>JBBRAV010000075.1:0-13024 GCA_038206535.1 Caulobacterales bacterium
AGATGATCGCCAATGAAACCTGTCCGCTCGTCCATCACACAGCTCTCTCGCCAAGGCATGCAACCGTCCTCCAACTCCGTCAGAGAACCGTTACCGACCTTTCCGGTCTAAACTGTCACCATTCTAACCGGACCGCACAGCGCGTTTCCTTCTCCCCTTGCGGGAGAAGGTGGCTGCGAAGCAGACGGATGAGGGGGTCGCGCCGACGCGATACTGTAAGCGTTTGAGTTTCATCCGGATAAACGTTGAGAGCCCCCTCATCGCGCGCGCCGACGATCTCCGCGCCGAGCAATGCGTCCAGACGATCGCATTGCGGCGATGGCGCGCCGCGAAAATAGTCGATCCAGACGCAGGAGGTGCGGTTGGCGTTGGATTGACGCCACGGGCAGCCGTAGGATGCCAGGCGATGGATAGACTTGAGATGGCCCAGGCGTGACCGAAGAAAAACGCATCCTAAGCGGCGCCTGCTATTGCCGCGCCGTGTCCTTCACCGTCGAGGACGCCTTCGAGTACGCGCTCTACTGCCATTGCGGCGAATGCCGCCGAAGAACCGGGGCCGCCGCCAAGCCGTTCGCCGGCGCCCGGACGAGCGCCCTGACGATCACAGGCGGCGCCGAAGCCGTCCTGCGGCTGGGCGAAGACAGCGGACATCACGCCAGTTGCGGCCAATGCGGCTCCCTCCTCTATTCGCTGGCAAGGGACGGCGCCTATGTGCACGTCGCCCTCGGCGCCCTGATCGATCCGCCGACGATCACGCCCAGCGCCCACATCTTCGTCGGCTCCAAGGCCCCGTGGGACGTGATCTGCGACGACCTTCCCCAGTTCGAGGCCTTCCCGACGGAGTGAGGAAGCGCCCGATCGCCCAAACGCGTTGTGGCTTTCGCCTACACTTTCACGTCCGCGGCGGAATCTTCGCCTTGCGCCGACAAGCGTGCTTCGACGTCCTGCATCCGCAGCGCCAGGTCTTCGGGCGTCAACACGCCCTTCTGGAAGAGGATGTTGGCAAAGGCGACGATCCAGCGCTCGTAATAGCTGAGCTTGCCGATCATCTCCGATCCCAGTGCCTCGACACCCCGGCGCTTTTCTTCGGTGTTGATGATCTTGTGGAAGTCGAGAACATCGGCCAGCGCGTGGCAGCGTTTCTCCCAGGGCTCGAGCTCGTGGTCGACGGGAATGACGCGATCGGCGGCAAGACCTCCGATATCGTTGGGCAGGCGTCTGACCAGATCTTCGCTGGCGCTCATGACTGGGCTCCTGGAGGTGGATAGTCGACGGGCGCGACGCCGATCATCGCATCGCGCGTCACCAGGGCCGCGAGCGCATCTTCGCCGAGGTGTTCCGTTCCGGCGGGCCGCCTTGGCAGCACGAGGTAGCGGACGACCGCGGTGGAATCGCTCACCCGCACTTCGACATCGTCCGGGATCGTGGTCCCGAACTCGGCCAGCACCGCCCTCGGCTCGGAGATGGCGCGCGCCCGGTAGGGCTTGAGCTTGTACCAGTCGGGCGGCAAGCCCAGCACCGGCCGCGGATAGCAGGAACAAAGGGTGCAGACGATGAGGTTGTGCACGCTCTCGGTGTTTTCCAGAACGATCAGCCCCGTGTCGTCATAGAAGCTGATCCCAAACTCCTCGCAGGCGCCGCGCCCGTCCGCCAGCAGCCGGGCCTTGAAAGCCGGGTCCGTCCAGGCCCGGGCGACGACTTTCGCTCCGAGCGCCGGCGTTCGTGAATCGATCACCTCGATCTGCCGGCGGATCTCGCCCGCCTTGATGAGTCCACGCTCCATGAGAAGCTCGCGAACCGCGGTCTCCATCACCTCATAGAAGCCCGGCTGCCCCGTCGCGGAGATGGCCGCGTGCGGATGAACGTGGTCGTGATCGTGCGGGGATGCGCCCGATTGTGTCATGCTTCGGCCCTTTCCAGCCAGGTCTCGAACACCTCTATGCGCAGGCCGTCAATCGGCGATCCATTGTACGCCGGCCAGACGTCGTTCATGGCCAGGGCGAGCCTGTAGTAATGCCGCAGGTCTCCGGCGTTGCGTCCGAACGCCTCTTCTTCATTGTTCAGCCAGGGCCGCTTGATCACGGCTTCCACGACCGCGGTCTTGCCGCGCAGATAGGTCGGCACGCGGTAGTGGCCCACCGGCCGCCGCACGAGCACGCGCACGCGTTCGCCGACCTTGTACAACGGCGCCTCGCCGGTCGCCAGGACGACGCCCGGCGCCCCTCGGCCGGCAGCCTCCACAGTTTGCGACATCTCTGAGCTCCGAAGGATTTGCAGGGTTCGACAGATTGAAAGATGTCTGCTTTCAGAAACGCAGGCAATACTCCATCCCGCCGCACAACATGATCTCTCAACGTCTAACGCGACAGGCCGTATGTTCGGGCGGATGTTGGGGGCTGCTTCCGGGTGGGAGACGATGATCCCTCTCCTCGGGGGAGCGGATCGGCTCGACCTCGGCGGTTCACCTTAAGAGGAAACGACATGCATAGATGGATGAAGCTGGCGGCCGCGATAGGCGTGTTGACCCTGACCAGCGGCGGCGCGCCGGCCCATGCGGCGGCGCCGACCAGGGCGACGACGATAATACTGGTGCATGGCGCCTTCGCGGGCTCTTCCAGCTGGAACCCGGTGATCGCGAAGCTGGCGAGCGACGGATACCCGGTGATCGCCGCGGCCAATCCCCTGCGTAGCCTGAAAACGGACGCCGACTATGTGGCGCGCATCGTGGGCGCTGTGCATGGGCCTGTCATTCTCGTCGGTCACTCCTACGGCGGCGAAGTCATTTCCATGGCCGCCTATGGGGCGGACAACGTGAAGGGACTGGTCTTCGTCTCCGGCCTGGCGCCGGAAGCCGGCGAAAGCGCGGCGTCGCTCGGCGAGCGTTTTCCCACCGGGACCCTCGCCCAGGCTCTCGCCCCGCCGGTGCCCCAGGCGGACGGAAGCCAGGACCTCTACATCACGCAGGCGAAGTACTGGTCACAGTTCGCGGCCGATGTTCCAGAGGCCGCGGCGGTCGAAATGGCCGCCACGCAGCGCCCGGTCACCCAGGGCGCGCTCGGCGAACCGGCGGGACCCGGCGCGTGGAAGACCGTGCCGTCGTGGTTCATCTGGGGCTCGGACGACAAGAACATCCCCAGCGCCCTGCATGCCTTCATGGCGCATCGGGCCGGCGCGAAGGAAGCCGTCGAAGTGAAGGGCGCCTCGCACGTGGTCATGCTGTCACACGCCACCGAGGTGGCGGCCATGATCGAGCGCGCGGCCCGCGCGCCCTGAGAGCCGTGACCGCCGGCTTCCTGCCCGAACGCGCACCCCAGGCGGCCCATCCTCGTAGCGCGGGCATCCTGCCCGCCCCTTCATGGTCATCCTGCGGCGTAGATCCGTCAGAAACGAAGCGGGCTGGAAGCCCATCTGCGCTAGGATAAGGCCCTACGCCGGTGCAAGCGTCGCGCTCGATAAGCCCTCGCCCCGCCTGCGGGGAGAGGGTTGGGTGAGGGGTTCCTCCACGCAACGATTTTCCTGAACGAATTCAGTGGCGGCGCGACCCCCTCACCCAACCCTCTCCCCCGCGAACACGCGGGGGAGAGGGCTATAAGCCACAGTTCCTCGCTTATCCTAGCGCCCATGGGCTGGAAGCCCGCGTTACGAGAATGTGCCGCCCACACAGCAACTTAACCTGGCGCCTATGGCCTTCCGGCCCGCATTTTTACTGAGACACTACGGAGATCTGTAGGAACGACGATCAGGCCCGTCACGGCGCGGGTTGGTCGGCGGTCTGGATTTGCAGAGCCGGCCCCGGGGCGGCCGGCAAGCCCGCCGCCACCACCAGATACCGGCGCGGCGTCGCGCCTTCCCCTCTCACGAGCTGGCGGATCGGGCCCGTGGCGTTGACGATCGCCGAACCCGCCGGATTGGTCGTGAACGCCGCCAGCGGTTCGAGGGCCCCGCCGCCGGACGCCTGGGTGGAGAGCGCGAGCACATAGGGTTGTTTTGGCGCCAGGCCGGTGACGGACGCCTCGAGGATTTGAACAAGGCCCTGGTCGAACAGGCTCACGCTCGTGGGTTCGCCGCTTGCCCCTGGCGCGTGCAGCGTCACGTGGGCCACTTCGCCGGCGAGGCCCAGGGGCTGGAGGTTCCCCAGGCCATCCCCATCGGGAACGGCGTCGGGCACATAGGCCAGGGCCTGCGGCGCCTGTCCGATGGGGACTTCGCCGATGACCCGGTTCGTGGCGGTGTCGATGACCGCCAGAGCGTCCCCATTCTCGAGTCCGACATAGATCCGGCTGCCGTCCCCGGATGGCCACAGTCCGTGCGGCAGCTTGCCCACCGCGATGGTCGCCACCTTCGAGAAGTCTTCGGTCCGGAATACCTGGACTTCGTTGAGGCCGCCCACCGTGACGTAGGCGAACTGTCCCTTGATCGTGTGGATGAAGTTGACGTGGTTGGTGATCGGCCCGGTGTCGATCGTGCGCAGCACGCCGAACGGCGGAGCGGCGTCGAAGACCATGACCTTGCCTGTGTCCTTCAGCGTGATCCAGACCTGCCGGCCGTCCGGCGTGGCGGCGATGTTCGGGCAGAAGGGGCTGGGCTGGGGCACGCGCGCGACGATGGTGTGGTCTGCAACCGTGACGACGGCGATCTCCGGGTTGAACGACGAGCAGACATAGCCGTAGCGCCCGTCGGGCGAGAAGATCGTCATGCCCGGGCCTCCCGCCGTTCTGATTCGCGCGGTCTCCTGGAATGTGGTGGTGTCGATCACCGACACATAGTCCTCGCCGCGCACCGTCACCCACAGTTCGCGTCCGTCGGGGGTGAAGAACGCCTCATGCGGCGAGCGGCCGACATAGGTGACGTGCTTTACTGTGTTGGTCGCCGTGTCGATGAAGCTCACGGAGTTGGAGCCGATCGAGACCACGGCGATCGTGCGGTGGTCAGGCGAAAAACCCAGACCGTGCACCAGCACCTGGCCGCGATACAGGGGGCTGAAATTCGCGGGCTGCGGGTCGCCCAGCCGGATCACTCCAAGGAGCCGATTGTCGACCGGATCGGTCACCGACACGGTGTTCGAGAACTGCTCGGCCGCATAGACGCGGTCGCGATGGCTGATGCCGATGTCGGGCGCCCCGGCGCCGAGCGGCGGCTGCCCTGCGCGCGCGGACGCTGCCGCCAGGACCGCTGCGATGAGAAGGGCTGACTGCGCTTGCCGGACCACGTCAGCGCGCTCCGGCCGGAGCGGCGGCTGATCCGCCAACGGCCAGCCGCATGGCGTCGATTTCCTGTTTCTGCTCGACCACTATGCCCTGGGCGATGCGGCGCAGTTGCTCGTTGCCCCCGTAACGCAGTTCGGCCCTGGCCATCTCGATGGCGCCGAGATGGTGGGCGATCATCATGGCGCTGAAATCGCGGTCGACGTCGCCGGACGGCCGGACGCCCATGCCGGCCGTCATGCGATCCATGGCGGCCTGATTCTCAGCGAGGAAAGGGCCTTCCATGGCGTCGGCGGCCAAGGCGGCGGCTGGGAACGTCACCGCCAGTAACGCCGCGAGGCGAAGACGTCTGGACTTCAATAAAGATGTGGACATGATCTTCTCCAGGGAAGGCGCGGACCGGCCGGCCCGCTGGTGATGGAACATAAAATCCGGCGCGTGGCAGTCGATCACATACGCCCGATTTTCGTGTGCCCGAAGAGCAACGGCCGGGCCGGGCGCCTCGATCCAAAATATCGGCGTCGCCTTGACTAGCCAAAACTGCCACTCTGTCGCATCGCATAGAATTGGTCCCAGATAACGACGTCGTAACCGCCCATCACCAAGGCTATCGCCAATCCAAGAGACCTCACCGGGTCTAGGCGGGATCGCCTTCGCGCGGCCCTGGTCATAAACGTCATGGGTCAGAGGTGGCCGGCGGGGACGGCCAGTACGGGGATCACGAAGCTGACGGTCTGCTGGTCGAGGGTCTGGTGGTTGGCGTTGACCAGCTCGATCAGAACCTTGTGCGGCCCTACCGGCAAACCCGTGATGATCAGTTGTTCGCCGCTGGCGTCCGCCCAATGCCAGGCCAGGTCGTCGACCGTGACATGGATGTGGCCGATACGCGGCGAGACCGCCAGCGCGGCGGGTCCAAAGACCTGCACGATCCGGAGGTTCTCGGCGCGGTACTGGATGTACACCCGACCCTTGGCCAGGGCTTCGGGGATCGGCGGATCGACGATGAGGCGCGCGGGCGGCTCGCTCGCCAGCGGCACGACGGGCGCGGGACCGCGGATATCGCGGGCGGACTGGGCAAGCGCGGAGGACGCGGACATGGCGAGGAAAGCTCCGAGCAAATTGGCGAGGACGTGTCTCATCGGGTCTCACTCATTCTTGGCCCGATACTCGCTGGATGGCGCATGGGCCCTTGTCGCGAGAAGATGCGACGCTGACTTGGCGGTGGCGAGTTAGCTGTCATGAGTACAAGTGAGACTTTGCGCGCCGGATCGCCTCCTTGGGGCGGGAGGCGCCTTCGACCCGTAGAGCGGGTCACCTCCAAACATGTACTCGCGGCCCATAACGCCATCTCACTGCCATGCGCCGACGGTGTCAGGCAGGATCTGGCGAACAACGGCCAAGGCTCGGTCCGCTATGCCGCGCCCGAGCGGGACAATGGAGAAGATGATGACCTGCAACGCGATTCGCCACGCCGGACTGGCCCTGGCCGCGCTACTTCTGGCGTCGGCGGCCCTTCCGGTCGCTTCGCTCGCCCAGCCTGCCGCACGGCCGACCTCGGCGATCCCACCGGTCGTATTCTACCATACGGTCAAGGTCGACGGCGTCGACATCTTCTACCGGGAGGCGGGGCCGGCGAATGGCCCGGTCGTGCTGCTCCTGCATGGGTTTCCCACCTCGTCGCATATGTTTCGCCGGCTGATCCCGGCGCTGGCCGACCGCTACCGGGTGATCGCTCCCGACTATCCCGGATTTGGCGAAAGCGCAGCGCCCGACCACACCACATTCAAATACGGCTTCGGCCATTACGCCGACCTGATGGATGGGCTGCTGACGCAATTGGGCGTCAGCCGCTACGCCATGTATGTGATGGATTACGGCGCGCCCGTCGGTTACCGGTTGGCCCTGAAGCACCCCGAGCGGGTCTCTGCGTTGATCATCCAGAACGGCAACGCCTATGAGGAGGGACTGAAGGCGTTCTGGGATCCGATCAAGGCCTATTGGGCCGATGGATCGGACGCCCATCGCCAGGCGATCGGCGTCCTGGTCGCGCCGGAGACCACGAAGTTTCAGTACACGGACGGCATGAGCGATGTCGCCCGGATAGACCCGGACAACTGGCGGCATGATCAGCCATTGCTGGATCGACCGGGCAATCGCGACATCCAGCTCGACCTCTTCCTGGATTACGGCACGAACGTGCCGCTCTACCCGCAATTCCAGGCCTTCTTCCGCAAGTACCAGCCGCCGGCGATCATCGTCTGGGGCAAGAACGACAAGATCTTCCCGGCCGACGGCGCCTATCCCTACAAGCGCGACCTGCCGAACGTCGAGTTCCACCTGCTCGATAGCGGCCACTTCGTGCTCGAGGACCAGTTCGAGGTCGCCGAACCCCTGATCCACGACTTCCTCGACCGCAAGCTCGCGCAACGCTGATCTCGAGCCGTCACTCCGGGGTGTCCGCACCGGCGCCCTTTCGTCTATAAACAGATTTACCACGGAGGGTTTCACTATGGGAAAACTCGATGGCAAGGTCGCCGTCATCACCGGCGCCAGCACCGGCATCGGCCTGGCCTCCGCGCAGCTCTTTGCGCGTGAAGGCGCACGGATCTTCATGACCGGCCGGCGCCACGCTCAGCTCGACGCGGCGGTTCGCTCGATCGGCGACGCCGCCCGCGGGGTTCGGGGGGATGTGTCCGATATGGCCGACATCGACATGCTTTACGACGTCGTCCGAGAGGAAGCCGGCGGGATCGACGTGCTGTTCGCCAACGCCGGCGGCGGGGCGTTCCGCTTGCTCGAAAACATCGACGAGGCGCACTATGCCCAGACGTTCGACGTCAATGTGAAGGGAACGCTCTTCACGGTTCAGAAGGCGCTTCCCCTGTTGCGCGACGGCGCCTCCGTCATCCTCACGGGCTCGACCGCCTCGGTGACCGGCATCCCGTCCTTCAGCGTCTACAGCGCCAGCAAGGCGGCGATCCGCAGCTTCGCGCGCACCTGGATCCTGGAGCTCGCCTCGCGACGCATCCGAGTGAATGTCCTCGCGCCCGGCAACACCTCGACCCCCGGCTGGCATGGCCTGACGCCGGACGCGGCGTCGAACGCGGAGATGCAGCGCGCCGCCCGGCAGTCCACGCCGCTCGGACGCCTCGCCGAGCCCGAGGAGATCGCCCGTGTCGCCCTGTTTCTCGCCTCGGACGACAGCAGCTACGTCAATGGCGTCGAACTGTTCGCCGACGGCGGCTCGGCGCAGGTTTGATCTGGGCGCGGTTTCGGAAAAGAGGGCCCGGCGGCTGAGGGGGCGCCCGCAGGGCCGCTGGCGCGCACGAATGCGACGCTCTGCTCGAACGAAAGTTGGACGAGAGATCATACCAGCATTGGAAAGGTGGCTCACCCGGGATCGGACCGGCGACGTCCCGGTCGCCGTCGGTACGACCAAGCCAGACTCGACCGCGCCGGCTTGTCGTAGCGCGGGCATCCTGCCCATAGGCGCTAAGATAAGCGGTTGTCTGCTGCTCTTAGCCCTCTCCCCCGCTTCTTCAGCGGGGGAGAGGGTTGGGTGAGGGGGTCGTGCCGACGCTGAATTCATTCAGGAATTGCGTTGCGCGGAAGGACCCCTCACCCAACGTTGGCGTCCCCGCGAAGACGCGGGGCGAGGGCTTTTCGACAACAGCCGTCATCTCATTTGCGGGCTTATCCTAGCGCCTATGGGCATCCTGCCGCTCTTAAGCGTCGCCGAAGAGCTCGTTGGTCCAACCCCCCGAGGATGGCTCGCCTCCGACGCGCGATGTGGGTGCCCTCAAAGAGTCCTAGTCACTGCCACCAAACGCCCGTCGACGCCGGACCGCCGCCCGGGTATGACCGCGCTTGATCGTCCGTGATTTTCCAACACGGATAGGCACGGATGGCGCTTCGCGCCGCACGGATGAACCGGCGCTTCAGCGGATCACGCGACCGGTCAGACCCTCCTGCCCCGATCCAGGCTCGCCGCATCACCCTCCATCCGTGCAGCGCGAAGCGCCATCCGTGTTCATCCGTGTTCTCTATCCCCAGCGCATCCGCCGCCACATCGATCCAGTCTTCTCCGCACGTGGCCTGGCGTCGCATCGCATTCAATTGGACGGATTGGTCTGCCCCCGAGGAGGGCTCGCCGCCGACGCGTGTCATGCCTTCCCGCAAAGAGTCACAAGCACCGCGATGGGACACTAGGCCCCGCGATAGACGAGACGCGTGAAAAGGGTCCCGCTGATGACGGACCGTCCCCACTTGGCGTCGAAAGACGCGGTGGGATTGGCGGCGATCACCTGCTCGACCGTCATGCCCTTGGCCTTCAGCGCCGCGACCTTGCCTCTGACCGCCACCAGCATGTCGCGGAAGGCGATCTGGCTCGCCCGATCTGCGACGGGCCCGTGGCCCGGTATGATGATCGTGTGGCGGGTGGACATGGCTATATTGGCGTCGGCGGCGCGGATGGCCCCATCGATGCTGCCGCCACTGGCGTAGTCGATGAACGGATACTGCCCGTTCCAGAAGGTGTCGCCCGCCGACAGCACGTCGGCCTTGGCGAAGTAGACGGAGATGTCTGAATCGGTGTGGCCGGGCGCATAGTGCCGGATCTTGATCGTTTCGCCATTGGCGTGGACCGTTTTATCCCCGGCGATGACGATATCGGGCAGCGCGGCCCGCGGAACGGGGGTGAAGGTGTGCTCCCATTCCTCCACGCGGATCGTCGACCGCAGATCCTTCACGGCCTGCTTGTCGGCGATGATGCTGGCGCCCGCCTGGCGCACCCAGCCGTCGCCGTCGGCGTGGTCCCAGTGCCAGTGGGTGAGGATCGCCAGATGGATCTTCTCTGGAGCGATGCTGCGAAGCGCCTTTGCGATCATCGCGCGCGAGACGGCGATGCCGCAGTCGACGAGGACGAAGCCGTCCGGACCCGATAGCACGGTTATGTTGCCACCCGATCCGTCGAGCATGCTCAGATGACCTCGCAGCGGATGGACGTTGACCGGGCCCTTCGCCGCCGCGGCGTTGATGTCCGAATAGGGACTGGCGCCGGCCGGACCTGGGCCCACCATCGATGCGGCGAAAAGAGCGAGCAGGGCGCGCCTGGCGATGCGCCCCTGAGTGTCGCTGAATAAGGGCATGGTGTCGTCCTTTCACGCCGACCCGGCGAGGGTCGGTGTCGCCGCCTGGGGGCGGGCTTGGAATTTGAATTGGGGTGATGAACCACGGCGCCGACCGCCCTATCGGCATTGCGCCGCGGTCGCCTAGCCCTTCAGGAACGCCAGGATCTCGGCGTTGACGATGTCCGCGTGCGTCGTGGGCATGCCGTGCGGCAGGTCCTTGAACGATTTGAACGTGCCGTGCTTGAGCAGCTTGGCGGCCAGGGGGCCCGAGTCCGCGTAGGGCACGATCTGGTCGTCCTCGCTGTGCATCACCAGCACCGGCACATCGATCATCTTCAGATCCTGGGTTTGGTCGGTCTCCGAGAACACCTTGATGCATTCCAGCTGCGCCTGCGCGCCGCCCATCATCCCCTGACGCCACCAATTCTGGATGGCCCCTTGGATGATTTTCGCGCCCGGTCGGTTGAAGCCGTAGAAAGGGCCGGTTGGGACGTCGAGGTAGAACTGCGAGCGGTTCGCTATCAAAGCCGCGCGATAGCCGTCGAACACCTCGATCGGGGTTCCCCCTGGGTTGGCTGGCGTCTTCACCATGAGCGGCGGGATGGCGCTGATCAGCACCGCCTTGGTCACCCGCCCGGCGCCGTGTCGCGCCACGTATCGCGCCACCTCGCCGCCGCCCGTGGAATGGCCCACGTGGATGGCGTTTTGCAGGTCGAGGTGTTCCACGAGCGCCGCGGCGTCGGCGGCGTAGGTGTCCATGTCGTTTCCGCGGTCTGTCTGGGTCGATCGCCCGTGGCCCCGCCGGTCGTGGGCGATGACGCGGTAGCCCCGGGCCAGGAAGAACATCATCTGGTTGTCCCAGTCGTCGGCGCTGAGAGGCCAACCATGGTGAAAACAGATCGGCTGACCCTTGCCCCAGTCCTTGTAGAAAATCTCCGTGCCGTCCTGTGTCTTGAAGGTATCGCTGCCCATGGTCTGACCTTTTTGGTTGGATGTTGAATACGGTTGCGAGCGCCGAGCACCATGGGCGCCAGCCGGAACGCCGAGTCCAGAGACCGCCGCGAGGCCGCACGCCGCGGCCGAGGCCAGCACCCCTCGGCGCGAGGCCGTTGGACTTGTTTCTGAATTGGTCATCGCCCGTCCTTCCGGGCGCGGCGCCGATCAGCCGAACCCTTCCCGCGTGATCGAGGCCGACCCGAGTTGACTGGTCTCGGCGAAGCGTCCTCGCATGGGTTGAGATTAGCGTTTGGCGTTCAAGGACCGCAGAGAGTTGGCGTTAGCCGGCGTGAGATGCCGCGAAGCCACGGGCGGCGGCCACGCGCGGAACACGAACGGGGGCTCACACTCTACCCAAATTGGGGGCTGGTTACCCCACAAACGGGGCTTCTTTATGTGTGGAAGGCGGTCCACATAGTCCCCGGTGGCCGCGCAATACGTTCCGGTTGCATTGTCAAAGGGACGACAGATGGATCTGATCCATAACAATGTTGTTGAACAATTTCCGCATCCTGTACAGATATGTCAGCCAGGATATACCGCGGAGTGTGATATTCTTACGCTGGAGTTTCGCGGATACCGCGTCTATCCAACGGCTCGGAAGTTGACGCACAACGACACAGCCGTCGAAATTGGAGGTCGCGCCTTTGATTTGCTTGTGATTTTGCTTCTCGCCCGCGGACGTCTTATGTCCAAGGAGGAAATAGTCCGGCACGTGTGGCCGTCGACGACGGTCGACGAATGCAATCTACGTTTTCAGATGGCCGTCTTGAGGAAGGCGCTCGGGCGGGACCGCGATGTCATAAAAACTGTTCCCGGCCGAGGATATCTCTTCGCCGAAGAGATATCAAAATATCCGGACGAAGAGGTCTTGCAGGCCACGCCCGAAGACTTCTCCGGACTGCGCCTGGCGGATCCCGACGGGATCCCTTCGAGCTCAGAATTCGCTTTGGCGCATGATCGCCGCGCGATGGCCGCGGCGTCGACGGGCAGATCTCTCCCGGGCCTCCTGGACGACCCACAAAGAACCATTGATCGGCTTCAGGCAGATTTGATGGAGATCGTCACCGAGATCATTCGACTCCGCGGGGCCACGCCGGTTCACGCTCTTGGCGAATTGATCCTGATCGTCCCGGAACGCCGGGTTCAGGCTTCCGGAGGCCGCGCGATCGGCCGCTACGCAAAAGCATAATACCAACTCGGCAAAAGAGTGACTCACCCGGGATCGGACCGGCGACATCCCCGTCGGCGTTGGTGCGACCAAACCGGACGTCGACCGCCTTCACGACCGGCGGGGGCGAGACGCCCATTGACGCCAGGGTACGTGACCAAGGCGCTGTTTTCTTGGAGCGCGGGCGTCCCGCCCGCTCTTGAATACTTGTCACCAAAGGGCGAATTATTGGAAAAGACGCGGGCGGGACGCCCGCGCTCCCAGTAATACCAGCCGTCATTGAGTTTGACTCATGGTCACCCCAAAAAAGTGGAACGTCATGGCCGGGCGTAAGTCCCGGCCACCCCTGGCGCCACCGAGGGCGGTCGTCGCCAGCCGCGCCCGCGCGGCCACGCGGTTCCGCCTATGTAGAGCGCCTGCTCGATCCGCCGTGGCGTGGCCGTGCGGGGCACGGCCAGATCGACGTCGCCCCCGGTCGTTCCATGGGTCGCCGGGACTTACGCCCGGCGATGACGGTCGTAGGG
>JBBRAV010000076.1:0-12273 GCA_038206535.1 Caulobacterales bacterium
GGTTCCCGGGTAGCAGAAGGCCATCGCCGCCACGCCGATGGCGGGATGGTCGTAGAAGGTCGCGCGGTCGACGCCCATCCAACCGCGCAGGCGGTCGCCTGAGGGATCGTCGAACGGCAGGCCGCTCTGATGCACCCTGCGTCCGGGGGCCTGGCCACAGATCAGCAGCCGCGTCCCCTCCCCGACCCGCACCACCGGGCGCGGCTCATGGGCGAATTCGCCGGCGCAGGCACGGCAGCCGCGAATATCGCCAAGGATCGCCTCCAGGCTCATGCCGCCGACAAATCGCTCATGCGCGGGCGAAAAACGCCTTTTCCCGCGCCACCAGAGGCGCGAACGAGGGCCGCGCCAGCATGGCGTCGACGAACGCCGCGGTCCTGGGATGAGTGGCCGCATCGACGCCGACCCCGACGTGCATCAGGTTCACGAACGGGCTGGCCAGAGCGATGTCCGCGACCGTCAGACGGTCGCCGACGAGATGGCCGGACGCCGGCATGACGCTCTCGATATAGTCGAACAGAGGCGGCAGCTCCTCTTTCTCGGCCTTGTCGGCGGCCGCCAGGTCGCCTTCGCGGCCGAGAAAGCGTGGGGCGACGACGCGGTTGAAGAACAGCTTGGCCCCGGCCTGCACGAAGATGGTGTCGCAGAATTCCTCGTACCAGACCGTGCGCGCGCGCTCGGCCGCCGCGCTGGGCAGCAGGGCCGGCTCGGGATGCCTGGCCTCAAGATAGGTGATGATCGCGGTGGAATCGGAGATGGCGAAGTCTCCGTCGCGGAAGGCGGGGATCTTGCCAAACGGGCTGGCGGCGCGGAACTCCGGATCGGTGCTGCCCAGGCCGATTTGCCTGAGTTCGGCCTCCAGCCCCTTCTCGGCGATGTAGGCGAGGGTCTTGCGCACAAAGGGCGACAGGGTCGAACCGTAGACGATCATGGATGTGTCCTTTCGGCTTGGCGGCGGCGCTCAGCCGCCAAAGAGGGTGACGACAGCATATATCAGAGCCGCGCCCAGGACGGTCGCGATCGTCGTCCAGGCGCGCGGATGACGGTGGTGACTGTCGGGCAGCAGCTCGCTGGCGCCGATGTAGAGGAAGAAGCCGGCGAAGGCCGCGATGACGATCGCCAGGTCGGACCGCGGCACGACGATGAACCGGCTGATCAGGATGCCGCCGAAGGGCGCCAGAGCGTCGGCCAGCAGCCATCGGCGGGCCGCCCCTCGCCCGGCCGATCCGGCCAGGGTCAGGTTGACGGTGTTGACGCCGTCGGAGAAGTCGTGGGCCAGGACCGCGATGGCCAGCACCGCGCCCACCGCGGTCGACACCTGGAAACCGAGCCCGATGGCCAGGCCGTCGAGGAAGCTGTGGACGGTCAGGCTGCCGGCGCCCAGGTGGCCGCGATGGCCCAGATCGCGCGTCGAGAAGATCAGGAGCGCCCGGTCGATCAGCAGATAGCCGAAGAAACCCAGCCCCACGACACTGGTCACCAGGGCGGACTCACCGGTCGCGCGCGCCAGTCGCAACGATTCCGGCAACAGATCGAACAGGGCCACGCCGATCACCGCGCCGGCGCTGAAGCCGAGCACCAGGTGGATCCGGTTCGCGAACCGAAGCGCCAGCCAGCCGCCCAGCAAGGTCGCCATACCGGCGGCCAGGCCGATCGCCGCGAGCAGCACGTTCAGGGTCATCATGCTCTCCGGACGCGCCGCACGGCGCCATGGTGGCGCAAGAGGCGCTACCGCTCAAGCGCGGGGGACATCTCGACGTCGCCAGAGGCGGTCGCCAGGCGGCCGCGTGGCGCTCGCCGGGCTGCAGGCTGGCGCGCGGCGGGCGGCGCCATGGCGGTCGGGGGGCGGTCCGACGGCGGTCGGATGGCGGTCGGATGGCGGCTTCGCGGTGCGATGGTCTTCTCACACCCAATTGAAATAAATCACTAATTTTGCATTGATTGGGCATTTCGGTCAGGTTGCGAGGGTTTATTTGAAGGATCAGATCGTCCTGGGCCTTTGCGTGGGGTGGCCGATCCACCAGCACACCGTAAGATAATTCGCATATCGCAAATATATTGCATATTGTCAAGTTCGTGCGTCATGGGCTAAGCGACTTCTCCGAGAGAACGCCCTTTGCCGCAGAGTGACGCGTCCGCGTGATCACCACCCGAATATGCCTTGCCAAACTGCTCTCGCGCCTCGCGCGATTACAAGGTCCTCTTGCTGTTCTGGTATTAGGGGTTCCGCAGGAACGTGGTTCACGCACCTCATTTGGCCGTCCTCCACTTGGAATGAATTTTTGCGACTACGGGTGCGGCCCATAGTCGACGGGACTGTGGGAAGTGGTAGGTGTTCCTCGTTGAACTCGTGAGCTCGGGATGGGGGGAGAGGCATGCTTGGCGCCGACGATATCGAGCGCATCGGCGCCCTCTGGCGCCCCGAGGCGTGGCCCGACTACGCCGACGCTTACACAACCGTCGGCTATCAGCATCCTTTCTCGTACTATGTGGAGCGGGTGCGTCACCTGGGCCTGTCGGGCGAGCTGTTGTTCGACGCCGGTTGTGGCGCCGGGCGCTGGTCGTTCGCATTGGCGACCGTTTTCGCGCGCGTCGTCGGGTTCGATTTTACGGCGCGCCGGATCGCCGCGGCCAACTGGCAACGCGAACGCTTTGATACGCCTTCCGTGGAATTCATCGAAGGTGATATACGAAAATTTCCGGCGGAGGATGGTTCCGTCGACGCGATATATTGTAATAGCGTTCTGATAGGCGGTTATCCAATAGAATTCATACTCCGGAAATTCCTGCGCGCCCTCAAACCGGGCGGCGTCTGCTACATCGGCTTGAACGCGTCCGGATACGCTTACGAACTCTCGAACCGTGATGATCCAAAGTTGGCTGACTTTGGTCGGCGTCGAATCTACAACACCCTCTGTCGACGCCACTTTTCCTCTTTGATAGGCGACATCGCGCCTCACGGTGTCTTGGATGCGCAGGCAAGGGAGTGCCTGAGCCGGCAGATGCATCCCGCGGACCTGTTGTCGACGTTGGGGGCCGGGGCGGAGCAGATCATGGCCGCCGAAACGATCGCGGCGGACCTGGGTGAGGCGTTTTCCGAAAGATTGGTCCTGGAGATGAAGGAAATCAACGAGGGGATACGACGGGACTTCGGCGATGTCCCCGCGGGCCGTGACTGGGAACCTGACGAAATGGCCGTGATCGCGCGGGACGCCGGCTTTGCGCGTTTCGAATGGGCGCCCGATGGCTGCCTGTCGCTGAAACCGGACGGCTCAATCGAAAAGGTCCGTTGCGCCAAGGCCCGACCACCCGTTTCAGAATTCCAGGGCCGATTGCGCGTGTTTGAGATGCTCTTGTGGAAACCGGAGGAAGGAAACAGCGATCTGGGCAATCTCTAGCGTCTGTTTGGAGAGATGACACCAGGCTTCTGTTCGGACCGCCCAGGCGCCGGCGTCCCCGCCAGCGCGATGATACGCGGAGACGCCAGGCCGCCAAAGCGTCTGTCGATCTCGTCGAGCGCGGATTTCGCCACCTTGAAATCCGACCGGGCGATCGCCGCCTCGGCGCGGTCCAGCGCCTCATCCACCACGCGCGTGACCCGCGCCCAGCATGCCCCCTCCTTCGGCGACGGCGCGCGCCGGGGCTTGTCGAGGTCGCTCAGGGCCAGGGTGAGCGCGGAAGCCGGCGCGATGTCGTGGCCGAGGTCCAGCTTCGAGCGGACGGCGACATTGGCCACGCACCAGCGTCGCAGCGAGGCCATGCTGGCGTCCTGTTGCTGGCGCGGAACCTCATCCGCTGTTCCCGCGAAATACTCGATCATCGACGAGGTTCTGAAACGGTCGAACAGCGGCCGCGGCGGGAGGGGAAATTCTGGTGCGCCGATGGGGTCGGCGCCGGCGTCGAGCCAGGCGCCGGTGAAGAGGTCGGGGTAGCCCAGCGCCAGCCGCAGGGCGACTCGCGAGCCACCCGAAAAGCCGGAGATGTAGACGCGAGCCGGATCGACCTTGTAGCGGTGCATGACGTTGTACGCCGCCAGCAGCGCCAGCGGTTCACGACGGCGAAACGGGTTGGCCGCATTGCCGCTGTTCGAGGCGCTCACGAAGATGACGCCCCGCGCCTCGAGCACCTCGGGCCAGCCCGGCGGGATGTGGTCGTCGTCCCACGGGGGGATGAAGACGATGAGGCCGTAGCCGGCCGCCGGCGGGGTGGTCGGCACATAGATCCTGAACCGCTCGGCCTTCAGATCGATGGACTGGCCGCCGAGCGCGTGGCCCGTGGCCGCGAGCTGGTCGGCGATGGCCGCCGCGGTCAGCGGCGAGACCAGCCGTCGCGCCATCTCCAGATTGGTCGACGACGGCGCGTATTGCGAGAAGGCGACCGTCTGGGACGTGTCGGGAGGCGCGGCCGCCGAAGGCGAGGCGCACGCGGCCGTCAAGGCGGCGGCGATGAAAAGGATCCGAGGGGTCATCAATTCAGGAGAAATCTTCACGCCATCTTGTAGAGTTTTGTCTCGCTTTGATAGTGGGCGGAGGCGACCGGAACACTCGTAGCGCGGGGTTTGTCAGCCCGCATCTTTTCCTAAGCAGATGCGGGCTGACAAACCCCGCGCTACGAGAGCGCTATGATGGGAACGCGGTTTCGTGCGGGGCGGGGGCGATATGGCGGAACACGCCGGTTGGCGGTCGCGTGGATATCTGCCGCACGTGGATGCGGCAGGGGCGGTGCAACATGTCGTGTTTCGACTGGCCGATTCACTCCCGCCTGCCTCCCTGGCGGCGATGGAGCGGGCGGCGACGTCAGTGCGGATGAGAGTGACAGCCGAGGCCTTGGACAGCGGTTGGGGCTCGCGAGAGCTCGCGCGGCCTCAGATCGCGCAACTCGTGCAAGCTGCGCTTCTCCATTTCGACGGTGAGCGATATCGATTGCTGGCCTGGTGCGTCATGCCCACCCATGTGCATGTGCTTGTCGAGCAAGGCGAAGGCTGGCCGCTTGCCACGGTCGTACATGGCTGGAAATCGTTCACGTCCAATGCCGCGAACAAGGTGCTGGCGCGTAGCGGCCGCTTCTGGGCGCCGGAGTATTTTGACCGCTTCATGCGCGATGACGCTCAACTGCAGGCGACACGTGAGTACATCGAGATGAATCCGGTGACGGCCGGCCTCTGCGCGGCGCCCGACGAGTGGCCCTGGAGTTCGGCCCTCTCGTAGCGCGGGCTTCCAGCCCGCTCTTGAAAAAAGATGCGGGCTGGAAGCCCGCGCTACGAGAGCGGTGCGAGATCAGAAGGACTGGGTGATTCCGGCGAAGACGCCGCGGCGGGGGCCGTACTGGGGGGCGCCGACGCCGACGCCGGCGCCGTCGCGGATCTCATAGACGTGGTCGAAGAGGTTGATGACGTCGAGGCGCACCTCCAGGGGGCCCATGGGCGCCGTCTCGAACCGGTGGGACAGGGCCAGATTGACCTGGACATAGCCTGGCAGGCGATCGCCATTGGGGATGCCGTCCGGACCGGTGGAGCGCAGGCCGCTGCCGTAGATCAGGTCGCCGCCGATGCGGGTTCCTCGCCACAGGTAGGAGACGCCGCCCGACGCTGTGTAGGTCTGATCGTGGTCGAGATAGATGTAGTGGCTTGCGATGTAGGCGAGATCGGCGGCGCCGAAATTGAACTGGCTGGAGACGATGTGTTCGCCCTGGTTCCTCGCCCAGGCGAAATTCGCATAGGCCGTGAACGGCCCCTCGTTGAACGTGCCGTTCAGCTCGACGCCGTACTGTCGCCCGCGGGCGTAGTTGAACGGCGTCAGGATGATCGGCGCGCCGAACTGGCCCTCGTCGACCAGATTTTTCGACGTCTTGTAGTAGCTGTCGAGCGCGAGCGTCAGGCTGGGCGTGACCTTCTGCGACACGCCGGCGTCGACATAGTTGGCTCGCTCGGAGTAGGGCGTGGTGTCGACGGTGACGGCGGAAGCGGCGGTGGTGTTGTTGAACCTGGCGACGGTCTCGGCGCCCACCAGTTCGAACGGGGGCGGCGAGAAATAGCGTGCGTAGCCGGCGTGCACGGTCGTCGATGACGTCGCCATCCAGACCATGTTCAGGCGCGGGCTGAGCTGGTTCTCGTCGCGGTAGCCGGCGAACTGGTCGAAGCGCAGGCCATAGTTGGCGGTCAGGCTGCCCAGAAGTTTCCATTCGTCCTGAATGTAGATGCTGATCGATCTGGCGGTCCGTCCGCTGTTGTCGACGATGGTCTGAGGTTGATCGCTCGTCTGGCTGTTGCTGACCGGATCGAGGGGAATGACCTGCGAACTGGTGTTGCTGGTGGAGCGGTCGATCTCGCCGATCACGCCGGCGCGGAGGGTGTGGGCTTCGCCCGCGCGCATCACGCCCTCGGCCTGGAAGCCGCCGGCGACGTCCTTCTTGTAGGCGTCCTGAGAGATGCCGTCGAACAAGAGGTCGCCCAGCGGATCGGGCGCGAACGTCAGCGTGGAGTAGCGGCCGAACAGCGAGAACTGTCCGGTGAACCGGTCGGTCGTGCGCAGATAGCTGGCCACCACATAGTAGGTCGCTTCCTTCTGGCTCTCGTCGAGCGCCGCGCTGGGATAGGTCGTTCTACCATCGACCACGAGGGGCTGATCCCCGTTGGGGCCGAACATCAGCGACGGCGTCTCGCCGGTGAGATCGGGGATCTGGAAACGTTCGTTGGAGGCGCCGAGGATCAGCGAGACCCGGCTGGAGGGATCGATGATGTCGGCCAGATAGGCGAAGGCCTGCAGCTGGTCGGTGGTGTCGTGCAGCGGGGTCGATGACCGGTCGGGCGACTCGACGCCCAGATCGTCGTGCAGGTAGCTGGCGGAGAGAAAGTAGTTGAAATGGCCGGACCCGCCCGAGTACTCGGCGCTGGGCTCGATCTCGCCATGGCTGCCGCCATAGAGGGAGACCGCGCCGCCGGCGTCGAACTCGCCGCTCTTGGTCGCAATGTCGATGATGCCGGCGGTGCGAAGGCCATATTGCGCCGGCAGCGCGCCGGTGATCAGCTCGACCTTGTCGGCGAGGCGGGGGTTGAGCGCCTGGCCGAACACGCTGAGGCCCTCGGGCAGGATGACGCCGTCGAGCCGGTACTGCAGGCCGTTGTGCTCGCCGCGGACATGAAGCTGGCCAAAGGAATCCTGCGCCACCCCGGGGGCCTGCAGGATCACCTGGTTGAGGCCGGTGTTGGCGCCGCCGGGAAGCGCGTCGATCGCCTTGGACGTGATGCTATAGACCGACGCGCCCAACTGCGGCTGGATCGTCGCGCGCGCCTCGTTCAACCGGCGGGCGGTGACGATCACCTCGGAGACCTGGGCGGCGGGTTCGGCGGCGCGCGCCGCCAGCGGGCTCGCCGCGGCCATCGCCAGGGCGAGCCAGCGGAGCGGTTCCGTGCGCCGGGGTGTCGTTCGCTTTCGTCTGGACATGCGCGAAGGCATAGGCCGGCCCCCCGTCGCAGGCCCATGGCCAAACCTCCCGGCGTTTGTGTGAGTTTTTCCCGATCTGCGCCAAGGTGGCGCTTGGGTTCCTGTTGGGGGTAAATTCGGGGCCATGTCCCTGCGTACCCGCGTCGTCATCGCCATCGCGCTCGTGCTGCTGCTGGGATCGGTGGCGGGCGTGGGCCTGGCCGGGTGGCAGGCGAAGGCGGCGCTGCGCCAGGAAATGGCGGCGGCTCTGGCGGGGGCGCGACAGACCGTGGAGAGCGCCTACGAGGACCTGCCGCGCTCGGACCACCCGGCGCGGGACCTTCGCCAGCTCGTCGCGACGTTCAACGGCAATCTGCACCTCCGCGCGAGGCTGGCGGACGCGCGCGGCGAGACGGTGTTCGCCTCTCATCCATCGCCTGCGCCGAGGGCGCCCGGGTGGTTCCGCGATCTGCTGAGCGAGCCGGCGCCCGACGCCCGCATGCCAGCGCCGGTCGCGGGAGAGGGCGCCATCATCCTTCGCGTGCTCTTCGATAACGACGTCGGCGCCTTGTGGCGTGAGTTCGTCGATCTCGTGGGCGTGCTCGCGGTGTCATGGCTGCTGGGCTCGCTCGGCGTCTGGTTCGCCGTCGGCCGGGCGCTGAATCCGCTCTCGTCATACGCGAACGCGTTCGCGCGCATCGGCGCCGGCGACTACGCGGCGAGCGTTCCCGAAAGCGGGCCGGTGGAACTCGTTCGCCTGGGCCATGGCGTCAACGAGATGGCGCGCAGCCTCACGCAGATGCGCCGCCGCAATCACGCGCTGGAAGAGCAGTTGCGAACGCTGCAGGACGAGGAGCGCGCCGACCTCGCCCGCGACCTGCACGACGAGATCGGACCGCATCTGTTCGCCGTCAATGTCGACGCCGCCACCGCGCGGCGCATGATCGGCGAGCGGGACACGGCCCCGGCGATCGAGCGCCTTGCGGCGATCCAGCAGGGCGTCGCCCACATGCAAGGCCTGGTGCGCGATATCCTGGGCCGGTTGCGCCCGACCGAACTCATCGATCTCGGTCTCGCGGCCGCGGTCGACGAACTGGCGGCGTTCTGGCGTGGGCGCCATCCCGCCATCACCGTCGCGATCGCCCTGCCCCCGGACGAGACGATCGTCCCGGCCTTGCGCGAGACGATCTATCGCGTCATCCAGGAAGGCCTCAACAACGCCGTCCGGCATGGGCGCCCGACGCGCGTCGACGTGTCGGTCACCCTCGACGATCGGCCCTGGGTGAGCGTGCGGATCGCCGACGACGGCGCGCCGTCCGAGCAACCCGCCGGGGTCGGCTACGGGCTGATCGGCATGCGCGAGCGGGTGGAGGCGGCCGGGGGCGTGCTGACGACCCTGGGGGGTCGGAGCGGGGGCTGGACCGTCCTGGCGAGGTTTCCGTGGGAGTACGACGAGGAGCAAGGCGCGACTTGAACATACTTCTGGTTGATGACCACGCCCTGGTGCGCGAGGGGCTCAAACGTTTGCTGGCGCCGCTGTGTGACTCCGAGATCGCCGAGACGGCCGACGGCCGCGACGCCCTGGCCCTGGCCCTGGCGCGCAAGCCGGACCTGATCATCCTGGACCTCAACCTGCCGGGCCTCGGAGGGCTGGAACTGCTGCGCCGCCTGATCCGGCAGGGCTCGGGGCCGATCCTGGTGCTGACGATGCACGCCGAGCCGCTCTACGCCAAGCGCGCGCTGGAGGCCGGCGCGGCCGGCTACATGACCAAGAACGCCTCCCCCGACGAACTGATCGCGGCGGTCAAGCGGGTGTGCGCCGGCGGGCGCTACGTGGAAGCGGCCCTGGCCCAGGATCTCGCGCTGCAGATCGGCGCCGCGCCGGGGCTGGACATACTCTCGGCGCGGGAGCTGGAGATCATGCGCCTGCTGGCCAAGGGCGCGAGCCTGGCCGAGATCGCCGCCGCCGTCGGGGTCGGCTACAAGACGATCGCCAACAACTGCAGCCAGATCAAGTCGAAGCTCGGCGTGTCGCGCACCGCCGATCTGGTGAGGCTGGCGATCGAGACCGGGGTGAGTTGACGACATTCTCGTAGCGCGGGGACCGCTCCCCTCATCACGACCCCACATAGACGTTGGGCGAGGGCGTCGAGTTGGCGACGGTGGCGTAGTTCACCGTGGGAAACGTGGCGGGCAGCTGGTTCGGCGTGAACGCCGACCAGGAGCCCGACACCAAGGTCGCGCCGTAGTCGGTGAAGTTCGCCTCGCCCATCAACAGGCCGACCAGGCCGTTGGTATTGGCGGTTCCCTCGACCGTCACCACGGCGTTGCACGCCACCGCCAGGAAGTATAGCGACGACTGTCGTGGCGGCGGACGGCCAGCTCGTGCGGTCGATGCGAGCCCACGCCGATCCGGTCCTGTCGCCCATGGCGGTGGCATTGGATGCCTGAGCGGCGGCGCGAGGAAAGCGGCGCGCGCGGGAGGCGGACGCGGGCGACGGGTTCAGTTGGGGCGCGATGGCGCAGCGGCGTTCGTCGGGTCTGTATCGTCCGATCGGGGCTGCCTCTCTACAAGACCCTCGAGGATCGAGGCCAGTTCTGCCTGTCGGAACGGCTTGGTCAGACGCGTGAACTCCAGACCGATCCCCTCCGCGTCGGCATAGCCGGACATGAGCAGGACCGGGAGGCCCGGACGTCTGCGGCCGACGGCTCGCGCGAGTTCGGCGCCGGTCATGCCTGGCATCAGATGGTCGGTCACGAGGAGATCGACCTGCAATTGCTCGTCGAGCTTCCGCAGGGCCTCGTCGGCGCTTTGCGCCTCGACGACCCGGTACCCGAGATCCGTCAGCATGTCTGCAGTGCTGGCGCGAACCAGATCCTCGTCGTCGACGAGGAGCACCGTTCCCGACCTCGGCCCCAGGACCGCGTCAGGGCGCGGAGATACCGCCGCGGGTTGCTGGCGGGTGATCGGCAGCCAGATCCTGATCGTCGTGCCGCGGCCGAGCTCGCTGTCCACGGTGAGCGCGCCGCCGAGCTGCGCCGCCAGGCCGTGAACCATGGATAGGCCAAGGCCGGCGCCACGGCCGACGCCCTTGGTCGAGAAGAAGGGTTCGGTCGCCTGGCGTTGGGTCACCTCGTCCATACCGACACCGGTGTCGCGAACGTGTACGCGCAGGTAGGGTCCAGCCGGCAGGCCCGCGCCGTGATGGTGTTGAACGGTCTCGCCGGCGGCGGCGATGGTCAGAATCCCGCCGTCGGGCATGGCGTCGCGGCCGTTCACGACCAGGTTGAGCAGCGCCATTTCCAGCTGGTTGGCGTCGGCCACAGCGGCGGGGAGGTCGGGGGCGATGTCGAGCTCGATCCTGATCCTTGGCCCCACGGTGCTTCGCAGCAAGTGTTCCATGCCCCGGATCAGCGCGCCGACGTCGACGGATTGGGGCTGCAGCGGCTGGCGGCGGGCGAAGGCCAGCAGGCGCTGGACCAAGGTCTTGGCCCGCTCGGCCGACTGGAGGGCGCCGTCGATCATGCGCTGAGCCCGCGCGTCGCCCAGTCCCTGGCGCTGAAGCATGTCGAGGCTGCCGATGATCGGCATCAGCAGGTTGTTGAAGTCGTGGGCGACCCCGCCGGTCAACTGGCCCATGGCGTCCATCTTCTGACTTTGGCGCAGGGCGTCCTGCACCTGCGCGCGTTCGCCCAGCGCGGTCTCGACCCGCCGCTCGAGGGTCGCGTTCAGTTCCTGCAGCCGGGCCTCGTTCCGCCGCAGCGCCGCATGCGCCCGGTGGGTCTCGGTGGCGTCGTGGCCTTCGCAGAAGATGCCCGTGACGGCGCCGGCCTCGTCAAGAACCGGCGCGTAGATGAAGTCGAGGATTCGCTCGACCTCCGGACCTTCCGGCGTCAGCCGCAGCCGGGTCGCCACATGATGGGCGACACGCCGCCGGCCGGTCGAATAGACATCATCGAGCCATACGAGGAAGCCCTGCCCCTCGAGCTCCGGAAAGACTTCCTTCGCCGGCCTGCCGATGTAGTCGCGGTCGCCGAAAAGCCTGGCGTAGGCGTCGTTGACGAACTCGAAAATGTGGTCGGGCTGCTTCAGAATGGTGATGAAGCCGGGAGCCTGCTGGAACAGCCGCCGGTAGCGTTCGTGTTGCGCCAAGGCCCGCCGGTCGGCCATGACCTGCGCCGTGGTCTCCGTGCAGGCGCAGAAGAATCCCGAGACCGCCCCGGTCTCATCGCGGACCGGGGTATAGGAAAACGAGAAGTGGGTCTCCTCGGGGTGGCCCTTTCGCTGCATCCGCAGTTCGATGTCGCTCATGTTGACCGGTTGACCGCGATAGGCTTGCTCGACGATCGGGGTCAGGTCCGCCGCAATCTCCGCCCACACCTCGAGGAACGGCTTGCCGACGGCCGCAGGATGCTTTTCGGCGAGGATTTCGGCATAGGCGTCATTGTAGAGGAGGATTCCCGACTCGCCCCAGGCCACGAACATCGGCTGGTTCGAGCCCATGACGATGCCCAGAAGGGTCTTCAGCGGCTGTGGCCAGGCGGAGGGGGGCCCAAGCGGCGAGCTGGCCCAATCGGCGCCGCGCAGCAGATCCCCCGTCTGACCGCCGCCGGCGAGGATGTGCCAATCGTCGTTCGCCACGGCGTTTCTCCCCCATACTGATACCGGCTGGTCCGGCCGTCACCGCACTTTGCCTCTGACGGGATTCCAAATCCCGGAGTCCGCAAGCAACATCAGCGCGGCAGTCGACGTTCGGTTCCGGCGTCGACGGGGTCTGGGCCCGGCCAGGTCGGCCTAGACGGTGGCCGCGCGCAGATCGTTGAGGAGGTGGCCGAGGTCGGCGGCGGCGAA
>JBBRAV010000077.1:0-10811 GCA_038206535.1 Caulobacterales bacterium
CATCACACAGCTCTCTCGCCAAGGCATGCAACCGTCCTCCAACTCCGTCAGAGAACCGTTACCGACCTTTCCGGTCTAAACTGTCACCATTCTAACCGGACCGCACATTCGGCCACCTTCTCCCGCAAGGGGAGAAGGCTCTTATTGCTCAGACCTCCACCATGTCGAAGTCGGCTTTCGGCGTGCCGCACAGTGGGCAGACCCAGTCGGCGGGGACGTCGGTCCAGAGCGTGCCGGGCGCGAGGCCTTCGTCGGGATCGCCGGCCGCTTCCTCGTAGAGATAGCCGCAGGTGCGGCATTGCCAGGTTCGGTACGGCTCGGCGGTCATCGTGTGCCTTCCTTCGGACCAGCGGCGAGACTCGTTCGCAAGGTGTCGCGGCTGGCGCGGCGGATCGGGGCGATGGCCATGGCCGGGTCGACAAGCCACTGGATGGAAACGCCCAGCAGCAGCGATCCGACCATCAGGGCCACGCCGTTGGCGTCAAGCTCCGCGCGGATCGCGCCTTCGGCCTGGCCCCGCTCCAGCGCGTCGGCGAGCCATGCGCGAACCCGCTCATGGGAGGCGGCGAAGGCCGCGCGCATCGCCGACGCATCGGCCACCGCCCCGGCGAGCAACATGAAATAGGCGCGGCCGCCAGCGTTCGCGTCCAGAGACGTCAGGTGAGAGTCGACATAGTAGAGGATGGCGTCGATCGGCGTCATGTCGGCCACGTGGTCGGCGAGCAGCACCGCGTCGCGTTGCTGGTGCAGATAGTCGATGACCGTATCGATCAAGCCCTGCTTCGAGCCGAACCTTTGGGTCGCCAGGCCGCGGCTCACCCCGGCCGCCAGGCCGATGGCCTCGAACGTCACACCGGAAACGCCCCGTTCGGCGACGACCGCAAGGGTCGCTTCGACCAGCAGCCGCTCGGAAAGATCGCGTCGCTCCGCCTGAGTGCGGCGGCGCGGCGCGAGCTGTGGATCGGCGGGAAGCGCGCTGGTCATCAAGCGATTCATAACTTATTTGTTGGCCGAAAAGCAACATTATGCTAATCTGACGTGAGCGATGGCGCAGAGCATCGCACAGGGTGGACGACGAAGATGATAGAGCCGAACATTCCCCAGGACATCGCCAACACCATCGTCGATCCCAAGGCCTACGCCGACGGCGCTCGGGTGGACGAGGCGTTCACCGCCCTGCGGCGCGACACGCCGCTGGGCGTCGCGCAGCCCAGCGGTTTCGATCCGTTCTGGGTGGTCACGCGGTTTGCGCACATCCAGGAGGTCGAGCGGCAAAACGATCTGTTCCACAACGGCGACACCTTCACCACGCTCACCAACCGCGAGGGCGGCGAACAGGTCAGAAAGCTGACCGGCGGCAGCCCGCACCTGGTGCGCTCGCTGGTGCAGATGGATAACCCCGACCATTTCAACTACCGCAAGCTGACCCAGTCGTGGTTCCTGCCGCAGAACCTGCGCAAGCTGGAGCCGCGCATCCGCGACATCGCCCGCGGCTTCGTCGACCGCATGGCGTCCTTCGGCACGCAGTGCGACTTCGCGCGGGATGTCGCCTTCCTCTATCCGCTGCACGTGATCATGGAGGTGATCGGCGTGCCCGAGGCGGACGAGCCCCTGATGCTGAAGCTGACGCAGGAACTGTTCGGCGCCGCCGACCCTGATCTGAACCGAAGCGGACGCGAGGTGACCGACGTCGGCCAGTCCATGGCCAACCTGCAGCAGACCGTCGCCCAGCTGATGATGTATTTCACCGAGATGAGCGAGAACCGCCGGCGCGTGCCGCGCGAGGACCTGGCCACCGTGCTGGCCAACGCCACCATCGAGGGCCAGCCGCTCGACCAGTTCGCGGCGCTGTCCTACTACATCATCGCCGCCACCGCCGGTCACGACACGACGTCGAACACTACCGCCGGCGCCATGTGGGCGATGCTCGACAACCCCGGTCAGCTGGCCAAGGTCAAGGCCAATCCGGCGCTGATCGGCGGCCTGGTCGAGGAAAGCATCCGCTGGGTGACGCCGGTCAAGCACTTCATGCGCTCGGCGACGGCGGACACCGAGCTGGGCGGCCAGGCGATCGCCAGGGGCGACTGGATGATGCTCTGCTATCCGTCCGGCAACCGCGACGAGGAGGCCTTCGACCAGCCGTTCAAGTTCGACGTCGAGCGCTCGCCCAACCGGCACGTGGCGTTCGGCTATGGCGCGCACATCTGCCTGGGCCAGCACCTGGCGCGCATGGAGATGCGCATCCTCTGGGAAGAACTCCTGCCCCGGCTCGACAGCATCGCGTGGAACGGCGAGCCGAAAAACTCGGAGGCCAACTTCGTCTGCGGGCCCAAGGCGTTGCCGGTCAAGTTCACCATGCACTGACGCGGGCGGGGCACATTGGCGCTAGGATAAGCGGTCGTCTGCCGCTCTTAGCCCTCTCCCCCGCTTCTTTAGCGGGGGACGCCAACGTTGGGTGAGGGGGTCGCGCCGACGCTGATTTCGCTCAGGAAAATCGTTGCGCGGAAGGACCCCTCACCCAACCCTCTCCCCGCGAAGACGCGGGGAGAGGGCTTTCGACCACGGCCGTCATCACATAGAAGCGCTTATCCTAGCGCCTACGGGCTGGAAGCCCGCGCTACGAGTGGGGCCGACTTGCCGCGATCTCTCGGGGCCCCTACCCTTGCTCGCTGGGAATCAGGGCCTCTCCCCAGGGCCGAGCGTTCTGGAGCATCCCCGGTTTGCGGTTCATCACGGTCATTGCCCTGGTCGTGCTGACGCAGGGTTGCTCGCCCTCGCCGACGCCCGCGTCGACGCCGGCTCCGCGGGCTCCTCCCGCAGCGACCGGCGAAACCGGCGGCGGCGTCTTCCTCGAAGACCTCACCTGGACCGAACTGCGCGCGGCGATCCGGTCCGGAAAGACCACCATCATCATTCCGGTGGGCGCGGTCGAGCAGAGCGGGCCCTTCGTCGCGCTCGGCAAGCATGATGCGCGGGTCAAGGTGCTCGCCGAGCGGATCGCCCGCGAGCTCGGCGACGCGCTGGTGGCGCCGGTGATCGCCTATGCGCCCGAGGGCGCGATCGATCCGCCGGCCGGGCACATGCGTTTCCCCGGAACGATCACCGTTCCCCCCGAGGTGTTCCGCCAGACGCTGGAATCAGCGGCGGCAAGCTTCAGGCTGCACGGGTTCACCGACATCGTGTTGATCGGCGATCACGGCGGCTATCAGGACGACCTGAAGACGGTGGCCGACGATCTCGACCGGCGGTGGGCGGGCTCACCGGCGCGGGCCCACTTCATCGCCCAGTACTATCGCGCGACCCAGACGGCCTTCGTGGCTGCGCTCAGGCAGCGCGGCTTTTCCGATGCGCAGATCGGCACGCACGCGGGGCTGGCCGACACGTCGCTGTCGCTCGCGACCAACCCCACGATGGTTCGCGCCGATCAACTGAGAAAAAGACCTCCGCCGGGCGTGGCGCTCGGGGTCCATGGCGATCCCTCGCACGCCAGCGCCGCGCTGGGCCAGCTGGGCGTCGAGGCGATCGTCAGCGAAACCACCGCCGCGATCCGCGCAGCGGTCGCCCGTCGTTGATCTGGGTCACGGCCGCAAGTTAGCGGTTCAATGCGAATGGATTCGCGGCTAAGGCGACTATGCACAACGCCACGAGGAGACCGACCCGCATGCCGATCCACAGCCTGGTCAAGCGCGTTTCACCCCTGCTGCTGGCCGGCCTGGCGCTGATGGCGTGCACACGGGCGGCGAGCGGCAACGGCGGCGGCGCGGCGAGCGGCGGCGCGCCGGCGCCGTCGGCCGCCGTCAATGTCTACGCCGCGACCGGCGCCGGCAATCTGAGCGCCGTGGCCAGGACGGCGCTGCCGCGGATCTATGTGCCCAACATCAAGTCCAACGACGTCTATGTGATCGATCCAGCCACGTTGAAGGTGATCGACCACTATGGGGTGGGCGCGAACCCGCAGCACGTCGTGCCGTCGTGGGACCTCAAGACCCTGTGGGTCACCGGCAGCGCCGGCCGGCATTCGCCGGGCAGCCTGACCTCGATCGATCCGACCACCGGCAAGCCGACCCGCGTGATCAGCGTCGACGACGCCTACAACATGTATTTCACCCCCGACGGGTCTTACGCGGTGGTCGTGGCCGAAGAACTGAAGACCCTCGAGTACCGCGACCCGCAGACCATGGACCTGAAGGCGACGCTGCGTGTGCCCGGATGCCCGGGCCTCAACCATGCCGACTACGCCCCCGACGGTCGCTATGCGATCTTCACCTGCGAGTTCAGCGGCGGCCTGGCCAAGGTCGACGTCGTGGGCCGCAAGGTGCTGGGCTATCTGCGCCTGGCCAAGGGCGGCATGCCGCAGGACATCCGCACCTCGCCCGACGGCAAGACCTTCTACGTCGCCAACATGATGGCCGACGGCGTCGAGATGATCGACGGCGACAGCTTCAGGGAGATCGGCTTCATCCCCACCGGCATAGGCGCGCACGGCATCTATCCCAGCCGCGACGGAAAGAAGCTCTATGTCTCCAACCGCGGCTCGCACGTCGTCGGCGGACCGCCAGGGGGCCCGGGCAGCGTGTCGGTGATCGACTTCGCCAGCAACAAGGTCGAGCGAACCTGGCCGATCCCCGGTGGCGGCAGCCCGGACATGGGCAATGTCAGCCTGGATGGAAAGACGCTGTGGCTGTCGGGACGCTATGACAACGTCCTCTACGCGATAGACACCACCACGGGCCACATCGACGTCATCCCCGTCGGCCACGAGCCGCACGGCGTCGCGGTCTGGCCGCAGCCCGGCGCCCACTCGCTGGGGCATACGGGCGTCATGCGGTAGCGGGGGCGGCGTTTCATACACCCTCGGATAGCGGGGGCGGGCGCTGCGCCATCAAGGCGGGCGGCTATGTATTATAATTGAGAGCGTTTTTTCCTTGGCGACGCGGCGCACCCATGTGCCGAAGAATACACGGTTATTTGGGCCGCGTCGGTGAGGCTAAAACGAATTGGACCAAACCGCGGGGCCGCTACCCAAGTCTATGGGTATTGAATGGCTGGTCCCGCATTCTTGTGGCGCGTTTGCGAGGCGCGGATTGCTCGTGCGGGTCATGGGTGACCGCTGTTGACGGCGGCATTTGCGTTATTGGCCCTTTTGGAGCGCCCTGTGGTCGCCTTTCGAGCCTTGATGAGACCGCGAGGCGACAGGTTGCCGTCAGCTCCGAGCATCGGAGCCGGCGATGGGCGCATGACGGGGTGAACGCGGCCGTCATGATGTATCGCACGTCCATGGGCGTGGTGACCTCGGAAGGATCCTGACGAGGAGCATGCGCCCGTCGCCGCAGGTGGGACACTGCGTCAGAGATTTCCCCGTGAGGGCTTCATGGAGGTCACGATACTCTTCTCGTGGGCGATCCGCCGCCGGCTCGGCGCGCGCCGCGCCAAGCAACTCACGGCAACGGGCCAACCGGGCTGCTCGCCGGCGATTGCAGAGAAAGCCATAGTGGCGGATGCGTTGGAAGCCTCCGGGCAGGACGTGGATCAGGAAGCGGCGAATGAATT
Source organism: Caulobacterales bacterium (assembly GCA_038206535.1). GTDB lineage: Bacteria > Pseudomonadota > Alphaproteobacteria > Caulobacterales > Caulobacteraceae > Acaudatibacter. The sequence goes on from JBBRAV010000077.1 coordinate 5,551, forward strand.
CGTCGGCGGCCAGGGTCATCGTCCCGTGGTGATTGTCGCGGCGATAGTCCTTCCAACGGAAGCGAACGTTGCCGTCATCAATGGCCAGCAATCGGCTGTTGGAGATGGCGACGCGGTGTGTGTAGCGCCCGAGGTAACCGAGAACCTGTTCCGGCCCCGCGAAGGGCGGCTTGGCGTAGACGACCCATTCCGCCGCGCGGGCGGGCGCCAGGTGGGCGATGAACGCGGATCGTTCGTGAAGGGGCGCGAGGTCCGAGAAGAAACCCAGTCGGCCGGCCGCGAACGCCTTCTCCAGATGTTGCAGGAATAGCCTGCGAAACAGTCGCGACAGGACCCTCACGGGCAGGAAGAAGCCGGGCCTACAGGCGACCCAACGCTCGCCGTCGGGTGAGATTCCGCCGCCCGGAACCAGGCAATGCAGGTGTGGATGATGCAGCAGGTTCTGTCCCCAGGTGTGCAGCACGCTCAGAAAACCAATCTCGGCGCCCAGATGGGCCGGATCGGCGGCGATGACACTGAGGGTCTCGGCCGCAGCCCGGAACAGGATGTCGTAGACCACCTTCTTGTTCTGGAACGCGATGACGGCGATCTCGTCGGGCACGGTGAAGACGACGTGAAAGTATTGGGTGTCGAGAAGTTCCGCCTGACGATCGGCCAGCCAGCGCGCGCGGGCGAGCGACTGACACTTCGGGCAGCTCCGATTACGACAGGAGTTGTAGGCGATGCGTTCGCCGCCACAGCCGTCGCACTGTTCGACGTGGCCGCCCAGCGCCGCCGTGCGGCACAGTTCGATCGCGGCCATGGCGCGCCGTTGCACGGTGGACAGGGAGGCTCCGTGTTGTCGACGATAGGTGTCGCCGTAGAGGCGGAAAACATCCGCCACTTCGGGAGTGTCGCTGGACATGGGCGAGACGCTTCAGGCGGGCGCCGCGACGAGCTCCGATCTAGTTCTCGGTGGTGGCAGGAAATCCAGCGGGCTCTTGGTGGCGCATACAGTGCTCGTCGCGAGGCGGAGATATCGGGACGTGGTGCTCAGGTTGCGATGCCCAAGCAACAGCTGGATGGTGCGCAGGTCCGTGCCGGACTCCAGCAGGTGAACGGCGAAGGCATGGCGCAGGGCGTGCGGGGTGATCGGCTTGGCTATCCCCGATCGGAGTCGCGCGTCCTTGCAGGCGTATTGGACAGCGAAGGCCGAGATCGGCCGTCCGGTTCCCTCGCCGGGGAACAGCAGGTCGGTCGGCCGGGCCGCCCGCCAGTAGCGCCTCAGAAGGTCCAGCAGCGTGGGCGACAGCATCACGTGGCGATCTTTGCGTCCCTTGCCTTCCTCCACACAAATGACCATGCGCTGGCTGTCGATGGACGACAGTCTCAATGAGACCGCTTCGGAAATACGCAGCCCAGCGGCGTAACAGATTGTCAGAATGACCCGATGCTTCAGGCTATCGACAGCCCCGAGAAATCGGGCGACCTCGTCTTGGCTCAACACGGCGGGAAGCTTTTGCGGCTTGCGGCAGGTGGGAACGACCTCTTCGATATCCCAGGTCCGCTTGAGCGTGATCTTGTAGAGAAAACGAATGGCGGAGACCGCGACCAGGATTGAACTGGCGGCCAGCCGCTTGTCCCGCGCCAAGTGGAGTTGATAGCCCCGAATGTCTTCTGGGCCCATTAACTCGGGAGATCTCCCGAAGTGGCGCGAAAACAGGGATATCTGCTGAAGGTAGGCCCGTTGGGTATGGGCCGAGAGGTTCCGAACCTGCATGTCCTCGATCATGCGACGCCGAAGCGGGGTCATCGATAGCTCCTTTAACGGATGAAGCGCGCGTCACGCGCGGCGCCATGATCCCGCAATCGAGCCGGTCAGAGGAGGGAGAGGACGGCCGATGGACCAATCGGCTGTAACGGAGACCGAAGCCGATCAGATTGCCCCAAATAGCGTTACCGCAGAGCGGTTTAGTCCAATGTCCTTTATCACATATAGGGGTGGAAGAATCCTTAGTGGCTCCGGAACACGGCGTCTCGGCTTATTTTCCACTAACCGCCACCGGTGCGCAGGCCGCGTCGGCCTCAATAACCTCGGCGCGCACCCAACGCGCCATCACCAAGGGGGCCACGCCATCGGTGGCGGCCTTCGCTGCGGAGGCGCCTTTGGCCGGGTCGGGCGTAGTTGGTACGTAACGGTGAATGTAGGGTGAGGTGACCGACCACACGCCGATGTCGGTGACGACGCCCGCAGCCAAGTCCACCGTCCACATCTCCCCGTCCGGGCGCGAGATGCCGACCATGTCATATTGATCCTGCCAAGGCTCGCTCCACGACGCGCCCGAAATCGCATAGCGTCCCGGTTTCAGCCTGACCACAGTCGACATGGTTGGGTGATCGATGGCCGGATGATCGGAAACGATCCAGACGGCTGGCCCCAGTTTGAGGCAGCCCTCGATGTCGACGACCGACTGCAGGACGATTCCCTTTACCGGCCCGACGCCTGACCACGAACCGACAACCCCTGCTTCGTCTTGCGCGAGCGGTTTTTGCGCAGCTATCGATGGATTGGTCGCTAAGCATAGCGACGCCAGCAGCATAGAGGATCGTGGCCTCATTTTTCCCTCAATGGCGTGGTGCTTGGCACATCGATAGCTGTCCCCTATTGGACTGTAAACGCAATCGGGGGGCAAGATGGACGCACGGTGGTTGGCGAGGATCGCGTGCCTAGCACTCGTGTTCCCCGGTCTTGTCGAGCCCACACGCGCTGCCATTGTCTGGGCGAAAGCCGCCCGCGACCCTGCGTCCATGCAACGGGAGTATCGGGCTTGCAGCGACGAGGCGCGCCTGATCGGAGTGGCCGCCAACCTGAAACCTGGCAACATGGCGTTGCAACCGGGAGCCGGACAGTTGATCGGACTGTTCATCGGCGCCGGCGTCTCGGCGGCCCTGACGCCCAAGGCGCGGTCGGAGTATGTCGAGGGATGTATGAGAGGCCGGGGCTACTATGGCCTCACCTTGTCACCTGACGAGGCGGCGGACCTGGACGCCCAGAAGACCGCGGACGCCGGCGCGGCATGGGTGGAACGCTTTTACGGTCGTGCCGACTTCGAACAGCGTCTGGCGCTAGCCTCGGCGCCTGAGGTCACGGCCCTGCCCCAGCTGAAGCCAGAGCCAATGACCTTCGGCGCGATTCGATTCGATCCGAGCCTGCTGGCCGTCGCGAACGGTGTCGTCGGCCTCGGCAAGCCCGTACTCACCGGCAGGATAGCCTATCGCCAGACCGCTCTTGTGAAGTCCGATGTGAGCGCTTTCCCGGCGCATATCGTTCACGGCTCGCTCGCCTACGCGGTTGTCTGGAGCCAGGACGGTCGCCCCGCTAACACCTATTGGTGTGGACGGATGAAAATGGGAATGATTGGAGGCGGCAGCGGGCAGAATTATTGTGTCTGGATTGGAAAGGACGGCTACGTCTTCGACCTAATGGCGGGCGCGCCCGGCCTCGTCAACAATCACCACTTCTATTCAACTTTGGCCAAGCGCGCGTTATCAAACTATGCGCTGGACGAGAACTCCACTGGCTCCTCCGAACCGATGGATTTCGCCTTGTTCATAAAGAAAATCAGCCAGGGCGGCCTTTCACTGATTGCTGACGCGACGCTCAACGGCCGACCCGAGCAATTCTGGTCGGCCGATGTTTTATTCGACGAACAAGGTAAAGCCGTGCTGCCTTTCTGGACACACCGACTGACTTTCACCCACTCCGGAGATGGAGTCACGGTGGCTTTCACGGCGGACGGAGACGGCCGTGGCTGGGAAGCGATCAAGGACACATCTCCGAATTGAGGTCATGAAAACGGTGGCAGCACGATGATCGCGCACCCGAAAAGCCGCCCGACGCCGAGCGGCCAACTTTGCCATTGGGTCGGCGCGGCGAATAACGACGGCAACGTGTTCACGGTCACACCCTGACCTTGCAAACCTCGTTCAGGAGTGCGAGCGCTTGGCGGCTTTCTCCCTACCCTACAGCGGATCTCCGGAAGGTCCACTGTTGGGCGATTTCCGATAATGGACCTTGTGCGTAGACACACACACACACACACACATGTATCCGACGTCGGAACTTTCGCCTGCGTTGCGCTGGTTAACCTGGATGTCGTGTCGGAGGACAGGGGCAGATGACGGCCGTTGTCGAAAAGCCCTCTCGCCGCGTCTTTGTTGGGACGCCGACGTTGGGTGAGGGGTCCTTCCGTGCAACGATTTTCCTGAGCGAATTCAGCGTCGGCGCGACCCCCTCACCGCTGGGTCGGATGAGGAGGTCGCGCCGATGCGACACTCTAATACCATCCCTCCTAAAGATTGACACACGCCCACTCGCGGGCGCCGATCGATCGGATGCGGTCGGGGTCGTTGATCAGGAAGCGCCAGGCGCTTTGGCAGGCGTCGAGGATGTCGTCGTATGTAGGCCAGACCAGAGCACAGAGCTTGTTTTGGCGCAGGTAGGCCCAGACGTTCTCCATAGGGTTTAGCTCGGGTGAGTATGGCGGCAAGGACAGCAGGGTGATGTTCTCTGGAACAATGAGTTTCTTACCGCGCTGATGCCAGCCGGCTCCATCGCAGACTAGAATGGAGTGGGCTCCCCGGGCGACCTCGGCGCTAATTTCCACGAGATGTTTGTTCATGGCTTCGGTGGTCGCGTAGGGCATGATCATGGCGGCCCCGACGGCGCGGTCTGGGCAGATGGCGCCGAAGAGATAGGTCGAGACGTGCCGGTTGTCGCGGACCATCCGTGGGCGCGAGCCGACCGGAGCCCAGATGTAGGCGTGGCCGCCTTTCTGGCCTACGCGCGCTTCGTCCTGGAACCAGATCTCGAGGGGTTTGCCGACGGCGTGTTCAGGGAGCGCTGCTTTGACCAGGTCGGAGAAGTTTTTTTAAAAGTCTCCTCAGCCTCTGGGACCTTTTGCGGGTGCACCGGGCGCGGCTGCAGGCGTGTCAGGCGAAGCTCATGTAGCCACCGGGCCACCGTGTTCTCATGCACCGTGACTGAGAACCGGCGTTCCACCTCGGCCCGCAGGTCCACGCATCGCCAGCGCACCACGCCGTGGACCTCGGGATCAGGGCCCGCGATCACCAGATCGAGCAACTCCGCCCTCTGCAAAGGTGTCAGGAACGGCCGCCGACCAGGAGAGCGGCGCGACTTCAACTCCGCAATGCCGCCCTCGTTGTAACGATGCACCCAATCACGAAGAGTCTGGCGATCCATGCCGTTGAACTCAGCCGCT
>JBBRAV010000078.1:0-10527 GCA_038206535.1 Caulobacterales bacterium
TCGCGATTCCCCCCTTCCCCTCCCGAAAGCCGCGACGACCCTGGCGACAATCGCCCTGGATCAATTCTGGGTGGCCCGCAACGCCGGCGATCGGCGCGCCGTGACCTTCTGGTCCGCCCGCGAAAACGCTCTTCGCCGGGCTGTCTACGGCGGCCTGCAGACTCACGCCGGCGTCCGAACAACGGAACGCCGTATCCGCCACCGCTCGGCATAGGTTGGCCGACATGTCACTTCACAACATTGTCCGCGTCCTCGGGGGCGACCTGTATGACGGCGGCGGCCGCGCCAACGTTCCCTATCCAGGACATAGCCGCGCGGACCGCTCGCTCTCTCTGTTGTTCGACAACGACCGCGTAGTGGTCAGTTGCTTTGGCGAGGGCGACTGGAAGGAAGCCCTCGACCATATGCGCAAGAATGGCCTGATCGACGCCGAGCACCGGCCGATCGGTTCGGGTTTGCCGACAGCGCACGTAGTCCCGACGCGCGCGGTCTCCAGGGCGGAGAGGATCGCCGCGGCGATGCGGATCTGGGACGGCGGGCGCGGCGTCGCCGGCACGCTGGCCGCCGCCCACTTCCGCCTGAGACATATCAAGCGCGCGCCGCCGGGTCCGGAAGCCGCGCGCTTCAACCTCGAAACGCCCCTCGCGGCCTACCGGATGGGCGAGCGGGCCGGGACCCGCCCTGCCCTCCTCGTCGCCATCCGCGACCAGGCCGGCGCGAGCACCGGCCTCGAGGTGACCTACCTGCGCCTTGGAGGATACCGGGCCGATGATCTCAGACTCCCGCGCAAGCACATCGGCTGTGTGCCGGCGGCGTCTGGGGTCCGTATCGACCCTGCGGCGGCGGAGATGCTGGTGGTCGAGGGCTTCTTCACCGCCCTTTCGGCGAGCGAACACTTCGACCTTCCCGGCTGGGCGCTCCTGTCGACGCGCAACATGCGCAGCTGGAGCGCTCCTGAAGGAGTGCGATCGGTCCTCATCGCCGGCGACGACGGCGAGGATGGCCGCCGGTCGGCCGGCGTCCTCGCGGCGCGCCTGCGGGATCAGGGCGTCAGGACCCGCCTCGCGTTCCCCGAGGCGCAGCACGGCGACTGGAGCGATGCCGCCCGCGGTTGAGCGACCGCGCCTCGCTCTACGACCCGGAGGGCCCCTTCGGGAGCGATTCGTCGAAATCAGCCCACAAAACTCGGGCAACCGCCCCGAATTCGCCATTTCGAACCCAACAGACCCCTGCCCTCCGCTATTTCGCAGCCTCGACGGCCCGGCGCCGTCAAACGCGGACGATTGCAGCCGCCTCCGTCCGTGCGTGCGTTTTCAATATCAAAGCGACATTATGGCGTTTTTTAACAATTATTGCCCTTGACCTAGCGTCGCCGTCCGATTCTCCTAGGCGAGCCCGATTCATGCGGGCGGCAAGCAGCAGGAAGCGCCGAATGAGGATATCTCCCCGCCACGTGGCCCGCGCCGCGGTTCGCCTCAGGGACCGATCACGGACGGCGATGATCGCGCTCGGCGTCACGGTCATGCTGGCGACACCGGCCTGGGCGTCGGGCAGCGGCACGGCCATGCCGTGGGAAGCTCCACTCACAACGATCCAGAACTCGCTGTCCGGCCCGGTCGCCAAGGCCGTCGGCATCATCGCCATCGTCATTACGGGCTTGGGTTTCGCCTTCGCGGAGGGCGGTTCGGCCATGCGCAAGGGTGTCGGAATCGTCTTTGGCCTCGCCATCGCGTTCACGGCGACGACGTTCATTTCCAGCTTCTTCAATCTGACCTCCGGCGCGGCGTTCTAAAGTTGGCTCAGTCGCAGATCGAGGGCTTCGAGATCGCGTTCCACAGCTCGCTGTCGGAGCCGGTCACGATCGGCGGCGTTCCCCGCATGATCGCGGTCCTGAACGGCACGCTGACCGCCGTCCTGGCGCTGGGCTTGCAGGTTCCGTGGATCGGCATTCCGATCGGCTTGGCGGTCCACACCGGCGCCTATTGGCTGAACAAGCGCGATCCGTATTTCTTCGACGCCCTCGGGCGTCATATCCGCCAGAAGCCCTATTGGGACGCGTGACGATCGCCCACGCGTCACGGCGGCGCCTTGGTCGCTTCCGCGTCAATCGCCGCCCCATGCTCCAGCATCTGATCGCCACAATCGACAGGGGAGGCCTGCCTTGCTCTATCTGAAGGAGTACCGCGCCAAGGCTGAGCGCCTCTGCGATCACCTGCCCTGGGTGGCGCTGATCGGGCCGGGCCTTATCCTGAACAAAGACGGCAGCTTCCAGAAGACGCTCGCCTTCCGCGGCCCGGACCTGGCCAGTTCCACGGACGCCAGCCTGGTCGCCACGAGGGCGCAGTTGAACAACGCGTTGCGGCGCCTGGGTTCGCGCTGGTGCCTGCATATCGAGGCCTTGCGGGCGGCCTCCCGGGAATACCCCGCCAGTGCGTTTCCAGACCCGGTCTCCGACCTGATCGACGACGAGAGGCGCGCGAGGTTCGAGGCGCGCGAGCGTCACTTCGAGAGCCGCTACTATGTCACCTTCACCTTCCTGCCGCCGGAAGAGGCAGTCAGCACCGCCGAGAGCCTGCTCCTGGAAAACGCGCCCTCGGGGCGCGGCGCGGCCGGCATGTATCGCGCCGCGCTCGGCGACTTCCTCAGCACAGTGCGCCAGATCGCCGACATCCTGGGCGCGATCATGCCCGAGGTTCATGAACTCTCCGACGACGAGACGCTCACCTATCTGCACGGCTGCGTTTCGACCAAGCGCCACTATGTCCGCAGACCCGACACGCCGGCCTATCTGGACGCTTTCCTGACCGACGACGACTTTCAGGGCGGGCTCTTTCCGCGGCTGGGCGCAAGCTACGTCCGAACGATCTCGGTGCGTGCCTATCCGACGACATCGTCTCCCGGCCTGCTCGATCGCCTGAACGAGCTTGGGGTCAGCTATCGCTGGGTCTGCCGCTTCCTCCCCCTCGACAAGGAAGATGCGCGCAAGGTCGTGACCACGGTGCGCAAGCGATGGTTCGCCAAGCGCAAGGGGGTCCTGGCGCTCCTGAAGGAGGCCATCACTCGCGAGCCGTCGCAGCTCGAGGATCCGGACGCCGCGGCCAAGGCCACGGACGCCGATGCCGCCTTGGCCATCCTCGGCGGCGACTGGGCTTCCATCGGCTATTTCACGCCGACGGTGACCCTGATGGACCCCGACCCGGACCGCCTGGCGGATCGGGTCCGCGAGGTCGAAAGCGCGATCAACCGGGTCGGCTTCGTCTGCAAGGTCGAGGACGTCAACGCCGTCGAGGCCTGGGTGGGCAGCCTGCCCGGCCAGGCTTATGCCGATCTCCGTCGACCGCTCGTCTCATCGCTCAATCTTTGCGACATGATGCCGATGTCGGCCATCTGGCCCGGGCCCACCCGCAACGCCCACCTGACCGCCGAATGCGTCAAACGCGGCCACCAGGGCGCGCAGCCGCCGCTCCTGTTCGCCAGCACCGCCGGCACGACCCCCTTCCGGTTTGACCTCCACCAGGGCGACGTCGGCCACACGATGATCGTCGGCCCGACGGGCTCGGGCAAATCGGTCCTCCTCAACACGATCGCGATGCAATGGCTGCGCTATCCCGAAGCGCAGGTCTTCTTCTTCGACAAGGGCGCCAGCTCGCGGGCGGCCACCCTGCTCACCGGCGGCCGGTTCTACTTTCTCGGCGGCGACCAGAATCAACTCGCGTTCCAGCCGCTGGCCGAGATCGACACCGCGGAGGACCTGGCCTGGGCGCAGGCCTGGATTGCCGACATCGTCGCGGCCGAAGGCGTCGAGACCACGCCGCACGTCAAGGATGAGATCTGGGGTGGCCTTCGAAACCTCGCCTCTGGGCCGCGGGAACAACGCACGCTCACCCTGCTCGCCGCGACGATACAGGATCGGGACGTGAAGGCCGCCCTGCAACCCTACACCTTGAACGGGCCGCACGGACACCTGGTGGATGCGCACCAGAACACGCTCTCGCGGGCGTCCTGGCAGACCTTCGAGATGGCAGAGTTGATGTCGAACAAAGCCGCGCTGGCGCCGGTCCTCACCTACATCTTCCGCACTCTGGAGAAGCGGTTCGACGGCCGGCCGACTCTGCTGGTGCTCGACGAGGCCTGGCTGTTCCTCGACCAGGGCTCGTTCGCCGCAAAGATCCGCGAGTGGCTCAAAACGCTGCGGAAGTTCAATGTCGCCGTCGTCTTCGCCACCCAGAGCCTGGCCGATATCGCGCGGTCCTCGATCGCGCCGGCGCTCATCGAAAGCTGCCCAACCCGGATCTTCCTGCCCAACCCGGACGCCCAGACGCCTCAGATCGCCGAGTTCTATGCGGCGTTCGGCCTGAATTCCCAGCAGATCCGGATCATCGCCGGCGCGACACCGAAGCGGGAATACTACTACCAATCGAGCAGCGGGAACCGGCTGTTCGAGCTGGGCCTCGGCCCGCTCGCGCTGGCTGCGGTCGGCGCTTCATCTCCTGGCGATCAGCAATTGATGACCGCCATCCTGGCGAAGCACGGCCCGGAGAATTTCGCCGCGGCGTACTACGACGCCACGGGCCACCGCGATGTCGCCGCTTACCTCGCCGAGAGGGCCCAGGCCCTTGCCGCGAAGGTGGCGTGATGGAACGCTTGGGCCCGAATGACTCGGCCGACCTGGCGCCCGCGAGCGTGCCTGCCGACCCCGCTGCCCTCACGGCGGCGCAGTTCGCCGCTCTGTCGCTGCTCACCGCCCGCTTGCCGGCGCGATGGATCGCCACCCGCCGCCGCCGCCGGCTTTTCTTCCTGGCGCTGGCGGCGCCCGGGTTTCTCGCCGTGTTCGGCACGCCCCTTCACCGTCAGTTCCTCTTGATGATCGCCGGCTTCCTTCTGTTCGGAGCGGCGATCGTTTTTCGCGTCCTGACCGAGCCCCTGTTCGAGCGCGCGGACGCCGCCGCGCTTTGGCCGTCGCCGTTTTCTTCCACCGTCACCTCGAGGGATTCCCGACATGCGTAAGTACATTGCCACCGCCGCCATGGTTGCAGCCCTCGGCTTGGGCATGTCGGCCGCCGCGCCGCCGCTCGCCCAGGCGCAGATTACCGTGATCGATCCCGGCGCCATCGCCCAGGCGATCAAGCAGGTCTCGCAACAGTTCGCGCAAATCCAGCTGCTTCAGGCGCAGCTGAGCAACCAGGCCGCGATGTTGCAGAAGCTCGGAACGGATGTCACAGGCCCGCTTGCGGCGATCACCGCACAGGCGACGCAGCTTCTGCGGCAGGCCCAGGGCATCGGCTACAACGGCCAGAACCTCATCGGGCAGTACGAACAGGTCTACCCCGCAACCATGCAGGGGATGAGTTTCGCGCAGAACGGCCAGGCGCTTGCCACTTGGCAGGCGAACAGCCGCCGAACGCTGCAAGAAGCCATGGCGACCCAGAACCAGGTCGTTCAGGCCCAGCCCGCCACGGCGACGGCGGTGAGCAGAGCGGTGGCGGCCTCTCAGAACGCCGCAGGCGAGACCGCCGCCGTCCAGGCCACGAACCAGCTTCTGGCGGCGCTGAGCACGCAACTCACGCAACTCCAGACCATACTCATCACATCAGAACGGGCTGCCCAGACCGCCCAGGCTCAGGCCCAGGCCGCCCAGGCGGCGGGCGCCGCCGAACACCAACGCGTCTTCCACGGCGCGACGCCACCAGTGATCGGTGTCAACAACGGGAGCCAGCTGTGACGCGAGTGTCGCTCATTTTCCCTGTGACGGCCGCCATCTTCGTGCTGGCGGGTTGCAATCCAGCTACCCCCGCGCGGGACAAGGCGTACTTTGCCGGAAACCCCAGGGAGCGCGCCCAGGAGTTGGCGGCGTGCCAACGCGACCCCGGCAAGCTTAGCGGCACGCCCAATTGCGCCAACGCCAGCCAGGCGGACTCCGACGTCGAACACGAGCGGGTTTTCCACGGCCCGCCACCTAAAGCGCCGGGCGTGAACCACCCCGGCCACCTTTAGACATTCAGTGTACGGACAATGACGACCGCCAGTCCGGCCGGCCTAGACCTGTTTCTGAACAACTTTCGATCTCAGGTCGACAGTGGCTTCGGATTGATTTCGGGGGACGTCCAGAAGGTTTTGGCCACCCTCGTTGTGATCAGCATCGTGACGACGGCAATCCTTTGGGCGATCGATGAGAATCAGAATGTCCTGGCATCCCTAGTCCGCAAGGTCCTGTTGATCGGCTTCTTCGTGTGGCTGGTGGCGCAATGGCACACCCTCAGTCAGACGGTTGTGGCGGGTTTCGCCAGCCTAGGCCTCAAGGCGGGCGGCGGCGCGATGAGTCTCGGCGACTTTCTGAACTCGCCCTCCAAGATTGTGATGAAGGGCATTGCCGTCTGCGTCTCCCTGTTCGACTACATCCAGAAGCTTGCCCCTGGGCCCGTCGAGTTCTTCGCTCATTTCGCCACCATCCTGATGGCCTTGATCGCCTGCATCGGCGTGCTGTTGGCTTTCGTCCTGCTGGCAATCGAGGTCACGGTCGTCGTCATCGAATTCCACATCGTGACGCTGATCGCCTTCGTCACCGTCCCGTTCGGGATCCTGACCCAGACCTCGTTCCTGTCCGAGCGGGCCATCGGCTATGTGGTGTCGGTCGGCATAAAGCTCATGGCGCTGGCGATCGTCATCTCCATCGGCTCGAACATCTTCAACAGCTACACGGTCTCGTCGGACCCGGATATTTATGAGGAAGTCGGCCTGCTGCTAGCGGCCGTGGTCCTCCTGATGTTGGCTCTCAAAATTCCCGCGATCGCCGGCGCGCTCATCAGCGGTGGACCGCAGCTGAGCGCCGGCAGTGCGGTCGCCGGCGCGGCGGGGATCGCGGCCGGCGTCGCCGGCGTCGGCCTGGCCGGTCGCATGGCCGGCGGGGCCGTGGCTGCTGGCGCGCGGAGCGTTTCGGCGGCGCGGGCGGCCGCGGGGGCCATCCCCGGCGGCGGCGCCGCCGGCTCCCCAGGCGCTCCCGGCGGAACGGGCGCGGCCGGCCCGTCACGTCCAGCGGCCTCGAGCCCGGCAGGTGGCGCGGCCAGTTCGTCGGTGTCTGGAGCGTCCGGGCAAGGCCGGGGCGACAGGCCCGAGGGATCCGGAGCGTCTTCCTCTGACGTCTGGGCGGCCGACGAATCCGCCTCTTCAGCCCAACCCAATCCCGACGGGGCGGTCGCGCGTGCGAAGGCCCGGTCGGGCGGCGCCTGGTTCGCGGCGGCGCGAACCGCGGCCGTGGCCGCAAGCGCCGGTTCGGATAGCGGCGGTCCAGGCATGGCGGCGACGTCCGCGCCGGCGCGTGACGAGACCGAAGCATGAACCTTAAGACTGGATGATCGCAGATGCTGAATGCTTTCAAACGACCCGCCGACCGCTACGGAAACTCGGGGGCCGCCGCGAGCCCATATCAGCGCGCGTCCCAGGAATGGGACAACCGCATCGGCTCTTCCGTCGCCCAGGCGAGGAACTGGCGGCTCGCCGCCTTTGGCGCGATCGGCCTGGCGGCCTTGTCGCTGGGGGGTTTCATCTACAAGTCCAGCAACACCAACATCGCCACCTTCGTGGTTCCCATCGACAAATATGGGCGGCCGGGCCGGATCGAACTCGCCGGCCGGACCTACAATCCTTCGACCGCCGAGACCGGGTACTTCCTCGCTGACTGGGTGAAGCTGACCCGGTCCAAGAGCATCGATCCCATCGTGATCCGCGACAATTGGACGGGCGCCTATCACTTCGTCGCCGGACCCGCGATCGGCCAGCTCAACGACTATGCCAAGAGCCACGATCCTTTCGCCAACGTCGGCGTCCAGGCCGTCAATGTCGAGATCGTCTCGGTGCTCGCCCGCAGCCCCAACACCTACCAAGTACAGTGGCGCGAAACGACCTTCGACCAAGGCGTCGGAAGCGCCACCGAGAACTGGACAGGCCTCTTCACGGCCAAGATCAACCCACCCAAGAACGAAGCCGAGCTGCGGGCCAACCCGCTCGGCATCTTCATCACCTCATTCCAGTGGAGCCGGGAGCTTTAGGTCATGGTCAAGAAATCCTCACCGGCCTGGGGCGTCGCGAGCCCGGCCATCGCTCTCGCCCTGGTCGGAATTGCCGCGTTGGCGACCCCGGTTGCGCGAGCCGCGCCTTCAACAGCGGCCGTTCCAGCGGCCGCGCCCGTCACGAGCCCGCCCTCGACCATGCCGGGCGCGACCCCGCCAAGTCATCCGCTACACCGCCGGCATGTTTCGCGGCGGAGAAGGGCGACACCGGGCTCACTACACACCGTGCAGGTCGCGAACAGCACCTCGAGGTCGGCGCCGACACCCGGCGCCTACATCAACGCGGCGCTCTACTACGACTTCGAGCCGGGGCGCCTCTACACCGTCAACACCAGCCCACGGTTCCTCACCGCGATCACCCTTAGGCCCGGAGAGAAACTGATCTCCAAGGCCGCCGGCGACACCGTGCGCTGGGTGCTGGGCGAGACGGTCCAGGGGACAGGCGCGGGCCAGCAGGTGATCGTAATGGTCAAACCGGTGCGAGGGGAGCTTCGGACCAACATCATCCTGACCACTGACCAGCGCACCTATTTGTTGGACGCGGTCAGCCACGAGGGTGACACCTACACAAGTGTCATCGCCTGGAACTATCCTCAGGAGCAGATGCGCGAGGCGCAGGCGGCGCGCGCGACCGCGGCCCGGTCGGTCGTCGCCGAGACCGCCATCGACCACCTGAACTTCGGCTACAGCGTCAAGGCCATGCACACCCGCCACGCGCCCCGCTGGCAGCCGCTGCGCGTCTTCGACGACGGGCTGAAGACCTACATTCAGTTCCCGGCCAACCTCGGCGCGAGCGAGGCCCCTCCCCTGTTCCTGATCGGGCCGAAGGACCAGGCCCAGCTGGTCAACTACCGGCTCCTCGGCGGCTACTATGTGGTCGATCGCCTGATCGACGTGGCCGAGCTTCGGCTTGGCGAAAAACCCCAGACGGTGGTGCGGATCACCCGCACCGGGCAGAGGGGCTGAGCGGTGACGCACTTTCCCGACGACCCGCCGACGGCCGACATCGTTTCGGGCCCGCGGCCGGAACGCAAAGAGCGCCCAGCGAGCGTCCTGGCCGCGCCGCGCACGCCCGTGACCCGCTGGAACCGCAAGTATCTGCTTGCGGGGGCGGCGGCGCTCGCGGCGATCGTCGGTCTGGGATTTTATCTCGGTTTCGGCGGCGCCAACGCCACCCCTAAGAAAGGCCAGGACCTGCAGGCGGCGGCGGATACCGAGAACCCACAGAAGCCCGAAATCGCCAGTCGCTTCGCCCAGGGTTACGCCGATCCCGCCGTCCGCGCCGCTGGCGCCGGGCCGGGAACGGCCGCCCTGCCGCCGCCCGAATCGCCTGGTCAGGCGCCGGTATCGACGGCCCCGGCTTCGTCCGCGCCGGTCGACCAGGCCCGCGCGCAGGCTGTCGCCGAAGCTGGAGCGGCGCGGGCGGCGGGTCCGTTCTTTGGCGGCGCCGCGAGCCAAGGCGCGGCCGACCAGGGCCCGGGGAGCCTCGCCCTGGCCCCGCCGATCGACGGAGCCCCGCGCGCCCATGAAGTGGGCGACGTGGCGCTCCAGAACGGCCAAGGGGAGAAGCGACAGTTCGCTGCCGGTTCGCGGAGCGACGACTACCTTGCGAATCCCCTTTGGGAGGCGATCAGTCCCTGGGAGGTCAAGGCCGGTACGGTGATCCCCGCGGCCCTCATCACCGCGATCAACTCCGACCTCCCGGGCGAAGTGATCGCCCAGGTGACCGAGCCGGTCTACGACCACGCCACCGGCCGCACCGTCCTCATTCCTCAGGGCTCGCGCCTGATCGGCCAGTACGACAGCCAGGTCGCCTATGGCCAGGAACGGGCCCTGATCGCCTGGAATCGGGTGATCATGCCCAATGGCCGATCGATCAACATCGGCTCGATGAGCGGCGCGGATCTCGCCGGCGCCAGCGGATTGCGGGACCGGGTCAACGATCACTTCGGCCAACTCGCCAAGGGGATCCTGCTTTCCACCCTCTTCAGCGTCGGCGCCGCTTCCGCCCAGGATGCCGGGGCGCGCAGCTCCGGGGGCCTGGTGATCAACAGCGCCGGCAGCGGCGTCGCCAACAACGCCCAGGAGGTCGGCCAGCGCATAACCGAGCGCGACCTCAATCGCCAGCCGACCATCACCGTGCGCGCCGGCTGGCCGCTGCGAGTGATCGTCAACAAGGACATGATCCTTTCGCCCTATCAGTGAGTAGCTTCCCCATGATCCACGCCGCCGAAAAGATCGGGCTCTTCCTGCCCGTAGGCTTGCACGACAAGATGCTCGAGACCGCCGAAAAGCTGAACACCCGCAAGAATCCACGCGGATGCGTCCGCGGCGCCTATGAGCGCGCTTTCGTGCAGCTGGCCGACACCCTCGACGCCGGCGTGCCGGTCACCTTCCGCGCGACGCGGGGAACCAAGGACAGGGTGTCGATCCGAATCTCCCGCCGGCTCTGCGCGCGCGT
>JBBRAV010000079.1:0-10513 GCA_038206535.1 Caulobacterales bacterium
TTTGTCTCCCCTGCTTTTGATTACCCCCCCCCCCCGCCCTTGGGGGGGGTGTGGGTGGGGTGGGGGGGCGGCGGCGCCGGGTGGCTGGCGCCGGAAGTGTCGGAATCGCGGAGAGACCCCTCACCCAACCCTCTCCCCGCAAACGCGGGGAGAGGGCTTTTCTCTCCCCGTTCGGCCAGGCTGGCGCGATAGGCGGCGTAGGTGGGCTGGTCGACCGCCAGCTTGTCGAGGGTGACGGTCCAGAGGTGATCTTTCAGGCCCGGCGTGGAAAGGTCCATGGCGCCGGCGGCGATGCGGCCGGCGAGTTCGGCGTTGAGGGTGGCGAGGTCGCCGTCGACACCCAGCAGGGCCTTGAGCCGATCATGCTCGGCCGCTTCGGCGGCGGGCGCCAGGTCGAGGTTGCGGCGCATCATCTCCAGGGCGTTGGCGGCGACGCGGGCGTTGAAGCTGACGTGGCCGGTGGTCGCCGGCGCGACGGTCTCTTTGAGAAAACGCGCCACGGCGGACAGGATTTCGCTTGGGGTGGGGTGGTCCTGCATGTCAGGGCGCCAGCAGTCGCATGAGGTCGAGCTCGTTCTCGGAAGAGCGGCGCGCGATCACCGCGCGCTCGACGTTGGGATCGACGGTTCGGAAGGTGTTGGTCATGGACGCGCACATCACGCCCCAGCGCATGGAGCCATAGACCTCCCACCACCTGGCGTGGGCGCGGTTGACCGGGGCGCCGCCGGCCCCCTCGTAGCCGGCCCACAGGTCCTCGCGCAGGCCGAAGCCGCCGACCGGCTTGTCGATCACGTTGAAGCGCCAGGGGGCGGTGCAGATCCAGCCCAGGTCCTCCATCGGATCGGCGACGTGGGCGATCTCCCAGTCGAGCACGGCGCGCACGCCGTCGGGGCCGATCACCAGATTGCCGTTGCGAAAATCGCCGTGCACCAGGCGCGGATGCTCCGGCGGCGGCGGGCAGTTGTCCTCCAGCCAGCGGAACGCCAGCTCGAACACCGGCCGGGGCCAGTCGGCGGCGCGGTAGGTTTCCTTGTACTGCGCGACGAGTTCGGGCGTCGTCTGGCGGCGCAGCATGGGAAACTGTCGCGGCTCGATGGTGTGGATGCGGGCCAGCACCTCGCCGCACTGGCGGGCCAGGAAGGGACGCGCCGGGGCGATGGCCTCGCCCCGCGCGATGCGGCCGCCCAGGGTCTCGCCCTCGACGAAGCCCATGATGAAGCCGCGGCCGAGGCCGTCCGCGGGTTCGAGCACGCAACGCACGTTGGGGACGGGCACGCCGATGGCGCCGGCCGCCTCGAGGAGACTGGCCTCGACCTCCAGGCCGACCGCTGTCTCCGCCACCCGGTCGCCGCCGGGCGCCCGGCGCAGGATCAGCGGCGTCTCCGCGTCCTCTTCGATGAGGGTGAACCGCCAGATCTCCTGCGTCGCGCCGGCCGACAGCCGCGTGACGTCCGCCACGCCCAGGGCGCCCAGCCGGTTGCGCGCCAGCCGCGCCAGGGGTTCCTCCAACTCGTTCATGTCGTTGACGTGGTCATGTCCGGAGAACCGTAGCGCAGGCGTGGGCGGGGGAAAACCGTAACGTGGGGGAACCGGTGCGAACGGCCGAGCGCCTGAAAGGAAGATGAACCACGAAGGACACAAAGGGCACGAAGTCTGTTTTGACGGCGAAGAGGTCGCTCGTCTCCATGCGATCTATTGCGCCTTCGGCGCGGGACGGCTCCGAGGGCCTGAGCGCGGGCGTGGCAGGCGTTCCGACTTCGTGTCCTTTGTGTACTTCGTGGTTCATCTTTCTTCGGACCGCGCCGCGCTCACGCCTTGCGGAAGTGGGCGTGGATCCGCGCCGCCAGGGGGGCGCTGACGCCTTCGACGGGCGCCGGGTGGGGCGGATGGGACGAAAACGAACCACGAAGGACACAAAGAACACGAAGTCTGTTTTGACGGCGAAGAGGTCGCTCGTCTCCATGCAATCTATTGCGCATTCGGCGCGGGGCGGCTGCAAGGGCCGGGGCGCGGGCGTGGCAGGCGATCCGACTTCGTGTCCTTTGTGTCCTTCGTGGTTCATCTTTCTTCGGACCGCGCCGCGCTCACGCCTTGCGGAAATGGGCGTGGATGCGCGCGGCCAGGGGGGCGCTGACGCCTTCGACCTTGGCGAGGTCTTCGGCGGAGGCGCGGGAGACGCCTCGGGCGGAGCCGAAGGCGTGGAGCAGCGCTTTCTTGCGGCCGGGGCCGACGCCCTCGATGTCGTCCAGGGGGTTCTTGCGCATGTCGATGGCGCGGCGGGTGCGGTGGGCGCCGATGGCGTAGCGGTGGGCTTCGTCGCGCAGGCGCTGCAGGAAGTAGAGCACCGGGCTCTTGGGCGGCAGCATGTAGGGCGGCTGGCCCGGACGGAAGAAGCGTTCCAGGCCGGCGTCGCGGTCGGGGCCCTTGGCGACGCCGATCACGACGATGTCGTCGACGCCCAGATCCGCCATCACCTCGGTCGCCGCCGCCAGCTGGCCGGCGCCGCCGTCGACCAGCACCACATCCGGGCGCGGCGGGGACTCGCCCGCCTCCTCCTCCTTCGCCAGGCGAGCGAAGCGGCGGCGCAGGACCTCGCGCATCATGCCGTAGTCGTCGCCGGGGGTCAGCTCGGTGCTCTTGATGTTGAACTTGCGGTACTGGTTCTTCTGGAAGCCGTCGGGGCCGGCGACGATCATGCCGCCCACCGCGTTCGTCCCCATGATGTGGGAGTTGTCGTAGACCTCGATGCGCTCCGGCGGCGCCTCCAGGCCGAAGGTCTCGGCGACGCCGGCCAGCAGTTTCGACTGCGCCGAGCCCTCGGCCATCTTGCGGCCCAGCGCCTCGCGCGCATTGGTGAGGGCGTGTTCGACCAGGCCCGCCTTCTCCCCGCGCTTGGGCACGCAGATCTCGATCTTGCGCCCGATCTTCAAGGAGAACGCCTCGCGCAGCAGTTCGCACTCGGCCGGGTCGATGCTGACCAGGATCAGGCGCGGAATGGGCTTGTCCTGATAGAACTGGCCGAGGAAGGCGGCCATGATGTCGGCGTCCTCGTCGGTGCGGTCGACGCGCGGGAAGAAGGCCTGGTTGCCCCAGTTCTGGCCGGCGCGGAAGAAGAACACCTGTACGCAGGCCTGTCCGCCCTCCGCGAAGAGGGCGAAGACGTCGGCCTCCTCCACCGACTCCGGATTGACCTGCGTCTCCTGCGCCACCGACGAGAGGGCGCGGATGCGGTCGCGCAGCTTCGCCGCCCCCTCGAAATCGAGCTCGTCGGACGCCGCCTGCATGGCCTGGCTCATCTTGGCCATCACCAGCCGGCTCTTGCCGCGCAGAAAGGCCTCCGCCTCCGCCACCAGCTCCTCGTAGTCGGGGATCGAGATCAGCCCGGTGCATGGCGCCGAGCAGCGGCGGATCTGGTGCAGCATGCAGGGGCGCGTGCGCGCCTCGTAGACGCTGTCGGAGCAGGAGCGCAGCAGGAAGGCTTTCTGCAGCGTGTTCAGCGTGCGCGTCACCGCCCAGGCGCTGGCGAACGGGCCGAAATAGTCGCCCTTGATGGTATGGGCGCCGCGATGCTTGCGCAGCTGCGCCGCCGCGTGCTCGCGCCTAATGACGATCTCCGGGAAGGACTTGTCGTCGCGCAAGAGGACGTTGAAGCGGGGCTTCAGCTGCTTGATCAGATTGATCTCCAGCAGCAGGGCGTCGGTTTCCGTGCGGGTGGAGGTGAATTCCATCGAGCGGGTCTGGTCGACCATCAGGGCGATGCGCTGGGTGTGGAAGCGACCCTGGGCGTACTGGATCACCCGCTTTTTCAGCGAGCGCGCCTTGCCGACATAGAGCGCCTCCCCCCCCTCGCCGAACATGCGATAGACGCCCGGCGCATCGGGCAGCCGGCTGACCTCGTCCTTGATCAGGGCGGCGCCGGTGAGAGAAGGGGATGGGGCGAGGTCGCTGGGCATCTAGGGTCAGATATAGGCGCGGGGGTGAGCGGGGTGCAAAGGGTGGGTGCGGGTTGGGTTTACCGTCAATCACCGTCAATACGGTGGATGGGCGCCGTGACGCGGGGGGTGGCGAGAACCCGGCGGTTGTTGGCGGCGCGGGGGCGGTGGGGGGCGGGTCACGGGCGGCGAGATGGCGGCCGAAGGGCGGTCGGTTGGCGGTTAGTTGGCGGTTCAATGGCGGCTCGCGGGCGTGCCCAGCTTGGCTTTCTCAAACTCAAGTTATTGAATTTGATGCTTTTTCTGCTTTCGTTTGGCGCATCGGACGTCGTGAACCTGGCGGCGGCCCCATGCAACACGGACATTTGAGATCTCCGGCTTGGGAGTCTGATGACCAAGCCGTTCCCGCCCGCGACCCATAGCACTATTATTGCATTTTGTCAATCTTTGGCGCGCGTCGCCGGGGCGTGGTCGCGGCAGAAGGCAAGAAAGATCAACCACGAACAACACGAACCTCACGAACGCATGGTTTGCGCCGATAGATGGTTCGCGATCCGGCGAGCGATATCAAAGATAGATCGGCGCTTCGCGCCAATGGCGCCGCCCTACCGGTGTGTTCGGGAGGTTCGTGTTGTTCGTGGTTTATTCTTCGGCCCCGGGCCGCGCGCCGGCCCGATGCGCGCAACATGCACCGTCGTCAGAATCCGTTGCGCTCCAGATCGATGATGCGAACCGCCATCGATCGCCCCGGATCGAAGGGCAGGTCCTCGAATCCGAACGTGCGATAGAAGTCGCGGACACCGTCATCGATGGGATGGGTCAGGACGCAGAAACAGCCGATCTCCTTCGACATCCGCAGGCTGGTGGCGAGGGCGAAGATGATGAGCGACCGCGCGATACCGCGTCCTGATGACGGCCATCGACGGCGAGTTGGGCCAACAGAACGGCCGGCAGCGGATCGGGCTGATTGCGCTGCGACGACCTTGGCCAATAGCCGCGCTCGACCTGGGCCGCCGACAGACTGACGAAGCCGGCGACAGCGCCACTGGCGCGATCGATCACGACGCTGACACGAGAGGCGCCCGACTGTTGATTGCGCCAGGCGTTGCGGCAGAACCATTGGTTCAGGGACTCTCGTCCGCAATCGAAAGCCTGTCGGTCATCGTCGGCCGCGAGCGGGCGCGGGGGCGTTATTTCATCCATGCGGGCGGCGTGGCGGCGAGACGCCGCAAGGCCGGGATTTCCCTGGCGGGCGCGGCCGCCCAGGCCTCGAACCGTTCCCAGTCGGCCTCTGCTATCGTGACGACACGCCGTTGAAGCAGATCCGTTTCGGCGGCCTCGATCGCCTTGCGTCGCACGAAATCGCTCACGGTCGTGCGCGCCTGTTCGGCCGCCGTTTCCAGCAGCGAACGCTCCTGGGGGCTGACACGAACACTCAAAACGACCGATGAAGACTTCGCCATGAGGCCTCGCATATGGGTGTATGACAATCGCATACAGGCAGGCGTCGGTCAACGAGGGTCGGGACCTGGCCGCACGCCAGCGTCTCCGAATTTCAAAGCAGGGGGAGGACAGGCAATTGCCGATTGCGGAAGCCGCATGGCGGCGTAGATTGCGCCCATGGGCAAGGCCGAAATGCGTGTCGAGATCGACTCCGAGTTGCTGGCGCGTGCGCGCGCGGCCGGGATTGCAATCGACGATGCGGCGGAAATCGGCCTGCGCATCGCCCTGGCCGACGCGGATCGGGGAAGACCGCTGGGGGTTGTCGCCAGTCACCTGAGGCAGATGGCCGACCCGGCGGCGGCGCAACAGCGCGCGCGGCGATGGGCGGAGGAGAACGCCGATGCGATTGCGGTGCACAATGCGCGCATCGCTGAACGCGGCATATTCGGTGAAGATTTGCGTCGCTGGTGACTGAAACAGTTCTAGGTTTTCCGTAATCCGACCGACGCATCGCGGCTGTTCGCGCCGTTTGTGGTCGTGCTTCAGTCTCACTACCTGAGCCTCGACACCGTGCTTGTAGCGCCGTTGGTCAACGACAAGCGCGCATCCTCCGTCGAGATCGCCGTGACTGTTGAGGGGCGACCGTTAGTCGTGGCCCTGACCGAAATGGGCTCGGTTCGCGCGGCGTTGCTGTCCGAAGAGGTCGCGGATCTCGCCGCCCACGAGGACGAGATCAGGCGCGCGCTGGACCGACTCTTTACCGGTTTTTAAGCCGTGATCGGGTCGGCGGGAGTGGCCGCCTTCGGCGAACGACGCGCCAATCGCCGGCCGACCCCGATGGAAACCCGGCGCCGACGGTCGGCGTTGTCCAGAGTGGCTGGGAAACGAGGAGAGACGTCATGGCGGATTTCAAGACCATCACCCAGGGCCATCCCACCTATCACGAACCCGACGACAACAAGGGCGGCCAGGACGGCGCCCCCAAGCCGGATGGAAGGACGCGGCGAGACACCCCCACCCGTCCGCTGCAGCGGGGCGCGGACACCATCACCACCGCCGACGATCCCGCGGGTGGGGTCGGCTAGCCACACAAGAGCGAGAAAGCTTCCCGCCACCTCCACTAACCTGCGTCATCCCGGAATGGCGGCGCAGCCGACATATCCGGGACCCGGAAGCCACGGCCACAGCTCGATCGTTCATCCCCTCGCCGCCACGACGAACTCACCCCTGCACCGTTCTGGGTCCCGGCTCTCCGCGCAAGAGCGCTCCGGCCGGGATGACGCAGGATTTATGAGCGGACCCTAACCGAGAAACACCCCTCCACCCCAGCAACTTCCGTCATCCCGGAATGGCGGCGCAGCCGACATATCCGGGACCCAGGCGGCCGCCGCCACGACTCGATCGTTCATCCCCTCGCCGTCACCACGACCCCGGCCGGCAACTTCCTGGGTCCCGGCTCTGAGCCTGTCCTCGGGCGCGCGCTTCGCGCGACCCGGGGGCGCAAGTGCGCTCCGGCCGGGATGACGCAAGGGGGGTGTGCGCGTACGACTATCATCGCCGACGCGCGTCTGAACGCATCAGCGCCTAAGCGAGCGCCGCCCGGCCCGGCGCCAACAGATAATCCCGGCCCAGCCCGGCCGCGTGCGCGTGAATCGCCTGGCCGCCCGGCGATCCGAGGCCGGCCATGGCGGAGACGAAGGCGTCGACCGGGGCGGCGAACGCGTCGGCCTTTTGCGCGACGACATCGGTCCCGCCGTGCCCGTCCTTGGAGGCGACGAAGGTCACGCCCCGATAGTCCCCCTTCAGCGCGATGTGGGCGGTGTGGGCGCCGTCGGTGACGGTGAGGACGCCGCCGGACGCCGTGCCGCTGAACGTCGCCTCGCCGGCGTCGACGAAGCGGATGTCCTCGAGATCCAGCGTCGTCCTGCCCCGGGTCGAAAAGCCCGTCACCGTCTGGGTGAACATCCGCGATTGCGCAAGATTGAGGGCGCCCCCGCCGGTGAAGGTGACGGCCTGGTCGAAGGTGGAAGAGAAACTCAGGGTTCCGCCGCCGATGGTGACGACGCCGTCGCCGCTGACGACGGTGATCGCCTCC
This sequence comes from Caulobacterales bacterium, assembly GCA_038206535.1. Lineage (GTDB taxonomy): Bacteria > Pseudomonadota > Alphaproteobacteria > Caulobacterales > Caulobacteraceae > Acaudatibacter. Next base: position 7,471 of record JBBRAV010000079.1, read on the forward strand.
ATCAGGCCGGCCTGAACGCTGAGCGTACCATCATTGACCAGCGGGCTGTCGATCAGGACCAGGCCCGCCCCGCTGGATTCGATGGTCCCGTCATTGACCATGGACGGACCGGCGCTGAGCACGAGGTCGTGCGCGGTATCGTTGACCAGCAGGCCCGCCGCGCCGATCGTGAGATTGCCCACCGACACACTCGCCGCGCCGCGGATCGTGCCGCTGGCCAGGATGAGGGTCGTGTCCTGGTCGCCTTCGAAGCCGCCATAGAGCGCCATGTCGAAGACCCCGCCGCCGGTCAGGGTCACTGCGCCCAGGGCCAGCTGACCCGAGCCGGCGGCCTGCAGGATCACGCCGTCGTTCTTGATGTCGCCGTCGAGGGTGCAGGCGCCCATGAGCTTCAGGCGCGCGTCGACCACCAGATTACCGCCCGCCTCGCCGACATAGGCCGCCTTCGCCACGAAGGTTCCGGACCCGGCGGACTCCAGCGCGCCGCCCCGCAAATGGGCGCCCGGCGCCAGTCGCATCACCGCGCCATCGCCGGCCAGGATCACCCCGCCGGCGGCGTTGGTCACCGTGCCGCCGCACGCCAGGGTCGCGCCCGCGCCGATCAGGATGACGCCGGCGTTCTCGCCCGACCCGGTGCCCTGGCGGGCATCGAAGGTTCCGCCGGTCAGCGACAAGGTGGCGTTCGCCGACAACCGCACGCCGCGCACGGTCTCGTTGACGGCCGAGGTCACGGTGAAGGCCGATCCGGCCGCGCCCAGGATGGCGTTGTCCGACGCGCCGGGGACCACCCCGCCACGCCAGTCGGCGGCGTTGGTGAAGGCGCCGTTCACATCGTTGCGCCAATGGATCCCGGACATGGTGGTCTCCTCGGACGTGTATACGTCGATCGGATATCATAACCTCAATCGGCGGTGCGATTTTTGAAGGCGGGCGCGCTTTCGAATAAGAAAGTGCAGCGTCACCGAAATTCCCCGAGCGGACCTTCAAGACCGCCTGGTTTGCAAAAGCCGCGCGCAAGGCGCTGAACGACGACGCGGCGTTTTGCGAGCCATCGAGGAGGTGAGGAAAGGTCAAGCCGACGACCTCGGCGGAGGCGTTTTCAAGAAGCGCCTGGACAAGAACAGACGTCGGAGCATCATCCTCGCCAAGGGCGGCATGCATTGGGTCTTCGAATATTTGTTCGCGAAAAAGGACCGTGACAACATCGACGACAAGGAACTGGCGGGCTTTCGCAAGCTGGCCAAAGCCTATGAAGGGTTGGACGCTCAACAGATAGATCGACTCCTGAAGGATGGAGATTTTACGGAGATTTGCCATGACCACTAAGCGCAAGTTCAACAGCGAAGCCTTTGAGGCCATCCATTCGTCCGCCTCGGCGATGTTCAGAGTGGGTGCGATCGACAAAGCCACAATGCGCGACTTCGATGAGACCTGCCTGGCCGTCACGCCCGCGATAGGGCCTGCGGAGATCAAGCGACTGCGCGAGGCCAACCATGTCAGCCAGCCGGTGTTCGCCCGCTATCTCAACACCAGCGAAAGCACGGTCGAAAAGTGGGAAACCGGGGCTAAGAAACCCAGCGGCGCGGCGCTCAAGCTGCTGGCGATCGTCCAAAAACACGGGCTGGAAATTCTGGCCTAGTCACATGGACCGAGAGAATGCGGAGTTGCTCTTTTCGTGAACTATAATCCGCGCTTCTCTGCCGACCATGACCCGTGACTGGACCGAGGCGCAGAACGACGCGGTCGTCGCGGACTATTTTGCGATGCTGGCCGACGACATCGTCGGGCGCCCCTACAGCAAGGCCGAGCACAACCGCCGCCGTCAGGCGGTGATCGATCGTCCTCGCGGCTCGATCGAGTACAAGCCTCAGAACATCAGCGCCGTGCTCAAGGGCCTGGGGGAAGACTGGCTGCCGGGCTACAGGCCGGCCTTCAACATCCAGGCCGCGCTCATCGACGCCGTGGTGAGGTGGCTCGCCGATCATCCCGACTGGCTCACACCGGCCGCCAGGACGCCGATCCGTTCGTCGCCGTCGGCGCGCGCGGAAGACGCGATGCCGTGGGTCGGTCCGCCGCCGACACACAGCAATGCGCCGCCGCCCGAAGACCTCGAACGGATGACCGCCATCGCCCGCAAGTACGACGTGGCCGAGCGCGACGCCCGCAATCGCGCGCTCGGCCGCGCCGGCGAGGCGCGCGACCTTGCCCACGAGCGCGCCAGCCTGTTTGCCGCCCGCCGGACCGATCTGGCCGAACGCATCCGCTGGGTGTCGGATGTCGATGGCGACGGCGCGGGTTATGACATCCTGAGCTTCGAGCCCGACGGAAGAGATCGGCTGATCGAGGTGAAGACGACCCATGGCTGGGAGCGGACGCCGTTTCACATCACGCGCAACGAACTGGCGGTCGCCGAGGCGCGCCGCGACGACTGGCGGCTAATGCGGCTGTGGAGCTTCGCGCGGGAACCGCGGGCGTTCGAACTCCAGTCGCCGCTGGAGGCGCATGTGTCGCTGATGGCGACGAGTTGGCAGGCGAGTCCTTTGTAGCGGGCGGGGAGCCGACGAATTGCGGTGAGGCCTTGATCTCTACGGCCGGGCGGGGTCGAGCCAGTTTCCTGTACCCGCCCGAGATGGCGCCCTTGATCGGATCACGCAGGCTGACCGGTGGGCGACATTTGGGCACGGCGGAGTGGGAGCTATTCCGGTGAAGCTCGGAAGGATAGAAAAGTGCAGCGTCACCGAAATTCGATCTGGCCGAACGCATCCGCTGGGTGTCGGATGTCGATGGGAACGGTGCGGGTTACGACATCCTGAGCTTCGAGCCCGACGGAAGAGATCGGCTGATCGAGGTGAAGACGACCCATGGCTGGGAGCGGACGCCGTTTCACATCACGCGCAATGAGCGTAAGCGTCCCTTTTGGGCCGCCTGCCCCCGCTTCAGGGAAGGCGGTAGTGTCCGCCTATGGTTGGAGCGGACACTTGGGGTGAGCGATCTTCGGGTGTGTTCGGCGTTTTGGCGGCGCGGGCCGCGCGGCCGCTGGTTT
>JBBRAV010000080.1:0-10478 GCA_038206535.1 Caulobacterales bacterium
CCGCTCGTCCATCACACAGCTCTCTCGCCAAGGCATGCAACCGTCCTCCAACTCCGTCAGAGAACCGTTACCGACCTTTCCGGTCTAAACTGTCACCATTCTAACCGGACCGCACACGCAGACACCTTCTCCCGCAAGGGGAGAAGGAAAAAGATCGCGCAGCGATCAGGGTGGGGGGCGGCAGGCAAACCCCACGCTTTCTAAGCTGCGGCGGGCCCCACTCTGGATGCTTCGCATCCTGTCTCTCCCCATGAAGGGGAGAGAGGAAGCGCCTCCTCATCCAGGCAGCCCATATCCGCCAGCGTCGCCGTCATCGCGCGATCGAGGGGCGTATGCGGCTCTTCGCCGAGGAAGCGAACGAGTTTGGCGTTGTCGAGGCCGATGGGCTTGCGCCAGAGGTAGCGCATTTCGAGCAGCTCGCGGAAGGTCTCGTTGACCGGGGCGAGGGCCCAGACCAGGGGATAGGGAAAGGGCCAGATCGGCAGCCTGGCGTTTCCGGTGACCCGGCGGATCGACCTGGCGAGGTCGTCGCCGCGCGCCAGCCAGTGGCCTGCGAAGTGGAACACCTCGAAATCGGCCAGATCGCTCTCGCGGTCGATCAGCCGGGCCATGCTCTCGGCGAGGTCGGGCAAGTAGGCGAAGGCGTGGCCGACATCCGCGGGGCCGGGAGACATCACCGCGCGGACGGCGCCGCCGCGGCGCACCGTCAGCCATCCCAGCGCGCTGTTGGGGGCGGCGGGTCCGAAGAAGTCGCCGGCGCGAACCACCAGGACCTTGGCTCCCTCGCGGGCGGCGTCCCGCAAGGCGTCTTCCATCTCGACGCGGATCGCGCCCTTGCGGGTCAGCGGGCGCTGCGGCGTCTGCTCGCCGATGCGGGCGCCGGCGTCGGGGGCGAAGTTGTAGACCGTGCCCGGCAGAACGATGCGCGCGCCGTTGGCCTTGGCCGCCGCGATGGTCGCGCGGACCATCGGCAGCACGAGGCCCGGCCAGTTCCTGTACGCGGGGGGATTGGCGGCGTGGACGATCAGGCGGGCGCCGGCGGCGGCGGCCATGACGTCGGCGCCGACCATGGCGTCGCCCTTGATCCAGTCGATCGGCATGTGCGCGCCGGCCCTGGCGCGGGCGGCGCCCGGGTCGCGGGCCATCGCGCGGATGGTCCAGCCATGCTTCTGCAGGGCGGCGGCGGCATGGCCGCCGAACGAGCCGGTGGCGCCGATGACCAGGGCGATCCTGGCGGGGGAGGCTTGGGTTTGCATGATGGTGGCTCCGTTGTGGTGACGGCAAGATCGTCCGCCCTCCCCTATCCGCCAATTGCCCAAACCCGTGTGACGGCTATACGTATGTGTATGAGCGGGTTGTAAGTGATGAGCGACGGGGGACCGGATTGGGATCTGTACCGCTCGTTTCTGGCGGTTCTGGAGAGCGGCAGCCTGTCGGGCGCGGCGCGAAGCCTCGCCATCGCCCAGCCGACCGTCGGACGGCACATCGAGACGCTGGAGCAGGCGTTGAACGGGACGACCCTGTTCACGCGCAGCCCGGGCGGACTTCGTCCAACCGAGGCGGCGCTGGCCCTGGCGCCCCACGCGCAGGCGATGGCGGCCGCCGCCGAGGCTCTGGTGCGGACCGCGTCCGGAGAGGCGACGGGCGTGCGCGGCGTCATCCGGGTGACCGCGAGCGACATCGTCGGCGCCGAGATCCTGCCGGCGATCCTGACCGACTTTCGCGAACGCTATCCTGAGGTATCGATCGAGCTGGTGTTGTCCAACCGGCAGGAGGACCTGCTGCGTCGCGACGCCGACATCGCCGTGCGCATGGCGCGGCCGATCCAGAACGCGCTGACCGCCCGGCGGGTGGGCGCGGTGCGCATCGGCTTATACGCCCACCGAAGCTATCTGCAGAAGCACGGCGTTCCCCGCAGCATGGCCGACCTCGCCGGCCATACGCTGATCGGCTACGACCGCATCCAGCCACCGCGCGACGCGCTCGACCAGATCGACGTGGATGTCACGCGCGTCCTCTTCGCCTTGCGCTCCGACAGCGACCTGGCGCAGCTGGCCGCCATGCGCGCGGGGTTTGGCATCTGCGCCTGCCAGCCGGCGATCGCGAAGCGTGATCCCAACCTGGTTCCGATCCTGCCGGAGGCTTTCGGCTTCCACATCGAGGCGTGGGTGGTCATGCACGAAGACCTGAAATCGAGCCGGCGGATGCGCTTGATGTTCGATCACCTGGTCGAGGGAATGAAGGCCTATGTGGACGTAAGGTGAAAGTCGGCTTGAATTCCGCGTCTCACGCGACTAGTTTCCGCCCCTTCGCCGCCAAGGCGATGAGCGCTCGTAGCTCAGCTGGATAGAGCATCAGACTACGAATCTGAGGGTCGGGCGTTCGAATCGCTCCGAGCGCGCCATCACTACCTAGGACTCGGCTGTGGGTGGCGGTTAGCAACCGCCGTGTCGCGAGCGCGCCGAACCGGGTCGACCTCGCGCCGCGAGTGGCGCTCATCCAGGCGCCGCCGCCGGGCGTGCAATACGTATGGGCAAAGGACTACAACAGCGCCGAGGGCATGGACTACGAGCTCAACATCATGAGGATGGTCGAAGCCTGCGTCGGCGACTGGCTTGCGCCGCATGACTGGAATTGTCCGCGCGAAACATCTGATGGAACACCATGCTGACCTTGAGACGCTGCGCACATATTCGCGCCAGCCGATCACCTGGCGGATAAAGCCCTCGGCCGCGTTCAGCGGCGCGCGCCCGGCGCGATACTCGGCCTCGACCGCGCGGCACACCGCGAGCGGGTCGAGCAGGCCGCAGTTCAGGTAGAGCGAGATCACCGCGTGGTGGAGGAACTTCGCGTTGCGCAGCATGGCGTCCTGGAAATCACCGAAACCGGGGAGGGCATGACGCAGGAAGTGGGCGAGGGCGGCTTCCGCGTCGATGCGCGTCACCGCGAACCAGAACGGTTCGAGGTCGCCGAAATGGTCCGGGAACCACGCCCGCGTCAGGGCGAGCACTTCGCTGGTGACGGCGTCGGGCGCAAAGCGCAGCGGCTCGGGGGTCAGGAGGTCGCGCGAGGCGGGCTTGCGATTGTCCGCGACCAGTTGACGCCGCACCTGTCGAGAGGGTGGTGAAGGCGCGCAACATCGGACGAACATATTGTGAACGTCGGCTAGAGTCAGCATGGTCGCCGCCGGTCCGATCCGCGAGCGCAGGCCGCCTCGACCGATCAACCCACGGGCCACTCCGTGAGAACGGAAACCACCGCCGCGCAGAGATGTTCTATGTCGGCGTCTTCGATGTTCAGCGCCGGCGCGAGATAGACGATGTCGCCGAACGGCCGGACCCAGACGCCTTTTTCGACAAAGGCGTGCTTCAACACTTCCCGGTCCGGAGGGCTCGTCAGCTGCACCACGCCGACGGCGCCTTTGGCGCGCACGTCCACGACGCGGGCCAAGTCGCGGCAGGGCCAGAGGCCGTCGCGCAGCTTGTCTTCCATGGCCCTGGCCTGTTCGACGCGCGGTTCGCTGTCGAAGAGATCGAGCGAGGCGTTCGCGGCCGCGCAGGCGAGAGGATTGGCCATGAACGTCGGTCCATGCATCAGCGCCTTGGCGGCATCGTCGGACCAGAACGCGTCGAAGACCGCGTCGGTCGCCAATGTGGCCGCCAGCGACATGGTCCCGCCCGTCAGGGCCTTGGACAGGCACAGGATGTCGGGGACGACGCCGGCCTGATCGCAGGCGAACATCGATCCGGCGCGGCCAAAGCCGGTGAAGATCTCGTCGGCGATCAGAAGGACATCATGCGCCTTGGCGATGCGGGCGAGGGCCGCCAGGGTTGCGGCGTCGTGCAAGCGCATGCCGCCGGCGCCCTGGATCAGCGGCTCCACGATGACAGCCGCGATCGTCCCGGCGTTTTCGGCAAGAACGGCTTCCAGCGCCGCGGCGCGGGCCTCGTCGCGCGGCAGGCGCGCGAACGCCTGCACCGGCAACCAGCCGGAGAAGTGCGCATGCATGCTTTCCTCGGGATCGCAGACCGACATCGCGCCCAGGGTGTCGCCGTGATAGCCCTCGCGAAACGCCAGGAATCTGGTGCGCCCCGCGACGCCGCGGTTGAGCCAGTATTGCACCGCCATCTTCATCGCCACTTCCACGGCCACCGACCCCGAGTCGCTGAAGAAGACATGGTCGAGGCCGCCCGGCGCGAGCGCGGCCAGCCGCCGCGCCAGCCGCTCGGCCGGCTCGTGCGTGAAGCCGCCGAACATCACATGCGGCATGGCCTCCAGCTGACGCGCGACCGCCGTCCTGATGTGGGGGTGGTTGTAGCCGTGGCAGGCGGTCCACCAGGAGGCGATACCGTCGATCAGGACCTGGCCGTTGGCCAGGTGGATGCGCGAGCCCAGCGTGCGCACCGCCTCGAGCGCGGGGCCGGCTGTCTTCATCTGGGTGTAAGGGCGCCAAAGATGCTGACTGTTCATCGCGGTCGTTTCCTTGCGGGCGATCTCTATCCACGCCCGGGCGCGCACCCGCAACCGTTGACTTGGCGCCGCCAAAGACGCTGTAAACGACCGATGGACAGCCTCGACGCCTTCGCTTGCGCCGCCCTGGAGCGCCTGGAAGCGGGCGCGCTGCGGCGCCGCCTGGCGCCCACCGAGCGGAGCGGCGGGGCCGAGGTCATTCGCGGCGGGCGGCGGTTGATCTCCTTTTCCTGCAACGACTATCTGGGCCTGGCGCAGGATCCGCGGGTCAAGGCCGCGGCGATCGCGGCGACCGAACGCTATGGCGCCGGCGCGGCGGCCTCGCGTCTCATCACCGGCGACTATCCGCTGATCGGCGAACTGGAGGCGCGGCTGGCGGCCCACAAGGGCAAGGCCGCCGCCCTGGTGTTCGGATCCGGCTATCTGGCGAACATCGGCATTCCGCCCGCCCTGACGGGGGCCGGCGATCTGATCGTGCTGGACGCGCTGTCGCACGCCTGCATCCTCGCCGGCGCCAAGCTGTCCGCCGCCCGCGCCCTGCGCTATCGCCACAACGACCTGCAACACCTGGCCGACATCCTGCAGGCCGAGCGGGCGGCCGCCGGGCGCTGCATGATCATCACCGAGCGGGTGTTTTCGATGGACGGCGACCGCGCGCCGATCGCCGCCCTATCGGAGCTCGCCACGCATCACGACGCCTGGCTGATGGTCGACGACGCGCACGGCCTGGGGATCATCGAGAACGACGCCTCGGCGCCGCTCGAGATGGGCACCCTGTCGAAATCGCTCGGAAGCTACGGCGGCTACCTGGCCGCCCCGGCGCCGGTGATCGACTTCCTGAAATCGCGCGCGCGCAGCTTCGTCTACACCACCGCCCTGCCCCCGAGCTGCGCCGGCGCGGCCCTGGCGGCGCTGGACATCCTCGAGCGCGAGCCCGAACGGCGCGCGCGGCCGCTGCGGCTGGCGCGCCGGTTCGCCGAGGCCGTGGGCCTGCCGCCCGCCGAGAGTTCGATCGTGCCGGTGATCGTGGGAGAGGCGGAGCGCGCGCTCGACCTATCCAGGGCGCTGGAGGCCGAGGGCTTCCTGGTCGTGGCGATCCGGCCGCCGACGGTGCCCCCTGGCCGCGCGCGCCTGAGGATCACGTTTTCCGCCGCCCATGCCGACACCGACGTCGAGCGGCTCGCGGCCGTTGTCCTGCGCCTGATGGGGCCGTTGGGGTGAGCGTGATCTTCGTCGCCGGCGCCGGGACCGATGTCGGCAAGACCTATGTGAGCGCGCTGCTGGCGCGCCAGCGCGTCGCGTCGGGGCGCGCGGTGCTGGCTCTGAAGCCTGTCGCCAGCGGCGCGCCGGCGTTCGACGATCCCGCGTTCGCCGCCACCGACACCGCCCAGCTGCTGGCGGCGGCCGGCATGGAGATCACCGCCGAGACCGTCGCGGCCTGCTCACCCTGGCGCTTCGCCGCGGCGCTGTCGCCGGACATGGCCGCGGCGGCCGAGGGACGGACGGTGAGCCTGGGCGCGGTGCTGGACTGGTGTCGCCGGCGCATCGCCGGCGCGCCGGCGGGTGCGGCGGTGCTGATCGAAGGCGTGGGCGGTGTGATGAGCCCGATGACCTCCGACGCCCTCAATCTCGACCTGATCAAGGCCCTCGAAGTCCCGGTGCTGCTGGTGACGGGTTCTTATCTTGGCGCGCTCACCCATGCCCTGACCGCGCTCGAGACGCTGAAGGCGCACGCCGTCGAGATCCGGGCCGTGATCCTCAATGAAAGCGAGGTCTCGGACGTGGACTTCGACGCGACCCTGGCGGTCCTCCAACGCTACGCCGGGGCCTTGTCGATCGTTCCATTGCGACGGGGAGAGCGGTCGGTGGTGCTCGACCTGGCGTAGGATGGCGTAAAAACGCAACACGAAGGCACGAAGGGCACGAAGAGAAAGAGCAAGAGATCGACGGCGAAGCCGTCCAGTACATGCTGAATGAAGGGTGCGCCTTCAGCGCGAAACTCATTCCTCATGTTGTTCTTCCTGTCCTTCGTGCCTTCGTGGCGCGCTTTTTTTTCGATCGGCAGGACGACGCGTCCGCGGCTACACCCCGCTCATGCCCGCCGTCGTGGCGCCGTCGATCACATATTCGGAGCCGGAGATGAACGTCGCCTCGTCTGAGGCGAGGAAGGAAACCAGGGCGGCGATCTCCTCGACGCCGGCCATGCGCCGCAGCGGCGACATCCCCTCGAACTGCGCACGGGCGGCGGCGGGGTCGGGCGCGCGGTCGATCACGCCGCGGATCATGTCGGTCTCGACCACGCCCGGCAGGATGGCGTTGCAGCGGATCGCGTAGCCCTGGTTGCCGCAGTGGGTGGCCACCGACTTGGTCAGGGCGACGACCGCGCTCTTGGTCACCGAATAGGCCATGTAGTTGCCCATGGCGCGGTTGGCGTTCATCGAGCTGTTGATGATGATCGAGCCCCTTGGACCCTCCGGATTGCGTTTCATCATGCTCACGCCCGCGCGCGCGGTGAGCATGACGCCGGTCAGGTTGACGTCGAGAATGCCGTTCCAGGCCTCCAGCGCGATCGATTCGATGCTGCCGTCGCCGGTTTCGATTCCGGCGTTGGCGAAGACGATGTCCATGCGGCCGTGAGCGGCGAACAGCGTATCGACCAGGCGCTCCCAGCCCGGCGCGTCCTGCACGCGATGGGCGTGGAAGACCGCTCCGGTCTGCGCGCAGATCCGGGCCGCCGCCTCGGCGTTCGAACCGGTGAAGGCGACCTTCGCGCCGTCGGCCGCCAGCCGGCGCACCGCCCCCGCCCCGATCCCCGACGTACCGCCGGTCACCAGAGCCACCTTGCCTTCCAGTCGCAGACTCATTGGCGGTTCCTCCTGGCCCGGCTATGGCAGGTTTTGCGATGTCATCAACCCGTGTTCTCTGGGATGCGACCAGCAGGGCAACAGTGGCCCGGGGCTCTGTCACCGGCATGGCGACCTATGATAAGAGACGCCATGGGCACGATACTTCCGGCCGATCGCACCGGGCTGCTGCGCGGCTACGCCGCGGGCGCCGTCACTTGGCGCGATCTGCGCGAACAAGGTTTCGACGATTACATCCAGGTGCTCGGCGGCTTGGGGGAACTCGGGTTGCGGCCTCCCATGGCGCCGATGTCGGGGCCGAACGTAGAAGCACGGCGTCGTGGCCGGGCGCTGATCGCCCGCCTGCTGCGAGCCCATGCGGACCCGTGACAACCCCCTTTAGTCTCATCGTCACCGACACCTCTCCGCTCTTCACGCTCGTGATGGCCGACGCGCTCGATGTACTGCTGCGTCCGAACCTACCCGTCACGATCCCCGACGCCGTGTATTTCGAGGCGACCCGGGTGCGTGGCGCGCCGGGCGCTGATGGCATCGTCGAATGGATCAACGCCCATCTGGACGCGGTTCGCCTGGTCCCTACGGAAATCGGCATCGACCAGCAGCGGCGGCTCGAGGAGGGCCGCTCCATTCGCGGCCTCGGCGAACTCGCTGCGATCGAGGCGCTCGATCGCTACATCCGTACATCGCCGAGCGCGACCGCCCTCTTGCTGTTCGAAGATAGTGACATCGGGCGCCGCCGCGCCGTCATCGATGATAGGGTCGCGCTTATCAGTACCGGCGACTTTCTGCGCGAGCTCGAACGCGCAGGCCTGATTCAGTCGGCTGACCACATCCTCGACCTTGCTTCTCAGCGCGGCCGCAATGTCGAGCGTCAGCGTAGGGCTGTCAGCGGCGAAGCGGTGCGGCGAGGACTGCGCGAGCAACTCCGAGGCCGCGAATAGACTCTCGCCGCCTCATTCGGCGTGCACGACGATGCCCGTGCGCATCCGGTCGCGGCCGATCAGGAAGACCAGGGGGGTGAGCAGGATGATGCCGGGAATCATCCAGCTGAAGATGTTGTCGTAGCTGATCATCGAGGCCTGGCGGGTGACCTCGGCGTTGAGGCTCTGCAGGCCCGCGCCCGTCGAGAGGTCCATGGTGTTGGGCAGGGCCGCCCGTAGCACCGGATCGCCGCCGGCCACGCGTTCGGCCAGTCGCGCATGCGCCAAAGAGGCGTCCCGCGACAGCAGGGCCTGCATGATCGAGATGACCGCGCTGCCGCCCAGGTTGCGCATCATCGCGCTGACGATCGATGCGTCGGTGCGATGGATCGGGTCGATGGTGGCGAACGCCTGGACGCCGAGCGGGGTGAACAGCAGGCCGGATCCCAGCCCCTGGACGAAAAGGGCGGCCATGATCGGGCCGGCGGTCATCGAAAGATCGAAACCGCTCATCATCCAGCTCGCCGCCAGGGTCAGGGCCAGGCCGACGAAGATGATCAGCCGGCTGCTGAACCGCGACATGAAAAAGGGGACAACCAGGAAGGCGAGCAGGGAGGCGACGCCGCGCGGCATCGACGCCACTCCGCTCTGCAGCGCCGAATAGCCCATCAGCGACTGCATGAACGAGGGCAGCAGGGCGTTGGTCGACAGCAGTATGCCGAAGATGAAGAAGCCGATGATCGCGGTGCTCACGAAGTTTCTGTCGAAGGCCAGCGCGCGCGGAAAGAACGGATTCTTCGCCGTGGCCGTCTGGACGACGAACAGCCACACGCCGATCATGGCCACGATCGCCTCGGCCCAGATCTCAGTGGAATGAAACCAGTCCTGCGTGGGGCCGCGATCGAGCATCAGCTGGAACGCCGCCGTGCCCAGCGCCAGGGCGCCGAAGCCCAGGAAATCGAATGGTCTCTGCCGTCCGCCCCTGTCCTGCGACATGAACACATAGACGCCCAGGAAGGCGACGATCCCCAGGGGCACGTTGATGTAGAAGACCCAGCGCCAGGAGAAGTTCTCGGTCAGCCATCCGCCGATGGTCGGGCCCATGACCGGTCCCAGCACAAGGGCCGCGCTCCACAGGCTCATCACCCGCGGCACCAGCCTGGGCGGGAAGATATCGAGCATGACCGCCTGCGACAGCGGCATGAGAGAGGCGGCCGCCATCCCTTGCAGCAGGCGGAAGAAGACGATCTCCGGAAGGCTGGTGGCGATGCCGCACAGCATCGAGGCCAGGGTAAAGCTGCCGATCGACAGCAGGAACATCTGCTTGCGGCCGATCTTCTCCGACACCCACCCCGATAGCGGAAGCGTGACCGCCGTGGCGATGATGTAGGAGGTCAGGACCCAGGTGATCTGATCCGCCGACGCCGACAGGCTGCCCTGCATGTGCGGCAGGGCGACGTTGGCGATGGTGGTGTCGAGCGTATTCATCAGCGCGGCCAGCATCAGGGCCGCGGTGATGGGGATCCGATTGGCAATGTCCTGCGCCGCCGCCATACGCGCACGTACTCCTCGAGACCCGCCCGGCCCTCCCATAGCGCGCGCGGGATCGGATCCGCCAGGGGGCCGACTCTCCGGACGCCTTCCCTGTCCGCCTCGACGGTCGCGATGGCGGCGACGACCCTAGTGTCCCGTCGCAGTGCTTATGACTCTCTGTGGGAACGCACGACACGCGTCGGCGTCGAGCCCTCCTAGGCTACCGGATGCACACATCTTGGCGATGCTGCCTGAGCGCTCATCTTCCCCCCTTGGGGGAAGTACCGCCCCCCGGGTCCGGCCTTTGGCCGGCCCGAGGACAGGCTCCGGCGGGGATGGGGGTCTCGATGAAGCGCGTGGCGTCGCTTGTTCAGCTCGAGCACGGCCCCACCGCCCCCATCCCCCGCTTCGCGGGTACTTCCCCCACGCCAACGGGAAGATAGGATTTTGGCTCAATCGGTAATGTGTGAATTCGGTAGCCATCCTAGGGGGGGGGCGGACCAACCCGTCAAATTGAATGCGATGCACACCTGGCCAGGCCACGTGCGGACAGGACTGGATCGACGTGGCGGCGGATGGGCTGGGCGCAAAGAACACGGATGAACACGGATGGCGCTTCGCGCCGCACGGATGGAGGGTGATGCGGCGAGCCTGGATCGGGACAGGAGGGTCTGACCGGTCGCGTGATCCC
>JBBRAV010000081.1:0-10332 GCA_038206535.1 Caulobacterales bacterium
TCCGCCGCCACATCGATCCAGTCATGTCCGCACGTGGCCTGGCGTTGCATCCCATTCAATTTGACGGATTGGTCCACCCCCGAGGAGGGCTCGACGCCGACGCGTGTCGTGCGTTCCTCAAAGAGTCATAAGCACTGCGACGGGACACTAGCGGATACTGGGCCTGCCGGAGACGACGCAGCAGGGGTGAGGGAGCACGGAGGAGCTCGCGCCTTGATCATGGCGACAATTCTCACTACTGTAGTGAGATGCCTCACACCACCCTGACCGTCCCCGCCGCGGAAGCCAATCGCCAGTTCTCCAGGCTGCTGCGCGCGGTGCGGGAGGGAACGCGGGTGATCATTACCTCGCACGGCGAGCCGGTCGCGCAACTGGGACCTCCCGACACCGGGGCCGAGGTGGCGGCGCGTCTGAACGAGGCCCTGGCGGCGCTCGAATCACAATGGGAACAGGCCCGGCCGATCGTCGTCGAAGCCTGGACGCGCGACGAACTCTACGATCGCGATAAGGCGCGCGATTGAACCGGGCGCCGCGCGTCGCCTTGGACACCAATGTCCTCGTCTATGCGCAGGGCATTTTGAGTGCGGCGACCGATCGGGCCAAGATCGATACGGCGCGGGCGCTGATCCGCGGCCTGGTGCGCGGCGGCGCGCGACCGTTGGCGCCCGCGCAGGCGCTCGCGGAGCTGCATCGGGTCCTCACGCGCAAGGGCGGTCTCGACCGCAAGGAGGCGGAGACTCGCGTGCGGCGCGTGGGGGCGGCCAGCGAGATCGTCGGGACGACCTCCACAGCCTGGGACGCGGCGCTCGGTCTCGCCACCGATCACCGCCTGCAAATATTCGACGCGGTGATCATGGCCGTCGTGCTCGAAGCGGGCGCCGAACTGCTGTTGTCCGAGGATCTGCGCGACGGATTTTCGTGGCGAGGTCTGGTGGTGCGAAACCCTTTCGGCCCGACTCCCGCACCCGACGTGGCCCGCCTGATCACCGTGGGCGCCAGACCCAAGGCGCCGGCGCTGGACCAGCAAATCAGCCTCTTTTGAAAACTGAACGGGTGGTGGGGTAACGGTCGGACAGCTCGAACCGTCCGTTGCATCCCTTTGTTCGGCTCAACAGGACCATCCCTTCGTATCGCCAACGTCGCCGTGTTCCTCGCTTCCGACGCCGCCTAATGGGTCAATGGGCAACAGATCATCATCGCCGCCGGACAGACCCTGTAGACGCGTCGAACGCCCTTCCCTACAGCCGCTTGATCGCCTTGCGCCCCGCGTACACGGCCTGATCGCCCAGCTGTTCCTCTATCCGCAGGAGCTGGTTGTACTTGGCGAGCCGGTCGGACCGGGCCAGGGAGCCGGTCTTGATCTGGCCGCAGTTGGCGGCGACGGCGAGGTCGGCGATGGTGGCGTCTTCGGTCTCGCCGGAGCGGTGGCTCATCACGGTCGTGTAGGCGGCGCGGTGGGCCATGTCGATCGCGTCGAGGGTCTCCGACAGCGTGCCGATCTGGTTGACCTTGATCAGGATGGAATTGGCCAGGCCCTTCTCTATGCCCATGGCCAGGCGCTTTGGATTGGTGACGAAGAGGTCGTCGCCGACCAGCTGGACCTTGCCGCCGAGCACTTCGGTCATATGCGCCCAGCCTTCCAGGTCGTCCTCGGCGCAGCCGTCCTCGATGGTGGCGATCGGGTAGCGGGCGACGAGGTCGGCGAAATAGTCGACGAGGCCGGCCTGGTCGAGGGAACGGCCCTCGCCTTCGAGCTCATAGCGGCCGTTCTTGAAGAACTCGGTGGAGGCGGCGTCGAGGCCGAGGTGGAAATCCTCGCCGGGGCGATAGCCGGCCCCCTCCCCCGCCTTGACGATGAAGGCCAGCGCCGCGTCGGCGCTGGCGAGGTTGGGGGCGAAGCCGCCCTCGTCGCCGACGTTGGTGTTGTGGCCAGCGTCCTTGAGCGCCTTCTTCAGCGCGTGGAAGATTTCCGCGCCCATGCGCAGGGCCTCGGAGAAGCTCTCCGCGCCAGTCGGCAGGATCATGAACTCCTGAATGTCGATGGGATTGTCGGCGTGGGCGCCGCCGTTGATGATGTTCATCATCGGCACCGGCAGCACGCGGGCCTGCACGCCGCCGACATACCTGTAGAGCGGCAGGCCGGCCGACTGGGCCGCGGCCTTGGCCGCAGCCAGGCTGACGCCCAGGATGGCGTTGGCGCCCAGGCGGCTCTTGTTGGGCGTGCCGTCCAGCTCGATCATCAGATTGTCGAGCCGCCGCTGATCCTCCGCCTCGGCGCCGCTCAGGGCGTCGAAGATATCGCCGTTGACGGCGGCGACGGCGCCCAGCACGCCCTTGCCGCCGTAGCGGTGCGCGTCGCCGTCCCGCCGCTCGACCGCCTCGTGCGCGCCGGTCGAGGCGCCGGACGGTACAGCGGCCCGGCCGAACGCGCCGTCTTCCAGCGTGACATCCACCTCGACGGTGGGGTTGCCACGGCTGTCGAGGATTTCACGGGCGAGGATGTCGACGATTTCGGTCATGCGAGGGGTCCGGAAGGCTGATTGTTCGCGTGGCGAGGCTTAAACGACCCGCGCCGAGATTGGAACCGCCGCGGACCTCAAGGGCGTCGTCAGGTCGTATAGCTGAGCGCCGCGTAGAAGATCCGAGCATAGCCCGCGATCATGTCGGCGCAGTCCAGCCCATTGATGATCCGGCGCGCATGCACCCAATCTTCGGTCGTGTCGTGAAGATAGTCCGACAGCTTCTTGCCCGTGAACAGGCCTCGCTCCATGCCGATGAACAGGATGGGGATCGCATACTCGAGTTGCAGGGCCTTTTCGGGGTCGGCCACCAGTTCGACGCCGAGCAGATCGCCGCAGGTCTTGTAGTTCCGCTTCCACGTCAGCTGGACCAGACCGCGCCCGTAATAGATCAGGTGCGTCTGCGGATCCGGCAAGCCATAGGGTCGACCCTTGCCGTGACCATACTCGGCGATCGGGCCGAAGGTCTTGTCCGTTTCATGATAGGCGGTGGCGAGGGCATAAGCGAGCCACCGATCGTCGTGAGCGGCGGCCTGTTTTTCCCAATAGTCGAGGATGGCGTCGAGGTTCTCGACCTGGGTCTGGTTGAGCGAGCCGCCGAACAAGCCTGCGCGCACGTGGTCGAAGAAGAACTTCCGGTTCACCGTCATGAATGGCCCACCTCGCTCGGAACAGTAGACGACGGCGTTCCGACGTCGTCAACGAGGATGTGGCTGTGCAGGCGCCGTGGTGACTGGCGCAACCCGCTGTCCGCTGACGATAGACTGGGCGCGGCCTTGGCCATCAACCTGTGCGACCAGGCAATAGCTCTGGCCCACCTGCGTGCCGGTCTCTCCCGATGGGTCGCGTCCAACGCGATCGTCGGCCTGATCGAGCAGATGCTGGTCGCCGCCCTGACGCGCCAACGTCAGGGTCACGCGCCCCGATCCGTCGACGAGGGAGGCTTCGCCCGCCGTACCCTGCCGCTCGCCACAGAAGGTGCGTTCGACCACGCGCGCGGCTTGCGCCGGGCCTGACGCCGCGAGGGGGGCGCCGGCAAGTCCGATCACGACAAGCGATCGGACCAGAAACAGTCGCGCGTTCGACTTGAAGCGCGGAAGTGTGGCGCTCGCTTCCAGATCGTCGTGTGCAATCATGCTAGATACCTTGACCAAGGCTGACCAAACGCTGCGGCGCAGGACCAGGACGCTTATAACACAAACGCCCGTCGCCGACCTGCCTGGCGTCGAGACAAAACGAGCGTTGATTGCCATACAACCAAGCGCGTTCGCCATAAAGGCGTCCTCGCCCATGTCGGGTGTCGAGGGCGCGAAAGCCGCGGTAACGGACCTCAAGGGACCCCGGCCGGGCGCTTGGTCACGCGGCCGGGGCCTTGGCAGTTCGCCTCGCGCGATCAGAACGCCGTCGTGCCGTTGGGCGTGCCCAGACCCGTGGGGCCGTCGTAGCCGACCTCGCCGTTGCAGAAGTAGTCGGGCCTGTTCGGGCACGGGCCGTTCGTGCCCGAGGTCACGTCATACAAGGCCTCGGGGTGGGCGTAGAGGCTGCTGGCGTAGTTCACCGGTCCGCCGTTGGCGCCGAAGATGCCGCCGACGAGCGGGGCCGACACGCTGGTGCCGCCGAAGACCAGCCAGGCGCTTCCGCCGCCGCTGGTCGGGCCACGAACCGCCACGCCGGTCGCGGGATCGGCGACCGCCGAAACGTCGGCTTCCATGCGCGTCTTGCAGCCGGTGTCGGTCTGCCAGGTCGGCTTGGGATAGATACGGCTGCATCCACTGCCGGCGCCGCGCCACACGGTCTCGGTCCAGCCGCGCGCCGTCTGGCTCTTGACCAGATGCGTGCCGCCCACCGCGATCACGTGCGGCGAGGTCGCTGGGAAGCTGACGCCCCAGCCGCTGTCGCCGGTGGACGCCGTGATCGCCACGCCGGGGTGGTCGTAGTTGGATTCCCACGCGCCCGACTTGCCTTCGGCGCCGCCGTAGCTGTTGCTGACCACGTGGGCGCCCTTGGCCACCGCGGTGTTTACCGCCTTGGAAAGATTGCCCGAGAAGTTCGACTTGGCTTCCACCAGGATGATCTTGCATTTGGGGCACATGGCGCTGGCCATGTCGAGATCGAGCGCGGTTTCCTGGGCCCAGCCGACGTTGAAGGCCGGGAATTTATGCTTGTGGCCTTTCTGGTTGTACTTGGTGAAGCAGCCGTTGGCGGTCGTGCAGGGTGGCAGGCCAAACGTCTCGCGATAGACGGCCAGGTCGCTCTCGGCGTTGGGATAGCCGAAGGCGTCGACGATGGCGATGATGGTCGACGGACTGCCCTGGCTGGTGATGTTGTAGGCGGAGGTCAGATCGGCGGGACCATAGCCGCGCGGCGGCGCATCGGGCCCGACCTCGTGAGTGAGCGCGCGCCCCGAGGCGTCGGTCACGACACGGGCGAAGCAACGCGCCATCCCCGCCTCTTTCGACTGCGGACAGACCGCGACGTGGTAGACGTCCCCGGACCGTTCGACGGGCTCCGCGGCCGACGCGAGCGAAACCGCTCCAAACAAGATGCCGGCGGACAGGGCCGCCGAGGTCACTATGGATTGCATTGTCGTCTCCATCGCAAATGCGCCGAGCCTCGCGGGCCGAGCCGAAAGATCAAAGGAAGCTAGCTTCCGCCACGGTGACAGCAGCCACATTCGCAGCGTTCGTCAAGACAGTATCGTTTCGCCGCGCCGCGGCCTCGCTGTCTGCAACCGCGGCGCTCGAAAAGCAGTCCGGCCGGGAGAGGGCTCCCGGCCGGACGAGGGTCAGAAGGCTGTGATGCCGTTCGGTGTTCCAAGGCCGGTCGGGCCGTCGTAGCCGACTTCGCCATTGCAGAAATAGTCCGGCTTGTTCGGGCACGGGCCATTGGTGCCCGAGGTCACGTCATAGAGGGCCGAGGGATTGGCGTAGAGGCTGCTGGCGTCGTCCACCGGTCCGCCATTATTGCCATAGACGCCGCCGACCAGGGGGGCCGAGACGCTGGTGCCGCCGAAGACCAGCCAGGCGCTTCCGCCGCCGCTGGTCGGGCCGCGAACGGCGACGCCCGTGGCCGGGTCGGCGTCGGCCGAGACGTCGGCCGCCATGCGCATCTTGCAGCCCGTGTCGGTCTGCCAGGCGGGCTTGGCGTAGACGACGCTGCAACCGCTGCCGGCGCCGCCCCACACGGTCTCGGTCCAGCCGCGCGCCGTCTGGCTCTTGACCAGATGCGTGCCGCCCACGGCGATTACATGCGGCGCACTGGCGGGGAAGCCGATGCCATAGCCGCTGTCTCCGGTGGACGCCGTGATCGCAACGCCGGGGTGATTGTATGACGGCTCATACGGGGCCGACTTCTTCTCGCCGCCCGAATAGCTGTTGCTGATCACGTGGGCGCCCAGCGCGGCCGCGGTGTCGACCGCCGCGGCGAGGTTCTTGAAGCTGTTGGTGTCCGCCTCGACCAGAATGATCTTGCAGCCCGGACACATGGCGCTGGCCATGTCGAGATCGAGCGCGGTTTCCTGAGCCCAGCCGACGTTCAGGTCGGGGTACTTCTTCTTCTTGCCGTTCTGATTGTATTTGGTGAAACAGCCGTTGGCGGTCGTGCAGGCCGGCAGGCCGTACTGCGCGCGATAGACGGCGAGGTCGCTCTCGGCGTTGGGATAGCCGAAGGCGTCGACGATGGCGATGATCGTCTTCGACTTGCCCGATGTGGTGATGTTATAGGCCGACGTGAGGTCCGCCGGGCCGTAGCCCCGCGGCGTGGTGTTCGGCTGCGCACCGCTGGTCAGGGCGCGACCGGCTTTGTCGGTTACGACATGCGCGAGGCAGTGGGCGGTCCCGTCCGGAACGACCTGCGGACAAACCGCGACATGGTAGACATTGCCGGAGAGTTCGACCGGCGGGGCGGCCGAGGCGATCGAGACCGCCCCGAGGGCTATCCCGGCGGACAGGGCCGCCGAGGTCAATATGGACTGCATGGTCATAATCCTCTGTAAAGCGGCCAGAACCTAAAGGAAGGACGATCCCTTCCGCCGCGTATCGGCAGCAGCCACAATCTACGCGTGCGCGTCAAGAGGCGATCGTCCGCCCCAACGTCGACTGCGGCAGGGGGGAAAGTGGGCGCTGCCGCAAAGCAGGCGGTGAGCCTGGTCAAAGCAGGAAGAGGACGCCGCTGCGGGCGAGAACCTCCGGTCAGCGGGCGCCGGTCACCGTCTTGATCAGGGACTGCACAGTCGTCTTGCCGCCGACGCCCCAGACGAGCTTCAGGTGAGCGAGCGTATTGGCGGCCGCGTCCTCGAACCGCCAGTCGCAGTCGTCGAACCGGCAGCCGTCGAACAGCGGCGGCTCGCCGCCGCGAAAAACCATGCGACATCCCCTGAATTCACAGTCCGCATAGCGTTGATTATCCAGCGTAACGGTTTCATGGTTGAAGATGACTGCGGTCTGCATGGCTAAATTCGCTTTTTTACAGGTTTGAATATTTCTTCAGGTTTCGCTTTTCGGGACGTCCGCGGGTGCGTCGCCCGATTGCGCCAGTTCGCGCTGCGCGCGCTTGGCGTTGGACTTTTCGGCGACCTTCAAGGCCTTCAGCCGGTCGCGTTCGGATCGCTCGAAATTGTAGTTTGGTCTACGCGCCATGAATTGGTTCCAATAGCTTGGGGCGCCGCGACGAAGGCGCGGCCCGCAGGGCGACTCGCGCCGCCCTGCCCGTCAAATCCTGACGAAGGCGCTCAGGCGGCCTGAAGCTGGCCGGCCGA
Organism: Caulobacterales bacterium; assembly: GCA_038206535.1. Taxonomy (GTDB): domain Bacteria; phylum Pseudomonadota; class Alphaproteobacteria; order Caulobacterales; family Caulobacteraceae; genus Acaudatibacter. The sequence goes on from JBBRAV010000081.1 coordinate 7,276, forward strand.
CATCTTGCCGCTGCGCTGATCGCGCTCGAGTTCGAAGCTGAGCTTCTGGCCTTCGTTGAGGGAGCCGAGGCTCGAGCGCTCCACGGCGGAGATGTGAACGAACACGTCCGCGCCGCCGTTGTCGGGTTGAATGAAGCCAAAGCCTTTGGTGGGGTTGAACCACTTTACCGTACCGGTCGTCATCAGGGTCACCTTTCAGGTGCAAGCGTGCGCGCGTCCCAAATGGAGCGCGTGATCAAATGTTCGGATAGGATCATGGAAGACTCGGTGAGCTCGATCCGAAAAACAAGCGTGGAGAGCAACCGAACCAAAGCGATATTCGATGCGGAGGCTTATGCGGTAAATTCAGGCAATACACAAGCGTAATCATGACGGAGTCGCTTCAAGGGCCGCGTCAACCTTGGAACGGCGGCGACGCGTCCGACGCTTGAACTCTATGGGGGCTCCGCGCCGGACGCCCCGGCATCGACCGTTCGCCATGATCATTTTGCCCAATTCGACGCACACAACTTCATAGGACTGAGCGCCGCGGACCGGGCGTGAAGCGGACCGGCATCCGCCTGGGTCCGGAGATGAAGGTGGAGGCGAGCCACTCGGGCGGCGCAACCACCTCCAGGTCCTTCATCCGCGCGAGCACTTCGCCAAGCGCCGCGTCGATTTCAAGGCGCGCGAGATGCTGACCCAGGCAGACGTGAGGCCCGCCGCCGAAGGCGATGTGTTCATTGGGGTTTCGGGCGAGATCGAGATCGTCGGGGTTTTCGAACCTCGCCGGGTCGCGATTGGCGGCGCCGAAGTACATGACGACCTTGTCGCCCCGCGCGATGGGAACCGATCCTATGGTCGCATCGCGCGTCGCGGTGCGGCGCATGTAGATCACCGGGCTGACATAGCGCAGCAGCTCTTCCCGCGCCGAGGGCATGCGACCTTCGATATCCTCGAGCAGCCAGGCCCATTGATCGCGATGGCGCTGAAGCGCCAGCAGGCCGCCGGCGAGAAGGTTGCGGGTGGTGTCGCCGCCCGCGTCGATCAACAGCAGGAAGAACAGCAGAAACTCCGGATCGGTCAATCGCCTGCCCTCGACCTCCGCCTGCAACAGGCGCGTGGCGAGGTCATCCCCCGGACGCGCGCGCTTTCGCGCGATGAGCTCGCCGGCGTAGGCGAACATCTGCGTGATGGCGTCACGCGCGGCGTTCGGCGCGAGCGTCTCGGGGGCGGAGTGAATGGTCTCGGTCAGTTTGTAGAGCTCGCGGCCGTCGTCGAGCGGCATCCCCATGAGTTCGGCGATGACATAGGACGGCATCTCGCCGGCCACCTCGGCGACAAAGTCGCATTCGCCCTTCTCGATGACCGCGTCGACGATCTGGCGCGCGAGGTCGCGCAGCCTCGATCCGCGTTCCACGGCGGCAAGGCGGGTGAATTGCGACCGGATCAGCTTGCGAAAGCCGGTGTGCTGCGGCGGGTCCATCATCAGCATCATCCTGGCGTCGCCGATCCCTCCCTCACCCTCACCGGAGGGATCGGCGATCATGATGGTGGGAGTGGACGAATAGGTCTGAAAATCGTGGTCGACCGCATGGACGTCGTCGTACCGCGTCAGAGCCCAGAAACCCCTCCCGCCCGGCTCAGGGTTCCAGTGGACGGGGTCGTTCTGCCGCAATGTGTCGTAGAGCCCCACGGGGTGCCCCTGGGCGAAGGTCGCGGGATCGAAAAGGTCATCGTGCAACGGACGTTCCCCCTGCTTTCGCACCGTCATCAAGGCGGGCCGGCGGGCGCCAAACCGCTTTTTCACACGACCATGCAACGCAATTGGCCGCAATAGGCGCGGCGCTCCAGGATCTGGGAAGGCGTCCGACGTCCGCCGCGCAGGCCCTCACGCCGTTCGCGTCATCTTGTCGCATGCTAAACCCAAGTCCAGATTTTCCATGGAACGAGCCGACCGGGGGGAGCGTGCCACCCCGCCTTCGCCGCATGCTGACGCCGGCCGTGACGGCGGCGCCAGCTTCAAGGAAGACAATTTCAATTGAAAAGGCGTGTTACGCTGCGGAACATTCTACAGTATCTGGCAAGAAAATAAACATACACTAGGAAATACGCTGGAGAATCAGGACAGTTTTGCCATTCTCTGGCGAGACTTTCTCAAAGCCACCTATTGGATATAGCGTGAGGTGACCCTTTGGAATGATGAATTGATGTTAATTTATTATTTACGGTAAAAGTGCTTCGCGCCGGGGCGAATGCGGCGACCGGCGGTGGCCGCGGTCGATGACATGCGTTGCCCCTTGCCTCAATCCATCGTGATCACGAGCGCCCACCGCAACCTCAGGACGTCACATGGTGTTGAAAATACTCGTGTTTTCCAAGGTTCCGCAAAAAACAGCAGGGCGTCGCGCAATCCAGGCGTGTGTGTACGCTATAGTTCATGAATGTTGTTAAGGTTCCACGATAACGCGTAATAAATCCTATCACAAACTTGTGATTGGACTAATGTTAGGTACCAGACAGTTCGTCGACGCAGGAATTCAAGGCCGATTATTATTTCTACGACGGCGTGGAAAACAGACGGTCCATTTGAACTCTCAGGAAATCCATTATGGACGTCAAAGACACCGGTACACCTGGACTTGATGGTCAGGACGCGACAGTCGCCGGAATGGCTGGACAGGACGGCGCCAATGGCGGCGGCGCCACCGCGATCAATTCAGGGTCGAACGACAGCACAGATTCCGCCGAGGCAATCGGCGGCGCGGGCGGATCCGGCGGCGCGGGCGCCGCGGGCGGAGCCGGTCAGGCCGGCGGCGCGGGCGGCGCGGGCGCGTCCGGCGGGGCAGCGACGGCAACGGTCAGCACGCCCCAAAACGCCTCGGGCGACGCGCTCGGCGGAGACGGCGGAGACGGCGGCGCGGGAGCGGCCGGCGGCGCCGGCGGCGCGGGCGGCGCGGGCGGCAAAGGGCTTTCGGGCGGCGCGGCGACCGTGACCGGGTGCAGCAGGGGGGTGTCCGCCTCACCCGTGAGCGCGAGTGGAACGGCCCCCGGCGGGGTCGGAGGCGATGGCGGTGC
>JBBRAV010000082.1:0-9850 GCA_038206535.1 Caulobacterales bacterium
CCATCACACAGCTCTCTCGCCAAGGCATGCAACCGTCCTCCAACTCCGTCAGAGAACCGTTACCGACCTTTCCGGTCTAAACTGTCACCATTCTAACCGGACCGCACACGCAGACACCTTCTCCCGCAAGGGGAGAAGGATTCGTGGCCGCGCCTGCGTCGCGGCGCGGCCACGTAAGGCTATTTCAACGTGGAGCTGGTCTTGGTCAGCTGCGGGAACACGCCGTCCTGAAAGAAGGACGCCAGGGTGTGCGCGGCGTCCGAACCGCCGAGCCAATCGTAGCCCTGCTTGGGAGACAGGCTGAACAGGATCTGCATGGTGCGCAGATCGGAGGAGTGATCCATGGCCACCGTGGTCTTTGAGCCGTTGCCCTTGGCCAACTTCGAGATCACGATCTCCAGGCCGGAGAACTTGCCAGGCATCGACCCCTCGCCCTCGGTTTCGTCGTTCCAGATGATGATCGTGCCGCCGTTCTTGAACGCGTCCGACGCCTCGATCATCGGCACGACCTGGGAAAGGAAGTTGTCGCCCGCGGCGATGGCCGACTGATCACCGACATAACGCACGCCGTGGTAGGTGAACCCGTCGCTGAGCGAGGAGTGCATGTCGTTGTACTGATCCGGCGAGATCCAGTTGTACTGGGCGACCGTGTTATTGGCCAAATCTGTCGCCAGCTGTTGCAGAGGCGCATAATACTTAGCTTCCGGGTTGGCCGGCGTGGGATCGTTGCCGCCATTCGTTGCCGTGAAGAAGACCATCGGATTGTGCTTGGCGGCGTAGTTGTATTGATGGCTTCCATTGTATGGATTTGTGTATTGAGACGACGTTCCGGAGAAACTGACAAGAGGCACGGTCCATTGGTTCTCGGGGGCCACCGTGCTGGTCAGCTGGCCGTTGTCAGAGACCAGATCGGTGTCTTCCTGGTAAGACTTCCAGGTCATGCCCGCCGCCTGAAGCTCGGCGCTGAGGCTGGGCTTGTCGACGATGTTGTTCGGATAGGGGTCGTCGTCATTGTGCTTGCCCGCGAAACCGGACTCCGACCACACATAGTTGGGTTCCGAGGGATGCAACGGCTTGCCCTTGTGTGGCGGCACGTTGGTGTAGTTGGTCGCGAAGGTCACATATTCCGCGTTCGGACTGCCTTGCAGCAGCAGGCTGTTGATGTACGGCGCCGCCGGATTGTGCAGGATCTGCCTCACCTCGGTGAAACCCTTGGGCTGCGCGAAATTGTGGTTCTCCAGAGCGATCACGAAGATCGGTCCGATGGCTTTCGGCGGGGCCGAATAGGCGGCGCTCGCCAGCAGGACGGCGCAGAGCGCCGTGGCGGTGGTCTTGAACATTCTAGTCTCCTCAAAGCGCGTTGGGTTATCGGCGAACCCGTGGACTCTGCGCCGATGCGGGTCGATAGACCCCGCGCTTGCGGCTCCGGTGACAGTTGAATGAAGTATTTGCGACGCGCAGGCTGCGGTCAGCCGCCCCGCTTCAGTGTCTCGCGGGCGATGATCACCTGCTGAATCTGGCTGGCGCCTTCGTAGATGCGGAAGATGCGCACGTCCCGGTAGAGCCGCTCGATGCCATGGTCGGCTGTATAGCCGGCGCCGCCGAAGATCTGCACCGCGCGGTCGGCGACGCGGCCGACCATTTCCGAGGCGTAGTATTTGGCCGCCGCGGCTTCGAGCGTCACGTTGGCGCCGGCGTCGCGCTTGCGAGCGGTTTCCATCGTCAGGGCCCTGGCCGCCAGGGACTCGGTCTTGGAATCGGCGATCATGCCCTGGACCAGCTGGAAGCCGACGATCGGCTGGCCGAACTGCTTGCGCTCTGAGCCATAGGCGACGCAGTCGGCGACCAGGCGCTCGGCGACGCCGACACACAGGGCGGAGATGTGCAGGCGTCCCCGGTCGAGCACCTGCATGGCGATCTTGAACCCCTGCCCTTCGTCGCCCAGTCGGTTCTCCAGCGGCACGCGGACGTTGTCGAAGTTGACGTCGCAGATGTGGGCGCCCTGCTGGCCCATCTTCTTCTCCGGCTTGCCGGTCGACAGGCCGGGCAGGTCGCGCGGGACCAGGAAGGCGGACACCCCCGCGGCGCCCTTCACGTCGGGGGCCGTGCGCGCCATCACGGTGAACAGCCCGGCTTTGTCGGCGTTGGTGATGTAGCGCTTGGAGCCGTTGAGGACATAGACGTCGCCGTCGCGGATCGCCGTGGTGCGCACCGCCGCGCTGTCCGATCCGGCCTCCGGTTCGGTGAGGGCGAAGGAGGTGACGATCTGCCCCGACGCCACGCCCGGCAGCCAACGGGCCTTCTGTTCGTCCGAGCCGAACATGACCAGGCCCTGCGCGCCGATGCCGACATTGGTGCCGAAGGCCGAACGGAAGGCCGGGCTGGTGCGGCCGAGTTCGACGACCACCAGGCATTCCTCCTCCATGGACAGGTCGAGGCCGCCGTAGGCCTCGGGGATGGAGAGGCCGTAGAGGCCCAACGCCCGCATCTCCGCCAGGATCTCCTCAGGGATCGCATCGTCCTCGGCCACCTGCGCCTCCAGCGGGCGCAGGCGCTCGGCCACGAAGCGGCGGACGGTGTCGATCAGCTGATCGCGGGTTTCGGTATCGAGCGCCATTGCGTGTCGTCTCCTCTCGCCCCATTAGGCCGGACACGGTTTCGAGAACAGGGGTTTTGGGGCATCGCATCACGACGATCATCGCTCGTCGTGGAGGGGCGTTTAGTGCATTTGGGCGAAAAATGCCCTATATCTCGCAAATCATTTTTTGTGAAAAAATGCCATGACAGCGATACGCTCGAAAATGGTCGAAGGTGGCAGGATCCTCGTGCCCGCGACGATTCGGCGGGCCATGAAGCTCGAAAAGGGCGACACAGTGCTCCTCGAACTGCATGGCGAAGAACTACGCGTGCGTTCCGCCGCCGCGGCTCTGCGACGGCTCCAGGGGTCTTTGCGGGAGAAAATCCCGCCAGGCGTGTCGCTGGTGGAGGAACTGATCGCCGATCGCCGGGCGGAAGCGGCGGGTGAGTAGCAAAGCCTACGTCCTCGACGCATCGGCCCTTCTCTGCCTGCTCAACCAGGAGCCCGGCGCCGCCGCTGTCGGCGCGGTGATGGCGGGCGCGAAGATCAGCGCCGTCAACCTCATCGAAGTCATCTCGAAACTGATCGACAAGGGACTGGACGGTGGGACCATGGTCTCCGATCTATCGGAACTGGACATCATCGTCATGGACCTTGATCGGCGGCAGGCCGAGCTCGCCGCCCTGTTGCGCCCTGAGACCCGAGGACAAGTCCTATCATTGGGCGACCGGGCCTGTCTGGCGCTCGCCTACGAGACAGGGTCGATCGCCCTGACCGGCGATCGCGCCTGGGCGACGCTGAACCTCGACATCGAGGTAGAGCTGTTTCGTTAGGGTCGACCCCCGGCCCGCGGGGCGTCGATCCGCTGATCGTGGGTTTCGGTATCGAAGCGCCATTGCGTGTCGTTTCCTTCCGTCCCATTAGGCCGGACGCGGTTTCGAGAACAGAGGTATTGCGGCATGGACGGCGGCGACGCGCAGGCTCCATCGGCGCTGGTGGAGATCACCGAGGGCGCGTGGGCCGGCTGGCGCGTCTGGAGCAGCGATGCGTTCGAGATGCTGGCGGGCCCGTTCTACAGTCGCCGCACGCCCGAGCACGGCCAGGTGTGCGCGTTCCAGGCCGAGGCCAAGCACATGAACGGCGGCGGCTTCATGCACGGCGGCGCGCTGATGACCTTCGCCGACTACGCCCTGTTCTGCATCGCCGACGAGGAGTTGCAGGGTTGCCAGTCGGTGACCGCCTCGATGAACTGCGAGTTCATCGATTCGGCCAGCGTCGGCGATCTGGTCGAGGCGAGGGGCGAGGTCGTCCGGGCGGGCCGCTCGCTGGTGTTCATCCGCGGCACGATCACCACCGCCGAGCGGCCGCTGCTGACCTTCTCGGCAATCGTCAAGAAGGTGCGGCGGGGCTGAGGTCTTCCATTGCGGCGCCCGCCTTGCCTCGCGCGACATCAATTTCCGCGGGCCAGCTTTTCCTGGCAGCGAAGTATCCGCGCCCGCAGGGGGCCGGCGCCGAGAGGCGTGGCGGCGCCGGCCAAGGCAAGCGCATAGCCGAGCGCGGCCGTTGGTCCCAGCGCTCTGGTCGGCAAGGCTCCCATCGCCCAGGCCAGCATCGCCCCATTGGCGGCGTTGGACAACGCTCGTTCCAGGGTGTCCGACGTCACCATCGTGTCGGTCAGGCCCTCGTCCTGCGCGGCCTCGATCAGGGCGCGCCAGGCGGCGCGATTGCGCTCGAGGCGTTCGGGCGTGGCGAGGCCCGTGGAGTCGGCGCCCTGGGTGTTGAGCAGGGCCTTCCACAGGGTCTTGTAGAACTGCGGGTCCTCGATGAAGTAGCTCATGGCGAGATCATGGGCGGCAAAGATGCGGTCGATGGCGTTGGCCGCCTCGAGCCTTGCGAAGCGCACGACGAAGTCGCGTTCGTCCTCGAACACCGCCAGCACGACCGCGCGCTTGGACCCAAACAGGTTGTAGGGCGTGGTCAGGCTGACGCCGGCGCGGCGGGCGATCATACGCATGGAAAGATCGGTGTCGCCGGTCTCGCGGATCAGGTCGCGGGCGGCGCGAACGATGCGCGTGCGCCGCTCGGCCTTGGCCTGTTCGCGGCGACCCCCATCGAGATGGCCATCTTCGAGACGGCCCTCTTCGACCTCGTCGTCGAGAACGGCCGTCAAGCCGCCTGCCTGACCTGTTCGATATCGGCCTGGGCGTCGACGCTGAGGGCCGCAAGCATTTCGGCGCGATCGGGACCGGCCTTGGGCGGATAGGCGGCGGCGTTTCGCTTGCGCCCGCGCGCCCAGTAGCCCAGCACCGCGGCGAGGTTTTGCGGCTTGCCCAGCCATTTGTTGGGATGCTCCAGCATGTGGAATCCGCGCAGGGCCTGGCGCAGCAGGGTCACGTCGCTGCGCACCGCGATGCTCACGCCGTCCTCGAAAAACCCTTCGATGACCTTGGCGCGCAGGCTCTTGCGGTAGCCAGGGGTGAGTGCGTGGCGCGCGCGCCGGATGGCGGAACGGTCCTGGGCGCGCTGATTGATGTAGTAGGGGCGAAGCTCGGTCTGGATGCGCTGGTGGAAAGCCAAAAGGCGCGCCCTCGGATCGGGCGTCTCGTCGAGCGTGCGGCTCAGCGCCTGGGCGCTGACCACCGCGAAGCTGCAGCCGCGGCCATAGAGGGGATTGGTGCGCACCAGGGTGTCGCCCAGCGCGAAATAGCCCTCCACCAACGGCTTGCCGTCGACCACCAGGTTCCGCCAGCGGCTGATCAGGTCGCCCATGCCGTGCACGCGGCCCACCGGCTCGGCGCGCTCTGCGTTGGTCCAGGGCGCGAGGCCCGGCAGCATCGAGGTGGCCTGGTGGAACCGGTCGGGATCGAAGATCGCCTGGCGCAGGGCCATCTCCACTTCCGGGATGGCGATCGTCACCGAGAAGGCGCCGTTGTCGCCGGGAAATATGCCGAACTTCAGGAAACCGAGATCGCCGCTGGCGGGGGGATGGTCGGTCCGCGACGGCTCCGACATGCCTGGGCGAAGGCGGTAGTGGCGCGTGAAATAGAGGATGCCCGCCGTCTCGCTCTCCTCATGGATCGGCGCGCCTTCGTCCCTGAGCTGGTCGATGCCGAAGCCGCCCTTGCCGGAGCAGTCGACCACCACGTCCGCAGGATACTCCACGGCGTATCCGTCGCAGTCGCCCGCCACGCCCAGGACCGCGATGACGCCGTCGTCCCGTTTTTGTGTGAGCAGACGCCGCACGAACACGCCCGACCGGATGGACACATTGTCCAGCGTCTCCACATAGCGCCGAATGACCAGCTCCAGCGTCGTTCGCCGGCTGGTGATGATGGTCAGATCGGCGTCGCCCGGCGCCGGCGCATAGCTCCGGCGCTGGGTCTCGGTGAGAAAGGCCTCGAACGGCAGTTCGCGCACCCCCATGGCCAGCAGTTCCTGCAAAAGGCGCGGGTGCTCTGCCTGGATGATGGTGCGCAGGCGGGCGAGGAAGGCGTGGCTCTGCCGCAGATGGCCGACGCCAGTGTGCTTCCAGTCGCGGAACACCGTGTCGGCATCGCCGTTGGGCGGCGCGCCGTCGCGTTCGAGAACGATGACCCCGCGCCCCGTGGGCGCCAGGCAGAGAGCCGCGCAGAGGCCGCCGATACCGGCCCCGACAACGACCAGGGTCTCGTTCATCCGTCCAAGGCCGTGAGGAATTCCAGGATGGTCTCATTGACCGCGTCCGGCGCCTCCTGCTGCGTCCAGTGGCCGACGCCGGGAATGAGCCGGTTGATGCGCAGGTCCTTTACATGCTCGGGCATGGCCTGCAGGGCGGCGGCGGCCATCATGATGACGCCGTCGTTCGCCCCGGCGAGGAAGAAGGCCGGCTGGCCGATCTCCTTGGGCGCGCCCTCGGTCAGCGACCAGGTCAGGTCGTGGTTGCGATAGTAGTTGAGCGGGCCGCGCATGCCCGAGCGGGCGAACTCGCCGGCGTAGAAGTCGAGGTCCGCCTCGGTCAGCCACGGCGGCAGGGTGTCGGGATCGGGCAGGCTGGAAAGAAGATCGTCGCCGGCCGCCTTGGGCGGCAGCATGCTCAGGTCGGTCTCGCCGCCGGCCATGACCAGGAACTTCTTCAGCGAGGTGCGGATGTCGGCCTCGAATTCGGCCTCGGCGACGCCCGGCTCGAAGAAGTAGAGCTGGTAGAAGAACTGGCCCTGGAAGGCGGCGCGCATGGCGGCCATGGGCGCCACCGGCGAGCGGGGGATGAACGGCACCGACAGAGCGCCGACGGCGCGGAAGATCCGCGGATGGTTCAGCGCCGCCGCCCAGGCGGTCGGCGCGCCCCAATCGTGGCCGATCACCACCGCCGTCTCTTCGCCCAGCGCCGACACCAGACCAACGATGTCGTTGACCACCTCGACCTGGTTGTAGGCGCTGATGGCCTCGGGCTTGTCGCTCTTGCCATAGCCGCGCATGTCGGGTGCGACCACGTGGTAGCCGGCCGCGGCCAGGGGGGCGAACTGGTGTCGCCAGGAATACCAGGACTCCGGAAACCCGTGCAGGAGCAGGACGAGGGGCCCCTCGCCCGCCTCGGCGATGTTCAGGCATATGCCGTTGGCGCCGACGCGGCGCTGGCGCACGCCGGGCCAGCTCACGCCGCCAGTCCCGGCAGCACCACGCCGTGCGCATCCTGATAGCCGCCGCTGGACGACCAGGCCAGGGCGCCGCCGACGAACACCTGATCGATCCCGCGGGAGTCGCGGACGTAGCGGCTGCCGTCGCCCGGGACATCGGCCACATAGTCCTCATCGCCCCGGTCGATCGTCAGCGGGTCGAAGATGACGATGTCGGCCACATAGCCCGGTTGCAGCCGTCCCCGGTCGGGAATGCCCCAGATCGACGCAGTGTCGGCGGTGATCTTCCTGACCGCCGCCTCGAGGCTCAGCATCTTCAGCTCGCGGACGAAGTGGCCGAGCAGATAGCCGGTGTCGCCATAGGTCGAGAACGACAGGATGTGGGCCCCGCCGTCGCTGGCGCCGATGTGGACCCGCGGATGCGCGAGCAGACGGCCGACCTCGGCGTCTTCGTTGTGACCGAGGCCCGCGGACAGGAAGTGCGCGTCGAGGTCTTCCTCGAGCGAGAGGTCGATCATCGCATCGATCGCCGTCACCTCGCGCAGCGCGGCGATCTCGCCAAGGGTCTTGCCGACCAGCCACCGGTTCGCCTCGGTTTTCACCTGCCGCAGGGTGAGCCTGGGCCACAGGCCCGCATAAGACGCCGCCTCCGCGATCAGGCTTGCGCGTTTGTCCGGATCGCTGAAGGCGGCGACGATGTCGGCGGGCGCGCCAAAGCGGATGAGCCGGTACCAGCTGGGCATGCGGAAGAAGAGCAGGCTGGGCACCGCGAAGCAGAAGCTGATGTCGATCGGCCGCGTCTGCACCTGAGGCCACACGCGCGCGCCGCGGGCGAACTGCTCGTCGACCCGGCGCATGACGCGCGCGACGGCCTCGACATTGTCGGCGTTGACGAACAGGGGGGAGAAGGTGGTTGGAATACTGTGCCTTAGGGATAGCTCCGCCAGCTGATCCAGGCGCGCGATCGTCAAATCCGCGTCGTAGAACTCGGGCACGATCTGCAACATCCGCCCATATTCGCCGAGCACGCTGGCCAGGGCGTCGAGCTCGGCGGCGTCGGCGTAGCGGCTGGGCACCGGCTGAAGGCGTTCGTCCATGTCCACGAAGCTGGTCGAGAGGCCTACCGCCCCGGCGTCCAGACACTCGCGCAGCAGGCCCTGCATCTCGGCGATCTCTTGCGCCGTCGCCGTGCGTTCCATCGCCGCCTGGCGCATGACCCACAGACGCAGCACGCTATGGCCGACCAGGGGCGCGACATTGATCGCCAGTCCCTTGCGGATACGGTCGATGTAGCCGGCGAAGCTTTCCCAGTCCCACACGACGCCTTCGCGGAAGGCCTTGAGCGGCATTTCCTCGATCTGGTTGAACATGCCCACCAGCTTCATGCGGTGCTCGGCGCGAAGCGGCGCCAGCGACAGGGAGCAGTTGCCCGGCACGATGGTCGTCACCCCATGGGCCAGGGCGGGCTTGGCGAAGCCGTCCCATAACAGCTGGGCGTCGAAGTGGGTGTGCGGATCTATGAAGCCCGGGGCCACCACCTTGCCGGCGGCGTCCACCACACGGCGCGCGGCCTGCGTCACGCGGCCGATCCTGGCGATGCGGCCACCCTGCACCGCCACGTCGGCGCGGTACGCCGGCAGGCCCGATCCGTCCACCACCGTGCCGTTCTTGATCACCAGATCATACATCCGCGGTCTCCCTGCTCTTTTAAGTTTGCGGTTCGCTTTCGGCGAACCGGTTGGATGACGTTTGCAACGCGTCGCGCACGCGCTCCCAGCCCTGCCCCACCAGCGCGTCCGCATCGTTCGCGCCGCACGCGGTCATCAGACGTCCCGCGGCGTCTTCGCCCAGCGCGACCCGCGTCTCGCCGCCGCCATCGAAACGAAGCGTCAGGACCAGTTCGGCCGCGCCGTCATGCGACGCCCCCAGGCGAACCCGGCTGATCACCGCCCCGCTCACCGGGGTGAGAGCGGCGGCTCGAGGAAGATGACGTCGCTGGGCAGGATCGGATTGGTCTGTCCGTCGATCTGGATCGCCGCTCGCATGAACACGTGCAGATTCCAGCTCTGCAGCTGGGAAACGGCCTCGCCCTCCGGCGTGCCCGGCAGTTCGCGCCCGGCCAGATCGGCCCAGGTGTCTCCGACCAAAGGCGCGATCGACCTACGCACACGCGACAACTGTTCCACGACCTGACGTCCCCGCTTTTGATAGAATATTTGGAACACGTTCTAATTGTCGAGTCAACAGAGGCGGATCGTCGGTTTAGGCTCGCGAGGCAAGGTGTTTTGCCTGAAAGGCCTCGCTAGTGTGGCGTCGCATAGAATTTAACGGGTTGGTCCGCCCCCGGGGATGGCTCGACGCCGACGCGCGATGTGCGTTCCCTCCAAGAGGCACAATCACCGCCACCCCACGCGGGTCGACGCCGACCGCCCGGATATGATCGCGCTGGATCGCCTGTGATTTTTTACACGGATAGGCACGGATGGCGCTTCGCGCCGCACGGATGAACCGGCGCTTGAGGGGATCACGCGACCGGTCAGACCCTCCTGTCCCGATCCAGGCTCGCCGCATCACCCTCCATCCGTGCGGCGCGAAGCGCCATCCGTGTTCATCCGTGTTCTTTGCGCCCAGCCCATCCGCCGCCACGTCGATCCAGTCC
>JBBRAV010000083.1:0-9087 GCA_038206535.1 Caulobacterales bacterium
GCGCTAATCTCTTCGTACACTGGCGTCTCGGCATGACCAGCGGGTTCGTCTGATCGGAGCCGTGTGAAGTGAGAGCTTCACGCACGGTTCTACGAGAGGCTGGCGGGGAAACCCGTCGGCCTACTCACCCTTACGCCCGGCCAGGACGTTCCTCTTTTTGGGGTGACCATGAGTCAAACTCACCGAGGGCTGGTATAATTCTTCATCATCTCCATGATCTTGCGCGGCGGAGGACCGCCCCCGGGTTCGCGCGAGGCGCGCGCCAGTCGCGTCGCCGCCGGCCCGTCGCCGCCGGCGCGTCGCGCATCGCGCATCGCCAGCGTCTTGCGAGCCCGCGGCGAGGGCGTGTCCTCCTGTCCATTCGTGTCGTCCAGGCCGGGTATGCCAGGCACGCCGGGGCGCTCTTCGGCCGGGGTCTCAGGCCCGGTCGATCCAGGCCTCCAGCCTCAGTCCGTGGACGCGGGCGAACTCGCGGGTGTTGGCGGTAACGACGGTCCAGTCGCGGGCCAGACCCTGGCCTGCGATCAGCAGATCGTAGGCGCCGATCATCTTTCCGCGGCCCGATAGCGCCGCGCGCAGGCGCCCCGCGCAATCGGCGTCGCCGGCCTCGAAAGGCGCTACCCGCGGGCCGCCCGCCAGGAAGGCTCTGACCTTGGCCAGCTCATCGCCGGCTCGCGGACTCCGTTCGGCGCCGAATACGAGTTCGAAGGCGCTGACCGCACAGATGCGCAGGTCGCCGCAGACCATTTCGGCCGCCATCCGCTCGACGGCGTCCCGCCTTCCCCGCAGGACCTCGATGCAGATATCGGTGTCGAGGAGCTTGGCGCTCACGCTCGCCCTCAGCGATCCTGCGGCGGCGGCTGGCCTCGTCCGCCCGGCATGAAATCAGGGATCGACAGGCTTTGCAGAAAAGCGAGCGCTTCGGCCGCGGGCCGGGCGACAGGTTCGAGAATGACCGCGGCGCCCTCGCGGCGGATACGCACGCGATCCCCGGCGAATCGAAATTCCCTGGGCAAGCGCACAGCTTGACTTCCGCCGACCTTGAAAAGCTTGGCTTCCATATCCGGGCTCCATGTAGCTATTGCAAGTTATACCTGCAACGGCTTATGGCAAGGTCCGCCAGCTGGACGTCGACGATTATGTCGCCACCTGCGAGAAGATCGGCAGATCACCGAGCAGGCCCTATTCGCGTCATATTAATGGTCGCGTGGATCATCGGGTCCAGGCGGAGTCGGCGCTTGCCGCCGAACTGTCTGGCAAAAGCCTGGCAAAATGGGCTGAAGAGGTTTTGAGCGCGGCGGCGGAACACGAACTGGCTCCTTCACGTCAGCATATCTTGGACAGATGCGCCCGGCAGGGCTGGGGAGAGCTCAAACGCGCCTGGTCTTGCGTTGTCGGACGAACTGGGCATTACCTGCCGACGAGGGGGGAGGCCATGCGTTTCACGATCGTGTTCGCCATACTGCTCGCCGCTGGCGTCGGAGCCGCAGGGTCGGCGTCCGCGGCGCCGTCCAGCGACGCGCAGCAAGGGATCGGTCCCAACCTGCCGGTCGAAGGGGCGATCGCCGATCCGGACTGGTTGCGCAGACCGAGCGGCGATGACGTGGCGGATTCCTATCCGAAGCTCGCCGGCTTCCTGGGCGTGGCGGGCGAGGTCAGGCTCGCGTGCGCTGTTTCAGTCGATGGCGCGATGCAGGACTGCAAGGTCCTCGCGGAACTGCCCACCGGCCTGGGTTTCGGGTCGGCGGCGCTCGGCATGGCGCCAAAGTTCGCCATGCGGCCCAGGACCGTCAACGGAGCGCCGGTCGGCGGGGCGATCGTCCGCATTCCGATAAGGTATTTGCAACCCGAGCAGGACGCGATTCCGGCCGCCGGCCCTGCTCCACAGCCCTTGTCCGAACATTTTCAGGTGCTGACGGCGCGCATCGCCAAGGCCCTGCACTACGAGGATCGCTATACGGCGCAGCTCGAAAAGGCCCTGAGCGATCCGGCGGCCGATCCGGCCAAGGAGAAACTCGCGCTCGACGCTGTGAAAGCGGCCATGGTCGACAAGGGTTTTTGGCTGGCGCAGTTGCAGCGAGACCTATCGGCCTCGTTCAATGAACAGCAGCTCGCCGAGCTGGCCGCCTTCTTCGAAAGCCCCACCGGTCGGGCCTGGAGCGAACGCGGCAGCAAGATGGGCGAAGCCGAGTCCAAGTCCATCGCCGATCAATGGCCGGCGGTCATCGCCGATGCGCGCGCCCGCTTCTGCGGTCAGGTGGCGTGCGTGGCTGCCGCCCGCGTGGCGTCGCCCGCGCGTTGAGGATCATCGCCGTCAGGGCGTGACGCCAAGCCTGGCGAACTGTGTCTCCACTTGGCTGGACAGGGCTCGGGCGGCCGCGAGATCCTCCGCACCGGCCTGCGATCCCTTCAGGCGCGTTTTCGCGATCCCCCGACCATAGAAGGAACCGGCCAGGGTCGGATTGACGGCGAGGGCCTGATCGTAGGCGGCGACCGCCTCGGAGAATCGACCAAGTCGCAGCAAGACGAAGGCGCGGCTGTCCAGGAAGCCGGCATCGGTCGGCAGGGTCTTCAACGCCGCGTCGCAGTCGGCCAACGCGTCCTGCAGCCGCTCGCCCTCTTCAGCGCGGATCCAACAACGGTCGTTGAGCAGTTGCGGCGTGACGGCGGCGGAGATCAGTATGTCGAGAGCCGATACGGCATCCTCGTAGAGCCTCGCGGAGTCGTAGATCGTGGATTCCCGCCGAAGGATGGCGGGGTCGTTTCTAGAGAGCCGTGCGGCGACGGCGAAGTCGTCGCGGCCGGCGGCGAGGTTCCCCTTCTGGAGCATCAGTTGCCCACGCGCGAGGTGCGCGAGCGCGTCGTCCGGGCGCAGCGCGAGCGCTTTGTCGAAATCCGCGAGCGCCGCATCGAGGTCGCCATTCTCGAATCGCGCGGCCCCGCGATTGTAGAATCCCTTGGCGTCCCTGGGCGCGAGGACGACGGCATGGTCGAAAGCGGCGATGGCGCCCTTGAAGTCGCGCCGTTGCATCAGCGCCGTGCCGTGCCGCTCGAAGTCGTCGGCCGTGATCGGAGTCGTATCCGCCGCCTGCGCCACACCCACGACGACCCGCCGGGCGGCCGGGCTGCGAACCGTCACGTCATAGTCCGATAGTTGGCGCAGCGCCATTTCCGCACCCTGGGCCTCGGACGCCGAAATCTCCGACGTCGTGGTCCGCTCCGACGCCACCATCACGGCGACGCCCTTGTCGATTCTGCTGCTTCGTTCGTAATGCCGCCCGGCGAGGTCCTCGTGCACGGGTTCGCCGCTGAGCAGACTGAAGCCGTCCCCATTGTGGGGCAGGGTCACGAGCGTGGTCCAGCGCCTGTAGATCGGGAAGGGCACGGAGAACGGGGCGTCCGCGTTCAAACCGGGTTCGCGCCTGAACGACGTCCCGAATCCAAGGTTGCTGTCGACGATCGCGAAATCGCGCGCATCGCCATTGCGCGACCAGTCGACGGTGGCGATCCCGTCCATGGTCAGCCGCAGGATACGTTGCGCATCGTTGAACTCAAAACTCACGCTCTTCGGGTCGATCCAGGCATAGATGGCGCGCCAATACTCACGTTCCGTACGTTGGCTGTCGGCCTGGTTCTTGAGGGTGCGTTCCTCGCCGACCGCTTCGTCGCCGCGAAGCAGGATTTCCGCGTGGGTTGGGGCGGGCGCATCCAGGCCCGCGGAGGCGTCAATCCGCACCAGGGCTTCGTAAGCCGGCTCGTCGAGCGGCCTGAGCGTCAACCGCTCGACTTCGCTGCCGCCGGTCGTCAGAGGCAGAGCCCACACGAACGGGGGAACCAGGATGTCGTCGATGGCGCGGTCGCCGTCTCTCGTGCCGTCCAGCCAATAGATCTTGCCGCCGATCTGGGCGCGCACGATCACATGATCGAATGTGCCCAGCATGGGCAGCCGCCGGTCCAGCCCGTCGCCCTGGGTGGTGCTGACCAGCGCCGGCCGCGCCTCGATTCCCAGCCTGTGCAGCAGCGCGAGAAGCACCACCGTCTTGCCCTTGCAGTCGCCGAAACGACGGCTCCAGGTGGCGTCGGCGGGCGCCGGTTTCATCCCGCCGAGGTTCAGGCCGACGAAGGCGTAGCGCACTTGATCCTGGACGAGCCGCAGGGCGGCGGCCGCGCGAATCTTGGCGTCTGCGCTCGTGGCGGCGATCCTGGCGGCTTCGACCAGCAGAGGGGATTTGGGACCCAGCGCGGCGGCTTGGTCGTAAAGCGGGGCCATCAAGGCCGACACCTCGGTCCACGATTTGAACTGGCTGAACTGCAGCCGATCGATCACGCCGAAACGCTCCGGCGCGCCCCTGGGCGGCAGGGGCGAATCGAAGTCCGCGGCGTCCATGATCAGTTCGGTCTGCTTGCGGGTAACAGACACCTCCGGCCGCGGCGCGCCATCGAACGCCTTCCAGGCGATCGGCTTGTCCGGCGGCCAGATTGCACGAACGTGCAGCCGGCCGATACGCGTCGCCGGACCGAATACCATCATGGCCTCGGACCGCCCCTGATAGACCGGATCCTTGCGGCGAAGGGTCGTTACCAAATCGACAATATCGCCGACTTGCAAACCTTCCGGTTGCAGAACCGCGGTCATGTCCCCGTCGAGCATGGCCAGGTCGAGGTTCTTCTCCCGCCGCACCACCGTGACCTTCTTTCCGCCGCCGAGCAGATCGATCGTCCTGCCATTCCGGATGATGGCGAAACGATTGAAGACCAGTGTCTCTGTCTGTGGGTCCCAGCTTGGCGTGAAGGCGTTGACCACAGACAGCCCCTGAGACGACACGATCCGAAAGGCGCCTTCGCTGTAGAATTCATCGCCGTCAGGGCCGAAATGGGCCTGCAGGTCGTCCAGCAGTATCTGGATCGCCGCGCCGTCCGGCGCGTTGATCGCTTTGGGGATGGCGATCGGTTGGACCCAGGCCGGCGCTGGAGCGTATCCAGGCTGATCCGCCGCCATGGAGGGCCCGGCGCAGAACCATACCGTGACCGCAAGAATTTTCTTGAACATCATCCCCCCGACGAGGGCCGGCAGCTTAGTGGGAAGGGCAAGCGGCGCAAGGGCGCAGGTTATGACGACACGAATAGGGTGACAGGGTTACGACTCACCCACCCCTCCTTCCATCCACCAAAATACGGGGACAGTATATATAATTGACAACCCCCCCGTGGCATGGGAGCCTTTGGCATGGCGCGATTGGCGAGGGTGGTGGCGGCGGGGGTCCCGCATCATGTGACGCAGCGGGGAAATCGCCGCCAGAGCGTGTTCTTTTCCGACGACGACTACCGCGCCTATGCCGATCTGCTGGCGGAGGGCTGCGCCGGCTTCGGGGTGGCCGTGTGGGGCTATTGCCTGATGCCCGACCACGTCCACCTGATCCTGGTTCCGGGTGACGAGGCGGGCCTGCGCGCGGCGCTCAGCGAAGCGCATCGGCGCTATACGCGGCGCGTGAATTTTCGCGAGGGATGGCGCGGCCATCTGTGGCAGGGACGGTTCGCCTCTGTGCCGATGGACGAGGCGCATCTGCTGGCGTGCGCGCGCTACGTCGAACTCAATCCCGTGCGGGCGAACTTGGCGGCGGAGGCCGAGGACTGGCCGTGGTCGAGCGCGCGGGCGCATCTGGCGGGCCGCGACGATGGCCTGGTCCAGGTGGCGCCCATGCTGCAGCTGGTCGGCGACTGGGCGGCGTTCCTGGCCGAGGGGCTGGACGCGGACGCCCACGCGGCCATCCGCTCGGGGGAGCGCACGGGCCGCCCGCTGGGCGACGGGGCCTTCGTCGCGGCGCTCGAGCGCGAACTGGGCAGGACGCTCGCGAAGCGCAAGCCGGGACGGAAAGCCAGGACCGATATCTCTCGCGCCATGGCGTCGATATAAAGTATGGTGTCCCCGGATAACCGGATAACAAGCTCTTTTTGGTAGAGTGTCGCCTGCCGTCAGACGGTCTCGACGGTTGGGCTTTTCGCAAACGGATCCAGCACCTGTACATCGCATCCCCGCACATCGGCGATGTTGCGGGTGACCAGGATGAAGCCCCTCACGCGTGCGGTCGCAGCCAAGGCCCGATCTCGCTGGTTCTTGTCCTTGGCGCCGAGCAGGCGCGCCCATTCCGCCGCGATCGCCGCGTCTATGGGAACGAGCCGGGCGCCATAGGCGGCTTCCAAGGCGTCAAGTTCCGCCAGCTTCGCAGCGGCAATGACAGGGTCCGTCCTTTTGCGACGCTCCCAACCCCTTCGCTTCTCAAACATCGTCATGGCGCTGATGTTGATGTCCGCCGGCGCCACGCTGGCGAACCACGCGCGGACGTTGGCGTTCCCTGTTGGCGAAAGCTCCTTCAGGACATTTTCATCGAGCAAATAGGCCGTCACGGGATCTGGCGAGGCTCGATCGGCTCGCCATCACCTTCCACATTCCAGACGCCAGACGCGGCCATATCGCCCAGAATACGCTTCAGGCTTCGCGCCGGCAGTGGCCGGCCGGCCTTGGGATAGACCTGGGCGTATTCAACAGCGGCCTCGACCTGAGACGGCGTCAGCCCGGGGTAGTCCTCCACGATCTCAGCGACGGTCTGACCGCGTGTCAGCGCCGCGATCTCATAGACCGGCACATTGATTCCGCGAAGGACAGGCTCGGCATTCGCTGCTTCGCCGACCTGTGACTTTATATCCTGCAGGCGCTTCAGCCGCTCGGCGATGCGGCGGTCCACGTCCACGAGTTGGAACGTCATGACGCCAATTTCCAGACGATGGGCATCCGTCGGTAGCCGCCGCATCGCCTCGTAGACTTCTCTGCGACCAGCTGGGGTCAGCTTGCGCTCGACCTCGCCCGAAATGGCGAGGAACCGCAATTCCGCAGGCCCCACCTTGCGTAGGCGGGTGTTGCCGCGACGTTGGAGCTTGGCCTTGATGACGCCCCGGTCAACGGCGCGATTGATCGCGGTGTTGGATTGCTCCACCACATAACCTGCTTCGTTCAGGGTCAGGCTGACTGCGCTTTCCACCGGGACCTCCTATAAAGTCATCCCAAGATAGGGATATATTATGCGCAGGGCAAGGGGTGTCGTTTTGGGGCGCTGCTTTACGCGCGCCCTCGCCCAGGCTCTCCGCCGGGAAATACGGGAATACGGGGACAGCATATATAATTGACAGCCCCGCCGTGGCATGGGAGCCTGGGTCATGGCGCGATTGGCGAGGGTGGTGGCGGCGGGGGTCCCGCATCATGTGACGCAGCGGGGCAATCGCCGCCAGAGCGTGTTCTTTTCCGACGACGATTACCGCGCCTATGCCGACCTGCTGGCGGAGGGCTGCGCCGGCTTCGGGGTTGCCGTTTGGGGCTATTGCCTGATGCCCGACCACGTCCACCTGATCCTGGTTCCGGGTGACGAGGCGGGCCTGCGCGCGGCCCTGGCGATGGACGAGGCGCACTTGCTGGCGTGCGCGCGTTATGTCGAACTCAATCCCGTGCGGGCGACCCTGGCGGCGGAGGCGCAGGCCTGGCCGTGGTCGAGCGCGCGGGTGCATCTGGCGGGCCGCGACGACGACCTGGTCCAGGTGGCGCCCATGCTGAACCTGGTCGGCGACTGGGCGGCGTTCCTGGCCGAGGGGCTGGGCGCGGATGTCCACGCGGCCATCCGCTCTGGCGAGCGCACGGGCCGCCCCCTGGGTGATGGGGCCTTCGTCGCGGCGCTCGAGCGCGATCTGGGCAGGACGCTCGCAAGGCGTAAGCCGGGACGCAAACCAAAAGCGGGCGAGTCCCGCGCCAACGTCTCGATATGAGTGAGATGTCCCTGGATATCAAGTCGTTTGTGTTCCTGCTTTCGGCCCTTGCTTTCGCCATGGCCGCCGGCTCCACGTGCGGCTACAAGACCTGAAACATTCCGGCCAAGGGACTTCCAGGAGGAGACATGCAGCTCAATCGCGACCAGCTCGAGAGAGCCTATCGGCAGATGAAAACGATCCGCGAGTTCGAGGAACGTCTGCATATCGAGATCGGCCTGGGTGAAATTCCCGGCTTCACCCACCTCTACGCGGGCCAGGAGGCCTGCGCCGTCGGCGTCTGCGAAGCCCTGACGAACGAGGACTACATCGTCAGCACCCACCGCGGTCACGGTCACTGCATCGCCAAGGGCTGCGATGTTCCCGGCATGATGAAGGAGATCTACGGCAAGGCGGGCGGGCTGTGCGAGGGCAAGGGCGGTTCGATGCACATCGCCGATCTTTCCAAGGGCATGCTGGGCGCCAACGGCATCGTCGGCGGCGGACCGCCGCTGGCGGTCGGGGCGGCGATCGCGGCGCGCAACGCCGGCAATGGCCGCGTCGCCGTCGCGTTCGGCGGCGACGGCTCGTGCAACCAGGGAACGGTGTTCGAGGCGATGAACATGGCCGTCGTCCTCAAGGCGCCGGCGATCTTCGTGTTCGAGAACAACGGCTACAGCGAGCACACCGGGGTCAGCTACGCGGTCGGCTCGGGCGACATCTCCGCGCGCTCCGCCGCCTTCGGCATGCCGGCCATCAAGGCCGACGGCTCGGATTTCTTCTCGGTCTACGAGGCCACCCTCGAGGCGGTGGAGCGGGCTCGCAGCGGCGGCGGACCCTCGTCGCTGGAATTCGCCATCTGCCGGTACTACGGCCATGCCGAGGGCGAGCCGCAACGCTATCGCGGCAAGGGCGAGGTCGCGCGCCTGCGCGAGACCATGGATTGCCTGACCAATTTTCGTCGCAAGGTCGGGGAGGCGCAGCTGCTGTCGCCGGAGCGGCTCGATGAAATCGACGACGAAGTGCTCGCATTGATCGAAACTTCGGTCCAGGGCGCCCGGACGGCGCCGCTCCCGCCCGCCGAGGCCCTCTTCACCAACGTCTACAACGCTTACTGAGGCCTCGAACCCATGAGCATCAAATCGTATCGCGACGCGATCAACGAATGCCTGCACCAGGAGATGGAGCGGGACAGCGCCGTCGTCGTCTTCGGCGAGGACGTCGTCGGGGGCTCCGGCACGGAGGGTGGCAAGGAAGCCATCGGCGGGGTGTTCAGCCTCACCGCCGGTCTCTGGG
>JBBRAV010000084.1:0-8543 GCA_038206535.1 Caulobacterales bacterium
AAGTAGCGGCGCCACAAGGCGTCTAAGTCAAGGTCAAGGATGCGCAGCATGCGGGCTGTCTCGATACGACGGGCGGGGCTGGTTTGCTCTTCGCCAGCTTGGCGGACGCGATTGGCCTCGCTATAAGCCCGCGTCCCCGCAAATCAAAATACCTGTGAGCGCAAAACGCATGACCGACCACACGTTCTCGATCCTCAAACCCGACGCCACGGCGCGCAATCTGACTGGCAAGATCAACGCCGTCATCGAGGACGCCGGTCTTCGCATCGTCGCGCAGCGCCGGATCCGGATGACGCAAGCCCAGGCCGAGAAATTTTACGAAGTTCACAAGGAACGCCCATTCTACGGCGAGCTCGTCGAATTCATGACCTCCGGGCCGGTCGTCGTGCAGGTCCTCGAAGGCGAGGGCGCGGTGGCGAAATACCGGGAAGTGATGGGCGCCACCAACCCCGCCCAGGCCGCAGAGGGTACGATTCGCAAGCTGTTCGCCGTGTCGATGGGCGAAAATTCGGTTCACGGTTCCGACAGCGATGAAAACGCTCGGCTCGAGATCGCCCAGTTCTTCAACGAGGCCGACATCGTCGGCTGAGGATTGGACCGGTAGCGCCCGCGGCCTGACCTTCAGGCTGCGACCAGCTGGCCGCAGACGAAGGCGTCTTCTCCGGCGTCGATCAGGGCCTCGAGCACGCCGGGCGCCTGATCGGGCGATACGATCAACATGAAGCCGATGCCGCAATTAAAGGTGCGTCTCAGTTCGTGGTCGGAAATTCCGCCTTCTGACTGAAGCCATGCGAACACGGGCGGCAGCGTCCAGGCTGACCAGTCGAGGTGAGGCTGCAGGCCTTGGGCGACCGCTCTGGGCGGATTTTCGACAAGACCGCCGCCGGTGATGTGCGCGGCCCCCTTGACCCAGCCTTTCTTCACGATGGGCAAGACGCTTGGGACATAGATGCGCGTAGGCGCCAAGAGCTCGGCGGCCAGGCTTTCAGCGGGCGCGAACGGGCAGGGCGCGTTCCAACTCACCGCCGCGCGCTGAACGACGCGGCGAATCAGCGAATAACCATTGGAATGAGGTCCAGAAGACGCCAAGGCGATCAGCACGTCCCCGGCCCTCTGGTCGGCGAGGCGCGGCAGGACGTTTCCGCGTTCCACCGCTCCGACGCAGAAACCGGCGAGGTCATAATCGCCGTCCTGGTACATGCCCGGCATTTCCGCCGTTTCCCCGCCCACCAGGGCGGCTCCCGCGAGGCGGCACCCTTCGGCGATGCCGGCGACAACGTGGGTCGCGGCTTCGACATCCAGCCGGCCCGTGGCGAAGTAATCGAGGAACAGCAACGGTTCCGCGCCCTGGGCGAGAATATCGTTGACGCACATCGCGACCAGATCGATCCCGACCGTCGTGTGCAATCCGGCCTCGATCGCGACCTTCAGCTTGGTGCCCACGCCGTCGGTCGTCGAGACGATCAGTGGATCGACGAAGCCGGCGGCCTTGAGGTCGAAAATGGCGCCAAACCCTCCAAGGCTCGCCTCGGCGCCGGCGCGCCGCGTCGACCTGGCCAGGGGCTTGATCGCCTCGACCAGCGCCGCGCCGGCGTCGATGTTCACGCCGGCCTCGGCATAGGTCAGGCCGCTTGGACGGTCGGGCATGGCTTGGTAGGTAATCCTGTTCGGGTCATGGGCGCCGGCCGCTTCTGGCTTGCAGACTCGCGCCCCCAAAGGACTATAACTATCCGATGACGCCCATCACCACCACCGCCGAACTCGCGACCTTTTGTGAGGCGCTCAAAGAGTGTCCCTTCGTCGCCGTCGACACCGAGTTCATGCGCGAGACGACTTACTGGCCGAAGCTGTGCCTGATTCAGGCGGCGGCGGCCGGCGTGGAGGCCGTCATCGATCCCCTGTCCGCCGATCTGGATCTGGCGCCCTTTCTAGAGGTCCTGGGGGATCCGGCGATCGAGAAGGTGTTTCACGCGGCGCGGCAGGACGTCGAAATCTTCAACAATCTGGGCGTCATCCCGCGGCCGCTGTTCGATACCCAGATCGCCGGCATGGCGGCTGGCTTTGGCGAGCAGATCGCGTACGACGCTCTGGTTCGCCAGATGCTGAAGGTGGAACTGGACAAGTCCAGTCGATTCACCGACTGGGCGCGCCGGCCGCTCAGCGACGCGCAGCTCACCTACGCCCTCGCGGACGTGACCCATCTCGCCACGCTCTTTCCTATCATCCGCTCGCGGCTCGAACAGACGGGGCGAATCGGGTGGGTGACCGAGGAAATGGCCGCAATGACCGATCCGGCGATCTACGACATGGATCCGGAAAACGCCTGGAAGCGACTGAAGCCCAAGCGGCATACCGCGAAATACCTCGCCGTCTTCCAGGCGGTCGCCGCCTGGCGAGAACGCACGGCGCAGGCGCGCGACCAACCCCGCGGCCGGGTCCTCAAGGATGAGGCGATCGACGAGCTCGCCACTCAGGCGCCTGTCGAGGTCGAGGGGTTTGACCGGCTCAGATCCGTGCAAAAGGGCTTTGCGGGATCGAAGTTCGGGCCCGAGCTGCTTGACGTCATCAGAGCGGCGCTCAAGAATCCAGAAGCCTATGCCCCGGTCATCGCGCGCGCCCCTCAGACGCATGCTCCGGCCGCCGCCGCGGTCGTCGAGCTGCTGAAAGTCCTTCTGAAAGCACGCGCCGAGGACGCAGGGGTGGCGTCTAAGCTGATCGCAACGGTGGCCGACCTGGAAAAGATCGCCACGAACGATGAGGCCGACACGCCGGCGTTGCAGGGTTGGCGCCGGGAAGCGTTCGGCGAGGACGCCTTGAGGCTGAAGCGCGGCGAACTTGCCCTGGTTCTCGACGGCGCGCGCGTGAAGGTCGCGCCGGTCCGCCGGGCCCCGCGGGCGGGCGAACCGGGGTAAGCCGCACGCGGTGGCGTGCAGGCAGTCTTAGCGGGCGGGATTGGTCGCCACGGGCGTAAGGTTCACACTCGCCGCTGTCACGGCGCCGGGCGACGGGCGCAGTTTCAAATCTCGCGCCAGTAGTCCCGCGAGGGTGGAAGCTCTCTTGTGGGTCTGTTCTCCCAGAAGGATCGCCATCCAGCCATCGTCGGCCTGCAACTGGACGGTGTTGGTTCTTATGTCGAGGCGCGTGCGCGCCAGAAGATCCGGGTTGCGGCCGGAAAGATCGCAGCCCAATCGGATCGCGGCGCCGAGCGCGCGAGCCCGTTGCAGCCGTTCGGGCTCGAGCAGGCGTGAGACGACATGCGGATCGGGCAAAGTCGGCCTGGCGGTATGCCGCGCGAACGCCGCACAGGCCAGGTAGACGCGCTCGGCGTGGGTCTGCCCCGGGATAGGCGCGCGCAGCACCTGTTCGAAGACGAGTTCCGCCCGGTGGTCGGGATGAAGGTAGGCCCCCAGATCCGCGAGACGGCAGGCCGCCGCCAACAGCGTGGGATCGCGGACGCCGAACACGGGACCAAGTTTTGCGAACGCCGGTCCGAGCCAGGTTTCGAGAGCAGCCCCCAACGCCTGGGCGCTGGGGCGTCGGCCGCCCAGATCGGCGCATCCCTCGACAAGAGGGTCGCGCAAGCGATCCTCTTCAGAGATCATCTCGAACAGCAAGCCCTCCCTGAGGCCGTAGGCCGACATCACGACCGTCTGGACATCGAGGCGCTCCACCAGGGCCTCGAGAATCACGGCGGCATGCGGCAAGGACTCGAGACGGCGGCGGGACAGGCCTTCGATCCGATCCAACGACGATTTCGAGAGGTGCGCGACGAATCGGGCGATGTTCAGCGCATCGCGTCTTGGAATCTCGTATTGATGAATAATTCCCAATGGATAATCCGAGATTCTCATGTTGAGCAAGGCGAGGTTGCGCCAAGCGCCGCCGACCGCGGTCAAGATGTCGGCCGAGTGGCTTTTCGCCAGAGGCCTCAGCAGGCGATCGGCGACGACGCGGACTCGTCCCGGGTCGAACCGTCCGGCGTCGGCGAGCGAGAAGGGGCCCAGGGGCAAGGTGATTCCCCGAACCGGGCCTCCGGCCGCGAGACGAACCAGTTCGAGGCTCGCGCCGCCGAGGTCCCCAACCAGCCCACGCGAATCGGGAGCGCCCGCAATCACGCCCAGCGCCCCGTACCTGGCCTCTTCCTCGCCGCTGAGAACGCGCACGGCCAGCCCGGTTTCGTCCGCGACCCGCCGCGTGAACGCCACGCCGTCGCGTGCATCGCGGACGGCCGCTGTCGCCGCCACGAACACGTGTGTCGGGGGGCTGGCATCCAACAAGGCGCGGAATCGCTTCAACGCGGTCAGGGCGGCCAGGATGCCGTCGGGCGACAGGCGGCCGGTAGAGGCGAGATCGCGTCCCAGGCCCGCCAGGACCTTTTCGTTGTACACGGTCCAGATGGCTCTGCCTTCGCGACGGTAGAGCACGAGACGCACGGAGTTGGAGCCGACGTCGATGACGGCCGCGTCGGCGTAGCTTGGCTTATCGCTTGAGACCGACATGCTCGAATGCTCTAGGCAGATCCTTGACCTTGTGCCCACGCCCTGAAAGCGACGGATTGGTCATGAAGTACTGGTGAGCCGAGAACGCGCCCTTGCGATTCCATCCGGCGGACCGGTGGTAGGCGCCCTCGGAGTCCAGTAACCAGCTCTGGGCCTCGTCGTTGAGGTTCGCCACCATGATCTGTTGCATCACCTGCTGGTGGACCGTCGGATTCTCCACGGGCGTCATGACTTCAATCCGCCGGTCGAGATTTCGCGGCATCCAATCGGCGGAACTGATGAACACGCGCGCCTCGGTCGACGGCATCGCCTTGCCGTTGGCGAAGGCCACGATCCGCGCATGTTCGAGAAACCGGCCGATTATGCTCTTTACTCGAATGTTCTCCGACAGGCCCGCGATGCCAGGGCGCAGGCAACAGACCCCCCTCACCACCATGTCGATCGCCACGCCGGCGCAACTGGCCGCATACAGGGCGTCGATGATCTGCGGGTCCACGAGCGCGTTCATCTTGGCCCATATCGCCGCGGGTCTGCCGGCGCGCGCGTTGACCGCCTCCGCTTCGATCAGCGACAAAAGTTCCGCCTTGAGAGTGACGGGGGAATAGGAAAGCTTCTCGAGCCGCGTGGGCTGGGCGTAGCCCGTTATGTAGTTGAACAGGCGCCCAGAGTCGCGACCCAACGCAGGGTCGGTCGTGAAAAGAGAAAGATCAGTATAGATCTTCGCAGTAACTGGATGATAGTTGCCTGTACCGTAATGGCAATACGTCCGGAGCTGATCTCCCTCCCGGCGGACAACAAGCGAGAGCTTGGCATGGGTTTTGTACTCGACAAATCCAAAGACCACATACACGCCGGCGCGCTCCAGATCACGCGCCCATTTGAGATTGGCCTCCTCGTCGAAGCGGGCCTTGATTTCGACCAGAGCCACCACGTTCTTGCCGTTCTCGGCGGCTTCGATCAACGCGGCGACGATCGGGCTGTCCTTGGAGGTCCGGTAGAGGGTCTGCTTGATGGCCAGCACATTGGGATCGCGAGCGGCCTGGAGCAGGAACTGCACCACCACGTCGAAGCTTTCGAACGGGTGATGAACAAGAATATCCTTCTCGCGGATGGCCGCGAAGCAATCGCCGCCGTGATCGCGGATACGTTCGGGAAACCTGGGTTGGAAGGCGGGGAACTTCAGTTCCTGCATGTCGGGAGGAATCAATTGGGCGAGTTGCGCCAGCCCGAGCTGTCCATCGACGCTGACCACGTCCTGGTTTTCGCCCCGCAGGCCCTCGACGATGAACTCGCGCAGGTCGTCAGGCATCGATGCATCGATCTTCACCCTCACGACTTCGCCCAGTCGCCGACGCTTGAGACGAGCTTCGAATTCCCGGACGAGATCTTCGGCTTCTTCTTCGATCTCGACATCGGAATCGCGGATGAGCCGGAAAAGGCCGCTGCCTTTGAGCTTGCAGCCGGGGAAGAGCTTGTCGAGAAACAGGATCAGGAAGGTCTCGAGCGCGATGAAGCGCCGCTGCGCCTTTCGGCGCGCGCGGCCGCTCGGCGGCAACTCCCAATAGCGCGCCACCTGATGGGGCACCGGCAGCAGGGCGTAGACGTCCCTGTTTTCGCCTTCACGACGAAGTTTGAGCGCGAGGGCGAACCCGAGGTTGGGGATGAACGGAAACGGATGCGCCGGATCGATCGCCAGCGGCGTCAACACCGGCAGGATGCTGGCGTGGAAGATGGCCTCGGCGGCGGCCCGGTCCGCCGCCGAAACGTCCTTGGCCTCGAGAAGTCGCAGGCCGTGAGTCGCAAGATCCGCCCGCAGCTCTCGCCAGACCCTTTGCTGGTCGGCCATCAGGCGGTTGGCTTCGGCGTTCACCCGCCGCAATTGCTGCGCCGGGCTAAGTCCGTCCTGGCTCAGCACCCGAACGCCCTCGCGAAGCTGGCCCTTCAGGCCCGCGACGCGGACCATGTAGAATTCGTCGAGATTGTTGGCGGAGATCGACAAGAACCGCACGCGCTCAAGCAATGGATGCCTGGGATTCCCCGCTTCCGCCAAAACCAGACGATTGAACCCCAGCCAGGATATCTCGCGATTGAAAAAACGCGCGGGAGACGCGAGCAAGTCCGAACCGGCGTGCGGTTCGCTCGCGGCGGCCGGGGCCGCCGCCAGTACGGGGGCGGGCAGGTTGTCGGTCATTTTGGCGATCGGCGCGGCGTCACAGGGCGTGACCTCGACGTTTTGGCGCCCGACGCCTTCGTCCGCAAGCACCGGGCTCACAGCGTCTCGCTCCCGTACCCGGATTCCTTGAGCACTTCGCGCGCCAGGGGCCGGGTGATCTCCCGTCCTTCGGCGTCCGCCTTTTCGTCGATGCGCGCCACGATCTCCCTGACCGCCGGCACCGACCGCTCGATTCGCCTGAGCAGATAACTGATGACGTCGCCGCCGGCTCTGATGTGCCGCTCGGCGAAAAACTTCAGCAGAACGCCCTCGAGAACCACGTCGTCGGGCGCTCGCAGGGATGCGACCATCAGCGAATTCAGGCGCGATCGCAGATCCGGGAGGTCGGCCGTCCATTGAAGCGGCGGCGTGCGTCCCGTCAGCAGCAGGCTCGAACCAGTATCGGCCATGTTGATCAGATGAAACAGCATCTCGTCCGCCGAGCGCCGGTCGGCGTCCTCGACAAGGACGGCCCTGCCGGCCACTGACGAGAGATCGACATCCCCGCGATCGATGATGGTGGCGTCCACGCGGGCGGCCCAGATGCGCGCAAGGTGCGTCTTGCCCGATCCCTCCGGGCCGATCAGTGCCAGGCGGCCGCCAGGCCACGCGGGCCAGGCGTCGAGCGCTTCCACGGCTTCGGCGTTGGCCGGCGAGACGATGAAATCCCGGCGGGTCAGGCTCGGCGCCTTGCCAAGCGGCAATCGTTGTTGGGGGGCGCGATTCGTTACCGTCACTAGCCCCATCCTAGCAAAGTCGACGGTCTGGGTCGACCATGGCGGTCGAGCGACGATGAGAGCGGAACAACTTCGCGCCCTGAACACGGTCGGTCTCGCGCTGGTCCTTCCACACGGCCAGTACCGACCCGACCGCGCCGGCTGACGCGCATTGCCGCAAGAACGTGGTCGTGCGGGCGTTCGTGTTCTTTTAAGGAAGATGGCCATGCCGAATTAAGGCGACTTACCGGCCGACGTTCAGGCCGCTCGCGCGGGCGACCCCCAGGCAGGCCAGATTTTTGGCGGTCCGCCGCCTTCGCACCAACGTGAATACCTGAAGTGGGTGCTGGAAGCCAAAAAGCCCGAGATCCGCGCCCGCCGCGTCCAAGGCATGGTGGAGCGGCTCACGGGCCGATCTGGCGGATAGAAGCCTCCGCATCAATGTGGGGGCCTCGTCGAGGAGCCTGACGGTCGAACGTCCGGTTGCGGGCAGAAAGTCAGCGGCGATGAAGCGCCCAACTCTGACATCGGCAACGTCTGCTTCAACGACGAATGACAATTCGTTTTCAATTGTCTACCGTCAGTCAAAGCCGGCGAGGGCACGATGATTTTCGCGCGTCGAGCGCTCTTTGTTGCCGTGGCTTTGTGGTCGCTAGCCGCCTGCCACAGTGGACCCAGCCTACCGTTAGATGGATCAATTCCAGAATGGTTGCGAAAATTTGTTTCTGAGAGCGGCGGCCCGCCACCCGTAATCGAAAAAGCGACATACAAAGGGCTACTGGCCTACAATCTTACCGCCACAGATCGTGCCGACACCGGAGACAAGCACGCCCTATTCTCCGGAGAGGGCAAACTCATATGTCGCTATGGTGGATTTGTAGGACAGGTGACTTCAGGCTCCTGCGACTTGGATAAGATCGTCTACGTCAGCACCCTCTACGCTCCCAAAAAGCGTTGAGCCTCGCACGTCCGCAACCCTTAAGGTTTCTTGGACACCCGCCATGCGCGGTGGTTCGATTGGCGCCGAAGGCGGGTGTCCAAGAAAGCTGGATGTCTGAACCGCGGGATGCAGCGCGGGCCTTATGGGGATTTGGCCACGCTGGTGGGTGGGTGTAG
>JBBRAV010000085.1:0-7842 GCA_038206535.1 Caulobacterales bacterium
CATGACCGCTAAGTCCCATCCTGCGACGCCGAAACGGCACGCCGGCCGTCCTGCAGCACTGCAACGGCCTCGACATGGTCGGTGTGGCCTTTAAACGTGCGCAGCATCGCACCCGTCTCGAGGTCCCACAGCCGCATGGTCTTATCGAGGGACCCTGAAACGGCGCGCCGGCCGTCCAGCAGCACCGCTACGTCCCTGACGTTGTAGGTATGGCCTTTGAACGTGCGCAGCATGGCACCCGTCTCGAGGTCCCATAGCCGCAAGGTTTTATCATCGGACGCCGAAACGGCGCGCCGGCCGTCCGCCAGCATGGCTACGGCCCAGACCCAGTTGGTGTGGCCTTCGAAACGACGAATTTCTAAACCTGGCACAGTTAGATAGGGACCATCTACTGGGGAGAGTCCACAATGGTCCCGGCTCGCCTGCAACAGGCGATCGATCATCGGCCCCTGGCTTGCGAACAATCGGCCATGTAGCTGTTTGGCTAATTCCTCTGGTGAATTGGACAAGACATGTGACGACAGAATTAAGGCGTCAGCTATGATCTTTGCCTCTTGGAAGTCTATAATCGTTCGATAGTCATCGATAAGAGCGTTGATATTCGTATGGCACAATTTGTGAATCATCCAGGAGAAATCAAACAGGATGTTGCGAAGTTCATCGGCGAGACCGGCTTGCTGAAGATGCCAGGGTAGATGCTGGAGGATGTAATGATCGTCGGGACAATTTGCCCAATCTTCGCCGCAGACCTCTCGATAGCGATCGACCAGCTGCGCATGTCGCTGCGCCAAGGGCGCGGCGGCGTGTCGCAAATAGTCGACATAGAGGTCATGGATGCGATAGCGAGATCGATCGTCGCGAATAAGTAGCGAGCGCCGTTCCAACTCGTCGGCGATGCGCTTTGCGTGAAAGGAAGCCCGGGCGACACTTGACCACAGACGAATCAGTGTCGCTTCAGGGATGTTGACATCTTCTCGAAACGCGGCGCAGGCAAGAAAGCAGGTTTTGGCTTCCGTCGGCAGCCGATCGATGCTGACCCGCAGAACGACCGCCAGATTGCGCTGCTCTTGGTCCGGCAACCAAGAGGTATCGAACACCTCGGCATCGCCAGCTTCCAACGCCGCAAGCACGTCCGCCCAGTCCCCAGGATCGCGGATCATGCCCCCCGCCGCCGCCAGCGCCAAGGGCAAGCGACCGCATTGGCGGATAACGCCCTCCGCCTGCGGAGGGAGGGTCTCGGAACCCGGCAGCCCGCACACCTGCGATAGAAAGTCTCGCGCTGCAAATGCGTCGAGCAGCCCTACATCATGTCGGTCCGCGCCGGCCCGCGTCAGGACCCGGGAATCGCGCGTGGTGATCAGCGCCCGACAGCGGGGGCCCAGGCGGGCGAACGGATCGGCCGCCTCTGGCTCCCAGACATCATCCAGAACGATCAGCAGAGCCAAGTCGCGGGTGAGGTTTTCGAGTGAGGCCTGGGCCTCGCTTACGCTCTTGAAGCTCGTTTGCTCATTGGCGACGGAACGAAAGAGTTCCGCAGCCTTTTCCTCCGGCCGGGCGTCCCGGCCGAAGGTGATCCACGCCACGCCATCAGGAAAATCGGCTCGGACAGTATCGTCCAGGGCGAGAGCCATAGCGATGACGGTTTTGCCGATGCCCCCCATGCCTCTGACGCCGACAGCCTGGGCTTTCGAACGGAGCTTGGCGCGCAACGCTTTGAGGTCCGACTCCCGCGCGTGGTAGTGCTTAGGAAGTCGACCAAAAAAGGGGATTGGCTGACGTGGTCTGGGCGGCGGCCTATCGCCGCCAGTCGTGAGCGGGCCGAAGGCCACGATCAGATCCCTGCCTGCCGTCAGGCTTTCAAAGTGCGAACTGAACCTAGAAGGGGATCCGGCGAGAGACGGGCGGCTCGATGCGTCTTCGCCTAAACTTTTTTTGCGGGTTCGGCCCCTGCACTCAGGTTTTCGATGAGAACGCTCTGGTCGGATGTTATAGACGTGACATCGATCCGCCGGGCCGCGAATAGGTTGCGCACGATGATGTCGGCCTTCGCCACGATGTCGCTGACGTTGATATCGCCGTCAGAAGACTTTGGAGCGCTTTCAACAGCGGCCATCAACGCCGCCGCCTGAGCCTTCAGCGCCTCGTCCTCATGGAGACCAGTTTTTGCGATAGTTTCCGCGACCGCGGTTTGAGCGCTCTCCGAGTCAGGAGCCTCCTCCAAGCCTTGTATGGCGCCGCTTTTGCCCAACTTCTTTATTAGTAAGGCTTTCAGCCCCGCGTAGGCGTCAGCCACTACGACGCCGCCCAGATCATTTGCCTTGGCCGCCGCCCCGGCCGCTAGCCTGGATTTCTCAAACCTGAATGATTTTTGGGGGCTGAACGCCTGATTTTTTGGATGTTGGGCGTATTTTCGCATTCGAGTGTTCGGGTTGTGAGGGTGTGTGGGTGGTCTGGTCGGTGGTGGCGACCTGCGTGGCTGATTTTCGTGGGGGGCGGGCGAGAGGACGGGCGCCGTGAGGCGTTGAGGTTGGTCGGCGGCGTGGTGGGGTTGGCTCAGCCGGTGTCGAAAGCGCGGCGCAGATACAGGTGGGCCATCTCGAACTCGCTCTGGTTGGGGCAACTGGAGGCGATGGCGAAGTGGATACGCCGGACACTGGTGCGCACCTGGGCTCCGAGCTTCAACAGCTTGAGGCGGATCGTCTGTACCGCCGCGTCGGCGAACTGGGTGTGCGTCAGGGCGATCCGACGCAGGGTGTCCGTGAGAATATAGGCCATGGCGGAGAACAGCAGGCGCATCTGATTGCCGTCCATGGTCTCGCAGGAGGCGCGGTCGGCGAAGAGTTCGAACTGCTCGCCGATGCGGTTCTCGCACTCGCCTCTGGCGCAATAGAGATCCTCGTAGAGGCGCCGGGCGTCCCAGGCCGACCTCTTGAGGTTGGTGACGACGAAGCGTGGGTTGGACCCCAATGGCGTGTGTTCCGCCTTGCCCACGACGCGCCGCGCCCGGCTCCAGCTGTCGAGCGTCTGGTAGCGGAAGTCGCGGAACACCCGCGCCGCCTTGCCTGACTGAGCGCACAGGGCTTTGGCCTGGACCAGCTCACCGGCCAGTTCCTTCTCCAGGCGGGGGTTGCGGGCCAAGCCGAAGACATAGTCGACGCCATGCGCCTCGCACCAGGCCATCAGTGCGTCGCGGGCGAAGCCGCTGTCGGCGCGCAGGATGATCCGGGTGCGCTGCCAGGCCTGGCGGATCTGCCCGACGATGCGGGCGACTTCTTCCACCGAGCCCGAGGCGCCGTCGATGTTCGAACGGCGTTGCCGGGCCAGCAATAGATGGCGACCGCAGAAGACGTACAGTGGAAGATAGCAGTACGTATCGTAATAGCCGTGGAAGAACCGGCCCTCCTGATGACCGTGCAGAGGGATGTCGGTCGCGTCCAGATCAATGACGATCTGTCGCGGCGCCCGTTCGTGAGCTTCGACGAACAGATCGACCATCAGGGTGTCAACCTTGGCCCTGTCGCAGTCGATCTTGTGGTACTTGGCGCCATGTCTCTTGGGCCTGTGCTCGAGACGGTTCAGCGTGCTCTTGCCGGCCAGGGCCTCGCAGTCGGTTCGCTGTGAACCCAGCTTCCCCGCCAGCACCGCCATCACCGGGTCCTTGCGCAGCTCGTCATGGTCGTTGAGGTCTTCGTACCCCAGCGCCAGGCCAAAGACGCGCTGGCCCAGCAGCGCCTCCAACCGGTGCTCGACATACCGCGGATCGCGCCGGTCGGTGAAGCATTCGGCAAACCGGCGAACCAGACCAAGGCCTCGGTCGACCTCTCCCAGCAGCAGCGCCCCGGCGTTGGAGGTGATCGTTCCGCCGTCAAAACCGGCCACCACCGACTTGCGTTCAACCGCTTCAAACGTGAACAGCTTCGGGCTACAGTCTGTCGGCATCGGGGGCATCCCCTCGGGGTTTGGAAATCCGATAACTCGTTGTAGTAGATGAATTATCTCAGATTCCAGCCCCCGATGCACCCCTCATGTTTGAGAAATCCAGGCTAGAGCTGCGACAATGCCAACCAGCCATGCTTCCATCTCAACGCACCTCGATCGGTTGCTCGCCGGGCGGCCGCTGCAGAGCGGCCTATCGTGCCACGATGTATGGCGCAATCTCCCGCAAGCGCCAACGCGTCTTGGGAGCATGAAATGTGGCGGCCACCAGAGGCGTGGCCAATCTCGAGCACGCTATATGTGATAAACGCAGCATTATCAGATATAGGAGGCGTTGATGATGAAAATCACCGGGCTGGATAAACTCCAAAAGGATCTGGGCGCGGCATCGGCCGCGCTTCAGGACCTGGGTGGCACGTTGGGGACGGTGCATTTCGATCCAACCGACCCCGCCAGCATTGAGGCTGCGATTCAGGAGGTAGAAGATATGGTCGACTCCAAGCTGGGATCCTACGCCGACAATCCCATCATCGCTCCTTTGGCGGCGCAGATGAAAGACAAATACCGGACGGCGATTCTCGATAGAGCGGCCGCCGCCCGCCTAGAAAGTGATGATAAATAATGCCGGTCGCCGCCGATATTTTTGTTCAAATAAATAACGCTGTCCTAGATCTGCAATCTTCGTCATATCAAACTTTCGAGCGACCCTTAAAAACTCTTGCCAAGTTACTAAAACATGCTGATCTTGAGCAATCTAACTACGCCCTAATAGCAAATATAGACTATGACGCGTTTATCACTGCTAGCGAAGCTACCGGAGGCCCAATGGCGGGCACGCACCAGTTGGCGTGGCCCGATGATCAAAATGCCACTCTCGGACTCACGCTGATACTTATTCAAAACCTGGCAAATGATGCACAATGGGCACTTGGATTTTGCCATCAATATTGCCGAACAGGCGGCGATCTCATTGGCGGCATACACGCCTTTACGAGGCAGGTTTTGATCCCTTTTGTTCGAGACTATAAAATATATATACTAAGCCATGGGAAAATCGATATACGATTGGTCGCGCAGGGGTCGAATAAGGTATTCATTGTCCATGGTCACGACGACGCTGCCCTACAGGGTTTGGCACGTTTTTTGGAAAAGCTTGGTCTTGAAGCCATTGTGCTCAAAGAACAACCCAATCAGGGTCGCACAGTTATCGAAAAATTTGAGAATTCAGCAAAGGAAGTGGGTTTTGCGGTGGTACTTCTCACTCCGGATGATCTAGGCGGAGCTGTGACGGCATCGGAGCAAGCTGGTCGGGGCCGCCAAAACGTTATTTTCGAATTGGGTTATTTCGCGGGAGTTTTGGGGCGTGGTCGAGTTTGCCTCCTCCGAAAAGGGGACGTGGAAATGCCGTCTGACCTGTTTGGCGTCATATACACAGATATGGACGCCGCCGATGGCTGGAAAACTCGGCTAGTGGCGGAGTTAAAGGCGGCGAAGCTAGACTTTGATGCAAATCGGATGTGGGTGTGAACCAGCTAGTCGCGATCGCGCGCGCCAACACGCTGTCGGCGATCGTCACGGCCGCCGGCGAGCGCGCGCAAATCCGCTTCCTCGAATTCTTCGCCGCCCAGATCCGCAACACCAACACACGGCGCGCCTATGCCCGCGCCGTGGGTGACTTCCTGGCCTGGTGCGAGGGCAGGGGAGTTCACACCCTATCGGCCGTCCAGCCGCTCCACGTCGCCGGCTACATCGAAATCCTGAGCCGCGAGCGCTCGGCCCCCACGGCGAAACAGCACCTGGCCGCGATCCGCAACCTGTTCGACTGGCTCGTGATGGGCCAAGTCGTCCCGGCCAATCCAGCCGCCTCGGTGAGAGGACCCTCACATAGCGCGCGAAGCGGCAAGACTCCGGTGCTCGATCCGGAGGAAGCCCGCCGGCTGCTCGATGCGATCGACGTCTCGACGCCGATCGGCCTGCGCGATCGCGCGCTCATCGGCCTGATGGCCTTCAGCTTCGCCCGTGTCGGCGCGGCGATCGCCATGAAGGTCGAAGACGTCTACGTGCAAAATCGGCGCCTATGGGTCCGCCTCCACGAGAAAGGCGGCAAGCGCCACGAAATGCCCTGCCATCACTCCCTAGAGGTCTACCTGCACGCCTACATCGACGGATGCGGCTTGGCGGCCGATCCCAAGGGGCCGTTGTTCCGTACGATACAGCGGGGGACATCGGCGCTCACCGCGACGCCGCTTCCCCAGGCCAACGCGCACGCCATGATCGGCCGGCGCGCATCAGCCGCGGGGATCGAAACAAGGATCGGCAATCACACTTTCCGCGCAACGGGGATCACCGCCTACCTCGAGAACGGCGGCACACTGGAGAACGCGGCGGCGATGGCGAACCATGCGTCGACACGCACGACGCAGCTCTATGATCGCCGGCGGGATGAGATCTCCCTCGACGAAATCGAGCGGGTGAGGATTTAGGCCCCGGGCGCTTCCGAATGTCCACTTGCATGCCGTGATCCAATGGTGAGAATCGACCCAGAGCAGACAAATCGGACGTTACCGCCAGTGACGCATATGGATGGCGCGATGTTGAACCTGATCGGGGCCGTCGCTCATAGAACCACGAGGACCCCATGGACAATACTGGCGTGTCTGCCACACTACCGCTCCAGTCGGTCGGATGGACAGTCCAACTATAGGGCGGGCGTCGCCTTTGCAAGCGCCTCGAGGACATCGACGGGATCGGCGCGATCACGGTAATCGACGTCCGTATAGGCGTAGATAATCACGCCCTCGCGGTCGATGACGTAGGTGGCGGCGATGGGCAGGGCCCATTCATCGGGCGCGCCGTTCCAGACGGGGACATCGATATCGAAGCGCTGGTAGGCTCCCTTGAGTTCCGGGGTGAACTCATAGACCAGTCCAAAGGCGCGTCCGACCGTCTGGCCGACATCGCTCAGAACCTCGAACGCCAGGGCGTTCTTCTCCGCCGTCGACAGAGATTCGTCCGGCTTTTCAGGGCTTATGGCGACCAGGGAGGCGCCGGCCGCAGTGATCGCCGGAAGCGCCTCCTGAAAAGCTTTCAGGCCAATGTTGCAGTAGGCGCACCAGCCGCCTCGGTAGAAGGTCACGATGACGGGCCCCTTCTCGATTAGCGCGGCGACATCGACGGTCTGTCCCATGGCATTGGGAAGGACGATTGCCGGCGCGCGGTCGCCGACCCTAAGGATCGTTTGCTGAAGGGCGCAGGTGCGAAGTTGCTCGACGTTGCGGTCGGCGATCGCCTGCATATCCGCGGGCACATTCTTTCGCCAGGCGGCGCGAAACTCCGTGAGTTGTTCTTTGAGCGACATTTCAAACCTCTCGCACGCAAGCGTCGCGGCAGATCCGCCCACGACGGTTCTCTGAATTGCGGAACACGTTACCAGATCCGCGATGGCCGCCCAACCCGGTTTAAGGGCGATCAACCGGTTATTGAACGCGGATATCGTGAAGCCCGGTAACGGCTGGCTTACCGCCCCCAGCGGCGGTGGGCAATGTCCACAAGTGTGTGCAACGCGAATGTCTAGACTCGGGCCGAGGGCCAATGGCGAGGACTGACACTGAGCCGACCCGTCCATCGAGCCGCTTCACTCTATATTGAAACCCCATTATGCGACGCGTAAACTATTGTTTTCGTTAGGGCGATCAGAGGCGATCAATGTCGGATGGCATTGAGCCTCGGCAAGTTCCGCTATGTGACAGAGATCTAATGGCAATCAACCTTAAGGTTTCTTGGACACCCGCCATGCGCGGTGGTTCGATTGGCGCCGAAGGCGGGTGTCCAAGAAAGCTGGATGTCTGAACCGCGGGATGCAGCGCGGGCCTTATGGGGATTTGGCCACGCTGGTGGGTGGGTGTA
>JBBRAV010000086.1:0-7052 GCA_038206535.1 Caulobacterales bacterium
TGGTGGATGCGACAGGGATTGAACCTGTGACCCCCTCGGTGTGAACGAGGTGCTCTCCCGCTGAGCTACGCATCCGGCGCCGCCTGGAAGGGTGGCGTCTATATCGGCTCGCCGGCGCGGCGACAAGGCCACCCCGGCACATCCTTAACGCGGGGCCATGCGGATCGCGCCGTCCAGACGGACGTCTTCACCGTTAAAGTAGCCATTGGTGATCATCGCGTGGGCGAGATGGGCGAACTCCTCCGGCCGGCCGAGGCGCTTGGGGAATGGCACCTGGGCCGAAAGGGCGTCCTTCACCTGCTGCGGCGCGCGGCCGAGCAGGGGGGTGTCGAAGATGCCGGGCAGAATGGTATTGACGCGAATGCCTTCGTTGGAGAGGTCGCGCGCGGCGACCAGGGTAATGCCGACGATGCCGGCCTTGGAGGCGGTGTAGGCGACCTGGCCGATCTGGCCATCCTCGGCGGCGACCGAGGCGGTGTTGACGATGGCGCCGCGCTCGCCGTCCTCCAGCGGGTCCAGGGTCAGCATGCCCGCCGCGCTCTTGGTGAGACAGCGGAACGTGCCGATCAGGTTTACCTGCAGGATGCGTTCGAAGTTTTCCAGCGGATATTCCTTGATCTCTCCGCTCTGGCGGTCGCGAGAGGCGGTGCGCGCGGCTCCGCCGCCGACGCCGGCGCAGTTGACCAGGATCCGCTCCTGACCGATCGCCGCGCGGGCCCTGGCGAAACCGGCGTCGACCTCTTCGCTGGAGGCGACGTCGACCTTGCAAAAGACCCCGCCCAGGTCCTTGGCCAGGGCCTCGCCGCGCTCCTCGTTGAGGTCGAACAGAGCGACCTTGACGCCGGCCGAGGCGAGCAGGCGGGCGGTCGCCTCGCCGAGGCCCGAGGCGCCGCCGGTGATGACCGCGGCGATTGTGGAGTCGAGTTTCAAGGTGTTTCCTTTTTTTGTAGCGCGGGCTTCGAGCCCGCTAGAAAAGACGCGGGCTGGAAGCCCGCGCTACAAGAGACGCGCGCAGGCCGCCGGCAGCTCGTCGAAGTGGTCGATCAGCGCATCGGCGCCCAGTTCGCTCGCCGGGATCGGGGTGTAGCCGAACGAGACCAGGATCAGCGGCACGCCGGCCGCGCGCGCCGCGCCGGCGTCGGAAACCGAATCGCCGACCATCAGGGCGCGGTCCGGCGATCCGCCGGCCGCTTCGATCGCCACCAAAAGGTGTCGCGCGTCTGGTTTGGCGGCCAATGCGGCGTCGGGTCCGACGATGGCGGCGAAGCGGTTGGCGATACCGAGGGCCTCGAGCAGGGCGATGGACAGGTCGGTCTGCTTGTTGGTGCAGACGACCAGTTTCGCGCCGGCGCCGTCGAGGAGGTCGAGCGCGTCGATGACGCCTGGAAAGACATGGCTCTCGTCGGCGATGTGTTCGCGGTAGTAGGCGATGAACTGTTCGAACAGGAGCGACAGCCGGGGCTCGGCGACGCTGGCGCCGCTGGCGTCGAAGCCCTTGGCGATCAGCGAGCGGGCGCCTTGGCCGATCATGTCTCGGGCCTGCGACAGGGGCAGGGGGCCGATCCCTTCCTGCGCCAGGAGGACATTGAGGGTCGCCACCAGATCGGGCGCCGATTCCACGAGCGTGCCGTCGAGGTCGAACGCGATCGTGCTTCCGGCGAGGTGAGTGAGGTCGAGGTCCACGTTAACTCCTTGATCGAAACCAGCCGCCGTTTCGGTTAAACCCCGCGCCATGGCAAGGCTCGTTCGCGACGACATGGGGATTTATCGATGAAGGTTCCCACTTGCGCCCGGGCCGCCGTCATCCTGGCCGCCGGCAAGGGCGAGCGGATGAAATCCCCCACGCCCAAGGTGCTGCACAGGATCGGCGGGCGGGCAATGGTCGACCACGCGATCGACGCGGCCATGGATCTCGGCTGCGAGCGGATCGTGGTTGTGGTGGGCGCCCATTCGCCGGCTGTTCGCGCCCACGTCGCGGCGCGCCTGGGCGAAGGCGCTATCGCCGTGCAGGATCCCCCGCTCGGCACGGCGCACGCGGTGCTGGCGGCCAAGGTGGCGCTGGCGGGGTTTGTCGGCGACGTCGTGATCACCTATGCCGACGTTCCATTGCTGACCGCCGAAGCCGTGGCCCCGCTGTTCGATCTTCGCGCGAACGCCGCGGACGTCGCGGTGCTGGGGTTCGAGACGGCCGCGCCACGCGCCTATGGTCGTCTGGTCATCGGCGCCGATGGCTCTTTGGAAAAGATCGTAGAGGCCAAGGAGGCCACGACCGAAGAGCTTGCGATCAGAGCCTGCAATTCCGGCGTGCTGGCGATCGCCGCGCCGCTGCTGTTCGACCTGCTTGGCGCGGTGCGCAACGACAACGCCAAGCGAGAATATTACCTGACCGACGTGGTGGGATTGGCGCGCTCGGCGGGTCGCTCGGTGCGGGTCGCTTTCGCCGGCGAGCAGACGGTCGCCGGCGTCGACTCCCAGGCCATGCTGGCGGCGGCGGAGGCTGTGTTTCAGAGCCGTCGCCGCGCCGCGCTCATGGAGTCCGGGGTGACGATGCCCGCGCCCGACACCGTCTTCCTCTCCTGGGACACGCACATCTCCGCGGGGGCCGTCGTCGAGCCGCATGTGGTCTTCGCGCCGGGCGTGAGGGTCGAGAGCGAGGCGGTGATCCGCGCGTTCAGCCATCTCGAAGGCGCCCGGGTCAGATCCGGCGCCCTGGTGGGGCCCTATGCTCGCCTTCGTCCCGGGGCCGACATCGGTGAGAACGCCCACATCGGCAACTTCGTCGAGGTCAAGAAGGTGACCGTCGGCCCCGGCGCCAAGGCGAACCATCTCTCCTACCTGGGCGATGGAGAGATCGGCGCGGGGGCGAACATCGGCGCCGGCACGATCTTCTGCAACTACGACGGATTCGACAAGTTCCAGACGCGGGTGGGGGAGGGGGCGTTCATAGGATCCAACAGCTCCCTGATCGCGCCGGTGACGATCGGCGCGGGCGCCTATACCGGGTCTGGCTCGGTGATCAGCCGGGATGTGCCGCCCGACGCCCTGGCGCTCGGCCGCGGCGCGCAGGTCGAAAAGCCGGGCTGGGCTCTGGCGTTCCGCGAACGCAAGCGGCGCGCCAAGACGGAAAAATAATCGACGCGGCGGCGAAGCCACCGACAAAGGATACCCGAGGACATGACCGCTCACCACATCCGCTACGAGGTCGACGGCGACGGCGTCGCCACCCTCACCATCGATCGTCCGGAAAAGCGCAACGCGATGACCTACGCCATGCTCGGCGCCTTCATCGGCAAGGTCGCGCAGGCCGGCGCCGACGACAAGGTGCGGGTGCTTATCGTCACCGGATCTGGCGGGTCGTTCTGCGCCGGGACCGACCTCGCCGACCTCGCCAGCGTGCCGGGTGAGACCCGGGGTGTCCGCGGAGAGGCTCATGAAACCAAAGTCTGGTGGCCGCTGGTGTCGTGTCCCAAGCCGGTGATCGGGGCGATCGACGGCGTCGCGGTCGGCATGGGCGCCGAGTTCACCAGCCAGTGCGACGTTCGCATCATCAGCGATCGCGCGCGCTTTGCGTGGAACTTCGCACACCGCGGTCTGGTCCCCGACACCGGCGCCGGCAGCTGGTTGCTGCCGCGCCTGATCGGGCCCCACCGCGCGCTTCGCCTGCTTTATTCCGGCGCGTTCCTGCCGGCTGACGAAGCCAAGGCGATCGGCTACGCGGCTGAGGTCGTGCCGCCCGAACGTCTCGCCGAAACCGCGCTGACCGAGGCGCGAAGGTACCTCTTGTCGTCGCCCTTCTCACTGCGGCACATGAAGTCGCTGGTCTGGCGTGGGCTCGAACGTGACGTCGCCGAGCACATGGCCGTGCATGTCGAGACCATGAAGGCCTGTTTCCAGTCGCAGGACCACAAGGAGGGCG
The DNA here is from genome assembly GCA_038206535.1 of Caulobacterales bacterium. GTDB lineage: Bacteria > Pseudomonadota > Alphaproteobacteria > Caulobacterales > Caulobacteraceae > Acaudatibacter. The sequence goes on from JBBRAV010000086.1 coordinate 3,917, forward strand.
TGGCGTCGTTCCTCGAACGTCGGCCGGCGAATTTCGTGGGGCGGTAAGCCTACATCCCGTGGGTCGAACCGCGGCTCCTTCTCGAGCAAGGTCACGCTCCGCGCCTTGTGTTCGCCATTGACGGTGTCTACAGCGCGGCCCGCGCTGTTTGAAACAGGATGTTCATGAAACGCTGCCTGATCTTCGCTTCGACCGCCGTTCTAATCAGCGTGCTGGCCCTGGCGGCGCCTGCCTGCGGCGCTCCGGGATGGCCGCAGGCGCAAAGCGACATCAGCCCCGATCCCGCGATCCGATTCGGCCTGCTGCCCAACGGCATGCGATATGCGATCATGCGCAACGCTACGCCCGGCGGCCAGACCTCGCTTCGCCTGCGCGTTGGATCGGGGTCGCTGCAGGAGAGCGACACGCAGCAGGGCCTGGCCCATGTGCTCGAGCACATGTCCTTCAAGGGCTCGGCGCACGTCCCGGCCGGCGAAATGATCAAGATACTGCAACGGAAGGGACTGGCCTTCGGGCCCGACACCAACGCCTCCACCGAATGGACGCAGACGGTCTACATGCTGGACCTGCCGCGCAGCGACACGAACACCATCGACACCGGCCTCATGCTGATGCGTGAGACGGCGGGCGAGCTGACGCTCGATGACAAGGCGCTGACACCGGAGCGGGGGGTGGTGCTCTCCGAGGAGCGGCTGCGCGACACCCCGCAATACCGGGCCGAGAAGGCCCAGATCGAGCTTCTCGCCCAAGGCCAAAGGATAACGCGGCGCTTCCCGATCGGCACGGTCGATGTCATCGAACACGCGCCCATCGCGCTGCTGCGAGACTACTACAGAGCCAACTACCGGCCAGACCGCACCACTCTGATCGCGGTCGGCGATTTCGATCCGGCCCAGATGGAGGCCAGGATCAAGGCGCGCTTCGGCGATTGGGCGCCGATGGGGCCGCCGCCCGCCGAGACCGCTCTCGGAGAGCCCGCGCCCCGGGGTCTCACCGCCAAGGTCGTGCGGCTTCCGGGCGCGTCGACGCGCACGATGATCGCCTGGGTGCATCCCCACGACGCATCGGCGGACACGGCCGCCCGGCGCCGTCGCGAGACGATCGAGGCTCTGGCCCTCTCCGTGCTCAACCGACGCCTGAGCGTCATCGCCCACGGACGCAATCCTCCGTTCCTGGATGCGCGGGCGGGCTACGACGACTTGCTGCACTCCGACAAGGTCGCGCAGATCGAGGCGGTGTCGACTCCCAACGCATGGCGTCCGGCCCTGGAATCGATCGAGCGCGAGGCGCGTCGGATCACCCTGGGCGTGGGTGACGCCGAACTGGCGCGGGAGATCACCGAAATGCGCGCCGCCCTGGTCAACGCCGTGGCGGGAGCGGCCACGCGGCGGACGCCGGCGCTCGCGGGCGATCTGGTGGATGCGGTGAACGACGACGAGGTGGCGACCGACCCGGCCACTGACCTGGCGCTCTTCGACAGCTATGTGAAGGGTCTGAAGACCGATGAAGTGACCACGGCCGCGCGGGCGATGTTCTCCGGCGCCGGGCCGCTGGTGGAATTGACCAGTCCAACCGACGTGGAGGGCGGCGACGCCGCTCTGGCGGCGGCGTTCACCCAGGCCTCGACCGCGCCGGTGAGCCTCCAGACTGCGGAAGCAGCTGTCGCGTGGCCCTACGGCGACTTCGGCGCGGCGGGAAAGGTCGTGCAGCGCACGCAGATCGCCGACCTCGCGGCGCAGAGCGTGCGTTTCGCCAACGGCGTCTCCTTGACCCTCAAGCCGACGCACTTTCGCAAGGATCAGATCCTGGTGGCTGTGCGGGTCGGCGGCGGTCGACTGAGCCTTTCGGGGCCCCAGGCCGGCGCGATCTGGTCGGCGGGCGCGTTGATCGGCGGCGGACTGAAGAGGATCAGCTTTGAGGACAGCCAGCGCGCGCTGGCCGGCAAGATATACGCGGCGACCTTCGGTGTCGGCGAGAACGCGTTCGTGTTCGGCGGCGCGACACAGCCGCGCGACCTCGAAACGCAGCTCAGTGTCCTGGCCGCCTATGTCGCCGAACCCGGATTCCGACCCGAGGCGTTCGAGCGCCTCAGGAGCGCGTACCTGACCGCGCTGCCGCAGCTCGCCGCCACGCCCGACGGCGTGGTGAGCCGCGATCTCCAGGGCCTGCTGCATTCGGAGGATCCGCGCTGGATGTTTCCCAGTGAAGCGAATCTGCGCGCGGCCACGCCCAACGACCCCAGCTCCGTGCTCGGCCCCGCCTTGGCGGGCGGTCCGATCGAAATCACCATCGTGGGCGATATCGATCCCGACAAGACCGTCGATCTGGTCGCCAGGACCTTCGGCGCTTTGCCGGACAGGCCCGCCGCAGGGAAACCCCCGGCCGCCGGTGCTCCCGTCCGCTTTCCGGCTCCGACCCCGACTCCGGTCACCCGCGCGGACACCGGCCGTCCCGACCAGGCCGAAGCCATCGTCGCCTGGCCGGCGACGGACTTCTTCGTCAACATGAAGCGCTCGCGCGCCGGCATGCTGGCCGGCGAGGTTCTGCAGAACCGCATCCTCGATGAAGTGCGGATCGCCGAAGGCGCCACCTACAGCCCCGAGGCCGAGGTGAGCTTCTCGGAAACCACGCCCGGCTACGGCGCCGCCATCAGCGAAGTCGAAATGCCGCCGGAAAAGATTCCCGGGTTCTTCCTCAAGGTGACGAAAATAGCCGCCGACCTGCGTACCAAGGGCCTTACCGAGGATGAGCTGGCGCGGGCCCGCAATCCGCGCGTCTCGGGGATAGAGAAGGCGCAGCTGACCAACGAATACTGGCTGGAACGCCTCTCGGGCTCGATCGCCGATCCCCGGCGCCTCGAGCTTATCCGCACGACGCTGCCCGACTATCATGCGATGACAACCGCCGATGTCCAGGCCGCCGCGAACGTCTACTTCGACAATGCCAAGGCGTGGAGAATGGTCGTCAGCGCGCAGAAGTAGAGCGTTTCAGTCCTTCCCTCCCTCCCCATAAAGGGCAGGGGAATCGCAAGTAAGTTTTAGCGGCGGTTGCGCTTGGGTTGAGGATCGATTCTGAAGAGCCTTCCTGATTCGGAAGGCTTTCATGACCCTCATCGACATATTGGACGAAGTTCCGG
>JBBRAV010000087.1:0-6740 GCA_038206535.1 Caulobacterales bacterium
GCTCCAGTCGCGACTGAGCAAACACCGACATCCCCGTGCAATCGACCGCACCGCAAAGCACCGCCGCCAGAGCCACAAACAGGATGTCCGTCAGATCGTGACGGATATTGAATCTGCGAGGGTCCGGAACTTCGTCCAATAGGTCGATGAGGGTCATGAAACCCGTCCGAATCAGGAAGGCTCTTCAGAATCTATCCAAAACCCCAGCGCAACCGCCGCTAAAACTTACTTGCGATTCCCCTGCCGCGAAGTGCGGGGCGAGGGCTTTTCGACTACAGCCGCCATCCCATATTCACGTTTTAACTAGCGCCCATAGGCTAAAAGCCCGCGCTACGAGCGGTCAGACGGTGACCTGAGCACCCATTTCCACCACGCGCCCGGCGGGGATGTGGAAGAAGTCCGTGGGGTTGGTGGAGTTTTTCATCAGGAAGATGAACAGCTTGTCCTGCCACATCGGCATGGCGCTGGCCCGCGTGTCGGGGATCAACGAGCGACGGCCAAGGAAGAAGCTCGTCGACATCGCATCGAACTTCAGACCGCGCAGGCGGCACAGCTTCAACGCGCGCGGCAGGTTTGGACTTTCCATGAAGCCGTAGGTGACCACGACCTTGCTGAAATCGGCGTTTACGGCCTCGATGCTCACGCGGTCGGCCTCGGCGACGCGCGGGGTGTCGGCCGTCCGCACCGTCAGGATGATGTTGTTCTTATGCAGAACCATGTTGTGCTTGAGGTTGTGCATCAGCGCCATGGGCGTGGTGTCGGGATCGGAGGTCAGATAGACCGCCGTGGCCGGCACGCGGCTGGGTGGCCTGGCGCTGAGCATGGCGATCAGGTCGGCGAGCGGCAGGCTTTCACGCCGGGTCTTTTCGATCAAGATTCGCGTGCCGCGCGTCCAGGTCCACATCACCACCACGAAACCGGCCCCCAGGGTCAGCGGGAACCAGGCGCCGTCGGGTATCTTCAGCAGGTTGGACGAAATGAAGGTGGTGTCGACCAGCATGAGGGGGACCAGAAGGCTCGCCGTGCGCCCCATCGACCATTTCCACATCCGCCGCACGACGACGTAAGCGAGCAGGGTGTCGACGAACATCGAGCCGGTCACCGCTATGCCATAGGCCGACGCCAGGCGGCTGGAGGTCTGGAACACCGCGACCAGCAGCAGGACGCCGATCATCAGCGAAACGTTGACGAATGGCACATAAATCTGCCCGGCCTGGGTCTCGCTCGTGCGCTTGATGTTCATGCGTGGGAACAGCCCCAGCTGCACCGCCTGCTGGGTCATGGAGAAGGCGCCGGAGATCACCGCCTGGCTGGCGATGACGGTCGCCGCCGTCGCCAGTATCAGGATCGGCCAATAGGCGAATCCCGGGGCCATGGCCCAGAATGGGTCATGCCAGGCGTTGGGGTGATGCAGGACCACGGCGCCCTGGCCAAGGTAGTTGAGGGTCAGGCACGGAAAGACCAGGACGAGCCAGGCCGCGCGGATCGGATTCTTGCCGAAATGACCCATGTCCAGATAGAGGGCCTCGGCGCCGGTCACGGCCAGGAACACGCTGCCCAGGATGACGAAGCCGAGAAAGCCGTTTTCCATGATGAAGCGGGCGCCATACCACGGGTTGAGGGCGCGGAAGACCGACAGGTCGTCGCTGAGGTGGGCGAGGCCCAGCGCGCCCAGCACCAGGAACCAGATCACCGTGATCGGGCCAAAAAGTGCGGCGACGCGGTGCGTCCCCTTCGCCTGGGCCAAAAACAGGGCGACAAGTATGCCCGACGCGACCGGGACAATGTAGGGCCCAAGCAAATGGCCGATCATGGGTGCGCCGCGCACGCCCTCGACCGCCGACAGCACCGAGATGGCCGGCGTGATGATACCGTCGCCATAGAACAGCGACGCGCCGACCATGCCCAGGAAAAACACAACCACCGAATGGCGGCCGAGCGCGCGCTGCGCCAGGGCCATCAGCGCCAGGGTTCCCCCCTCGCCACGATTGTCCGCGCGCATCAGGAAGGTGACGTACTTCACGGTGACGATCAGGGTCAGAGCCCAGATCACCAGCGACACGACGCCGAGCACCGCCGCCTCCTGGGCGCCGCCACGGCTGTGGGCGAGCGCTTCGCGCATGGCGTATAGCGGGCTGGTTCCGATGTCCCCGAAGACGACGCCGACCGACCCCAACGCCAATCCCCAGAAAACGCGCTTGCCTCCGGTCGGAGAGCCGTCCGGGCACGCGGCCTCACCGCTTGCGGCGTGGGGTTGCGCGGCAGCCGGCAACCCGGTCGCAAGCTGATTCATCATAAGCGCTCTCCAGGACCCGAACCATGACCGGGGCCGCCAAGCCGATCGATCAACGTCTGTCCAACGTCAAACGGTGATTCACTTGCCACGTTCCCCCTGTGTCTCCAACGTCTGATCCGCTCATCGAGCAGAGGAAACTTTCGCGTCAGCCGCCGCAGTTCGCCGCCGGAGAGGACCATCAGGCGCATTTCCGTCAACGCCGTCACGCTCAAGCCATAGCGACCCGCCTCGTCGAGGGCCTCTTCGCCGACTAGATCGCCCGCGCCCAGCTCCCATACGTGGTCCGCGTCCTCCGCGCGCGCCCGGCCCGAAACGATCAGGTAAAAGGTGTCGGCGCCGTGCCCGGCGACGGTGATCCGGCTGTGATCCTGCACCAGCTTGGCGCCCACCAGGTCCATGAACTCGTTCACCGCCTCCACGGCGAAATTCGCGAACAGCGGCTGTCTTTTCACCATACTCCAGGTGACGCTGAACTCCCTCCGCTGCAGGCTGTCCACGAAGCCCGTGGCGATGATGCCGATGGGCATCGCGAACAGGACGAGTCCGGTGACCATGGTCAGGCCGGCCACCAGCCTGCCAAGCATGGTGATGGGCACCTTGTCGCCATAGCCGACGGTCGAGAGGGTGGTGACGGCCCAGTACATGCCGTCGGGCAGGGTGCCGAACGCATTGGGCTGCGCCGATCCTTCGGTCAGATGCATCAGCTCGCCCGAGATGCACATCGCGCAGAGGAGCAGGATGAAGGTGCCCGTCAGCGCGCGGCGCTCGGCATAGAGCACGCCCAGCAGGGCGGGCACGGCGGGGGAATAGCGGGCGATCTTGAGAAGCCGCAACAGCCGCAGAATCCTGAACGACCGCAGGGCGAGGGCGGCGGCGCCGAACCCACCCAAAAGCAGGAACGGCAGGAACGACAGCAGATCGACGATCATCATCGGACGCAGGGCGTAGCGGAGCCTGCCCATCAGCGGCCGGCGCGATCCGATCCGGGGATCCTCGGTCGAGCACCAGAGCCGGATCAGATACTCCAGCGCGAAGATGTAGACGGTGACCGCTTCGAACTGGTCCAGAAACGTATGATACCTGTCGTTTATGCTCGGGACAGTCTCCAGGACGATCGTCAGGACATTGCCTAGAATGAAGCCGAGCAGCAGAACCTCGACCGTCCACCCGATCGCGCTTTCGGTCTCGCCTTCCTCGAGGATCGCGTAGGCGCGTTCGCGAATGGTCGAACGCGCGACGCCGGTCGTCTGGAGCGCGGGCTCCGCCTGTGGCTCCATAGGGCCCTCTTCCGCCAATGCCTACGTCAACAGCCAGCTATCGGTCCCGAAACCCGGCGAACGCAAGTTCGTCGGGCTAGCTTGCGTCAGATGCGCTCGGAGATCGCGATCGCGGCGCGGCAGCCGGCGCGGATGACGGCGGCGAGGACGGGATAGCCGGGCGCGCCGCGCGCGCCTTCGGCCAGGGCTTCGTCCCGATGAGCGAGTTCCTCGTCGCGGAAGCCGGACAATTCGGCGCCTAGGACCGGGTCGCGATCGGCGACCTCGGCGATCTGGTCGGCGTAGTGGGCCTCGATCACGCTCTCCACAGCTTCGGTGCAGGCATGCACGGCGCGTTCGCCCATCAGAGCGGTTCCGGCCCCCAGCGCAAAACCGGCGACCCGCCAAAGGGGCGCCATGAGGGTCGGGCGCACCTTGTGCTCCGTAAGCAGCGCGTCGAAGCGCGCGAGGTGACGGGCCTCCTGCGCTTCGGTGTGGGCGAGCTGGTCGTTGATCCGCTGCTTGCCGCCCGCGCCGGCGAGGACGGCGCGCTGACCGCGATAGATGTGCACCGCGCCCAGCTCTCCGGCGTGATCGACGCGCAGCATCTGAGCGAGCCGCGCGGCCGTCGCGCCATGGCCGGGTCGGGGCGGGATGGGGCGCTGCGTCATGCGTTCATTTCGGGCACGGGGGCTTCGGACGGCGGCCAGGCGCCCCGCGAGGCGGCCATGGCGCTGACCAGCGCCAGCCCCAGGGAGACCAGGGCGTTCCACCCGGCCATGGAGAGGCCGAAGAAGATCCAGGCAGGCTTGTCGCACTGCGGAATCTCGGCCTTGGCGCCATTGAGCAGGGCGGCGAGGTCGGCTGTGCTGACGCCCTGAGCGCCGCCGGTGCACGCCGCCGGCCCTGGCCAGAACTTCCATTCCACGCCGGCGTGATAGCCGGCGACGGCCGCGCCCAGCAGGAAGAGCAGGGCCAGCGCGACGTTGGCGATCCGCGTCGCCACGCCGCGAAAACGGGTGAAGCCCAGCAGGCTGCCCACGGCGGCCACGCCCATGGCGCCCCAGTAGACGTCGCGCTGCTTGAGGCACAGTTCGCACGGCGCCATGTGGCCGAAGGTCTCGAACGCGTGGGCGCCGGCGAGCATCATCACGCAGGCCAGAAGCGCCCACCGGGGCCAGGTGTCGGAAAGGGGCGTCACGACGCGCCTTATGGCGGAATTTCGCGCCGGGCGTAAGGGCTCGGCGCTCCCATTCGACCTCAGTGAAGGAAGCGGACGGCAACGACCGCGCCGACGATCAGCGCCACGGTGACGGCGGTGACCCAGGCCAGCCGCCGCTCGATGATCGGCAGGAGCGTGGGACCGAAGCGCTTGAGGATCGCGGCGGCCAGGAAGAATCTCGCGCCGCGGGTGGCCACCGAGGCGGCGAGGAAGACGGCCAGGTTGAAGTGGGCGAGGCCCGAGGCGATGGTCACCAGCTTATAGGGGATCGGCAGCAGGCCCTTGATCAGGATCACCCACACGCCCCACTGCGCGAACCAGGCGCGGAAGGCGGCCTCGCCGTCGGGATGGCCCATGACGGCCAGCAGCCAGTGACCGAACGGGCCGAGGAAATAGCCGATCGCATAGCCGGCGCACCCGCCGATGACCGAGGCCGCCGTGCAGACGCCGGCATAGAACCAGCCACGGTCCGGGCGCGCCAGCACCATCGGGATGAGCATGGCGTCGGGCGGTATGGGAAAGAAGCTGCTCTCGGCGAACGCCACCGCCGACAGCGCGAGGGTGGCGTGAGGCGAGCCCGACAGGTCCATGACCCAGGCGTAAGCGCGTCGAAGCATCGGTGTGGCATCCAGGGTCAGGCGGTGAATTGGCGAGCGGGCGGGTTTAGCCGACACCGGCGCCCTTCCGCAAAGGAGCGCGAAATGCCTATATAGACGCACACTGCGGAGATTGACCATGAACGCGCCCACCACGCTGGCGACCGACCTGTTCGACAATCCCCTCGGCACCGATGGCTTCGAGTTCGTCGAGTTCACCTCGGACGAACCTGAGCGCCTGAAGGGGCTTTTCGAGCTGATGGGTTTCGTCGCGGTGTCGCGCCATCGCTCGAAGAACGTCCTGCGCTTTGCCCAGGGCGACATCAACTTCATCCTCAACATGGAGCCGGCCGGCCAGCCCGCCGACTTTCGCCAGCAGCACGGTCCGTCGGCCAACGCCATGGCGTTCCGCGTGCGCGACGCCGCCAAGGCGCTGGCGCTGGCCGTCGAGCGCGGCGCCACGCCGGTGCAGGGCCTGGTCGGGCCGATGGAGCTGAACATCCCCGCCATCGAAGGGATCGGCGGATCCAACCTCTACCTCGTCGACCGCTATGGCGCCCAGGCGATCTACGACGTCGACTTCGTCCCGATCGAAGGCGCCCCCCGGGATGTCGAGGGCGTGGGCCTTACCTATCTCGACCATTTGACCCACAACGTCCATCGCGGCCAGATGGCCAAATGGGCGGATTTCTATGAGCGAATCTTCAATTTCCGCGAGATCCGCTATTTCGACATCGAGGGCCAGCAGACCGGCCTGCTCTCCAAGGCGATGACCAGCCCGTGCGGCAAGATCCGCATTCCGCTCAACGAGAGCCGCGACGAGCACTCGCAGATCGAGGAATTCCTGCGCGATCACCGCGGCGAAGGCATCCAGCACATAGCCCTGGGCACGGGCGACATCTTCGCGTCCGTCGAGACGATGGCCGAGCGGGGGGTAAAGTTCCAGGACACGCCGGAGACCTATTACGAACAGCTGGACGCGCGCGTGCCGGGGCACGGCGAGAGCGTCCAGCGCCTGCGCGCCGACCGCATTCTGCTGGATGGCGCGCCGACCGAGGGCCAGGGCCTGCTGCTGCAGATCTTCACCCAGAACATGATCGGCCCGATCTTCTTCGAGATGATCCAGCGCAAGGGCAACGAAGGCTTCGGCGAGGGCAACTTCAAGGCCCTGTTCGAAAGCATCGAGGCGGATCAGGTGAAACGCGGGGTTCTGCCTCCCTCCCCTTCTGGGCAGGGCTATCGCATATGAGTCATCAGGTTGAGGAGTTCCTGGTGGTCCCATCCGGCCTTGAGTCGTTTGTGGCTCATGGGGATCTTTCGAGGGTCGCTTCTGAGGACATTGAGCGCCAGTTGTCTGATGACGGCGAGAT
>JBBRAV010000088.1:0-6676 GCA_038206535.1 Caulobacterales bacterium
GTCCATCACACAGCTCTCTCGCCAAGGCATGCAACCGTCCTCCAACTCCGTCAGAGAACCGTTACCGACCTTTCCGGTCTAAACTGTCACCATTCTAACCGGACCGCACATTCGGCCACCTTCTCCCGCAAGGGGAGAAGGGACTATTGGCGGGCACCTAAGTCGGCCCATGATGTGGCGGTGAGACGCACGTTGTAATACTGTGTGGCCTTCTGGATGTTGATGACGGCGAGCGCGCGATCGGAATCGGAAATCCAGGTGGCGTCCATTGACAACTCCTAAGACAAGCGACGACCCTGGCGCCATGGGCGACATCGTCAATCTGAACCGCGCCCGCAAAGCGGGCGACAAGGCGCGGGCGAAGGCCGCCGCGGTCGAAAACAGGGTGACGTTCGGACGGACCAAGGCGGACAAGAAACGCGCCGACGCAGAGCGCGACGCCATCGCCAGGACCGTCGACGGCGCGAAGCGGGAGCCGGAGTGACCGGCTTTCTGCGCAAGCGTTCTGTCTCCCTGCACGGTCATTCGACGTCGCTGGCCCTGGAGCCGGAGTTCTGGGCCTTGATCGAAGCGCTGGCGACATCGCGCGGGCTCAGCCTGGCGGCGCTGATCGCGGAGATCGACGACGCACGGGCCGGCCGGCCGCTGGCCTCCGCCTGCCGCCTCGCGGCGCTGGCGTTCGCCCGGAAAGGCTGACCCGGAGACCCATGGCAACAACCGGGCAGCCCGCCGGCAGCATCAGGGCAATATACCGGCAAGTTGCAGGCAAGCGATGGGCAGCTTTCCGGCAGTAAACCGGCAACCGACGGGCAACGTCCTGGCAATCCTTGGCAACTCACGGGCAACAGGGCCGACCAAATATCCATTGTTTTTATGAGGTTTTTTCATGATCCGGAGCGCCCCCTGTGCAATTCGACCGGCTGTACCCCTCGCCACGCCGGCCAACCTGATTTCCATATTGCAATCACTACAAAATGTCAATACTCCTACTACATAGTCCAGTCTCTCCCAACCCACTGCGTCATCCCGGAATGGCGGCGCAGCCGACATATCCGGGACCCAGGAGCCGCGCTATGAACTGATCGTTCATGCCATCGCCGCCACCACGAACGACGCGCTGCACCCCACTGGATTCCGGCTCTCCGCCCAAGAGCGCTGCGGCCGGGATGACGCCAGGGGATGTGCTGTTGTTGCGCGGGCCAGGCGCCTTGACATTGTTCGATACGACGCCCCATCTGCATGCCTTGGGGCCCTGTCAGCCGGCGCGGAGGCGTGATGAAAAAATACCACGTCAAAGCGATCTGGGACGATGCGACCGGCGTCTACTACTCTGAATCGAATGTACCGGGGCTGACGATCGAAGCGGAAACCTTGCGCGATTTCATCAGCATCGCCGAGGAACTCGCCCCCCAGATGCTCGAAGCGAATGTCCCGGGCTATACGCCCGACAAGGCGCGGGACCGTCCTACCGCTGCTCTGGAGCTGGCGGTCGCTTAGTGGTCGATGACTACTACCGCGACCTGACGAAGCTTCTGCGCGATGCCGGCTGTCATTTCGTCCGATCGGGTAAGGGCAGCCATGAGATCTGGTACAGCCCCCTCACGCGCCGCTCATTCACCGTGCCCCACGCGAAGAGAAGCCACACCGCCAACGCCGTTCTGAAGGATGCGGGTCTTCCGAAGGCGTTCTGAGCCCCGTCTCGTCATAAACCCGCGCCAGCACGCAGCGCCGACGTTCGTGGTACACTACCCCCTCCCCGAGTCCCCGCAGAGCTCCCATTGTCCGACGTCACCCCCCGCATCTCCGATCTCGCCCGCGTCCAGGGGCCGGACTATATGGCCGGGCTCAACCCCGAGCAGCGCGCGGCGGTGGAGACGACGGAGGGGCCGGTGCTGGTGCTGGCGGGGGCGGGCACCGGCAAGACGCGGGTGCTGACCACGCGGCTGGCGCATATCCTGAGCACCGGCAAGGCGCGGCCGTGGCAGCTGCTGGCCGTCACCTTCACCAACAAGGCGGCGCGGGAGATGCGCACCCGGATCACCGACATCATCGGGCCGGAGGCGGAGGGCCTGCGCTGGCTGGGCACCTTCCACTCGGTCGCCGCTCAGATCCTGCGCCGGCACGCCGAGCTGGTGGGCCTGAAGTCCAGCTATACGATCATCGACACCGACGACCAGGAACGGCTGATCAAGCAGCTTCTGGAAGCGGCGAACATCGACGCCAAGCGCTGGCCGGCCAAGCAACTGGCGGGGCTGATCGACCACTGGAAGAACCGCGGCTGGACGCCGGACAAGCTTCCGCCGGCCGAGGGCGCGCATTTCGCCAACAACAAGGGGGCGGCGCTCTACAAGCTGTACCAGGAGCGCCTGCGGGTGCTGAACGCCTGCGATTTCGGCGACCTGCTGCTGCACAACCTGACCATATTCACCCAGCATCCCGACGTGCTGGCCGACTATCACGATCGGTTCCGGTACATGCTGGTCGACGAGTACCAGGACACCAATGTCGCGCAGTATCTGTGGCTGCGCCTGCTGGCGCAGAAGCGCGCCAATGTCTGTTGCGTCGGCGACGACGACCAGTCCATCTATGGCTGGCGCGGGGCCGAGGTCGACAACATCCTGCGCTTCGAGCGCGATTTCCCGGGCGCCAAGGTCATCCGCCTGGAGCGCAACTACCGCTCCACCGAACACATCCTGGCCGCTGCGTCTGGCCTCATCGCCGCCAACCGCAGCCGCCTGGGCAAGACCCTGTGGACCGAGGCGCAGGGCGGCCAGAAGGTGCAGGTGCGCGGGGTGTGGGACGGCGAGGCGGAATCGCGGATGATCGCCGAGGACATCGAGCGCTGGAAGAAGGGCCGCCGATACAGCGACATGGCCATACTGGTGCGCGCGTCGTTCCAGATGCGAGTGTTCGAGGAGCGGTTCGTGCTGCTGCAGATCCCCTATACGGTGATCGGCGGGCCGCGGTTCTTCGAGCGGGCGGAGATCCGCGACGCCCACGCCTATCTGCGCCTGATCCAGTCGCCCGACGACGACCTGGCGTTCGAGCGGATCATCAACACGCCCCGGCGCGGCATCGGCGACACGACGGTGCAGAAGCTGTTGACCATAGCGCGCGGCCAGGGCGTGTCGGCGGTCACGGCGGCGCGCGACCTGATGCGCAGCGACGAGCTGACCGGGCGCGCGCGCACGGCCCTGGCCAACTTCCTGCGCGATCTCGACCGCTGGCGCGGCCAGGCCGACACCCTGCCCCACCCCCGCCTGACCGAGACGGTGCTGGAGGAGAGCGGCTATATCGACGTGCTGCGCCTGGACAAGAGCCCGACCAGCCAGACGCGCCTGGAGAACCTCAAGGAGCTGGTGCAGTCGATGGGCGCCTTCGACACCCTGCAGTCATACCTCGAACACGTGTCGCTGGTGATGGACCTGGACCGCGGGGCCGGCGCCGACTCGGTGCAGATCATGACCCTGCACGCCGCCAAGGGCCTGGAGTTTCCGCTGGTGTTCCTGCCCGGCTGGGAAGAAGGCGTGTTCCCCAGCCAGCGCAGCCTGGACGAGAGCGGCGAGAAGGGCCTGGAGGAGGAGCGCCGGCTGGCCTATGTCGGCATCACCCGGGCGCGCGAGGAGGCGCGGATATCCTTCGTCGCCAACCGGCAGGTCTATGGCCGCTGGACCAGCCAACTGCCCAGCCGGTTCGTCGACGAACTGCCGATCGCCAGCGTCGAGGCGGCGTCGGAAACCGGCTACTACGGCGGCGGCCCGGGCATGCGCGACAGCGCCTCACGGTGGGACGAGGTCAACTACGGATCCGGATACGACAGCCCGGGGTGGAAACGCGCCCAGGCGCGAGGGTATGCGGGGGGACCGCCGGGGCGCACGCAGGTGATCGAGGGTGAGGGCCGGCTGGTCGCGGTGTCGGACCCGGGGAAGGCGAGTGCGTACGCGCCGGGGGACCGGGTGTTCCACGTCAAGTTCGGGTACGGGGCCGTGCGGGCGGTGGAGGGGAACAAGCTGACGGTGGCGTTCGACAAGGCGGGGGAGAAGCGGGTGATCGAGAGTTTCGTGGAGAGGGCGTGAGGGGGATCCCTGCTCACCGGCTGGCGGCCCAGGCGGTCGCGAACTTCGGGGCGACCTTGCTCAGCAGCCGGACGATGGCGTCCACGTCGATCGGCACGCGCCTCAGCCGCGCCGATTGAGCGTCGAGCGCCGTGCTGAGCAGATCCGGCGCCTCAGCCATGAGGCGCAGCAGAAAATCGTCAGGCGTGATCGCGACGATCCCATCGGGAAGACGGGCAAAGTCCCTGATGTTGGACGTGACGATCAGCTCAGCCTTACCGGCGACCGCACAGGCGGCGACGTGCCGGTCTTTCGGATGGTTCGGCATCCTTTCGATCAGGTGACGATGGTCGTGGACCAGGGCGTCTTCGAAATGCCGATCGAGGTCGCGGCGAAGACCGATCGCGCCCTGGGGCGTGATGCGACTGTCCGCCAGGAGATTGCGGATGGCTTCGTCGAGGATGTCGGCGCTCCAAACCGGCTGGAAACAGCCTTCGAACGCCGCCGACAGGAGGGTGTCGCGTAGCGGAAGGGGATAGAGGACGTCCGCATCGAGCACGGCGCGGGTCATGCCGACGCCCCGGGCTTTGTCGGCCACTGGCCGAGCCGCGGTCGCTCAAGGTTGCGTTTATAGCGAATATCCCCCATGCTGAATTTTATGGCCAGTCATCAGTCCGAGAGCAAGGTTCAACGCAGCGTCGCCGCCCACGCTGTCGCCGCGACGACCGCGGCTGAACGGCGAATGGCGGCGCATCTGTCGGCCCTGCTGCTGCGGAACAGCCATGGGCGCCTGCGCCTGACGATCGAAACCGACGGCGGCGAGTCGGTCGAACTTTCGCCTCCCCTGGTCGGTGTGCTCCAGGCAGCCGCAGGCCTCGTGGCCACAGGCAGTGAGGTCACCGTCCTGGCGCGGAATGAAGAGCTCACCAGCCAGCAGGCGGCCGATTTCCTGAACGTATCCCGCCAGTACATGGTCCGGCTGCTCGACCGCGGCGAGATCGCATCGACGAAGGCGGGCACGCATCGCCGGGTGCGAGCCGAGGATGTCGCGGACTATCAACGCCGACGTGACGAAGGCCGCGCAGCCGCCCTCGCCGCCATGGCCGATCAGGCGCAGGCCGTGGGGGGGTATGATGGGCCGGCGGTTTTTGGGCCGCGTCGCCAGGCTTAGCGCCGCCGACTCGGCGCCCATCATGACCCCGCACGCCGCCAAGGGCCTGGAGTTTCCGCTGGTTTTCCTGCCCGGCTGGGAAGAAGGCGTGTTCCCCAGCCAGCGCGGCATGGACGAGAGCGGCGAGAAGGGCCTGGAGGAGGCGCCATCCTATGTTGGCGCCACCCGGGCGCGCGAGGAGGCGCGGATATCCTTCGTCGCCAACCGGCAGGTCTATGGCCGCTGGACCAGCCAGCTGCCCAGCCGTTTCGTCGACGAACTGCCGACCGCCAGCGTCGAGGCCGCCTCGGAGACCGGCTACTACGGCGGCGGCCCCGGCATGCGCGACAGCGCTTCACGGTGGGACGAGGTCAACTATGGATCCGGCTATGACAGCCCGGGGTGGAAGCGCGCCCAGGCGCGTGGGTATGCGGGGGGACCGCCCGGGCGGACGCAGGTGATCGAGGGCGAAGGCCGGCTGGTCGCGGTGTCTGACCCGGGGAAGCCGAGTTCGTATGCGCCGGGGGACCGGGTGTTCCACGTCAAGTTCGGGTACGGCGAGGTGCGGGCGGTGGAGGGGAACAAGCTGACGGTGGCGTTCGACAAGGCGGGGGAGAAGCGGGTGATCGAGAGTTTTGTGGAGAGGGCGTGAGGGGACACCCTGCGCAACGGTGCCAGTGCAGGCGATTCCGCCAGCTGGTGGCAACAAGCAGCTTGCGGGGCAGCGATAGCGACAACACATCTCCCGCCTAGCAGCGCATGATGACCTAGAATTGGGGGATCGGTGGAGACAGAGGAAGAGCAGGAACGAAACGCACGTGCGGAGGCGTTCGCCTTCGCCGAGCGTGCACGCAAGCGTCGTACCGCAGGAGTCTGTTTGCACCCGCAAGCTGGACCTTCGACGTGTTCAGGCCCCGTTACGGCTGCACATACGATCCAGCGAAATGGCGGACTCCTCGCAATCGCGGACAACAATAAAAACGTGTTTACTGTTATCCCAACAGTTGATACCCTAATTAAGAATGAGGGCGCCAATGAACCACGGCGCATCAGCATCAAAGATGCATCGACATTTCCCGGGTTTTGTAACAAGCACGATCATGTCTTCGCACCAATCGAGGGAAAAGACCTTGTTTTGAATGACGAAGCTGCCTTCCTGTTCGCATATCGCTCGATGTCTATGGAGCTGTTTGGCAAACTGCGGGAGCAGGCCAACACGGCGGATTTCATTGAGAATCTGAGCGCGGGCACTGAAGCGAGCCGTAGATTTCTGAAAGCGAAGTTTCTTCCTGTGTATCAAGAGGGTATACGAAGAGGGCTTGAGGATCTTAGGAGGCACAAAGGCAAATACGATAACATCGTAAGCGTCCCTTTTGGGCCGCCTGCCGCTGATCTTTGTTGATCGGTAGTGTCCGCCAATGTGTGAAGCGGACACTTGCGGATGAGCCATGTTGTGGTGAGCGGCGGATCG
>JBBRAV010000089.1:0-6540 GCA_038206535.1 Caulobacterales bacterium
GTCCAACGCCGGCGAGTTCGCTTCGCCGGCGATCCGCCGCTCACCACAACATGGCTCATCCGCAAGTGTCCGCTTCACACATTGGCGGACACTACCGATCAACAAAGATCAGCGGCAGGCGGCCCAAAAGGGACGCTTACATCCCAGCATGGCGCGCCTCACCCATAACGACCCACCGCCGCCCCCGACACGGTTGGCGCAATCATTGGCGCTTTCGGCCATCGGGCTCACAGGCGACGCCCTTGTAGGGACCATCCTTGGCGGCCATGAAGCGACCCGAAGTGTCGTCGCGCTTTACATATTGGTCGGTCTGGGGAGTGAAGGTCTGGCGACGGTCGCGGACCGAGCCGATGCGATATCCGTTGTCGCTGTTCTTAGCCATTTCGATTGTCCTTGGTTGGGAGTGTATAAGGAGTTGGGTCTAACGGCGCGCACCGGGCCGATCTTCGGATGGAGGAAGACCGAGTTCATCGCGCACATCCCGAAGCATATCTTCGATACGGGCGGTGAGGCCGGCGCCAAGGCCGGCGAACCGACCGGCTTCACTGAGACGATAGTGGTGCGGCTCTCGAAGTGAGAGGACCGCGATGTCATCGGGCGGACTATCGGTCTCGTCATAGACCGGCGCGATTAGCGATAGGGCAGCGTACACCATCCTCGGCGCGAGCACGGGCTTGCCCGTATTCCAGAGGTGGACAGCGACTGCATCGCGGCCGAGCCGCACGCCAAAGTCGGGCGTGAAGACGACCTTGAACAGCCCGGCCGGGCTCTCGTAGGTCGCGGGTGGAAACGGCACGATCGCGCCAGGATGCTCGCGACGCCATTGTTCCAACCGCGCCAGACCCACGCGGGCTGACAGTTGCTCAGAGGCTTTTTTGATGTCGGCGGTGGAGGCGACCATGTCCTCCATCGGCTCGCCACCGACCATATATCGATGCGCGCGGAGCCGGAGGCTGCGGTGATAATCATACCCGCCGGTGCTGGGCGATAGCCGCGTATGCAGCTGCGAACGCCCGGGGCGCTCATTCGAGCAGATCAGTTTCAGGAACGCGGAAAATCCGAAAGTCGGCATCGGAAACTCCATGACGACACCGGGCGCCTGGTGACCGGCGAGACGGAGAATCACCGTCTGCACGCATCATGACTTGAAACCGTCAGCAGCGCAATATGAATGATCCCATTTTGGGACCCATTAACTTGACAAGTCGAGTCAGATAAGCCATCTACGATGCGTGTGATCGCCGTAGCCGCGCTTAGAGGGTACTGGGAAAAGCCAGGACGGGAAGATGCGGAGCAGCCCCTAAAGGCCTGGTTCGCGGAAGCGACTACGTCTGCCTGGAAATCACCGGCTGACATCAAGGGCCGGTACCGATCTGCGAGTTTCGTCGCCGACAATCGGGTGGTCTTCAACATCGGCGGCAACAAGCATCGGCTCGTCGTCCACGTGAATTACAAGCTTGGAATAGTGTTGATAAAGTTTGTTGGCTCGCATGCCGAGTACGACGAGATCGACGCAGCGACGGTTGGCGGAGGAGGTCGGTCATGACATTGTTGAAGCCCATTCGCACGGAGGAGGACTACAAGGCCAATCTGGAACGCATCGAACGTCTCATCGACGCCGAACCGGACACACCCGAGGGCGACGAACTGGAAATCGTAGCGACGCTTGTCGAGCGATATGAGAGCGAGCGATTTCCAATCGCCGCGCCGACGCCATTGGCGGCGATCCGGTTTCGCATGGAACAGGGGGCGCTGACGCCTAAGGATATGGAGCCTTTCATCGGGTCGCGCGCCCGCGTGTCCGAGGTCCTTAGTGGCGTCCGACCACTATCGATCGATATGATCCGAGCGCTCAACCAGCATTTGGGCATACCCGCCGAAGTCCTCATTCGCAGTGAAGCGCGTGTGGAAGAAAAGGCCGGCGTGCAACTTTCCAAACCAGCGGCCAAACAGCTGTGCGAATTGGGATTGCTTCGTCCTGGGGAGCTCTTTGAAGCTTTCATGGCCCGCGCGCTCGGCGGGGCGCCGGCGATAGCGCGCCTTCGAAAGACACGCACGGATCGCATCAACGCGAAAACCGATCCCGTGGCCGTACAGGCATGGTGCGCGGGCGCCCTGCTTTGCGCACAGGAAATCGAGGTTGCCGGCACCTTCAATGCCGCGTCGGTCCCGCTCGACGTCGCTCGTTCGCTCGCCAAGCTCAGTGTCCACGACGATGGTCCGCAACGCGCCCGCGAGGCGCTGTCCAGACTGGGCATCATCCTGGTGATCCTGCCGCATCTGCCGGGCACTCATCTGGATGGTGGGGCGATGCGCCGATCCGACGGGGTTCCCGTCATTGCGTTGACCCTCAGACGCGATCGGATCGACAACTTCTGGTTCACTCTGCTGCACGAGCTGGCGCATGTCGTCTTCCATCTCATGGATGAGACATCCTTCATCCTCGACGACCTCGAGATCGGCAGCTCGGAGGAGATCGAGGCGCAGGCGGATCGCTCTGCGGAGGAGGCCCTCGTGCCAGAGACGATCTGGGCGACGTTCAACAACTCTGCATACACGAGCGTGAGCGAAGTTCTGGAATTTGCACGGCGGGTCGAAGTGAACCCTGCAATCATCGCGGGGCGCTGGCAAAAGCAGAACCGCGATTTCCGAAAGTTTTCAAGGTTACTGGGGCATGGCGCGGTTCGAGGTCAGTTCACCCTGGATTAATGGTGTGGGGCCGTTGTTGGTCGGCTGACCACCAGCGGCGCCACGAGAATCCGCCCGAGAATCCGCCGGGACACAGTATCCTGTCGCCAAGTTCACCTCAACAACGGGCTTTCCGGATCGTGAGGCGGAACGAGCCGAACGGGCACGAACCGGGGGCCTGACAACCTGTCCCTTTTTCACTCGGTCACTTTTCCACTCGCAGGTTCGACGACGTCGCACCTCAGCGACCGCAGGGGTGCGCGTACCAGATCCACATCAGGGCACCGACCACCACAAGAACGATGGCTGTCGGAAAATAGCTTCGCCATGTTCGCGGAACCGGGATGAAAGACTCGCCGGCGGGGGTGAGCCATTCGGCGCGCGCCGATTCCAGCGCGCTGGCGAGTTCGTAGCCGTTCACCTTGTAGATCGATCGAAAACTCACGCGCGCGCGGCCGCCGGCCCGGCCAGGCGGCTGATATCTCTTGAAATAGATCGACGCGACCGGCCTTCGTTTGAGGAAGCGGCCGACGAACGGAATGTTTTGCTTCACCATCCTGATGTCGCGGACTTCATCCCACGTCCAATGCCGGGACCGCCACAGCCACACATGCGTCAGACCGTCCTGCGCGATCGTCAGGCGTTCGGGCCGCACGACGCAGGCGAACAGCGTCGCGATGCTCCAAAGTGCGAAGGGAACGACAAACGTCAGGCTGGCGGCGCGGCAGACACCTGGCTCCCTGAAGCTGAAATTGAGAAACAGGCTGAACACTGCGGCCAGATAGATCGCCCAGGCGAGAGCCTTCCACGTCGAGCCGACGAACTCCATCGGCGCGCCATCGCGTGCGGGAGGGCCGAACACATCCGCCGGGGTGAATTCGACCGGGGTGATGGTCGGATCGCGGCGAAAGCTTCGATAGGTGAACCACAGAATCGGCGCCCCGACCACCAGAATAATCGCCAGAACCATCCCAGATACGACCGGCTGCCGCGCGATTCCGGCGACGCCTCCGAGGCTGAAGAAGAAGGTGATCAGCAGTGTCACCCCCAGGATTGCGGGGATCACCCAGGCTCTTTCCCTATCCATGCGCCGCCCCAGGATGCCAACGTTGAATCCGGGGACACGGTTATCCGCGCCCCATTCGACCCATAGCAACGTCCCTTGGTCTGTCGCTACTGTCGAAGGTCGTCGACCAGCGCCTCGGCGCGCCAGGCGTCGCCCCAGACGGCGCTCGAGATCGGATTTCGGTGACGGATTTCGGTGACGCTGCATTTAACTCTCCGACAATCCAGGGACTAGCTATCCGCTCCCCTCTCGCACAGCACGCCCTTGACGATCTCGGAACAAAAGCCGAACACGCTGTTGCCTCTCAAATTTTGTAAAATCAGCCTTTGTTGGGCAACTGTACGCGACTTAGGAGATCGTCAGTCGGGGAAATCTATGGCGAGAAGCGGCGCGCACCGATTTGGCAGCGGTTCGACGGATTTGAAACTAGACGTCGTGAGTGCGTACCTGGGCGCGTTTACGACCGCGCTGAAGAACAAGTTCGCCGAGCTAATATACATCGATGTATTTTCCGGGTCCGGTGCTCGTGAAGTTCTTCATCACGCCACGCCCGCTGACCTTATCGAGGATGCTCGGGAAGAGTGGATCGAGGAGCGGCGTGGTTCAGCTCGAATTGCGCTCGAGACGACTCCACGGTTCACGAAACTCGTGTTCATCGAGCAGAAGCAAGCCTTTTGCCGAGCCCTGCGGGAATTGGCGGTCGGCTATCCTGGCCGCGACGTCGAGGTCATTCGCGGCAACGCGGACCAGATGGTCCTGACCGCTATATCACGTTCGAGTTGGGCGGGCGCCCGCGCCGTCATGTTCATCGATCCATACGGGATGCAACTCAGTTGGGCGACGCTGGAGGCCATCCGCCGCACGGAGGCGATCGACGTGTGGTATCTCGTGACGTTGCAAGGACTGTATCGACAGGCAACCACCGATCGCCGAAACATTACCCCGAAAAAGCGGGCGGCGCTGAATCGGATGCTGGGAACCGATGCCTGGGAAGCGGCGTGGTATACTCAGCAGTCACCTGGAGGGCTCTTCGACCTGATGGGCGAGAAGCCCACCATGACGGATCACCGCGTGGCCGAGGTCGATGAAATCGAACAGTTCGTGGCGGCCAGGCTGAAGGCGCTGTTTCCGAAGGTATCGGGACCACTTCGGCTGAACACCAAAAACGGCAAACCAGGATTCGCCCTATTTTTTGCTTGTTCCAATCCAAACCCGGCAGCTTATGGACTCGCGACAAAGATCGCCGATCATATACTCAAGGTCGGGAGATCATCCCAGGTGCGTCCGCGATAGGCTCGGCCAGCCGCCTTCTTGTTTCGACCACCCCATTGCTTGAAGAAAAAAGCGGCGCCCGCGTCCTCACAGGCCTCGTGGATTTCGTCGACCCATCTTTCCAGCATCGGACGGGAGCGCGGGCCAGATTCTCCTCCCACGATCGCCCATTGAACGCCGGTCAGGTTCGCGCCGGCGACCGAGCCGACCAACGGTTCGAACGAGACGAAGCGAACCGCCGCATCGGTGTCACGAAGGCGGTCGAGGCGATCCAGAGCGTCGCTGTTTTCCACGCTTGTCCCCAGCCAGACGTTCGGCAGGAGCGGTAGATCGCGCGTCAATTCCGCCATACGATCGGGCCGCTTCGTGAGGATCTGATAGGTGTGGCGCGGTGTCTCGGCCATCGTCGCCCAAACCTCGCGGATGAAGCCGAACGGCACGGCGTCCTGGAACAGGTCGGACATGCTGTTCACGAAAATCAGCCGCGGTTTGCGCCAATTCTTCGGGGTGTCGAGTGAGCCGTGGTCCAGGGTCACGCGCCCGGTCCAGACGTGGCGTTCACCGCTCTTCCGCGTGAGGCCGGCGTATTTCGGCACGCCCATCGCCTGGAGGCGCGCGGCCATCCGCATGGCGTAGCAATTCGTGCATCCGGCGGTGAGGACCGTACAGCCCGCCACCGGATTCCACGTCGCGTCTGTCCACTCGATAGAGGTTTCCGCCATGGCGCTCTCCCTTACACGCCGGAGGTTAATCGGTCGCTACGACAAATGCGGTCACGGGCTTCAGCATCTCATTGCGAAATTGGCCCAACGTCCTCAGGCGTTCACACGCTGCAGAAACGGCGCAAGCCATCCGAGGGGGAATATCGCCTTGACCCGGAACCGGCCGAACGGTCACCAAGTCATCATCCACGCCGGCGTGGTGGGCCCGCGCACTCGACCATGCCCAATCTTCCGCGTCCGGCGTCAGGCCGGCGCGCACCGGGTTCAGGCTGACATGGCGCACGGCGCCGATCAAATGCGCCTCATCCATGGCGATTGACGCGAAGCGCCCGTCGAAGAGGTGGCCGGTCCATCGAGCCCTTGCGCCGACGAAGGCCGTAAATCGCCAACGGCGCGGCCAAGTCCGACGTCGTCCCGTGGCGTCAGGATCAGATGGACGAGATCTGGCGTGAGGTAGCAGGCCCACACCTCGACACCGGCCTTGCGGGTCTGCTCGGCGAGCCTGTCGCAATAGACGTCCTGGTCGCCGTCATCGAAGACTATCGTAAAAGCCATGGGGAGACACGCGTAACCCACGCGGACACGATAACCTGTCCCTTTTGCCTTAAAATAGACGGTCCAATGACGGGTTGGTTCCGACCGTTGCTCACCCGCCCCCTCCACCGCTTCGCGGTCCCCCTTGTATGTCGAAAGTTTGCTAGTTTCTGAGATGTCTTCCGGGACATCCGCCTGGCGTCGCCACGCCAGGCGGATAGCCGGCGGAGGGATCGTGAATTCCCCTGGGTCTTTTAG
>JBBRAV010000090.1:0-5782 GCA_038206535.1 Caulobacterales bacterium
CATTGGCCGCCTTGTGGAGCAGGCCGGCGACCGCGTCATGGGCGTGCGTACCCGGCTTCAGGTCTGCCCCACAGATGCACTTTTCCATCTCCAGAAGATCGGTGACGAACTCCTCATTGTAGGGCGACGGCAGCTTGCCTTTGACGTCTTGCTGGTTGAGGTGATCCATCGCTAGATCGGTGATCCTCGTGGAAACCAGATAGCGCCCGTTGTCACCAAGCCAACGTAGGACCTCCTCCTGTCCGGCCGCGGCGCGCTGGCGAGCTCGCGCCAATTCGGTCGTCGCCTTGTCGCGACGGGTTTGCAGCTGGCGCGCAGCAGCGGAGTTGCGAAGCTTGTCGTCGATATCGGCGATTTGCTGCTCAATCCGCTCAATATCGCCGAGCAGGCCGTCCCTCGCGTCGATAGCCGTGGCGATCTGCGAGGTCAGACTGTCAATGCGGGAACTGATTCCATCCATACTTGCCGACGCCTTAGAGGTCGGCATCTGCTTCCGATAATAAGTCGCCGTCTCGGTCAGGTCGCTGATTGCAGTCTTGATCAGCGAGCAGCCGAGGATGTCCTGAACGGCCTTTCGAATGCTGCCGCGATTGTCCTCACCAAGGAAGACTTCGGCATGCTCACCGTCGAATAGAAAGTGACCCGCCATTCCCTTGGGGATGACCGTGTTGATGAATGCGTCGGGGTTCGGGAGCGTGAGGTGATGTCCGTTGTCGACCCGCATGATCGTGAATTCACGTTCAGTAGATCCGCCTTTGGTGTAGCGCCGCGCTCGGTAGCGATTGTCGTTGTGCTCGAAAAGCACCTCGACGTAGGCGTGCGTCCTGCCGGCGGCGCGGGCGTCGTAGTTGACCAGATCGTCCCGCTTCTCAAACTTCGCGGTCGTGTCGCCGTAGAAGCACCACAGGAGCGCGTTCAGCAGCGTGGTTTTTCCGACGCCGTTCTCGGCGTGGATGAGTGTGACGTTCTTCTTCGGATCCTGAGAGAACTCGATCGCGTGCTCGCCAAAGAAGCACCTGAAGTCCTTCAGGGAAATCTGTTCGATCCACATGTCAGGCTTCTGTACCCGATGTGGCGCGCTCTATGAGATCTCGCAGCCGACGGCGACGTTCCGTCTCTTTGCCTTTGTTCTCAAAGTAGAACTCGCGCTGCAACTCGACGATTTGCTCGATGACCCGGTTTTGTACCTGATCCGCGTCTGAACTCAGATCTGACATATTAGGTAGCCTCCCCCATGGCCGAGCCTATCCTTATGGCCCGAAAAAAGTCCACGCCACAACCGGCGGGCGCGCAGAAGTTTTCAGGCGCTGCGGCCCAATCAGCCTCGATCATCGACCGCCGCGGCGGTAGCGGCGGCCCGCCGGGCCCCGCCGAGGTCGCAGGACGGTGACAATCTCGCCGGTCCTGTCGCTCCAGACGATGCTCAATCCCCGCAGGCGCTCGCGATCCGCTCCCAGGCAGGCGGCGACCTCCGGGTCGCTCAGCCGGTCGCGCGTCATGCGCAGCACCGTGCAGCCGCCCCCAACCGGCGCCTCGAAATCGGCGTGGCTCATCAGCGCATCGATGAGGTGGTGTGGCAGCCCGCGTTGCTGAACACGGGTGGCGGCGTGGTTCGAAAGCGCGAAAGTCATCGTGAAGTCTCCCGGTCCCTGAAGGCCTCACCATGGCCAGCTCACCCGACAGTTTCGGTCGTGAAGGACTCGACGCGGGCACAACCGCACGTAAGGTCAAGGTGTCCAAGTTGGGGGGACGCCATGCGACACGAGAAAGCACAGGCCTTACTGCACCTCGCCAGGGTTCTGGCCGGGTCGGCGGAAGGTCTCACCTTGGATGAGATGGCCGATGTCGCCGGCGTTGGCCGCCGCACCGTTGAGCGGATGCGCGACGCTTTGGAGCAACTCTTTCCGCAGATGGAGGTGATCGAAGAGCCACCCTCGAAGCGCTATCGCATGACTTCGGGCCTCGATGGGCTGTTTCAAGCCCCGACGGCCGAAGAGCTGGTGGCGCTCGGCACAACCGCGGAAGCGATGCGAACCGCTGGCAACCACGACCGCGCGGCCGCGCTCGCCTCTGTCGAAATCAAGATCCGCGCCTCCATGCGCTCCTCAGCGTTGCGCAAGCTGGTGCCCGACATGGAGGCCCTCCTCCACGCCGAGACCGTCGCCGTGCAGGCCGGTCCGCGCCCCTTCGAAGACGAGACGGTGCTGGCGACCGTTCGTCATGCGGTAAAGGCTATGTGCGCGCTGAAGTTTGCCTATGACGGCGGATCGACGCCCGGCCGCCTGCGCGAGGTCGCCCCCTACGGGCTGATGTTCGGACGAACCAACTATCTGGTCGCCGCGGAACTGGGGTCCGCCGAACCGAAATCCTGGCGCCTGGACCGTATCCATGACCTGACCCTGCTGGACAGGCCTGCCCCTGCGCCCGAGGACTTCAGCCTCGCAGCCTTCGCCGGCCGCTCGTTTGGTGTCTTCCACGGCGACATCGAGGACGTGGTGCTAAGGATTAAGCCCCACGGTGCCGCAGATGCGCTCGGGTGGCGGTTTCACTCCAACCAGCTGGTTGCCGAGCAGGCGGACGGGTCCGTTTTGGTGAGCTTCCGCGCCAGCGGAATGTTGGAACTGGCCTGGCATCTGTTCACCTGGGCCGACAAGGTCGAGATTGTGCAGCCAGCGAGCCTGCAGACCTTGATGGAGACCGAGCTCCAAAACGCTCTCGCGGCCCACCAGGCCACCACCCGACCGAAACTGTCGTAGCTGCACTGTAACCTCCACGAATGGTGGCGGATAATTTTGGCGGGGAAACCGGCATGGACTTGATCTTTGGCCTGGCGTGCGACGGTCGCGCCTACCCGGACTTTCCCGGCGGTGGCGAGGGCGCGCTGCGTGCGGCCGTCGTCGGTCCCACCGGCTTGATCGACATCCTTGAAGTGCAGCTCGGCCTGACCGCGCCACGCGGAGCCGAAGCGGTCCGCATCGCAGCCTACGCTGCAAAGCTACGCGCTGCCCTGACGACCAACCCAACGGGGTTCTATGCCGCATCCTTCGCCCGCGACCCTTGGGCGACGGCTAAGGCTCTGCTGGCTTGGCGCGATCAGCTCCTGGCAGCCGGCTGGGACGGAAGCCTGATTGGGTCCGATAGGCCGGACGACCTCGCCCGCGTCGAAGGCGTGGGGCCAAGCCTTCCGCCGGGTCTCGCTGACCGGCTATGCGCCGTGATCACCGCCTTGGTTGACCAGCCCTCGCTGGACATCGACACCCTGACCCTGGTCGAGCCGCGGGCGATGCTGACCCCGCCCCATGCCGGCCTCGTTGAACGACTTGAGGCATGTGGCGTCGCGATCCGCGCGGCCGCTGTCCCCGCGCCTGGTCCGGGCGATGACCTGCAGCGCGTGCAAAATTTCCTGCAATCCGGGTCGGTCAGCCCGCTGGTAGGAGACGGCGCATTCATCACCGTCGAGGCCGACACCGCTCTGATGGCGGCCGAGGCCTTGGCCGAGTGGCTCGCGTCAGGGTCTGAAGAGGATCTTGCCGGCACGGTCGTCTTGAGTGCGGATGGCGACACTGCGCTCCTGGATCGCGCCCTCCACGCGCGCGGCCTTCCGGCCCTCGGGCAATCGGCCGCTTCGCCCTGGCGCGGCGCGCTCCAGGTCCTGCCCCTGGCCTTCGCTGCGAGCTGGGCGCCGTTCAACGCCAAGGCGCTCCTCGACCTGTTGCTGCTGCCTCGGCCGCCGATCGGCAAGTCGGCCGCGCGCAAACTGGCGCGGGCCTTGGCTCGCGAGCCCGGGACCGGCGCTGCGGCGTGGGACCGCGCCTGGGCCGAACTCGATGCCGATCTGGCAGAACGCTTCGCCGATCACCCTTCGGCCGCCGCTGAAATTGCGCGGCGTCGAGCTCGCTGGCGCGAGTGGACGACCGGGGGTCTCTACAGCCGGACCGAAGGGATTCCAGCCGACGCCGCCCGCCGGATCGCAGCGCGCGTTGGCCAATGGGCTGTGGAAACCGATGCCGGCGCCTCGGACCCCCTGATGCTGACCGTTGCGGGCGCCGCCAGCGCTCTGGGTCAGGCGATCGACGTCCTGGGCCAGGACCCCTTGCCGGCCTTGTTGGTCGAGCGGATGATCGAGCAGGTCCTCGCGGACGGGGCTCAGAACCCCGATCATATAGCCACCGCTGGCGGCCTGCGATGCGTGAAGCATCCGGCTGCGATCTGGGCGTCGGCGCCGCGTGTGGTCTGGTGGGATTTCAAAGGCCCCGGCGACCGCGTGCCCGCCTTGCCTTGGGGCCAAGCGGAAGTCGCGGCGCTCTCAGCGGCCGGGTGTCGCCTGGAGCCCGCTGCCGATTGCGCTGCCCGCATCGGTTGGAGCTACGCCAACGCCATCCAGCAAGCCAGCGAACGGGTGATCCTCGTCCGTCCGGCCCTGGCTGGCGGGGAAGAGACCATCAGTCACCCGCTCGCCCACCAGCTCAATCCAATCACCAGTCCCGCCGGTTCAGTCGTGCGCTGGAGCGCAGAGCGGCTGCTGGATGACGCCGCCCACGATGTCGCCGGCCGCCGCCTGGTCCGGGAGATCGTCCCCATCGCAACCCCGCCGCAGGCCCGCGCCCATTGGCCCTTGCCTGCATCCGCCGTCGCCAAGTTGGCTGGCCGGCGGGAAAGCGCCACGAGCTTCGAGCGCCTGGCCGACTGTCAGATGCGCTGGATGCTGCTGGACGTCCTTCGGCTGTCGCGTGGCCGGTTCGCGGAGATCCCCGGACCGGACCAGCTGCTCGGAAACCTGGCTCACGAGATTGCTAACCGGGTTCTGCGACCGGGACCCGTGGCGGACGCCGATGAGGTCCTGCGCCGGGTGGATGCCGTGTTCGACGAGCTGCTCAGCGCCATCGCCGCGCCTTTGCAGCAACCCGAGTTCGCCGGCGAACTGGCGGCGGCCCGGACCCGGGTGCCAGCGGCGCTCTCTGAGCTGGCCCGCCTGCTGCGCGCGAAGGGCCTTGAGGTGGTGGGGACCGAGCTCGATCGCGAGGCCGAGTTCGCGGACGGACTGTCGGTCCTGGGCCGGCTGGACCTCATCGTTCGCCATCCGAGCGCTGGGCTGGGGGTCATCGACCTGAAATGGACCAAGAGCGCGAACCGCCGCCGTACGGAGCTGGCCGACGGTCGCGCCCTGCAGTTGGCCACCTACGGCGCCATCGCCGATCCAGAGGGCGGCCCTCCTGTGCCTGGCGCCTATTATCTGCTGAACCAGCGCCGGCTGATCGGACCCGCCGGCGCCATGGTCGCGGACGAAGAGATCGATGCGGCGCGCTCGCTGGCCGACACCTGGACGGACCTTGTTGAAACCTGGCGGGCCTGGCGGGATCTGGCCGCCCAAGGGACCGCCCTGGCCACGGGCCTGCCCGATGCGGCGACGCATTTCCCGGACGCCTTGGGGATTGTCCCAGGGGACGAGCCCTGTCGCTACTGCGAACTCACCAGCCTCTGTCGCGTGACCGCGGAGGCGGTTTGATCATGAGCACCCCGAACATCAACATCGTGGTGGCGTCGGCCGGCGCCGGCAAAACTACCCGCATCGTCCGCGATATCGCCGGGGAAGTGACACATCGCCAGCCGGAAGAAATCGTCGCGACCACCTTCACAGTCAAAGCGGCTGACGAGCTCATTGAGCGGTCGCGCGCTCATCTATTCCGCAATGGTCAAGCCGAGAGCGCGGCCCGCTTGCTGGGCGCGCGCTTTGGCACCGTCAATTCAATCTGCGGCCAGATCGTCGGCGAGCACGCCATCG
>JBBRAV010000091.1:0-5055 GCA_038206535.1 Caulobacterales bacterium
AATCCCGGAGTCCGCAAGCAACATCAGCGCGGCAGTCGACGTTCGGTTCCGGCGTCGACGGGGTCTGGGCCCGGCCAGGTCGGCCTAGACGGTGGCCGCGCGCAGATCGTTGAGGAGGTGGCCGAGGTCGGCGGCGGCGAAAGGCTTGGCGAGGACACATGCGGAGATCTGCGCGTATTGCGCTGCGATGGCCGCCTGCCCCGTGACGAAACCCACGGACACGCCCCGCTCGCGGAGCCAGGCCGCGGCGGCGGGCCCCGTGCGGCCGTCCGCCAGATCAATATCGACCAGAGCCACATCCATGATGACGGGCGACGCGTCTCGCAGCGCCGCGAAGCGATCGCTGGCGCCGACGAACTCATGGCCCAGGTCTTCGATCATCTGTTCAAGGTGGAAAACCAGGAGCGGATTGTCCTCGAGGCAGAAAACGCGGAGGGGTGGGGGTCCATGGGACCGGGTAATCGACATCTCAGGGCAACGCGCCCGCGTCACCTTCGGTTGCTCGCAGTCTCGCCGCTTCGCCCCTCGCCTCGCAGCGCAGTCCCCCCGGATCGAAGGCGATGAGCGGCGCGCGACCAAAAAGGCTGGTCAAGGCCGATCGGAGATAGCGGGCGCCATATCCGGCCCTGGAGGGTTCGGCGACGGCCGGTCCGCCAGACTCGCGCCATGTGACCCAAAGCTCGCCCCCTTCAAGCCCCCAGCTGAAACAGACGCGACCGTCCGGGTTCGACAAAGCTCCGTACTTGATGGCGTTGGTGGCGAGTTCATGCAACGCCAGCGCGAGAGTCGTCCCGGCCTGGCCGCTGAGGAAGAACGCCGGGCCCGCCGCCACGGCGCGCGCGCCGTCAGAAAGCCTATAGGGCCCGAACGTCAGGTCGACGATGTCGGCCATAGCGACGGCATCGCCGATGGCATTGAAAACAGCCGAATGGACCCTGGAGAGCGCATCGAGGCGTCCCCTGAAGTCGTCGGCGAATTCGTCGATGGTTTCGGAGCCCCGCCGCGTCATTTCAAATATGGAGGTGACGCTGGCGAGGATGTTCTTCACCCGATGATTCAATTCGCGGCGCAGTTCGATCTCCCGGTCGATATGGTCGCGAACGTCCCGCTGTCGCAGGCGGGCCAGAAGCGCCGACTGGACACCGCTGATCAGCTCCACAGGCATGACAGGTCGTTGGTAGAACAGCTGCCGCGCCCGCGGCCACGCTTTGGCGAGCTCGGTTCGAACCTTTTCGTTCGGCGAACTGCGGTCCAGAAGGATGACGATGGGCATCTCGGACCAAGCCGGCTGGTCCGCGAGATGGCGGGCGACCGCGGCGATGATCGCGGGCGTCAGCGCTTCATGGGTCGTGACCAAGACACCCGGCGGTCGCGCCAGGCAGGTCTCGATATCCGCCACGTCCGGGCACAGCTCGACACGGATGTCGTGTTCCGACAGCAGGGCGCGCATGTAGTCGGCGTCGCGGCGGTAGGGCGCCAGGACCAGCACATGGTCGAGCGGCGCCTGGGTATTCGGATCGCCTGTCGTCACGTCTCGGGGATCGGATTGTAAGGCACGACCGATACGCCTTCGCTCCTGATGAAGAGCTCATGCACTGCGAGATCATGCCGTCCATGGCGCTTCTTCACCACAGTGATATTGCGCCGCAGTCGACCCTCGTGCTCGGTGATGCGCAAAAGCAGAACGGTATCGCCAAGAAAGCTGACATCGACATCGATTCCGACATTCTGGCCCAGGAGACCGTGCTGGGCGACGATCAGCATGGTGAGCACACCAGCCCGCGCCAGATACTTGAGCAGCGACTGGATGTCGCGCACCGCTTTTTCTCGATTTGGCAAGGAGTTCAGATAGCCGGTGAAACTGTCTATCACGACCACGCGCGTCTTGTTTTCGGTGACGATGGTCTGGACGGCCTGGGCGAATTCGCCCGGGGAAATCTCATTGGGATTGAAATCCCGGATGACGAGATGCCCGTCGTCGTGAAACTTGCGCAGGTTCATGCCGAGGCCTTCCGACCGCCGGAAGAAGGTTTCCAGCCGTTCTTCGAACAGCAACAGGGCGACGCTTTCGCCGCGATTGAGCGCGGCTGTGGCGTAGAGCGACGCCATCGTCGACTTGCCGGTGCCGGACTGGCCTATCACCAGGGTCGTCGTGCCGCTTTCCTGGCCGCCGCCAAACATTTCGTCGAGATTGTCGACGCCCGACTTGATCAGGTCGGGCTTGCCCGGGGCGGTCTCAGCTCCAGGAACGATGCGCGGGAACACCACCACGCCCTCGCCTTCACGAATGGCCATGTCGTGATAGCCATCGGCGACCGGCACGCCGCGCATCTTGCTGACCTGCATGCGGCGTCGAAGCGGCCCATAGTCATCCAGGCGCTTTTCGAAGCGGATCACCCCGTGGGCGACGCCTTCGACCTCTTCGCCGCGCGTTTCCTCGCCGTTCTGGGTGTCGAGCAGCAGGGCGACGACATTACGTTTGGCCAGGAACGCCTTGAAGCCGATCAGCTCCCGGCGAAAACGCGGCGTGTCGCCGGTGATGAGTCGGATCTCCAGGAGGGAGTCGTAGACGAGGCGGCTGGGCTTGTGCTCTTCGATCGCGCGCTCGATGGCCAGGCGAGTCTCGTCGAGGCGAAGCTCGGCCGTCTGGAAGATCGTCTGGTCGGCCGCCCCGCTCACCGAGTCGGACGCCGACAGTTCCTCGACCCGGATTCCGTCCAGCGTCCAGCCGTGGGACGAGGCGATCGATTCCAGTTCGGCGGCGGTCTGTGACAGGCTGACATAGATGCAGCGCTCACCAGCGGCGACACCGGCCAGGAGAAACTGCAATGCCGCCGTCGTCTTGCCGGCCCCCGGCGCGCCTTGCAGCATGTAGAGGTTGGATGGCGGCAGACCGCCACGGAGGATTTCGTCTAGACCCGTGACGCCCGTGGCGACCGGCTTGATTTTACGCTTGGTCAGGACAACTCTCCCAAAGGTCCTCGCAAATGGCATAAAATCCCGGTGATCGCCAGATTACCCGTCCTGGGGCAGCGGTTCTCAATGCGGGTGAGTCGCAATCTTGGTGTTTGGGTGCGACGGATTGACTCGGGTGTGACGAAAAGGGGTTGGCGGCGGGACCGATGTCTGATTCTGGGCGGGGATGGAGGTCCTGGAACCTTTGCTTGGTGTGTTGCGCGGCTGTCTGGAGGGATCGTCCGACAAACGCCGCGGTCTGAACACGCGCTATTCGATGGGCGACATCGGGATGGCGGCGTTTTCGGTGTTCTTCACTCAAAGCCCGTCGTTCCTGGCGCATCAGCGACAGTTGGACGACGGTCACAAGCGATCCAACTGTGAGACGCTGTTCGGGATCGACAAGATTCCCAGCGACAACCACATCCGCGACATGCTCGATCAGACCTCGCCAGAGGATCTGAACCCGGTGTTCGGGAAGGTTGTCGCGACGCTGGAGGCGAGGGGCGGCGGCATGGACCCGTTCCGTCGCCTGGGCGGGCGGGTTCTGATCGCCCTGGACGGCACGGAATACCATTGTTCGAAGAAGATCCATTGCCCGAACTGCTCGAAGCAGCGCCGAGGCAAGACCGAAGAGATTGAATTTCATCAGAATATGCTTGGCGCGACCTTGGTCGCGCCCGGTCACGACAACGTCATTCCCCTGGAGCCGGAGTTCATCACGCCCCAGGACGGCGCGGAAAAGCAGGATTGCGAGAGCCGCGCCGCCCGGCGTTGGCTGGCCGCCCACGCTCGCCGCTACGCCCACCTCTCGCCGGTGTATCTGGGCGACGACCTGTTTTCGCGCCAACACCTGTGCGAGGCGGTGATCGATCAGGAGGGTGACTTCATCTTCGTCTGCAAGCCGTCGTCCCACACCCTGATCGCGGAATATCTCACCGGCGTCACGCCACCGGCGATCGAGCGGGCGGTGAAGCGCGGCAAGCAGCACGCCACCCACCGTTGTCGCTGGCTCGAAGGCGTTCCTCTGCGCGAGGGCAAGGACGCGCTGATCGTAAACTGGTTCGAGATGGAGATCGTCGATCCCAAGGGAAAAACCAGCTACCGCAACAGTTGGGTCACCAGCCTGCCTGTCGGAGCCGACACCGTCGTCGAAATGGCCGACTGTGGCCGCGCGCGATGGAAGATCGAGAACGAGACCTTCAACGTCCTCAAGAACAACGGCTACAACCTCGAACACAACTTCGGCCACGGCAAGCATCACCTCGCCTCGGTCCTCGTCAGCCTCAACCTCATCGCCTTCGCCATGCACACCGTGTGCGACATCGCCGACGAACTCTGGCGAAAGGCGCGCCAAAAGCTCGGCCCGCGCTACAACTTCTTCAACAAGCTCGGTGGCGTCACCGCATTCCTGATCTTTCCGTCCTGGGAAGACCTCCTCCTCACCCTCGCCTTCGCCAAGGCGCCGCCCCTACCTCCCTGATCTCCCGCACAAAAAAATCGTCCCGCCCCCAACCCAAGAGGTCAAAGGTCAAAATGAGAATTGCTGGTCCTGGGGAACCCAATCGGGCGTGGGTGGATCAGTGGCAATCTGGGCGCCTCGCGCGCCGCCGACCTGGCGCCGCCGGGTTCGAGACGGGGTGACGTTGACGCCCGGCGATGATGGTAGGCGGGAGGGTGAGTGTCGTCATATCAACTCGTGAACGGAGTGGCTTGTCTCGATAGGACTGGGGGCGTCTATCCCGTGCCGGTCGTGAGAACAGCGACGTCTGGCCTGGTCGTACCAACGGCGACGGGGACGTCGCCGGTGCGATCGGGGTGAGTCGCCCTATGCAAGCGCTGGTATTGCTTGCCTTTATTCAAGTATTGTAAGGAGGAAGCGGGCCTCGGTGATCATCTGAATTGGCTCGATCTCTGAGACCGTCTCATCGGCGCGAACCTCTCATCCGTCTGCTTCGCATGTCCAGCGGATAGTTGGGTGACATAATGTACCGGATAGATAGGTTACACATTTGCCGGTTCGTTGGCCTGCGCCGCATTGCCGTGGCCGAGCTCGGCCACGGCAATGCGGCGCAATCTTTGATTTTTTTCGTCGATCAC
>JBBRAV010000092.1:0-5028 GCA_038206535.1 Caulobacterales bacterium
GCCGCCCGGAGCCCTTCTTGGCCGCACGATCGGCCAATTCGATGCGGTCAGACACCCGGCCGCGAGCATCGAGCACCATGGGCCAGGTCAGCTGGGCGATCTCGGCGGCGCGAAGGCCGGCCTTCACCGATAGCAGCACAATCACCCGGTCACGCTCTGGGCTGGATGATCGGGCGGCATAGGCGAGCATGCGCCTGATGGCATGGGGCGTGACGGTCTTGGCCTGGCGTCCAGCCATGGCGTGGGTCCTCCTGTTGAGACGATGAAGTTCACTCGCCGCGGACGGCCACGCCTTGAAACAGGCGCACCACGGCGCAGAGGCCGGGCGAGCCCGGAACTTCGACGTAAAGGGCGTCCTTGGCCGTCAGCTTGCGCGACGTGCGGTGAAGGCCCTGCAGCAGATGCCCTGAGCCCACCCCCGCGCTGGCCAGGGTCGATTGCTTGAGATCATCGGCATCTGGCAACCACTCTTGATAGTGGGCCGCGCCGACTGCCAGACCACCGCCGAGAGCGGCGCTGGCGCTGGCGATGCCATGCCTCTGCCAGCGGGTGTCACGGCCGGGCTGTTCGAAACCGTGAACAGCGATCAGCGCCACAGTGGGTTTCTCACGCCCAACCAGGGCCTCGAACCTCTCGACCATGCCATCACGTTCCGCCGCGACGGTTCGCCGGCCGCCCTCCGGGCCGTCGGCGACCCAAAGCATCGAGGCGCGCCGGGAGGTTGGGCCCCGCGCGATCTCGCTGAACAGAAATGCGTCGTAGCAGACCAGCAGCAGGGCCCGCCCGCCGCTCGGCAGATCGACGATGCGCGCGATGTCGTCGGCGTCGGCGGCGAAGAGCAGGTAGGGGTGCTTCTTGCCCGGCGCCGTATCCCGCGCCGACGGGAACATCTTGCGGGCCGACCCAACGATGGCGTCCCCCAACCAAGCGGCCATGAACTGATCGCCCAAGAACCCCTTGGCGGCGCGCCGCGTGTCGATGCCGATGATCAACAATGCGCCGCAACTCCGCGCCAGCCGCTCGGCGGCCTTGCGGCATTCGAAGGCGATCTCGGACCCTTCGATGGCCCGCGCTCGCGCCAGGTTGTCCAGCGGCCCCAGCGCCAGTTCGAGCCGAAAGAAGCCAGCGGGCAGCAACAGGGCGTCTAATCGGCCCCAACCGGCCTCGAATGAGACTTTCTCGACGATCCAGTTCAGCAGCCGCCCCCGGCCATCGTTTTGATCAGGGCGTTGCGCCGGCCCGCCCCAAACATGCACGGCGGCGATGCGCGGCGGCCTCGCATTTCGGTTTGGCATGGGCCAGCTTCAGGTTCATGATATGTTCCATCATACCATGGCCCGCGCCGATGTCAACTAAGACCCTGTATTTGTTTGATATTCTTCTGATCGGCCGCCTACTCCGCTTCAAGCGCGGCCGCCTAACCCTTTTGCGTTGCCCCTTGGGGGTCTGCTATCGGGCATGGTGGCGGCGGCAATGTTCGACCCATTGCAGACCCCAGCTAATCCGTTAACTTGCGGCCATTCCAGCTGTCAGCGACGGTCCGGACTCAAGCATGTGACCGAAGGGGGAGATGCGATGCGAACCTTAGTGGTCAGTCTACGCTACGCGGGAAGGGGAGCACGCCGATGACCGTCAGGACCATTACCGGCACCTATTCAAGCGGCTATTCGCTCAGCCCCGCCTACAGCGGCCTGGTCGTCGCATCATCGGCCAAGGTGTTTGGCCAGGGCGTCTTTTTGTCTTTCACCGCCTCAATCACCAACTACGGCCAGATCAGCACCAGCGGCCATTACGCCCATGGCGTCTACCTGAAGAACGGCGGCGCGGTGACCAATGGCTCGACCGCCGCCACCGGCGCGACGATCACGGGCTACGACCAAGGCGTGCAAGCAGAAGGCGGCGCGGCGACGA
This sequence comes from Caulobacterales bacterium, assembly GCA_038206535.1. Lineage (GTDB taxonomy): Bacteria > Pseudomonadota > Alphaproteobacteria > Caulobacterales > Caulobacteraceae > Acaudatibacter. The sequence continues at coordinate 1,912 of JBBRAV010000092.1, forward strand.
TCGCCAACTTTGGGACGATCTCGAGCACCAGTCCCAATGGCGTAGGCATCGGCTTACTCGCAGGCGGCTCCGTGACCAACGGCAGCGCCGCCGACACCCTGGCGACCATCAAGGGCGCCTACGCTAGCCTCATCGTCGTTGGCGGACCGGCCACGGTCAAAAACTTCGGGATGATTCAGGGCGGCACGGTGAGCGGCGTTGACCTGCAGGCCGGCGGCTCGGTGACCAATGGCAGCGCCGCCGACACCGGGGCGTCGATCGCGGCCCACGACGGCGTCGACATCGCGGGCGGCGCCGCGACGATCGCCAACTTCGGGACGATCTCAGGTCTCGGCGGCGCCACGGGCCTCGGCATCGGCGTGCTGCTCGACGCCGGGGGAACCGTCACCAACGGCTCGGCCACGGACACGGCGGCGACGATCGGGGGAAAGGACATCGGTGTCTTCGTCTATGCCGGGCCCGCCACGGTCACCAACTTCGGAACGATCACGCGCTCGAACGCCCTTGCTACTGGCATACAACTCAACGGAGCGGGGAGCGCGACCAACGGCTCGACCGCCGACACCGTGGCGCGGATTGTGGGCGGCATAACTGACGAATACGCCCCCGCTACGATCGCCAACTACGGGACGATCTCGGGCGGCCCCGGCGGCGTCGTTTTGTTCCTCGGCGGGACCGTGACCAACGGCTCGGCGGCCGACACCACGGCGACCATCAGTGGGAATCACGCCGGCGTCTATGTCAAAGGTGGGGGCGCCACCGTAACCAATTTCGGCGCCATTGTCGGGACCGGCGGCCCGGCGGTCGAATTTGTCTCCGCCGGCGACACTCTCGTGGTCGAGGCCGGCTGCGTGTTCACGGGCGCGGTGCTGGGCGGCGGTGGGACGCTCGATCTAGCCACGGGGGTGGGCACGCTCACCGGTCTGCTGGTTGGCGGGAACGTGACGGTTTCAGGTAGCATGGCGGCGACCACCTTCTCCAACTTCGGCACGGTGGAGATCGGCGCGGCGGCGTCCTTCGCCTCGTCGGGGCCGGTGACCATCGCGGCCGGCCAGTCGGTGATAGACGCGGGTTCCCTCACTCTCGGCGGGAGCAAGACTACGGTGGTGAGCGCCGGCCTGATCGAGGCGACCAGCGGATTGCTCACCATCAAGGGAGCGATCGACAACACCGGCACGCTCGCCGCCGCTCACGGCAACCTCACGGTGATGGGCGCGGTCACCGGCGCTGGGACGGCCACGGTAAGCGGCGCGACCCTCGACTTCGCCTCGGCGTTCACCGAAAAAGTCACCTTCACCGGCAAGACCGGCATTCTCGAACTGGGCCGGTCGCGCGGATACACCGGCACCATCAGCGGGTTTTCTGAGAGTGGCGGAACCTCGCTCGACCTTGTCGACATCGGCTTCGTCAGTTCGACCGAGGCGACGTTCAGCGGCACGACGAAATCGGGGACACTCACCGTCACCGATGGCGTCCATACCGCCAAGATCAAGCTGAAGGGCGACTATATGGGCTCGACCTTCGTCGCCACCAGCGACGGACACGGCGGGACCATCGTGGTCGATCCCAAGACTGCCACAGCCACTGCCCCGCCTATCACCCAGGCCCCAGCGCACCAGTTCATCGCCGCGATGGCCGGGCTGGGACGCCTGGGCGGCGGGGCGATCCACGCCAGCGCGGCCTGGTCTGAGCGTGCGCCTATGCTCGTCAAACCACACGCAATGATCGCCTAGCAAAGACCGGTTTCCACCCCACCCGGTCATTCGGAATGTCCGCTCGTCGGCGAAACCTCCGCGCAACACGGCCATCAGCCGTTGGATTGACCTCGTTGAGCGTCCCGGCTGCTCGTCATGATCCGGACGTCAATCGTGGGTAGTAACGAGGGTAAATCGCCGGTCTGGCATAAAATGTCTTATAAAACAAAGGGCAGTGGCGGTGACGGAGACCGCCAAAAGTTGGTTTTCCGCCTTGGTTCGCCGCCGTTCGCGCTGGCCCGTCTCCCTCCGCTTCCCGTTGATTCTCTTGGGCTATTTTTCCACGCCTTCAAACGCTAGCGGGCTTGTGTGAACCGCCACGACCTGCCACGCTGGGGCAGGTTTCGGGATAGGTAAGGAAAGCCAATGGCGATAAATCTGCTAGTAAGCGGGAAGCTGAAGGACTTACCGAACGGATTGCACAGGGATGGCGGCAATCTCTTTCTGGACGTGCGAGGCGATTCCAGGCGTTGGGTGTTTCGCTTCAAGCGCGAGCAAAAAGTGACGGAATTGTCAGTAGGGAGATTGGCCAACCGAACCCTTCCCGAAGCCCGCAAGATCGCCGCTGAACTGCGCCAAGCCGTAGCCGATGGCAGTGAGCCGAAACACATTTTGAAACCGCCAAAAATTGAAACCGAAAAGACGTTTCAGGAATGTGCCGAAGAATTTGTCAAACAAGAAGCCCCCCGTTGGCGCGATGGAGGCAAAACATCAAAGCAATGGCTTTCGTCTCTCAAATTCTATTCGTTCCCGCTCATTGGAAATAAGCCAGCTAGCGCCATAACCGTTGCTGAAATTAGGGACATTCTGAAACCGCTTTATGCAACGAAAGGCGAAACCGGAACCCGTGTTCGCCAGCGTATGGAAAACGTTTTCACCTACGCCTTCGATCAAGCGGGGATCGACCGTGTGAACCCCGCCGCGCTCGGCAAGCTGAAATCGACGCTGGGGCCGCCCAAGCGGCCGGGGAGCGGCAATAAGCGCCTTCACCATGCCAGCGCCCCATGGGAAGCTGTTCCGGCCATCTATGCAGCCTTGAAGGCGCGGCAATCGGCATCGGCGGCCTGCCTTCGGTTCGCGATCCTCACGGCGGCCCGATCTGGCGAGGCGAGGGGCGCAACATGGGCGGAGATCGACCTAGCCAAGGCTCTTTGGACCGTGCCAGGCGAGCGCATCAAGGCCGGACGGCCCCACACCGTCCCGCTGTCAGGCGAGGCGCTGGCGATCCTAGGCTCCAGACTCATTCACAGCCAGTAAGTGAGGAGCGAGGCGAGGGCGACGGCGGATAGGAAGTTGGCGGCGAGCTTGTCGTATCGGGTGGCGACGCGGCGGAAGTCTTTGATGCGGCAGAAGGCGTTTTCGA
>JBBRAV010000093.1:0-4914 GCA_038206535.1 Caulobacterales bacterium
CATGGGTCAGGATATTGCCTTCGAAGGACTGGCCGGCGGGCGATCGAAAGACCGGCGACGCGCCCCGGCCGGCGGTCGTCAACAGCGCGGCCAGCGTCCTGGCGACGCCGACCGGGACCTTGCCGGTGGCGACGCCCAGCATCGGCGCGGACAGGATGGCGGCCGAAAACCCTTCCTGGCCGCCGGCGAGAGCCAGCAGGGTCAGGCAACCGCCCATGGAATGGCCCAGCGCGATCCAGGGCCTGGGCGCCTGCGCCTCGAACGCCGCTAGCAGCGCTGCATAATCGCCAAGGAAGTCTTTCCACCCGAGCGCGTGCCCGAGCCGCCGGTCCGCCAAAAGCCTGTGCGACAGGCCTTGGCCGCGCCAGTCGTGCACGAGGACGGCGAACCCCCGCGCCCTCAGCGTCTCGACCGTCTCGTAGTATTTCTCGATCGGTTCGGTGCGGCCGGGACTGACGACCACCGTACCGCGCGGCGCGCCTGGGGCACGGAAGAGGGCCGCGCGCAGACGAACGCCGCCCACGCCGGAAAACCACTCGGCCGCCGCGCCGGCCGGGATCGGCGCGGCGGTGGTGGCGTAGAGAGTCGCCGGCTCGGCCAAGCCGAGCCCTAGGCCATTTTTGAGAACAGCGTCGTCATCTTGCTTTGCAGCCCCATGGCCAGACCCATGTCCGACAACTGCATCTTGCCGGTCATCACGGCGGTCATGCCGTCGAGCTTGCCCGCGCCCATCGCTTCGAGATCGGCTTTGGATATGGTGATGGTCAGGTCGGCGGGCTTGTCCTCGTTGCTCACCGATCCACCGTCGATGAAGATGAAGCCGTCACCCTTGAGGTTGAATTTCAGCGTTTTTCCGAGGCCTGAATCCGTCCCCACGGCGGTTTTCATACGGTCGGTGATTTCTTCAAGCGTAGCCATGAACGTTCCACTCCCTGGCGTTCTATTTAAGGTCTGATCGCCCTAACAAGGGCCCGGCGCGGACGCAAGTAAACATTGTTCAGACTGGTCGGGGCAGGAGCGATCCGGGCGCCTTGACAGCCGAAAACCGCTACTTATCTCTGGTCTCGAAGGCGCCGGACACCTGGGCCTTCCGGGTCATACGCGAGGCCAGATCGGCTCGCGGCCGGCTCGCTCATCTAACGCAACCTTGCTTTGAAAGAAGGAACGCTGACATGCGCACCATCGACTTCTCCCCCCTGTACCGCTCCGTCGTCGGCTTCGACCGCCTGGCCGACATGCTCGACGCGGCCAACACCGAGACCGCGACCGGCTACCCGCCCTACAACATCGAGCGGACCGCCGAGAATGCCTACCGCATCGACATCGCCGTGGCCGGCTTCAAGTCCGGCGACCTCAATATCGAGGTCAAGGAAAACCTCCTGACCGTCCAGGGCCGCAAGTCCGATGGCGACGAGACCCGCCGCTACCTGCACCGCGGCCTCGCCGAGCGGAACTTTGAACGCCGCTTCCAGCTGGCCGACTATGTGATCGTCACCGACGCCGACCTCGCCGACGGCCTGCTGTCGATCAGCCTGAAGCGCGAACTTCCCGAAGCGCTGAAGCCCCGCCGGATCGAAATCACCGGCGCCAAGATCGACAAGGCCACCAACGACACCCTGATCGAAGGGGCCGCCAAGGCCGCGTAAACCTTCTATCTTGTTCGGACAACGAAGGGCGGCGCGGCCTACGCGCCGCCCTTTTCTATGTCGAATCAAAGCCTCTGGACGATGGCCCCACCGAACACCTCTCCCGTTTGGGCTGTCGGCGCGAAGTGTGAATGCCGAGCGGTCTACGCGCCCCCGTTTTCGTATGGGCGCAAAAACCCCGCGTAGACGTCTTCGGCTTCGTGCGCCAACAGGCCCGCCACCACCGCAACCCCGGCCCCCCGCAGCCGCTCCGGTCCTTTTCCGGCCGAACGTTCGTCCGGATTGCCCACGGCGTACACGACACGGGCGATTCCGGCCGCGATCAGCCGTTCCGCGCAAGACACCGCGCCGGATGTCCGCTCGCCACACGGTTCCAGGCTGACGTAGGCCGTCGCGCCGGCGCCGGATGGCCCAGCCATCTCGACCGCCTGCTCTTCCGCATGGGGTCGCCCCCCCTCCGCCGTAGCCGCCTCCCCGACGACCGTCTCGCCCCGCACGATCACGCATCCGACGGCCGGATTGCTTCCAGTATGTCCAAGCTTGCGCCGCGCCAGTTCGATCGCCCGGCGCATGTGGGCTTCGTCGACGTTCACGGCAGGGCGGGCAGGGTGGCGGCGCGGGCCGTATCGAGATAGCGCGCCGCGCGTGGCGTCAGATCGTCCGACAGTTCGATCAGCAGGGGATTTCCCGTCGGCATCTCAACGCCGACGATGGCGTCGTCGGCGACGGCGAACAGATGCTTGACGATCGCGCGCAGAGAGTTGCCGTGCGCCGCGATCACAAGGGTTTCGCCTGTCGTCAGGCAAGGCGCGATGTCGCTGTTCCAATAGGGCAGCACCCGTTCGAGCGTCGTCTTCAGGCTCTCGGTCGTCGGGATGGTGATCCCGGCGTAGCGGCGATCCTGGCTGAAGTCGAACGCGCCGCCCGACGCCAGGGGCGGCGGCGCGATGTCGTAGCTGCGCCGCCAGATCAGCACCTGCGCCTCGCCATGTTTTTCCGCTGTCTCGGCCTTGTCGAGTCCTGTCAGCCCGCCGTAATGGCGCTCGTTCAGGCGCCAGTCCTTGACCATCGGGATCCACAACTGATCGGCGGCCGCCAGCGCGATGTCCGCCGTGCGGATCGCCCGGGTCAGCACCGAGACAAAGGCGCGGTCGAACGCGATCCCCTCGGCCTTGAGCATCGCGCCGGCCCTTGCCGCCTCCGTCTCGCCCTGCGCCGTCAGGTCCACGTCCACCCAACCGGTGAAGCGGTTCTCCAGGTTCCAGCGGCTCTGGCCATGGCGGAGCAGAACGAGAGTGGGCATGGGCTTCTTTCGCGGCGCAAGTCATGCCGGGCTAGGACCAAGCGCCGCACCGGTCAAGCACCCCGGCGCATGGCGCCGCGCGCCGGACCGGGCTATAGGCACGCGCGATGCCCGACCGCCTCGTCCTGCCTCTACTCGCCCTGGCCTTCGTGGCCATGATCGGCCTGTCGCTGGTGTGGCCCCAGGGGCTGGGGGCCCAATCGCCGGCCCCCTTCGGCCACCCGCTCGCGCCTATCTCCGCACCACCGCAACATCTCATCGCACCCCGCTAGAGAGGCTTCATGCTCCCCGCCCCCCGCGCCGATCTCCTGCCCAACACGATCGCCTATGAGACCACGCCGCTGGTCAAGGCGACCGGCTTTCGCGAGTACGACGCGCGATGGCTGCTGGGATCGGAGATCAGCCTGCTGGGCCTGCAGTCCCTCGGCCTGGGACTGGGGACCTTCCTGCACGAGCGCGGCGAGCGCCGCGTCGTCGTCGGCCACGACTTCCGCTCCTATTCGCTCAGCGTCAAGCAGGCCCTGATGCTGGGCCTCACCCAGGCCGGGTGCGAGGTGCTGGACATCGGCCTGGCGCTGTCGCCGATCGCCTATTTCGCCCAGTTCGATCTCGACGCGCCCTGCGTCGCCATGGTCACCGCCAGCCACAACGAGAACGGCTGGACCGGAGTGAAGATGGGCGCGGGACCGCCGCTGACCTTCGGCCCCGAAGAGATGGGCCGCCTAAAGGAGATCGTGCTCGGCGGCGCCTGGCAGGAGCGCGCCGGCGGGACCCTGACCCAGGTCGAGGGCGTCGGCGAGCGCTACATCGCCGACGTCGCCGCGCGCTGCATCCTCAAGCGCCCGATCAAGGTGGTGTGCGCGTGCGGCAACGGCACCGCCGGGGCCTTCGCGCCCGACGCCCTGCGCCGCATGGGCGCCGAAGTCATCGAGATGGACTGCGAGCTCGACTGGACCTTCCCGCGCTACAACCCCAATCCCGAAGACCATGAAATGCTGGTGTCGATGGGCGAGGCGGTGCGCGCCCACGGCGCCGACCTGGCGCTCGGCTTCGACGGCGACGGCGACCGCTGCGGCGTCGTCGACGACCAGGGCGAGGAGATCTTCGCCGACAAGATCGGCCTGATGCTCGCCCGCGACCTCGCGCCTCTGCACCCCGGCGCGAAGTTCGTCGTCGACGTGAAGTCCACCGGCCTCTACGCGACCGATGAGGTGCTGGCCGCCAACGGCGCGACCACACTCTACTGGAAGACCTGCCACAGCTACATCAATCGCAAGACCGCCGAGATCGGCGCCCTGGCCGGGTTCGAGAAGTCGGGCCACTTCTTCTTCAGCAAGCCGCTGGGTTATGGCTACGACTGCGGCCTGACGGCGGCGGCGGCGGTTCTCGCCATGCTCGACCGCAATCCCGGCAAGAAACTGAGCGAACTGCGTCTGTCGCTGCCGGTCGCCTACACCTCCTTGACCATGAGCCCGCACTGCGCCGACGAGACGAAGTACGGCGTGGTCGAGGCGGTTGTGAAGGAATACGAGGACCTCGCCACAGCCGGCGGCAAGATCCTCGGCCGGGCGATCAAGGAGGTGATCACCGTCAACGGCGTGCGCGTCGCGCTCGAAGACGGTTCATGGGTGCTGGTGCGCGCCTCGTCCAACAAGCCCGAGCTGGTGGTGGTGGTCGAGAGCATGCGCTCGGCCGACGACATGCGCGCCCTGTTCAGGGAAGAAGTCAAACCCCGCCTGGGCGCCCACCCGGAAGTCGGGGCGTATAATCAGGAGGTGTGAAGTAGTGCCCCTTCTCCCCTTGCGGGAGAAGGTGGCCGAAGGCCGGATGAGCGACTGTCTGGCGGGTCAAGTTGTAATTGCCATCGCGAGACGGATTTCTTTCGCCTTTGCGTTGAGTCTGACGAGGAGTTTCCGAGCCAGGGCGATGCGCACAGACTTTTTGGTGCGGTCGCCGACGCTCAAT
>JBBRAV010000094.1:0-4746 GCA_038206535.1 Caulobacterales bacterium
GGGCGCGCATCTCCCGGACCTGGCCCATGTGGCCGGCGCGGCGATTGTCGGCTTCTTCGGCTACGGGGTGAGCTTGGTGCTTTTCGTGCTGGCGCTGCGCCACCTGGGGACTGCGCGGACCGGCGCCTACTTCTCGACCGCGCCTTTCCTGGGCGCAGCCCTAGCGCTTTTCCTCTTCCGTGAGCCCCTGACCGCTCAGCTGATCGGCGCGGCGGTCCTGATGTCCATTGGCATCTATCTCCACCTGTCCGAACGCCATGAACATGAACATGGCCACGCGGCGATGGAGCATGAGCACCGTCATGTTCACGATGAGCACCATCAACACGTCCATAAGGAGAATGACCCGGCTGGCGAGCCGCACACCCACCGCCATCACCACGCGCCGATGCGGCACAAACACCCGCATTATCCCGACCTGCATCATCGGCACGAACATGCCCACTAAGCCGCCGCCGCACATGACAGGTTGCATCTGCGAACAGGGCGCCGCGCCCTACACACAGTTTGAAAGCCACGACCTCGGCTCTGAAGAGACCGAGGGCCGCTTCGCCGATCACTACGGGACGTATGGGCCGACACGACGACGCCGCATGGCCGCCTGATGCTAACGGTGCTGGGCGGCCTGGCGGAATTTGAGCGCGAGCTGATCCGGGCGCGTAACGGCGAAGGCCGGGCCCGGGCCAAAGCTCGCGGCGTGCAGCTCGGCCGGCGGCCCAAGCTTTCGGTCGACCAGCGGCAGTTCGTCGCCACCGAACGCGCCAAGGGCGAAAGTGTCCGCCATCTGGCGCACGTCCTGGGGGTGAGCAAGGCCACGATCGGGCGGATCCCGGCCGCAGAGAGCTAATCCGCATGAACGATCAAGAGGATCGACTACAGCGTCTCCGCGAACGTCTTCTGCAATTGGAACAGGAGCGGGTGACGATCGAGGGCGAAATCGCCGAGATTGCCGCGGCCGGTTTTCGGGAGGCGGCGAGCCCGCAACTTACGACGCTTCGGGCGCAGGATCATACCTTCGACAACCGGGCCAAGGTCGAGCTTTTCCGCAGCCTGTTCCAGGGACGCACCGACGTTTTCCCGCAGCGTTGGGAAAATTCGAAGACGGGCAAGAGCGGCTACGCACCAGCCTGCGGCAATGAATGGAAGCGCGGCCTTTGCGGAAAACCTCAGGTCAAATGTTCGACGTGCCCCAACCAAGCGTTCATGCCGGTCACCGATCCGATGATCGCAAGCCACTTGAGGGGACGTGGCCCCAGTGGCGGAGCATTCGTCGCGGGTGTCTACCCGATCCTACCGGACGACACCTGTTGGTTCTTGGCGGCTGACTTCGATGAGGCGGAGTGGCGACGCGACGTCAGCGCCTTCGCCCAAACCTGCCGGGCCGGGGACGTCCCCGTCGCGATCGAACGATCTCGATCCGGAAACGGCGCCCACGCCTGGATTTTCTTCGGCGAGCCGGTCTCGGCCTCGCTCGCGCGGCGCTTGGGATCGGCCTTGATCACCGAGACGTTGGACCGAACGCCTGATATTGGGTTTGCGTCCTACGATCGACTGTTTCCGAGCCAGGACACCGTCCCAGCCGGCGGCTTCGGCAATCTCATTGCTCTGCCCTTGCAAGGATTGGCGCGCCAGGCGGGCAACAGCGTGTTCCTCGACGAAAACCTGGCGCCACACGGCGATCAATGGACTTTCTTGGCCAGCGTCCGTCGCCTCAAGCGCGAAACCGTAGAGGCGCTGGTCGATGCCGCGAGCGCCGCCGGCCGAATTCTCGGCGTCAGGATCCCCGTCGATGACGATGATGAGGAGCCGTGGCTTGCCCCTCCATCGAGGCGGCGGCCTCCGGCTGCAATTTCTGGCGAGCTGTCCACCAGTCTGACCGTGGTCATGGCGGACCAACTCTACATTCCCCGAGGCGCGTTGCCGCCTGGATTGGTGGCCCGCCTGATGCGGTTGGCCGCGTTCCAGAACCCGGAGTTCTACGCCGCCCAGGCGATGCGGCTTGCGACCCACGACAAGCCGCGGATCGTGTCCTGCGCTGAGCTGACGCCGAGCCACATCGGCTTGCCGAGGGGCTGCCTGGACGTCGTGGCGGATTTGATCTCGTCGCTGGGGATCACTCTCAAGATCGAGGACCGGCGTTTCCAGGGATCGCCGATCAACGTTTCGTTCAACGGAGTCTTACGGCCAGGGCAAGGGGATGCTGTCGCAGCGTTGCTCCCGCACGACATCGGCGTTCTCGCCGCGACCACGGCTTTCGGAAAAACCGTGGTCGCGGCCCGGATGATCGCCGAGCGCGGCGTCAACGTGCTGGTGCTGGTCCATCGCCGCCAACTCATGGATCAATGGGTCGAACGTCTCAGCGCATTTCTGGGCACGGCGCCGGGAACGATCGGGAAAATCGGCGGCGGCAAGCGCAAGCCGTCAGGCCTGATCGACATCGCCCTCATCCAGAGCCTGGTCAGAAAAGGCGAGGTCGACGATATCGTCGGCGACTACGGGCATCTGATCGTCGATGAATGCCATCACCTATCCGCCGTGAGTTTCGAGCTCGTCGCGCGGCGCACGAAGGCCCGTTATGTCCTCGGTCTTTCAGCGACGGTGACGCGAAAGGATGGCCACCACCCGATCATATTCATGCAGTGTGGGCCGGTCCGCAAACGGGTCGATGCGCGGGCCGAGGCCGCGAAACGTCCGTTCGATCATCATGTTCGCATTCGGCACACGGCGTTTCGCCTGCCTGATGCCGAGGCGAACGCGACGACGGTTCCGATCCAAGACATCTATCGCGCACTCGCCGCCGACGAGGATCGCAACGCCCTGATCTTCAACGACGTGCTGGCCGCGCTTGAGGCCGGGCGCTCACCGGTCGTCATCACCGAACGGACGGATCATCTTGAGGCCATGGCCGACAGGTTATCGCGCTTCGCCAAGAACGTAGTCGTTCTACGCGGCGGGCAAAGTGAGCGGAAGCGACGCGAGGCGATGGATCGCCTAGCGTCAATATCCGAGCAAGACGAGCGGGTGATCGTGGCGACCGGCCGCTATCTGGGGGAGGGCTTTGACGACCAGCGATTGGACACGCTTTTCCTCACCATGCCGATCGCCTGGCGAGGAACCCTGGCGCAATACGCCGGCCGGCTCCACCGGCTTCATGATCCGAAGCGGGAGGTTATCATCTACGACTATGTCGACCGCGAGGTGCCAGTGCTCGCGCGTATGGCGACCAAACGCGCCGCCGGCTATTCCGCGATCGGCTACGCCTTAGCAGACCAGTCAGGATTGTTCGACGCGCTGTCTTAGGCCGCCGCTGGAAGGAGAAAGGCTTGCCCCACTATGCAAAATCTTATATATTATCAAACTAATGAGCGATCTTGCCAAACCCCTGAAGTTTCGCGGGAGCGCCTTGGCCGATCTACGAGCCTTCCCGATCGATGCGCGCCGGGAGGCCGGTTACGAGCTTGATAAAGTACAGAGGGGTGACGATCCGAGCGATTGGAAACCTATGAACACCGTCGGGCAGGGCGTACGGGAGATACGGATTCGGGACACGAGCGGCGCGTTTCGAGTTCTATATGTAGCGAAACTCGGTGAAGCTATCTATGTCCTGCACTGTTTCCAAAAGAAGACGCAGGCGACAACTAAAGCCGATCTGGATCTCGCCGAGAAAAGATACCGGGACTTGGTAAAGGAGTTGGCTCAATGAGCGACGAGACTTTCGCCAGCGTGTGGGACGCGATCGAAGACACCCCAGCCGAAGCTGAGAACATGAAACTTCGCTCGTCGCTGATGCAGGCGCTCAATGCGCATATCCGGAGCCAAGGCTGGACCCAGGTGGAAGCGGCGCGACGGCTTGGCGTAACCCAACCCAGGGTCTCAGACCTGCTTCGCGGCAAGATCAACCTGTTCGCCTTGGACACGCTCGTGAACATGCTGGCTGCGGCCGGCCTTCGCGTCGAAGTCCATGTGGCCAAGGCGGCTTGAACAGGGATTGGTCACGGGATCGCGGCGCCTAGTGTGGTCCGTCGCAGCTATTTTGAATATCTGACAGTTAACCTATTGTATTAACTATATTATTTCCGATAATGTTAATTGGCAGGCGTTAGGCGAATTCGCGAACTCTAACCTCCCCAGTCCCTTCATGACGACGACCGATCGAAATCTCGATGTCGTGGCCGAGCGCCCGGAGGCACTCTTCGAGTTTGGCCTGGCTAATGTCGTCCAGCTTGCCCCGACTGATCAAAGACAGCTTAGGTTGCGCGATCGGCAAGAGGGCGGCCGCTTCACGCTGGCTCAGCCCCATCTCGGCAATCGAACGGGCGATGCGCTGCGCGAGCTTCGCCTTGACGATAAACCCTTGATCAAGGCCGAGCTCGTCAAGAACGCTCCGGTCCGCTGGGGTGACATGTCCGCTCATGATGATCCTCGCTTTTTGGCCTTCGCCTTATCCGCTTCAATCCTCTTCACCTCAGCGAGACGCGCTTCGATGGTTTCCTTGTCGCGACTCGGCAGTGACCGCCCCTTGGTCGATTTCTTCTTGAAACAGTGCAGGACGTAGACGACATCCGCGAAGTGCGCCGTATAGACGGCGCGATAGGTGTCGCCGTCATCGTCCTCCAAGATCTCCACGAGCGTAGGCTTGAAGCCCGAGAGGGTCTTTGCGTCCTCGTAGGGGAGGTTGTTTTGCGCCAAACCGAGCGCAAAGCCGAAGGTTTGACGAACCCTATCCGGCATGTCGCAAAGATCCTT
>JBBRAV010000095.1:0-4251 GCA_038206535.1 Caulobacterales bacterium
AGGCCGCCTTGCTTCCGTAGCCGCGCGCCGGCTTGAAGAACAGATGGCGGCGGTCGCGCCAGAGCGCGTCGGCGTTGCCGGTGGACAAAACGACAGTTCGGGGAATGCCGCCAGCAAGCGCGACAATGTCGCTCGGCGGCAGACCCCATTTCTTCAGACCCTCGAGGTCGGACAAGAGGGCGAGATTGCGTTTGTCGGCGAAGATGGCGTGAAGATATGGGTTGGGCGTTACGACGACGGCGTCGGCGATATAGGCCGCCCTCAGCGCGGCGTGACGCTGTTCGTCGAAAGCGAAGTCGACCAGGCGATTGTACACGAGATCGATGGGTCTACCACCAACGGTCAACACGCTCTCGTCGAAGTTGACAGCACCGGCATCGACGATCACCGCTTCGAGGCCGTGAGCCTCGAGCAATGCCTTGGCCAGCTGGAACTCAGGGTAGAGATGCTGCTCCTCGGGGGCATCATCGATGATGGCGATCAACCCCGGCTGTCCCCTCCCCCGCTGGGCTCGCCACTCGTCGATGAACATGCTGGCGACCTTGGCGCCGAAAGTCGCCGCCGGGCTGGCCTCGAACGGCGCCTCGGCTTGCGCGCAACAGGCGCGTTGAGCCCTCGTCAGGATGGCGTTGAGGAAGCCCCCGCCGGCGTTCGTATTCACCTCGATCAGCTTCGGCCGCGATCATGCGCTCGCAGCCCTACTATCTCGACGTTACCCACCCAAAGGCTAACAAAGGACATGCCGTAAGCGCTCTGTGCGAGCGCATCGGCGTGGAACTTCGCCGAACCGCAGTGATCGGAGACGCATTCAACGACGTGGCGATGTTCGCCAAGGGCGGCTTCTCGATCGCCATGGGCCAAGCGCCGGAGGAGGTAACTGCCCACGCAGACGCAGTCACGCTCTCCAATAGCGAAGACGGTTTCGCACGCGCTGTCGGTCGCCTCATCCTCCCGCGTTCGGCGGGTAGTGGCGTGGCGGCCGGAATTGAATAGTTTTCATCGCTTTGGAATCCAGGCCAGAGGAGTCTTGAGGATACTGGAGCGGGGGCATCGCCCGAATCATCAAAGGAATCCGACGCGACGTTTGCTCGAAACGAATGCCGAAGCAAAGGAGCAGACGCCCCGACCCGCCTGCTAAGGTGTGGTGTACCCAGGCGTCGAGTGGGCGTCAATTCCCGACTCCGTAGCAGATCGGGCGACAAAGCGGTGCAAGATGGACTACATAAAGCTCATATATCGACCTCTGGCCGGACGCGCCGCGCGGACCAGCATCGTTGGCCGGAATCGCGCGCCACATTCGCCAGAGCGGGGTCGCTTCACCCGCAGGGACGTCGATGCTCTATTGGAGAACGCCTGGGCAAGTTACGCAAGACGCGCGGAGCGGTTGCCCCCGGAACCAACAGCGGGCAGCCAGATGAACGTTCGGCTGGCGTGCTTCACGATGGCCTTCTTCGACGCTCTTCTGTCTGTCGATACCGACAGGGCATACGCCATCGAACTCGTCGGCGATGCGGCCTGGAAGGTCTACCGCCTTTGGTCGGCCGTCGCTCTGGCGCTCACTCGTCTGACGCTTGGCAAGGCGACGTCTCTTGCCTTCGCGGTCATCAAGCCAGGCGACCAACAGCATAACGTGTCGTTGCGCTTTCCATTCAACGCGCCCGGATACCTCGTCGAAGCCGTCGAGGCTGTCGGCGGAACCGCATTCGACGTCGTCAGGTCCCCAATCGCGGACTACTTTCGCAGGAGGGCTCCGTCGATCTCTGCACGGCGACTTGGTGCAACCTCGACTACGCGCTCGCGGAGCTGACGGGCGAAAAGCTCGTTCGCACAAAGACGCTGGTCCGGGGCGATGGGCGGTGCGATTTTCGATTGAACTGAAGTCGCTGGACGGTCCGGGTCTTGGATACCAAGCCGATGGCCGCTTTCCAGCCTCAACGGCAGTTGCCGGTTTCCGTTTTCTGCGCGGGTCGCGCGGCGTGGCCGCAGGTCACGTTCCCGACCTCAATCTCAGGGGGAATATCGACCTATCTAGACCTTCGGAAGGTCCGCCCCCGGCACGGTGAGCGTCGCTAGGACCAACTGCTCGAGCGTAAGACCGCCGCCGTGCTTAACGTCGATCTTGTCGCTGTACTTCCTCGGCAGCCCCTTGTGGGCGATCCATTTGCGGGTATCAATCCGAACCCGCTTGTCACTGGGGTTGGACCGGTTGGGGGCTGTCGCCCTCGCAATTTCGGGTGGATATAGATGGCCCATCACGGTGCGGGCGGAGCCACTTGGTCGATACCATAACCAGCATCGCCCTCGTGGCGTTTGGCGGTTGGATCGCCATCTCGTCGTTACTCGCAACGCGCAAGGGCGATGTGCACGGCCACACTCTCGAACACGGATTCGCCGACAGGGGTTCAGGAGGCGGGCTTTGAGCTGGCGCCTCTGCAAGCCAATTCGTTTGGAATGACTGGATGAACGAACGAATGTTCACCCCCCCGTTGCGAGACCTCGATCCCTCATCGCTGACGCAAGTGTTATCAAGATTGCGGGCGAAGAGCGGTGATTTCGCCGGACATCCCTTTTGCTTTGACGTCGAAAGCCACCGGTTGGCCGACCTTGAGGCCGGACATCGACGCGGACGCATCGACCTTGAAGGTCATGGTCATGGCGGGCCAACCGATTGCTGGTATCGGCCCATGCTTGAGAGTCAGGGTGTGGGCAGCCGGATCCATGGCCTTGACGACACCGATCCCCTGTCCGGTCTTTACCGCCTGGTCGGCGCCAGACATCGACATCCCCGTCATGTTGCCCCTGTCTTGAGCCCAGGCGGGCACTGACACAACGAGGGCGAGGGCTGAGACGAGGGCGAGGTGAATTGTTTTCATCGTATGCTCCTTGGGCTGTCAGAATGCATACGCGCCACGAGGACCGTGGCCCTCGCACGTTTCGGGCGATCTGCTCGGCAGCCCAATGTTCAAGCCCGCCCAACGCGACAGAATTACGCCTCCTTCATGGCCGCACTCACGTGCCGGCGCCATTTGCAAAGACACCGACCAACCCTCCGAGACCACCGCGGTCGGCCGGGGAGTGGGACAAGCGGCGAGAGGTGGCGTCAAATGTTCGGCTTTGCATCCTAGGCCGCTATTATGAGGTGTTAGAGGGCTCGTGGACGCCAGCGCGTAGGAATCTCTGACGGATGCACCAATGAGTGAACCAATGACAGAGGACGACATTCGAGGGCTGCTTGGCGCGGCGCCAGACCGATCCCTCGCCGGGCTGGAGGCGGCGATTTGGCGCGGCGTGGCCGCTCGGGAAGCTGCTGATCGAAGACTTTTCACGCTGGGCGCCGTCCAGAGCGGTGCGCTCGTCCTCGCCTTGCTCATCAGCCTGTCGTGGGGGGCGATAATCGCGCGGTCGCGGGGCGCCTCCGAGGAATCTGGAATCTTCTCCCCGCACATGGCCCTGGCGCCATCGACCCGTCTGATCGGAGTGGAGGGTTGAACCGCCATGTCGGCTTGATTGCGGCGCTGGTGATCTTGACCCTGATCGCAGGCATGGTCGGCGGCTGGTTCGGCGTGCGTTATGGACTCACCCAAGCGCGCCCCGCGCCCGCACTCGACGAGATGCTGCACCAGAATGTCCATCTGAGCGCGTCTCAGGACCGCCAGATCGGCAGGCTCGAAGCCGATTTCGCTCACCGCCGCCAAGGGCTCGAAGGTGAAATGCGCGCGGCGAACAGAGACCTCGCCCGCGCCATCGCCACGGAGCATGCCTACGGTCCCGACGCGGAACGCGCCATCGGCCGTTTTCACGCCGCAATGGGAGAACTGCAGAAGGATACCGTCATCCACATCATGGCGATGCGCCAGGTGCTGACCGCCGATCAAGCCGCCCGTTTCGACAAGTCGGTCACCAAGAGTCTGGCCCCCGACGCGCCGTGATCGGAGAGGCCGACGAAGCTCTCGCGAGGAAGGCCGCGCTTGGAGACAAGCAAGCCTTCGAAATTTTGGTTCGACGCCACAAGGCCCCCCTATATGGCTTCGCGCGCCGCTATGTCGGAAACGCGGATGACGCCTATGACATCGCGCAAGAGAGCTTCGTGGCCGCCTGGCGCGCTCTGGGCCGATTCGACCCCAAGCGTTCCTTCGCGGCTTGGCTCAACGCCATCGCGCTCAACAAGTGCCGGGATTTGGCGCGGCGCGCAAGGACGCGGCGGCTGTTTCTCCGCGCCTTGGCAGAAACACCCGCAGACAGCGTGGCGCC
>JBBRAV010000096.1:0-4246 GCA_038206535.1 Caulobacterales bacterium
GCGACCATCACTTGCACGCCCACCGGCGCCATGGTCGATCCCGACAAGGTCTATGGCTGGGTCGAGGGCGGCGGCAATTCGGCCATGCCGATGGACGCCGGCAAGGCGAAGCTCTGGCTGGCCAGCACCGGCTGGGCGCCGGCGCGCACGAACCTCAAGCCCATCACGGTCACCTTCAAGGAGAGCGGCGCCAAGACCATCGACGCGTCATCCATGGTGGCCGGCAACTGGTACGCCTCGGAGCGCTGGGACTACGACGCCAACTTCATGGGCCGCTACAAGGTCCTGAAGCTCGACCGCGATGGCGTAAATGTCGATCTCGACAAGACCAAGATCGCCGCCATCCCAGTCTATGTGGCTCGCCAGAGCGCCAAGGCCGGCCCCGACAACCCCTTCCCAGGCGTCACCGACTACACCGAGATCAACAAGACCGGGACCTATCAGACGGCGCAGGCCAGGGCGCTGACACCCATCGACCCGAAGATCAACGTCGCCATCTACCACCATAGCGACTTCATCGGGGCCGACGACTCCACGCCCGACAAGGGCAGGCCGGGCGACGCCGGCAATTCGGCGGTGGCCAACACATTGATCGATTGGGTTCTGAAGCGGTCCAAGGGGACCGCGACGGCGGCCACACCCAAGGCGCTGGGGGTCCACGACGCCTATTGAGGCCCGATCTTCACCCTCGACGAAACGCTTCATCCCGTCCCCCAAAGTTGGTGATCAGGAATCTGCACTGCTTCGGCGTTTTGTGTGAATCGGCGCGGGGTTTCGACGCAGATGGGCGCGATAAAACGTTGATTCAATTGAGTACATAGGGGCGCGATCTCTCGCGCCGATTCACAGACAGCGCAAACGCAGCGCGGAGGCGCGCGGGGTAGAGATCCCCCCGGAAAATGACAGCGGCCGAGCCGCCGGACTCCGGCGGCCGACATCGGTCGAACAGAGTCGCCCGCCGACAACTGCGTCTATGCGGTGATGGCTGACAGCGCCTGCGAAAGATCGTCCAGCAGGTCGCGCTCGCTCTCCAGTCCCACGGACACCCGGATCAGCCCATCGCCGATACCGGCCACGGCGCGGGCCTGCGCGCCCATGCTGGCGTGGGTCATGGTGGCGGGGTGCGCGATGAGGCTTTCGACGCCGCCGAGGGACTCAGCAAGGCTGAAGACCTGCAACGCCTCGACGAACGCCCGGACCGCCGGGACGCCATCCCGCAGGTCGAAGCTCAACATGGCGCCAAACCCGGTCTGTTGGCGCCGGGCGATCTCGTGGCCGGGATGGTCCAGTAGACCGGGGTAGTGGACCGCGCTGACCGCGGCGTGAGCTTGCAGGAATTCGGCGATGACTGCGGCGGTATGTTGCTGCCGCTCCAGGCGCGGGAACAAGGTGCGGATGCCGCGGAGTGTCATGTAGGAATCGAACGGCGCGCCGGTGACGCCCGTGGTGTTGGCCCAATCGGCGAGGGCCGCGACGTCATCGGGAGATTTGCAAATGACCGCGCCGCCGACGATGTCGGAATGGCCGTTCAGGAACTTGGTCGTCGAGTGGATGACGAAGTCCGCCCCCAGGGTGAGGGGACGCTGCAGCGCCGGCGACAGGAAGGTGTTGTCGACCGCGACCTTGGCGCCGGCGGCATGCGCCAAGCTCGATAGAGTCTCGATATCGACCACGCGCATCAGCGGATTGCTGGGCGTTTCAATGTAGAGCAGGGCGCAGTCCGTGAGCGCCGCGCGGGTGGCGGCGAGATCGCTCTGGTCCACGAAGACCACAGTGAACCGCAGCTGAGCCGCGCGGGCCTGCATCAGGCGATAGGAGCCGCCATAGCAATCGTGGGGAGCGACCAGGCGCTGGCCCGCGCTGAGCCGGGACAACACGAGATCCACCGCTGCCATGCCGCTCGCCGTGACGACTGCCCCGGCGCCGCCTTCGAGCTTCGCCAGCGTGTCGCCGAGCTGGTGACGAGTGGGGTTGGCCGTCCGGCTGTAAGCGTAAGGACCTTCTTCGCCGAACCCCGGGAAGAGGTAGGTCGTCGACAGGTGCAGCGGCGGCGTCACCGCGCCGAAGGCCTTGTCCGTACCGACCCCGTTGGATGCCGCGATGGTGTGGAGATCTCGTTCTCTTGGCGGCACGGTTCGAACCCTTCGTAGTGGCGACAATCGTCACGCCCAATCCAATCCACGTGATGCTGGCGTCGGACGTTGGGCGAGCCAGTCCTCACACTGCCGCACATCGCGATCAAGGGTGCGGGAGGCCGGCTAAATCTTGCCTGGGCTATTTTTCTTCCGGCTTGCGCCGCGCGGAAAAAATCCTGTCACCGCGAACCAGACGTCCCAGCCAAACCAAAGCGCCAAGGCCGGCGGCGCGAACACGATTGCACCTTGCTTGGCGACCGCCTTGGCGATTTTCACAGGCCCGGTGTCGGGGGCGTCCGGTATGGGACCGGTCGATGGCATGGCGCGCGGCGGTGGCGGGCCTTGCGACCGCTGGGCCTCAGTGATGGCGGAACGGATCGGTGCGACGCTGAACACGGCCGCGACGGCGATGTATATCGCCGCGGCGATTAGCCAGGCCCGCAGGACCCTCGATCCCGGCCTTGCACGCGTGTCGGCGCTTGAGATCGTCGAGCGCCGACTGTGGTGCGTGATAGATGAACGGCTCAACGCGTGCATCGGCCGCCGCGGACGCCGACGAGGACGAGATGATGCCGGAGGTGAGCAACGGCAAGGCAATGCTGCGTGCGAGCAGTTCGCGCCGGGCGATTCCGAACGCGGTCACCGCGCGTATTCCAACTTCGGGTACCATTTGTCGCCGCGCCCCTCGGGGGTAAGGTCAAGTGCGGTCCATAACGGCGAGAAGTCGGGGCCGCCGCGCGGGTCCTTGCCACTGTCCGCCATCTCGCCGGTCATCTCGCCTTTCCAGAACAGGCGAACCTTTGCGCCCTTGCCGGTCCCGCTTTTCTTGAACACGGCCAACACAGGCCATTCGAAGCCGCTCTTGGGATCGAGGCCGCCAAAATCGATGGCATAGGCGTCTCCAACCGTCTGGAGAAACTTGAGAGCGCGCCAACCCCGTTCCTGAGCGAACGCCAGTTGCCGCTCTACGGTTGAGCGGCCGAGAACCGCCAGAGAAACTCGCTGCATCAAGTCCTTCGCATTGGCGTCGAGCGGACCGAGCAGGTTGGTGCACATGGGGCAGGGGCGGTCGCGATCCGGACCGTACATCCAGAAGTAGGTGATCAGCGTGTCATGCTCGCCGAACAGGTCGGCCAACCCCACCTCGTCGCCGTTCATATCCTTGAACCGATAGTCCTTCTCGATCAGCGGACCGTCGGGGAGCAGCGCCGCGTCGCTGACACGTGGTCAATTCGGCGCTGCAGCTCAATTTCCTCGGCGAGCAGATCCTCGCGGGCCCTGCCATAGGCGGCGCTCTCACCGGGCAAGGGCTTGCGTAGTGCGGCAAGGTGGGGGGCTGTGGTCTGTGTCATGGGATCGAGTCTCCTCGCCGACTACAACGCATGAGGGGAACTAAAGTCCGTCGTGCGGCAGCATCGCCAACCGCAATGGATCGAGAACATCGTCGATTTGTCCGGCTCCAGCCGAAGCGGAAGTTGGAAATCTCCGATACTGCGGGGCAGATCGGCTTGACAGTGGCCGCCCAACTGCCGCCCCGCGCCACTTCTGCGCCCTGGTTGGAACTCGCCGGCCGCCGGAAGGTTTAAGCGAAGTCAGGCGGCGACCTAGCCCGGGTAAGAGCGGCATGCCGTCGGGGGCGTCTTCATCATCAACCATGCAGCGAATACGCCGATGACAGCCAAGGCTGTCCCTATTCCCAGCACCCAACGTATGTGACCAGTCTTTTGTCCGCCACTGGCGGAAGTGACACTGATCTCTTCGCCGTCTCCGGCAGGATTCACTTTCGGATCGTTTCCCATCCAAACCCAACGCGTCGCTGGAGCGATCGATGCACTGCCCACACGGTTCGCGGTGCGCCGAGGTTCATTTTGGCTGCGCTGACCTGTGAAGGAGCTCACCTTCCGACGCGTCTACCGCGGCCTCGGCAAATAGGGTGCAAAATAGACAGGTTATATCAAGTACATGGGAAACGCGCCTAATGTATCTTATGCGAAAAAGATGGGTTCTATGCGTTGTTATATAATGACGTTTACCCAATCAGACGCAAGAGCGTTATCGGAAATACATCGCGTGATAGACCCTCTCAAACCTGGCGGCCCAACGAACCTTCC
>JBBRAV010000097.1:0-4237 GCA_038206535.1 Caulobacterales bacterium
TAGTCCACATCTTGCACGGCGCGCGTGATTATGAGGCGCTGCTCTCTGGGGAGTCATGAGTGCGGCTCGCCGGTCACTCAGCTATTGGAGTTATCGCACCCCCACCCCCGCCCATTCCGGCGGCTGCTGGTCCTGTTGCAGCCGCAGGCGCCGCCACTCCATCCCGGCGAACACGGCGTCCAGCGTGACGTCGCCTTCGATCGGCAGCGCCGCCCGGGCCTCCATGCCGAAGCGCGGGGCCAAGGCGGGGTCGGCGTTCCACGCCACTTCCCACCACGCCAGGATCGGTTCGCGGGCCCGCGCCAGGGCCGAAGCGGACGCAAGGCGGTTGCGTTTCTCGTGCTGGTTCACCCGCCGCAGGGACGGGGCGAGGTTCCACAGGTCGCCGCAGGGCCACGCCGACCACGGCAGGGCGTGGTCGATATCCAGCGTGTCGGCCGTCAGCCGCGCGCCCGACCAGACGCATCTGACCGGAACGTCTCTGGCCTCCAGCCTGCCGGCCACCCTGCGGGCCAGGGAGGTGTCGCGCGCCGGTTCCTGCCACACCAGCCGCGCCTCGACTTCTCCCGGCGCCAAGGTTCGCCCCATGGTCAGGGCGTAGTCTTTGATGAGGCGCGCCCACTCGCCGACCAGCACCGGTTCGATCCAGGCCCCTAGTCGGGTGCTTCGTCTAAAATGATATCCTTCCAATAAATTGCGTCATCCCGGACGAAGGATTGCCGCTTGCAATCCGTAGATCCGGGACCCAGGGGCAACCGCCTGGATCTTGCCGACTCGCCCTCGCGGTTGCGAAAGGTTCGCCCGTGGCCCCTGGGTCCCGGCTCTCCAGCCTGCAAGGGCAGGCTTACGGCCGGGATGACGCAAAAGGGTGGAGAGAGTAGCAAATATGCTGAAACGGGCCCCGAGCCGCAACATCGTCCGCCAGAGAGGGCCGGTACTGAGAGGGCGCCGAAGGCCGCGACGAGGCCGGCGGCGAGGACAAGCGCGTTGCGCGGCTTGCCCCCTCCACCGCTTCGCGGTCCCCCTCCCCCACGCAAGGGCGTGGGGGAGGATGGAGAAACGCGGACGCTCAGGCTGTGCGGCTCGAACACACGCGCGTCTGAGTTGGGCAGGGTGGTGTAGCGGGCCGGCATGTCGACGATGGTCCGGCGCGCTTCGCGCAGGGCGAACATCACCGCCCCGGCGCGCTCGCCGGAGACCGTGGCGCCGGTCCTCAAGTCCTGCGCCGTCACGTTCAGGGCGATCAGGGCGCGGAAACCCGGTCCAGTGAAGCCCAACCCATCGGGGCCGGCGTTGCGGGGCAATTGGGGTAGCCCGGCGGTGACCAGCGGCGTTGCGCCCGAGCCGCCGCCGCCCTGGCCTGTCGCGTCGCCCACCTATCAGCTGGCAGCCCACCCGCCCGCGGCGCCGTCTGGGAAGTAGTCCCGCTCGCGGACGTCCACTGTCGCCCCCAGCAGTTCCACGAGTCGATCGCATTCCCGGCCGATGAGGTCGTCGAACTGGCGAAGGCCAGTCCCCCGCAGAGCAGGTGTCGAGTTTTCGAGACTGGCGATGAGCGGAACCGCCGCCTCCTCGATAAATTCGCGAATGTTTTCGACACCGAAGGCCATAATCAGGCTGGCGAGATCGTCGCTGGTCATATCGTCGAAGAACTTGGCCTCGCCAATGTCGAAGGAAAGTTGATGGGTATAGCCCCTATCCAACCGAATTGGCATGAGGTCGTAGAGCGGCGCGAGCCGAGGCGTCCCTCCGGCATCGTAAAGGAGCGCATGATTTTTTGCGTGATTGTCGGTGTTGCCGATGCAAAGATTGAACAAAATCGCTCTCAAGAACTCTAAAGCGGTGTTTTCCGGATGCAAAGTTTGATATATTATAGACAAAATCGCGTCGACGTCGAACCAACGTCCCGGTTTACCTCGGCGTTGATACTTGAGTTCCGAAGAAAATCCGAGCGCCTGAGCAAAGTCCTCCTGGTGGATGCGACTGACGACACCATCTTCGACCCGGCGATCGAAGCGTTCCACTAGCAGGGCATCAATTCCACCAATCTTCAACGCCTGTGGGACACTGACATCGATACCCGCCGCCTGGGCCAACAGAGCGGCAGCTTCCTCCAGACGCGCGTCCCCGCCATGGCGGCGTTCGGGAACCTTCAAGATATGCGTCGTCGGAACCTTGAGGCCGGCGCGAGGAAGCGCGAAGCGTCTGTCGGGCAGCATGGTGAGTGCGATCTTGCTTTGGACGCCTGCGACAGGTGAGGGATCGTCAACTTCGGCCGGCAAACGACGGGCGTCAGCCAAGCTTCTCACAATGCGCGTCAGCTTGGCGTCGTCGAGCGGCTCGTAGTCCTCGGTCAGGACGCCCGGCGTCTTCACGGGGGGCGCGCCGTGCGGCAAGCACGACACGGCGCCGGCGCAATCCGCGCCGAAGAGGCCGAGCAGTCCGACGACATTGTCGCGCGTCAGGCCTTCACGCGCCATGACGGCGTCGAGCTGGTTGTTTTCCGGCAGGAGGTTCGAGAAATAAGCTCGCGCCTCCGCATCTTTAAATGTCCGACGTTCAAGTGGCAGGGATAACGAAAGGGGTAGACCGCCGGCGGCGATATAGTCGTCGAAATAGAAGAATTTCACTTCGCCAGTGTCGGTTCTCGCCAACTCGCCGGCCGGACGTTGGAACCCGTCCATCCAGACCGCGAGGACTTCATCCGTCATGCTGGACAACAGCGAAAAGATGGATGTCCAAAGCTCCGCAGACATTGAGGGTTCGCTCAAGTTCGAGCGACGGCTTGCCGGCTTCAAGCTCGGCGACAAATCGGCGGCCCACGTCGCTTCTCTGGGCCAGCTCGGCTTGGCTGAGGCCCAGATCCGCCCGCCGAAGCCGCACCAGCCGCCCCAACTGAGCGGCCGTGGGAATGGCCGCCACAACGCCGCGTTCGGCCACCGCGCCCAGGGCGCCACGGCCGGCCGTGGCGGTGTATCTCGTTTGCGGCGAAGGCGTTGCGTCTCGCTCGGGGGGTTCCGACAGAGGCTCGGCCGGCGCTTGCACGGCAGGCAGTCTCTTGAGGTTGACCTTGATCCTCGACATCGCCGGCGCTGCTGCTTGTGCTTCGGCCGCGTGCTGTCGCAGCGCATTCTCGGCTTTTGGGAAGCGGATCGTGCGATCGGGTTTTCTGAGCGTGAGCGGCCTGGGCTCGCTATCCGGCGCCACATCGGTCGTGGCGGCGAGGCCAGAAGGCTTGGCGCTGGATTGCGCCCTTGCCGCCTCGAGAAGCCGGGCCGCTCTTGGCGTGTTCCGCGAATCGATTTTGATCTTTGTAGTCACGCCCACACTCCTGTTCGAGCTCATCAGACGCACAAGCCATGACCGGCTGTCAACATTATGGACCCGTACGGGATCAATATGCGTCTCATTTCGTCAGGAGCGCCGTCATAACGCCCGCCCGGGATTGGCCATCGGGTAGGGGCGTTGCTCCTAGCGGTCACATCAGTGCGCACCCCCCATCCCCGCCCATTCCGGCGGCTGCTGATCCTGTTGCAGCCGCAGGCGCCGCCACTCCATGCCGGCGAACACGGCGTCCAGCGTGACGTCGCCTTCTATCGGCAACGCCGCCCGGGCCTCCATGCCGAACCGCGGCGCCAGGGCGGGGTCGGCGTTCCAGGCCGCCTGCCACCACGCCAGGATCGGTTCGCGCGCCCGCGCCAACGCCGAGGCGGTCGGCAGGCGGTCGCGCTTCTCGTGCTGGTTCACCCGCCGCAGCGACGGCGCGAGGTTCCACAGGTCGCCGCAGGGCCACGTCGACCATGGGAGGGCGTGGTCGATGTCCAGTGTGTCGGGCGTCAGCCGCGCGCCCGACCAGACGCATCTGACTGGAACGCCTCTGGCCTCCAGCCGGGCGGCCACCATGCGGGCCAGGGAGGTGTCGCGCGCCGGCGCCTGCCACACCAGCCGCGCCTCGACCTCTCCGGGCGCCAAGGCGCGACCCATGGTCAGGGCATAGTCGTTGATGAGGCGCGCCCACTCGCCGACCAGCGCCGGTTCGATCCAGGCGCCCAGGCGCAGCATCGTGCGCCAGAGCGGGCCGGGAACGGCGAGGGACCCGAAGGCGGCGAGGAGGTCGGCGTCGAGGACAAGCGCGTTGCGCGGCTTGCCCCCTCCACCGCTTCGCGGTCCCCCTTGTATGTCGAAAGTTTGCTAGTTTCTGAGATGTCTTCCGGGACATCCGCCTGGCGTCGCCACG
>JBBRAV010000098.1:0-4231 GCA_038206535.1 Caulobacterales bacterium
GATCAAGCTGAAACGAGGGTCGTCGAAATCGAAGAACAGGTCGACGTCGCTGTCCGGATTGGCGTCGTTCTTCGCGACCGAGCCGAACAGATAGAGGCTCGACGCGCCAAGATCCTTCAGGTCGGCCGAGTGCCGCCGCAACGTCGTAAGGACTTGGTCGCGTTCCATGACCGCAGCTTATCCTGATTGCCCGGACCGAACAAACCAGCGGGGATAGAATCGACGGCACATCCCGTGTCTTCTCTGGGTAGAAATGCCGCTCCTGGCGCCAGTTGCAAGTCTCACCGCCGGTTGGGGGCGGGCGAGGAGCCCTCACGTCGCGCAGAGCCCGACCTCCGCCCGATGCACGGGCAGAGCGGCCTCGTCTTTGTTTTCCGAGCGTGCCGCCAAGCGCGCGAGGCACGTACCTTTCTAGAAGCCTTCTTTGACTCCCAGACGGCAATACCGCTTCCGATCTGGCAGGTTTTCAAGATCGATACCGACAATTGGGATGACGAGAATGCGGTCACCGGCGAGTTGGAATGGGGCGCCGCGTGGAAGCAATACGAGGAGTTGCGGGTTGCCGACCCTGATTCAAGGTTCGTCGTACATCAGCCGGTCAACCCGTGACCGCTGGTCATCACGCGCCAAACATGTGCTCCTGCTGGGACGTTCTTGGTGGCGTCTCGCGAATTCATGGCTGAGTTTGTGGTTCCTACACCCGAAGACTTCGAGACGATCACGCGACGCACGGCCGGGCGCGCCAAGCGTCAACTGCTGGCTGTGTCCGCTCGCTATGACCGGCGCGGCGGTCGCGTGATGATTGCCCTTAACAACGGAGCCGTGGTCGGCTTTCCGTTGGCGAGCCTTCCAGGCTTGGAGCGCGCCACGCCGGATGATCTGCGGAGCATAGTGGTGGAGGGCGGCGGTTATGGTCTGCGTGTCGCTGGCCTGGACGCGGACATTTCCGTGCCGCAGCTGTTGGCCGATGAGTTGGGCTCAACGGTGATGAAGCGCGCGATCGTTAGCGCGATCGCCTCGAGAGCCAATGGCCGGCACGGTGGTCGACCGCGTAAGGTCCAGCCGGCCTGAGGTCGGCCGTGCGCGGGGGCGGCGCTCCAAGTGGCGGCTACGGTGAACTACACACCAATTGCGCCTAAGATATATTATCAGAAATCGGAAGTGCGATATCGCCGTCGCGGATGCGCTTCAGGAGATCCACATAAAGCCCTGGCTCGACAGACATAACGCGTTTCTCCAGGGTTTCGGCCGTGTCGTCCGGCCAGACTGGAACGCGAGCCTGCCCAAGTACGGCGCCATGGTCGTACTCCTCGTCGACGAAATGCACGCTCGCGCCGCTCTCGATCTCGCCGGACGCGATCACGGCTTCATGCACGCGTCGGCCATACATACCCTGGCCGCCGAACTTCGGGAGCAAGGACGGATGGATGTTGAGGATCCGATCTCGGAAGGCAGTCAGAGTCACGGGCCCGAGCCGCCGCAAATAGCCCGCGAGCAGCACCCAATCGATGCGGGCGTGCGCCAGGGCTCCCGCCAGCTCGCGGTCGGCCACGTCCGCATCTGGGACCGTGGGAATGACCATAGTCTCCAAACCGTGATCGCGACCAAAGTCGAGCGCCGCGGCTGCCCTTCGGTTGCTTATGACCAGGCACGCCCTTGCGTCGAGCTCGGCGGCTTCGATCGCATGAACGACGGCGCGCATCCCACTGCCGTTGTTTGATGCGAGAAAAGCCAGTCGCATCAAAAGTCTGTGTCCGAAAGCTCGACGGAGAACGCCAGGCCGTCGTGCGCGGGCTCGACGCCGGGCGGCAAGCGGCCGGCCAACTCCGAGAAGTCGAGGTCGATATGTAGGTTGGTCAGGATCGCGCGTCGTGGCTTGACCCGATCAATCCACTCCAGCGCTCTGTCGACGTGAGCGTGTGTGGGATGCGGTATGTAGCGCAAGGCATCCACGATCCACACGTCGAGGCCCCGTAAAGAGGCGAATGATTCCTCTGGAAGATCAACGACGTCGCTCGAATATGCGACGGAGCCGAAGCGATATCCCAGCGACCTGACCGCGCCGTGGTCCTGATCGAACGTCGTCACGGGAATAGGACCCGAGGGGCCCTGGACATGCCAGGTCTCGCCAAACGGCGGAACGGCGTGGATGTCGGCGATGGGGGGATAGGGCCCGAACGCGCCGGAAAACACATAGCCGAAGCGCTGCTCCATCGACCGGCGGGTGGCGGCGTCCATCCAGCAAGGAATCCGCGCACGCTGGCGGAGGAAAAAGGCCCGAATGTCGTCGATGCCGTGGCACTGGTCGGCGTGATCGTGGGTAAGCAGCAGAGCGTCGAGCCGCTCCACCCCCGCCGCCGCGGACTGCAGGCGAAACTCCGGCGAAGCGTCGACGATCACCGTTGTCTGTGGTCCGGACGCATCCGGCGCCCGGCGCCGAACCAGCATCGAGCATCGCGAGCGCCAGTTCCGCCGGTCGTTCGGGTCGCATGCCCCCCAGGCCCCGTCAGCCCGCGGCACGCCACCCGACGAACCGCTGCCCAGGATCGCGACATCCAGTATGATGCTCAAAGCCTTGGAATCCGGTCGAAAATGGCGAAGAAGGCCGCTTCGGTGCGTTCTTCTGTCTCCGCGAGTGACCAGCCTCTGATCGCAGCCAGCTTGGCCAGCACGTGCGGCAGGAACGCCGGCTCGTTTCTGCGGCCGCGCATCGGCACAGGCGCCAGGTAGGGACAATCGGTTTCGACGACGATCCGGTCGGCCGGCATGTCGGCGACCACCGCGCGCACATCCTCCGCCGCCTTGAAGGTCGCGATGCCGGAGACGGAAAACCACGCGCCCAAAGCCGCCGCCCGGTGGGCGAGTTCGGCCCCGGACGTATAGCAATGCATCAGGATCTTGAAGGGCTTTTGGCCGTGCGCCTCTTCGAGCAGCTCCGCGGTGACATCGTCCGCCTGTCGGGTGTGCACGACCAGCGGTAGTCCGGTGCGTTGCGCCGCTGCGATGTGGGCGCGAAACACGTCGATCTGTATCTCGCGGGGGCTCAGGTCGTAATGAAAGTCGAGACCGGTTTCGCCAATGCCGACCACCTTGGGCTCGCTGGCGAATTCACATAAACACTCCGCGCGAAGCATCGGATCTTCCTTGGCTTCGTGTGGATGGGTGCCCACCGTCATCCAGATATCGTCATACGCCGCGGCCACGTCGCGTGTCGCGGCCAGACCACTGACCTTGTCGCTGATCTCCACCATCAGGCCAATCCCCACCGCCCGCGCCCTGGCGATGACCGCATCGCGGTCGCCGTCGAATTGCGGCGCGTGCAGGTTCACGTGGCTGTCGATCAACATGGCCGGTGCTCTAGGCGATGGCGCGCAGTCGGCCAAGCGCGGAGAGGAACGCATCGGCGCGGTCGAGGTTCACCGCCTCCACCCTGCGGGGCAGAGCGGCGACGTACTCCCATGCCTCGCTCCAGCGATCGAGCGAGCCCCCCTCGCCCGCTATCGCCTCGCTCACCACCGACCTGTAGATGTTATCGGCCAGCCGGCTGAAAAACATGTTGAATTTGTCAGCACCCGCGGGATGCCGGAAGCTTTCCGCCAAGCCGGACATCGCCTTGTCGTCGACGTTCGGCAGCGCCGCCAGCAGCGCGCGCGCTTCGTCGTCGGCGACCAGAGCGCCCATCGCCGAAAGCCGCCAGGCTCGCCCCGGCGCGCCGTTCGCCATCGCCAGCAGTCGGCGTGCGTCATCTTCCCCAACGCCCGCCCGGTCGACCACCCACGCGAGGCCCGTCTCTGTCGGCGGCGGGGCAAATCGAAGCGTCCGGCATCGCGAGCGTATCGTCGGCAACAGGGCGCCGGGCGCGTGCGAAACCAGGAACAGCACCCCGCGCTCCGGCGGCTCTTCCAGCGTCTTCAGCACCGCGTTGGCGGCGTTGGCGTTAAGGTCGTCGGCGCTGTCGATGATCGCGACGCGGTAGGCTGCGGTCGCCGGAGATTTGGCGAAGAAATCCGGGAGGGTACGCGCCTCCTCGACCGGTATTCCGCGACGCGCCTTGCCATCGGAACTCTCACGTTGCAGCACGACCAGGTCGGGGTGGGCCTGAGCGATCACCTGCCGGCAAACCGGGTCTTCAGGCCGCGAGCCCAGGACGCCTGACGACGCCGAAGGGGCGGCCCCCAGCAATCTGCGCGCCGCGCGATAGGCGAAGGTGGCCTTGCCGACCCCCTCCGTT
>JBBRAV010000099.1:0-4001 GCA_038206535.1 Caulobacterales bacterium
ATCCGCCACGTTGGAACCCTGATGCACGCCCCCCAGACAAAGCCTCCGACAGCCCGCGCCGCCATGGCGATGGCCAAGGCCCAGGCCTATCAGGGCTCACCTCAAGGTTTGTTCGCTAAAGCACGCTTTGCAGCACGAAGCGCGAACCTGGGCCATGGGCTCAGAGTTCGGCCGGCGGAATTCGCCCGATCGTCGCCTTGCTGACGCCGAGAACCCGGGCCAGGTGGCGGACGCTCTCGCCCTTGGCCCTTTCGCGCGCGGCGAAGGACCGTTGATCGATCGAGAGCTTATAGCGGCGGCCGAGCTTGACGCCCCTGGCCTTGGCGCGGTCGCGGCCTTCGGATGTCCGGGAACGGATTAGCTCGCGCTCGAATTCCGCCAAGCCACCAAGCACCGTGAGCATCAACCGGCCATGCGGGGTCGTGGTGTCCGCCCAGGCGTCTCTGAGCGATCGAAACTGCGCCCTCTTCTCGGCGACCGCCGCAAGCACGTTCAGCAGGTCCCGCGTCGAGCGCGCAAGGCGGTCGAGCCGCGTGACCGTCAGCACATCCCCCTCCGCGAGGGCAGCGATAGCGCGTTTGAGCTGCGACCGGTCGGTCTTGGCGCCGGAAACGGTCTCGCTGAACACCTTGTCGCAGCCGGCCGCCTTCAGTTCGGCGATCTGCGCCGCGACGCTTTGCCCATCGGTGGAGACCCGTGCGTACCCATGAATCATGCCTGAATTCTGAGACTATCTTTTGAGACACGCAAGCCGCTGAATTCGTTGCTTCTGGCCGGCGTCTCATATTTCGTGAATTGTGAGCCGCCGCGGATGCGGCGGGGACACCTCCATGGCGCGCCGAAGCTTACTCACGGGTGACGAACGGCGAAGGCTGTTCGAGGCTCCGGTCACCGACCGGGAGGTGGCGCGCTGCTACACGCTTTCGCCCGACGATCTCAAATGGATCGAAGCACGCCACGGCCTCGCCAACCAACTCGGTTCGGCCGTGCAGATGGCGCTGCTCCGCCATCCGGGTTTTGGCTGGCGGGCCGGCGAGACCGTGCCGGCGGCGATCGTGCGCTACCTCGCCGACCAGGTCCACGCCCCGCCGTCAGCGCTGGACGACTATGCGCGGCGGCCACAGACGCGCCGCGAACACGCCGGCCTGCTTCACGAACTCCTCGGGCTGCGCCCGTTCACCCGTGGTGATTTGCGCGACGCATTGGCAGTTACCGCGGCGGCGGCGGGCCCGACCAACAAGGGGGGACCGATCGTGGAGGCGCTCATCGTCGAGCTGCGCCGGCGACGCATCACCCTACCATCGCCGGACACGCTCGAGCGCGTCGGCTTGGCCGGGCGCGCCCAGGCTCGTCGCAAAGCAGCGGAGGACCTGCTCGCGCCGATCTCCCGGTCGCAGGTAGAGCGCATCGATCAACTGCTGATCAACGACGCCAAACTGGGGAAGTCGCCGCTGGCCTGGCTGCGCGATATCCCGGAGTCGCCAAGCGCCGCCAACATGGCGGCGATCACCGAACGCTTGGCCTTCGTCCGCGCCATCGGCATCGACCCGGCGGTCGCCGAGACTATCCACGAGCGTCGTTTCGATCAGTACGTCCGAGAAGGCGCCGTCGCGCCTGCGTTCCTCCTCACTGGATATAGCCTGGCTCGCCGACGGGCGACTGTCGTGGCGCAGTTGATAGACCTCGAGCGCCGCCTGAGCGACTCCGCTGTCGACATGTTCGACAAGATGGTCGGCTCGCTGTTCGCCAAGGGGCGCCGCGGCCGTGAGCGCAAGTACCAGGCCAGCAGCCGCGAGGTCAGCCAGCTCATGCGCCTGTTCAGTGGCGTCATCGACGCTGTCGATCAGGCGCGAGAGGATGGCGGCGACGTCCTCGACAGGATCGAAGCCCAGGTCGGCTGGTGGAAGGTCGTCGCGGCAAAGCCGAGGGTCGATGCCTTGGCCGCGCTCGCTGTCGAAGATCCACTGGTCAGCGCGGCCGACCGCTACGGCGCGCTGCGCCGGTTCGTCCCGACCTTCCTGGAAAACATGCGATTCAGGGCCGGCACGGGCGGCGCGCCCTTGCTCAAGGCGCTTTCCATTCTGCGCGAGCTGAACCTCACCGGTCGGCGCGAGATTCCTAGCGACGCACCGCTACCGTTTGCCGCCAAACGCTGGAAGATGCTGGTCAAGCCGGTTGGCGGCGCCATCAACCGACGCCTCTATGAAACCGCCGTCGTTGCAACCTTGCGCGACCGCCTGCGATCCGGTGACGTATGGATCGAAGGCTCGCGCGCCTACAGGCGGTTCGGCGACTACCTCCTGCCCAGGGACGAGGTCGGCCCCGAAGCCGACGCACTGCCGGTCAATGTCGAGATGGGATCCTATCTGGCCGAGCGCGCCAGCCTGCTCGACCAGCGGCTAGCAAGCTTCGCTGGACGGCTGGCTCGCGGCGACCTGGTCGGCGTGGCGCTGGACGGCGACCGGCTATCGGTGACCCCGGTGAAGGCCACGACGCCGGATGAGGCCAGGTCGCTGGACCGGACGATCGATAACCTGCTGCCGCGTGTGAGGATCACCGAGCTGCTTCGCGAGATTGATGCCCTGACCGGGTTTTCGGAGATGTTCAGGGAACTCCGATCCGGCAAGGTGCACGACAACCCAAGCTGTGTCTTGGCCGCGGTGCTCGCCGACGCCACCAATCTGGGCCTCGAACGGATGGCCAATGCGAGTCAGGGCGTTACCTACGCCCAGCTCGCCTGGACCCAGAGCTGGTATCTCAGCGAGGAGAACTACAAGGCGGCGCTGGCCAGGATCATCGAAGTCCACCACGCTCAGCCATTCGCCAAGCATTGGGGCGACGGCCAGGCGTCGTCATCAGACGGGCAATTCTTCCGCTCCGGCCGGCGCCGCGGCGGAGCCGGCGAGGTCAACGCCAAGTATGGTCCTGAGCCCGGCCTGCGCATCTACACTCACCTCTCGGACATGCACGGGTCGTTCCACACCCGGGTCCTTTCGGC
This sequence comes from Caulobacterales bacterium, assembly GCA_038206535.1. Taxonomy (GTDB): domain Bacteria; phylum Pseudomonadota; class Alphaproteobacteria; order Caulobacterales; family Caulobacteraceae; genus Acaudatibacter. The sequence goes on from JBBRAV010000099.1 coordinate 2,999, forward strand.
GACCTCCTCCGAGGCCCCTTATGTGCTCGACGGACTGATTGGGCGCGGTGGCGGCGAGCACTACACCGACACCGGCGGCGCGACCGACCACGTTTTCGCGCTGTGTCACCTTCTGGGCTATCGCTTCGTTCCGCGCATGCGGGATCTACAAGATCGCCGCCTTGCCATCATCGGACCAAGGCCGCGTCACAAGATCCTTGAGCCCCTTCTTGGCAGACCCATCCGGATGGATGTGATCCAGGAGAATTGGGACGACATCGTCCGCCTCGCGGCCTCGATCAAGGCCGGATCGGTCGCCCCATCGGTGATGCTCAAGAAGCTATCGGCCTTCAAACGGCAAAATCGCCTGGACATGGCGCTCGCCGAAGTCGGCCGGATCGAACGGACGCTATTCACCCTCGACTGGTTGGAGAGCCCGGAGTTGCGCCGGCGGTGCCAAGCCGGGCTCAACAAGAGCGAGGCTCGCCATGCCCTGGCCCAGGCCGTCTTCGTCCACAAGCAGGGCAGGATTGCCGATCGAACCCTGCAGAACCAGGAGCACCGGGCGTCGGGCCTCAACTTGGTGATCGCCGCGATCGCGCTTTGGAACACATTATATATGCAGCGCGCCGTCGAACATCTGCGGGCCCGCGAGGTGGCCGCCCCCGACGCGCTCATAGCCCACCTGTCGCCGATGGGTTGGGCCCACGTCGGCCTCACGGGCGATTATCTTTGGGCGGATGCCGCGGCCGCAAGCGGATTTAGGCCGCTGAACGACCCAGCCGACAAACTCTATCGAGCCGCGTGACGCATGTTCGCGCTTCGTGCCGCAAGGCGTGCTTTGGCGAACAAACCTTGAGGTGAGCCCTCTGACGGGATTCCTAATCCCGGAGTCCGCAAGCAACATCAGCGCGGCAGTCGACGTTCGGTTCCGGCGTCGACGGGGTCTGGGCCCGGCCAGGTCGGCCTAGACGGTGGCCGCGCGCAGATCGTTGAGGAGGTGGCCGAGGTCGGCGGCGGCGAA
>JBBRAV010000100.1:0-3865 GCA_038206535.1 Caulobacterales bacterium
CGAGCAGAAGGCGGCGAGCCGCCAGTTCTTCGCCTGCGCGACGGCTGAGCCGATGCGATTGTCCCACTCCTGCGCGGCGCGCTGATAGGGACTCTCGACCGGCGCGGAGCTGCCGTAACGGTCTTGCGGTCTCCTGAAGGCGTTCAACATGGCGGTTCTCCAGGGGCTCTAGGACTTGGGTTCATCGTCGGGACGGATTGGCGAGGCCGACATCCCGGGGCTGTTTGAGTCACTGCTGGCGGCTGCGGTCGCGGCGCTGGTGCGAGCCGCCGAGCCCAAACCACCCCGGCGGGACCGGGCTCGTGCCACGATCGGCGACGTAGAGTCGGCGTCGCTTGCGGGGGCTTCCGGCCTGGATGCCGACGGGCCGCTCGAATCCGACGCGGGCGCGCTGCGACTGGTAGAGGCCGGACTTGGAGTGGGAGCCGGTCCTTGGCTGGGTGACGGGCTCGGGCCACCGCCGCCGCCGCCGCCAGCAGGGGCCCCTCCACCTGACGACAGGCCGCCTGACGCAGCCCGCGCTGCGGCCACCTTCGCGCCGCCTGCCGCCGCGCCCTGAGCGATGGCGCCACCCGCCATTCGAGCCGCAAGGCCGACGCCGGCGACGCCGGCAGCGACACCCGCGGCGCCCATCAGGGCGCTGCCGGCGTTGAGCTGCGGGCCACCACTGATCAGCGCACCTGCGATGGCGGGGATCTTCAGCGCCAGCATCACCATGACGACCGCCCCGAGGAGCAGCCCGACGTCTTCGTAGATGTCTGGGTCGGCTGACACCGTGTAGGCGTCGAAAATTGTCGTCCCGATGGAGATCACGATGGCCAGCGCCATCAGCTTGATGCCGACCGAGACGACGTAGCCAATGGCTCTTTCAGACAGAAAGGAGGTCTGGGTCAGGATGCCGAACGGGACCGTCACAAACGCGATCAGCGTGACGATGTGAAATTCGATGACGACGACCGTGACCTCGATTGCCAGGATCACGAACGCGATGAGCACGCCGATGCAGGCGATCAAGGCCATCAACACGACGTCGATATGCGCGAAAAACTCCACCGGCCCCGGTGCGACCCGGTGGATGTAGTCGAAGAGCCCGATGCAGATCTCGATGCCCTTCATGACGATCTTGGATGGTGAGTTCAGGAAGTCGCCGAGGCTCATGGCGCCGCCCCCGGCCTTGAGGCCGAGGCTGGCGAAGCCCTCCACGACCGTCTGGCTGAGGCTGTGCCACTGGGTCACCAGCCAGGTGAAAAAGCCGATCAACAAGACCTTCCGAACCAAGGCGGCGAGGACGTTTTGATTCTCGTCGATCGCCCACAGGATCGCTGTCGTGACGATGCTGATCACCACGAGGGTCGCTAGAACCGACTGGACGTCCCCAGAGATCAGCCCAAAGCCGCTATCGACCTGTGACCGAAAGTTATTCAGGAAGACGTCCAGGCCGGCGGGGCTAGCTGTACTCATCGTCTGCTCCAGCGCTCCTAGAGATGGCCAGGGTTGCGAACGCCGGGCGCGGTCGGCGGAGCGCCGTGGAACACCCGCTCGTGCTCGGCGTCGGCGTCTGCTTGAACTGCATTGACGCAATTGGGCGTCTCACCCAGGCGCCCCGGATCGTTTCGGCAGGCAGCCAGGGCTTGCCCGCGCTCTTGGGGATGTGCGGCGAAGTACGCCTTGTCGTAGGACGGGACGGGCCGACTACAGGCAGAAAGACCAAGGGTCGCGAGCCCCACGAGGATCAGGGTGCGGCGCATCAGAGGTGGTCCGAATTCTTGACGCCGATGGCGGCCGGAGGGGCGCCGTGAAAGACACGCTCATGTTCGGCATCCCCGGCGGCTCTCGCTGCCTGGGCCTGGGCCTCGGCGGTCTGCTGAGCGCGCCCTTGAGTGATTAGGATGGTCTGGAGCTGGGTAAGCTGGGTGCTGAGGCTCGCGAGCAACTGATTGGTCGCCTGGATAGCTGCCGTCTGCCCCGCGGCGTTCTGGGAAGCGGCGACCGCCGCGTTGACGGCTCCGGCGGTCGTCGGCTGGGAGCGAACAATTAGGTTCTGGGTTGCCATCGCCTCCTGGAGGGTCTGGCGGCTGTTGGCCTGCCATCCAGCTAGCGCCTGGCGCGTCTGCGCAAAGCTCATCCCCTTCAGGTCGGTCGGATAGACCTGCTGAAACTGCTGAGCGAGATTCTGGCCCTGGTAGCCGATGCCCTGCGCGGTCTGGAGAAGCTGAGTGGCCTCAGATGCGATCTGTTGGAGCGGACCCGTGACGTCGACGCCAAGCTTTTGCAGCATGGCCGCCTGACTGGCGACCTGTTGCTGGAGCTGGGTGATCATCTGGAGCTGTTGCTCCACTTGCTTGATCGCCTGGACGATCGCCTGCGGATCAATGACCGCGATCTGAGCCTGCGCCGGCGGCGGCGCGGTCGTGCTGAGACCGAGACTGAGGGCCGCGACAGCGGCGGTAGTGGCGACAAGCCTACGCATGGCGAGAGTCCTCCGAGGGGGGTGGCGAAGGGGAAGTGATCAGCGGTCCAGCAGCGTCCGCGCGCTCGAAGAGCGGCTCGGTCAGCGCGCGGAACAGGGCCGCGGCAGCGAACAGCGCAATCCCGAGCAGGAGCAGGAAGAAGTTGTGGTGCAGTGGCGTCGCGAATATCGCGACGAAGCCTGGGGCACAAAGAGCCAGGAACAGTAGCCGCCGACGCCGGCGTGTCCGGGTCCAGCGCGCCGGCACCCGAGACGCAAGACCCGCGAAGGCGTGGATCCAGGGGGCGACGTGCGGCTGGCGGCCAGGATGGGCCTCGGTCGTTTCATCGGGTTGGCGAGGCATGGTCATGCGACCCTCGCTTCGACGAGTTGGTCGCTGAGGTATTTCGCGACGTCCGGGTGTCCGACCGCCGCGAAGTAGGCCGGCGCAAACCCGGCCCGCCCGTGCTCCTCAAGGAGCGCCGTCATGAGCTGCTGATCGCCAGGCGAAGAGGCGCCCACGGTCGCCAGGGCCAGAGGTCCAAGACCAAGCTCGAACAGCCGGTTGCCGGTGCTCGACTGATAGTAATATTCCCGCTTGGGCGTGGCGTTGGCGATGATCCTGACCTGCTGCGCGTTCAGGCCGAACGCCTCGTAGAGCGCCAGGATCTGTGGCGTCTGGGCATCCGGGTTGGGCAGGAAGACCCGGGTCGGGCAGTTCTCGATAAGGGCCGGCGCGATCGATGAGTTGGCGATGTCGGCCAGGCTTTGGGTGGCGAAGACCACGGCGACGTTGAACTTGCGCAGGGTTTTCAGCCACTCGCGGATCTTCGCGGCGAAGGCTCCCCGGTCCAGGAAGAGCCAGGCCTCATCGAGGACCAGCAATGTCGGCCGGCCGTCGAACCGCTTCTCCAGGCTGCGGAAAATGTAGGTCAGGACCGGGGCCAGGGCGGCCTTACTGGTCATCAGGTCAGACATCTCAAAGGTCTGCCAACGCGCGTCCGACGAGAGGTTTTGCTGGGCGTCGAGGAGATGGCCATGCGGCCCGCTAAGGGTGAAGGGCGCCAAGGCAGCCTTCACCGTGTGATCCTGGATGGTCGCCGCCAACAGCGTCAGGGTGCGCTGTTCGCGGGGGCCGGCCGCGAGGTTCTTGATCGCGCCCCAGATCTCTTCCTTTACCGGCGGCGTGATCTCCACGCCCTCGGCGGCGACCAGATCCTGTACCCACTCCTGCGCCCAGGCGCGGTCCTCGGCGCCGTCGATCTCCGCCAACGGCTGGAAAGCGATTTCGCCCTGGTCGCCGCCAAGATGGAAGAACTGCCCGCCGGTGAGCAGCGTGGCCGCGCGCGAGCTGGCGCCCTTGTCGAAGAAGAACACCTGGGCCTCAGGGTAGCGGAGCCACTGGGTGGCGATCGT
>JBBRAV010000101.1:0-3759 GCA_038206535.1 Caulobacterales bacterium
ACCTTCCCGCAGTGGGAACTCCACTTGGTGAGCAAAGACACGCACATATCCATCCCACTCAAGGCGAAACCCGCGTCCCCGACAGGAAAATCAGGCCGTCAGCTACTCGAAAGTAGATACGTTTGAGAAATCCAGGCTAAACGTGCGGACCAAAACCCTTACAATTCGTGACAGGAAGGATCCGCGTCACAAGAAAGGCAACGATCAACGGATCCCGTTGCTCGCGGTTTCCGGATACGATGCTGTGGCGCTCATCGAGGAGCAGCGATCCTCAATCACCCATCATAACAATCGAATTTTTCCCTACGCCCATAGGTCCGCCGGCACAGCTTTCACGCGTGCATGCAAAGATTTGAACATCAAGGACTTGCGCTTCCATGATCTTCGACACGAAGGCACGAGCAGGTTGTTCGAGTACGGGTTCACGATCGAGCAAGTTGCGTTAGTGACAGGGCATAAGGACTGGAAGATGTTGCGGCGGTACACCCACTTGAAACCCGAAGCCCTGCACGCTCTGGCGGCGGCGAGAGCTGGGTAGAGTGAGAGTTCGGCCGGATCGGCCGTGACGGGTCAAGGTCGCGAGAGAGGCTTGCGTCCCCCGTCGCGGAGATCTCGCGATGTCACCATCTGCCCTACGTCTCGCCGGTGTCGCCCCTGCGAAGACCCCGGCGCTTGTGGCGCCAAAAGCGCCGCCGGACGTGGTTTTCATGAGCGACGACGAGCTCCTCGCTCAAATCGCCGGCGACGCCGGCCAGCCTCTCTTGCGCCGCTTCGGCTCCCTTGGCGCCGCGATCGGCGGCGACCGCCATGAACTGGGCCGGATCGGCGGCCCAGATCTGGCCTGGACCTTCGCGGTGATTCACGAATGCGCCAGCCGGATGGGGCGGGCGAGCCTCGTGCGTCGCACCATGATCTCCAGTCACGCGGCGCTCGTCGCCTATCTGACCACGACCATGGCCTGGCGCGGCCGCGAGGTGTTTCGTGTCCTCTTTCTCGACAAGAAGAACCAGCTGATCGTCGACGAGGTCATGAACGAGGGCAGCGTCGATCACGCGCCTGTCTATCCACGAGAGATCGTTCGCCGCGCCCTCGAAGTCGATGCGTCGGCTGTCATCTTAAGCCATAACCATCCAACAGGTGATCCAGCCCCGAGCCCGGCTGACATCGACATGACCCGTCAGGTGATCGAGGCCGGTCGTGCGTTGCGGATCGCAGTCCACGATCACATGATCGTTGGCCGCGACGGCATCGCAAGTTTCAAGTCGCTGGGCCTGATCTAGATTGGCCTCGACCCCTCGCTCTGCTCCATCTGCGTTTGAAGTGAAGAGTAAGAGTCCGGCGGCCTTCGCCGTGACGGGTTAAGAGGTCGAGAGAGAGGCTCCCGGCCGGCCCGTCGCGGAGGACTTCCCATGATCCAGTTGAACACCCGCCAGGACCAAGGCGGCGAACAGTCACGCCCCGGGCCGACTAAATCCGCGGGCTATAAAGTGGATATCTCACGCGGCGAGCGGATCGGCCGCGTTTCGTCCGAGTGGTTTTCGCGCCCGCAAGACGAGCGCTACCTCTCCTTGAGTTCACTCTATGACGCGGTCCGGTCCCGCGCCGACCGCGCCACCGCCCGCACGGTGGAAACGCGCGCCCTGCGGGTCGAGGCCAGCCGCGACGATCCCGAACGATTGGCCCTCATCGCACCGGGCCGCGAGGCCCCCGTCGCCCCGACCCACTGGTCCTTCGGCCAGTTGTGCGGCTTGGTCGGCGCGCCGGCGGCCTATCTGCGCCAGCTTCCCGCGCCGCTGGCGGGCGTCAATCTACAGCACGGGCTGCTGTCGCACCGCGGCGAGCTGATCAAGACGCTCGAAGCAGACGAAGGGCGGATCGAACTGCGCGCCGTGACCGGGCCGGACTATGGGCGTATCTGGGACCACGAACTGGTGGGCGCGGTGATGCGGATCGCCGGCGACGGGATCGGCGATACGCGCTGGAAGGTCCCAGGTGTCCTCGACTGGTCGAGCATGGTTCACAACCCGCGCGTCGAGGTGACCAAGGACACGACCACCCTCTACGCCAGCGATCGCGACGTCTTCCTGTTTCTGGTCGACGACCTCCACCCCATCGAAGCGGGGCGTCTGCCCAACGGAGAACCCGATCTCTATTTCAGGGGGTTCTACTGCTGGAACAGCGAGGTGGGATCCAAGACGCTGGGCATGGCGACCTTCTACCTGCGCGCGGTGTGCATGAACCGCAACATCTGGGGGGCGGAAGGCTTCGAGGAGATCACCATCCGCCACAGCAAGTTCGCCGCCAACCGCTTCGCACACCAGGCCGCGCCGGCGCTGGAGACCTTCGCCAACTCTTCGCCTCGCCCGTTCATGGCCGGGATCAAGGCCGCCCGCGAAGCGCTCGTCGCCCGCAAGGACGAGGACCGCACGAGCTTCCTGCGCAAGCGGGGGTTTTCAGGTCCCGAGACCGACCGGATCATCGCCACGGTGCTGGCCGAGGAAGGCCGCCCGCCCGAGTCGATCTTCGATTTCGTGCAGGGGATCACGGCGCTGGCGAGGAGGCGGCCGCACCAGGACGCGCGGCTGGAGCTGGAGGGCAAGGCCGCGAAGCTTCTGGCGGGGGTCCATTAGCAAAAGCGTGGAGCCGGGTTTGCGGCTCTACGCTTTTGCGGCGTCGAGGGAGATGAGAGTGAGAGGGCCGCAGGGGATTTCGTGACGGGTTGGAGGTCGGGGGAGAGTCTCCCGGCCGCCCGTTACGGAGACCCCGATCATGGCCAAGGCCGTTTCGAAGATTACTTTAAGCGCCTCTCGCGACATCCCTTTCAACCAGCTCGTCCTCTCCCAGGCGAACGTCCGGCGTGTGAAGGCCGGCGTCTCGATCGAGGAACTGGCCGACGACATCGCCAGGCGAACCCTTCTGCAGAGCCTGACCGTGCGGCCGGTCCAGGACGCCGACGGCGCCGAGACCGGGATGTTCGAGATCCCGGCCGGCGGGCGCCGCTACAGGGCCCTCGAGCTGCTCGTCAAGCGCAAGCAGCTTTGCCGCACCGCGCCGATCCCTTGCGTGGTGCGCACCGAAGGATTGGCGGAGGAAGACAGCCTGGCCGAGAACGTCCAGCGCGCCCCGCTGCATCCGCTCGATCAGTTCCGCGCCTTCCAGACGCTTCGCGAGAAGGGCCAGAGCGAGGAGGAGATCGCCGCGGCCTTCTTCATCGGCGTCGCCGTGGTGCGCCAGCGTCTCCGCCTGGCGTCGGTCAGCCCCAGGCTTCTCGACGTCTATGCCGAGGACGCCATGACCCTCGACCAGTTGATGGCCTTCTCGGTCAGTCCGGACCACGAGCGCCAGGAGCAGGTGTGGGAGGCGATACAGCGCGCCTACAACAAGGAGCCCTTTCAGATCCGCCGCCTTCTGACCGAAGGGGCAGTGCGGGCGAGCGACAAGCGGGCGCAGTATGTCGGCGAAGCCTACGCCGACGCGGGCGGCGCGAGGTTGCGCGATCTCTTCTCGAGCGACGACGGCGGCTGGCTGCAGGACGTCGGCCTGCTGGACCGCCTCGCGACCGAGAAGCTCGCGCGCGACGCAGAGGCGGTCCTGGGCGAAGGCTGGAAGTGGGTCGAGGCGGCCATCGAGGTCCCTTACGGCCACACCTACGGCCTGCGCCGGATCGACGCCCAGCCCTCGCCGATGACCGATGACGAGATTGCCGCCTTGGCGGCCCTGAAGGCCGAGGCCTACGCGCTGGAGAAGACCTACGCCGGA
>JBBRAV010000102.1:0-3496 GCA_038206535.1 Caulobacterales bacterium
TCGCGCAAGAAGGTGAGCGCGGCCTTCGATGGCGGACGCATCACCTCGGACGGCGGGGTGATGCTGCTCAGCCAGGCCGACCGGCGGATCGGCATCGTCGATCGGATAGCGCGACTGATCGGCGACCCGCGCGATCCGGCCCTGGTCACCCAGTCGGTGGCGTCCATCATTCGGGCGCGGGTGCTGGCCATCGCCTGCGGTTACGAGGACGCCAATGACCTTGACCGGCTGCGCGGCGATCCGGGGTTCAAGCTGGCCTGCGGACGCCTGCCCGACAGCGGCGGCGATCTCTGTTCGCAGCCGACGGTCTCTCGCTGGGAGAACGCTCCCGATCTGAAGACCATCGTGCGGCTGACCTACGCCATGGTCGACGCCTGGTGCGATAGCTACGCTCTCCCGCCCGAAGCGGTCACCCTGGACATCGACGACACCGTCGACGTGGTCCACGGCAGCCAGCAGCTCTCCCTGTTCCACGCCCACCACGACGAGCGCTGCTTCCTGCCGATCCACATCTATGACACCGCCACCGGCCGACCCGTCGCGGTGATCCTGCGTCCAGGCAAGACACCCTCGGGCAGAGAGGCGGCGGCCTATCTGCGCCGGCTTTATCGCCGTATCCGCCGCCATTGGCCCGGGACCCGCCTGCCCATCCGCGGCGACGGTCACTACGGCCGGCCCGAACTCATGGACTTCTGCGAGAAGCACGGCCTCGACTATCTGTTCGGGGTCACCGGCACGAAGGCCCTGGCCGCCAAGATCGAGGCTGTCGTCGATCCCATCCGCGTCGAGCGCGCCCTGACCGGCGCCCTGGCCGTGCGCGGCTTCGCCGAGACCCGGCACGCCGCCAAGTCCTGGAAACACCAGCGCCGCGTCGTCGCCCGCATCGAGGCCACGCCCCTGGGGCTCGACATCCGCTACGTGGTCACCTCGCTGGAGACGCCCACCCCCGAGGAGATCTACGCCACGCTCTACTGCGCCAGGGGCCAGGCCGAGAACCTCATCAAGCTGCACAAGTCCCAGCTCAAGAGCGACCGCACCTCCTGCCGCTCACCCCTGGCCAATCAGATGCGTCTGATCCTGCACACCGCCGCTCACTGGCTGATGCTCACCGTCCGTGACGCCATCCCCAGGATCCACGCCCTGGCCAAGGCCGAGTTCGCCACCCTGCGCGCCAGGCTCCTCAAGATCGGCGCCCGCGTCCGCGAGACCGCCCACCGCGTGCGCATCGCCTTCGCCGCCGCCTGTCCAGACGCGGCTCTCGTCCGCGACATCGCCGCCGCTCTGCGACCGGCTCCGGCCTGACCGGCGGGGCCAAGCCCCCAAACCGACAAGTCCCTCGTCTCAACCCCTTCGGAGCCAAAACCAGCACTCAAACCGCGCCAAAATCCGCGCTGCGACGAACCGTGCCCGCTGCTCAACAACCGCAAATCCCCACCGGGCCGTCGTTAGCGTGAATAAGACGGGCTAGCACGGTATTTGAGTTCTGCCGGAAGAGTTCATACCGTGCGCCTGTTGCCCGCAGATTCCCCGCGAGCCTCGTCAGTTCGCCGATCGATTGGCGGATGGTCTGAGGGTCTGCCGAGAGCCGGAAAAGTTCGTGCACCCCCTGCCCGGGACCAGGGAAGTCGTAGGCGCCGGACTGGAAGGGTTCGGGCCGTATCATAAGCGCATGCGGATCGGAGGGGTCCTGGATAAAGTCGGACACTCTGCTCGCGGAGTATTCGACAGGTCCAATGCCTTGCTGTGGCGCCGGCACCACGAGCACGTAGCCGTGCCGTGCGTAGAGGCCATACTGTGCAAGGTACTTCGTAAAGTGCGACAAAGGCGGGGTGTCGGGCCCGATAGCGCGCGCGCCGACGTAGACGCCGGCCGGCAGCGTGCGACCGTCAATCGCGCCCCACCGGAGCTGGATATAGTCGACGAGGGCTTGGTCCACCCGGCTGGTCCTTGTCGAGACAGTTGGCCCTCGAGATATTGCTGGATTCCAGCAGGTTGTGGCTCCGGGCCTATGCGGGAGGCGTAAAGCTTCGCGTAGTGCCGGCGGACGGCACTGGCCTCCTCGTGAACGCCTGACAAGGCTAAGCTGCGGCCATCCGCGATCAAGCGCCCGCCCTGCCCCTCCCGCATAAGAAAGATTGTCGTCAGCGCCAGGTTCAGCACGGCGAATGCGAGAAGAACGGCGACCGGCGCTGCGATCAGCCGTAAGCATCCGGTGAGCCTTTCAATTACCCACATTCTGATCCCCCGCGATTTCGGCTCCGAGTTTGATGTCGGTCAGGCGGGAGAGGCCGCGCCAGACGACCATGTTGCCAGGCGGAGGGTCTGCGGCTCTTGCGAGGTATCCGCCAAGTCGGGCGAGCTTTGTCAGATAGAAAATCAGCGTGCCAGGTGGTGTCTTGCGGTTGCCGGTATCGCTGATGAGGCGGTCGAGAAGTACAACCTCAGCGCCGGTGAGCGCCACGGTGGGCGGCGCCTCAGGTGACGTTCGGGCGAGCATCGTCAGCCACAACACACGCCAGCTGATAATGCAGAGGACCGAGACCAGATTTGCCAACCGATCGGCTGTGCGCAGTTTCGCATCCTCCGCACGGCAACCCGATTTCAAGATCTTGTGGAAGACCTCGATCTTCCAGCGCATCGCGTACCAATTGATCTTCTCGACGGCTTCAGCGCAGCTTGCGACCGGAAGGTCGGTGAGCAACTTCCATTCGATGCGCTTTCTCCCCTTGGGGGCGCTCGGCTCGACGGCATGGATGACTGTGAGGTCCAATGATGGATAGCGCTTCTGCTTTCCGATCGGCGGCAAAACCCTCATCCGCTTGAACCGGATGTCTAAGGCGACTTTGACGACCGCGCCGGCGTCGTCGCGCACTTCGACGATGTGCTGGCCCGCGGCGCCGACGTCACTCATTTCGGCCGAGATCGTATGGCTTCCGTCGCCAGCCAGGCGGTCGACGCAGGTGCGGACGACGAAGTGCGTGCCCAATTCCTTCGTGAGACAGTAGAGCTCGAAAATGTCGCTCTCGCGATCGCCCACGTGAATACATCTGTCGGGCTGGCCCAGGCGGTCGATCGATTGGCGTAGATTTTCCAACCATCGAACGCTTTCCTTCTGCTCGATCGGCACGCGCGTCGGGTTGATCTTGCGCTTGAGCGCGGCGGTTCCTCTGAACTTGTCGCGGTTCCAGAACTTCACTGCCGCAAGCCCGAGGGGAAGCCCCTCCACGGTGACCGCCAGGCTCGAATGCATCAGAATTCCGCAGACGGCGTGGTGGCGCAAACGCCCTTCCTTGTCGCGACCGCTGTTAACGCTCTTGGTGAACCCGATGTCGTGGGGACGGCGTCGTTGGTAGGTGAACTCCGTCGTGTCCTGCAAAAGCAGAATGGGTCCCCCACAGGCATCGTACCGCGAGCGGGTCGCGGCGAAGTGACCGCTCAGGATATCGCCTTCCTCGACCTTCGCGTTCGAGAAGAACCTGTAGGCAGCCTTCGTGTT
>JBBRAV010000103.1:0-3451 GCA_038206535.1 Caulobacterales bacterium
CGGGAACGACCGCGATGAAGGTGAACTACGGATTGACCCCGGCCGAGGTCGCCCAGGGCTATGTGCTGACCTGCCAGGCGGTCCCCACCAGCGAAGGGGTGGTCGTCGACTACGACGCCTGACGGCGGCGCGACGGCCCCGTCACCCGAGCCCTTCGAGCCCGCGCAGGGCCATGGCGGCGGCGAGGTCGGCGACCTCCCTCGCGCTGGCGGCGCCGTCGGCCCGAAACCAGGTGTGGGTCCAATTGATCATGCCGAAGAACAGCATGGCGGCGGGTTTGCGGGCGCGGCGTTCCAGCTTCGGCTGGATCTCGACGATCAGCCGCTCGATCGTCTCGATCAGCCGTTTCTGCCGCAGGACGATCTCCGCGCCACGCCGCGCGGGCAGCTGGTCGAGTTCATTGAGCAGCACCTTGTGCCGAGCGGTCGCGCCCACATAGAGGCGCATGAATTCGCGGGCGATCTCGCGCAGTTTCCCGGCCGGCGCGAGATCGCGTCCCATGACCTCGGCGGCCGCGTCGTCCAACTCCTGAAGGTGCGAATCCATGACGTCGAAGAGGATGTCCTCCTTCGACGGATAGTAATGATAGATCAGGGACTTCGACGCCCCCAGAGCCTGGGCGAGGTCCGCCACCGAGGTTCCCAGAAAGCCGTCCCGCGCGAAGCGCTCGGCCGCCTTCTCGACGATCGCCGCCCTGCGCTGCTCGTAGTCGGCCGCCTGCGTGCGCGCCATCAACCCTCCGATTCGCCTCAGCCTGGATAATAGCACGACCAGTCGGTCAAATTATTGGGAATGGCGGGGCGAAGGTAAATTGGCGGGCGCCATGTGGTCGCGGACGGTCTTGATGCGCGCGGGCCGCCAACGCATCGTTCATGGCTGGCCTTCCTCGAGCGATCCGGCGCGGTGGCGCGCCTGAAGCCAGAGCTACTCGACTTCCCAGTCGATCTCGCCGCGCACATCATCGGGAACGTTGCAAAGCTCACCGTGCAGGTGGTCACGCGCGTTGGCGCGCGGCAGGCGGAAGACGAACTCGACCCGGTCCTTGTTGAAGGATTTGCGTTCGGTCACGATCTTGCAACCCTGGCTCTCCAACACGCCGCGATAGATCGCGGCGCATTCGGCGAGACGCCCTTGCGGCAACTCACTGATCTTGACGCTGCAGGCGGGACGGGAATCGAACACATAGATCAGGATGAAGGCGAACAGCGTCGTGATCACCGCGAGGTGTGGCAGGCCGAGGCCGGCGATGAGCCCCGCGAGCGTGACGATGATCAGCCGACCGGTGTCGCGCGCGGACCCGGTATCGGTGCGGAACCGTATCAACCCGCCGATGCCGAATATGACGACGCCGATGACCATGCCGAACTCGCGCACGGTCACCCCGATCACCGCGCCCATGAACGCGTACATGATGTACACCTTCGGCATATCCGCTTCGCGAAGTGTATCGACCGTGCGCCGCGTCATTGGGTGGAAGCCGATCAACGCCCCGAGCACGGTGGCCAGGACAAGGGCGCCCAGCGAGGCGGCCATGAAATGCACGTCCAGGAAACCGCCCCAGCCGGCCGCGGGGAGCTGGACTTGTGGCCCGTCGAACAGCCCCTGCGCCTTCGCCGAAGCCACCCCCGGCGCCAGCAGCCCCAGCAAGACCATCAGCGCCCTGATCATATCCCTCGCCCACCCATCGAGCAGAGTGAACACAGCAGCGCGCATTTGCAAGCGGGCGGGACGAGAGCGCCGGCTTGCGTTTCGGCCGCCGGCATGGCTCGCTGCATGTGACACGCACGTGTCGGCGCCACGTGAGGATCAGGGGTTGGGATCACGCTCAATGGAATTTGGCGCCTCGCTTTTTTCCGCCGAGCCGGATCGGCAATTGCGCCTGCCCAAGCAATTGCGCGAGATATCGGGCCTGGCGTCGACCCCCGATGGGCGGGTGATGGGGCACCACGACGAGTCGGCGGTCGTCTACCAGATCGACGTCGATCGAGGCGAGGTGGTGAAGCGTTTTGCCCTGGGGGAGCCCGCCCAGCGCGGCGATTTCGAGGGCCTCGCCATCGACGGCGCCGGCGGTTTCTATCTCATCACCAGCACCGGCCGGCTCTATGGTTTCCGCGAAGGCGACGACCACGGTCACGTTGCCTTCGAGTCCTTTGACACCGGAATGCTCCATATCGCCGAGGTGGAGGGTCTTGCCTTTCACCGCGGTGACGACAGTGTGATCCTCGCCTGCAAGATCAACTATGCGCCGGCCGCGCGCGGCGCCTTGGCCCTCTATTCCTGGTCGCCGCGGGCGCCACACCAAGCGGCGCGGCCCTGGCTCACCATCCCCGTCGCCCCTCTCGCCGAGGCGGTGGGCGCGCGATCGTTTCACCCTTCGGCGCTCGAAATCGACGCGCGGACGGGCCGGTTGGTGGTTCTGGCCGGGCGGGAGAACGCCATGGTCGAACTCGACGCCGATGGCGGCCTGCTGGCGGCGCGCTGGCTCGGGCGCCGCCATCGCAAGGCCGAGGCGGCGACGATCCTGTCCGATGGCGCCCTGCTGATCGGCGACGAAGGCGGAAATGCGCGGGCCGTGATGACGCGGTACGTGCGCCTCCACCATGGTTAGACTATCGGCCAGCCTCCTCGCCGTGCTGGCGATTGGCCTTGTCGGCCCGGCGCGGGCCCAATCGGCTTGGGACCATGTCTCGCGCGTCGTGGTCATCGGTGACCTGCACGGGGACTACGCCAAGTTTCACGACCAGCTGACGCAAGCGGGCCTGATCGGCCGTCACGACGCTTGGAGCGGCGGCGCGACGCATCTGGTGCAATTGGGCGACGTGCCCGATCGCGCGCCCGACACCCGCCGCATTCTCGATTTGCTGATGCGCCTCGAACCTCAAGCGCGCCGTGCCGGCGGCTATGTGCACGCGCTGATCGGCAACCACGAAGCCATGAACATGGAAGGCGATCTGCGCTACACCACCGCTGGAGAGTTCGCCGCCTTCACCGACCGCGATTCTCCGCGACGTCGCGACGCCTATCGCACGCTCCTCGTCGCCGCTCTCAAAGCGCACCCGCCGGCCGGCGGTCCGCCGGTGTTCGACGCGGCCTGGCGCGGGCGCTTTGACGCCGAACATCCGCTGGGTTGGGTGGAGCACCAGGCGGCATGGTCGCCAAGCGGCGTCTATGGGCGATGGATCCTGAGCCACAACGCCATAATCCGCATCGACGACACGCTCTATCTGCATGGCGGCATCGGTCCGGAGTTTCTTCCCTTCGACATCGACGTCATGAACCAGGCCGTGCTGGCGGCGTTGCGGCATCAGCCCGAAGTCGCCGGCGGCCCCCATGACATCCTGTGGAACCAACAGGGCCCGCTTTGGTATCGCGGCATGGCGCAGAACGATGAGACCGCCGAGGCCGCGCATGTCGCGGCGGTGCTGGCGCGATACCAGGTGCGCCACATCAT
>JBBRAV010000104.1:0-3366 GCA_038206535.1 Caulobacterales bacterium
GAGGACGAAGGACTTCATCGGCATTTTCCATCATTTCGGCGCGAACCGCATTGGCAGGCATTGCCCCTGCTTTCTCTTTGCGCCGGATTGAACCTCCGCGCCACAAGCGGCCAACTACATAGCGCGGCGAGGCATCCGGCCGAGTCATAAGTCAAGGATATCGACCATGTCGCCAACACTTTGGAACGGCGCCACGGCCAATTGGAACGATATGGCCGACTGGTCGCATGGCGTCCCCCACTCGACCATGGCGGATGCCTTGATCACCACAGCGGGCGTTTACACCGTGACGATAGACGACACGAGCAGCTTCCAGGTGGGTTCGCTGGCTCTCGGCGCGGCGGGCGCGACCTTGGCGATCGATGGTTCGCTCAAGGTCGCGGGCGATTTCCGTTTCCAGGCAGGCGCGCTCAGCCTCTCGAACAATGTGACGCTCGACAGCGGGAGGCTGACCCTGGGCGCCAACGCGACACTTACCTTCCTTGCCTCCGCCCTCAACGCGACCGTCGGCGCCCGGACGATCACCAACAATGGCGCGATCGATGCTCTCTCCTTCAACGGCGCGCACCTCATCAATTCGGGCGCCTTCGTCAACAACGGCTTGATCGCCGCCGCCCATCCCTTCGCCTGAGCGAGCGGCCCACGTCAGGCCGCCGACCGGTTCCCCAGCAGCCGGCTGATCTGCTTCATCTCCGTCGCGGGCACATCGGCGACGGCCCAGTATTCGAAGCCGCCGGCGCCCCAATGGACGCAGTTGAAGCCCCGCCGCTCGGCGGAAGCGGGACGCGGGGGCGGCCCGCCCGGCGCGGGCCGGACGAACAGGCTCACCAGATGGCGCCCTCGGCCATAGACCAGGGCGGCGACGGCGTGGCCATCGATGTAATCCACCCGCCCGCCGATCAGGGGCAGACCCTCTCGCGCCCGTTCGGTCACCGGCGGAATGAAATTCAGGCGACCTTGAAACCACGACTGGATCGGACGGCCGTCGCCCGCGGCGACCTCGATCATCCGGTGCGACGTCAAGGCGCGCATGTGGTCGTTGAACACCATCGCCGCCAAGGGTTGGACAGGTTTGGACCGCGTGACAGCCAGCGTCGCGGCGCTCGCCAGCACCGCGCTCGCCACGATCGTCGCGGCGTAACGCGTCCAGGCCGGGAGCGCGCGGCGCCCGATCGGCGCATCTTCGACCGCGGCGATGGCGCCGAGAATCCGTTCGCGCAGACCCGCTGGCGCGACCTCGCGCCCGAGCGCCCGCGCCAGGACGACGTGGTTGCGACGGAGCGCCTCCAGGCGAGGTCCGCAAGCCTCGCAAACGCGCAGGTGGGCTTCCATGCCGGTCGTCGTCGACGGATCCATTTCATCGTCCGCGTACAGAGGAAGCCAACGTTCAGCTTCGGCGTGTCGCATGCGCGGCCTCCTGATCCATGTTCTTGACGCGGTCGGCGAGAAGTTTGCGGGCGCGGCCCAGCCGCGACATCACCGTCCCGATGGGTATATCCAGGGCTACGGCGATCTCGTTGTAGGTCATGTCCTCGACCTCGCGCAAAACCAGGATGGCGCGCTGATCGGCGGGAAGCGCCCTCATGGCCGCGCGGATCAGCTCGTCGTTCTCGACCCTGAGCAGCGCATCCTCCGGATCGTCGGCCGGATTTCCATCGGCCGGCGTCTGTTCCGCCTCGCCGGCCGCGTCGTCGAACGTCGTCGAACGCAACATGAAGCGGACATTGCGCAATCGGCTGTAATGGGTGTTGCGGACGATCTTGAGCAGCCAGGGTTTGGCGGACTCGCCACGCAGCTGGTCGGAGAAGCGAAATGCGCGCAGGAAGGCGTCCTGCGTCAGATCCTCGGCGTCCGAGCGGTTGCCAGTCAGCCACAGGGCCAGATTGTGGGCCGCCTCCAGGTGGGCCGACGCCAACCGCATGAACCGCTCGGCCTTGGCGCCCTGGGTCAATCCAACGCTCCGTGCCAAGCCTCGCCTCAAGGTTCGGCGCGCCGTCCTACTATATTTTGGCGGCGATGGAATATCCCCCCGCCGCCCGGGTCTTTGGTTGTGGGAGGGCCTCGAACTCCCCGCAAGGGCCGCAACCTATGATCGATCCGATGCAAAGGCGAGACCTTCTGCGGCTGGCGGGTGTCGGCGGTCTGGTGTTCGCATCGAGTCTCACCGGCTTCTTCGGTCCGGCGAGCGCGAACGCGGCCATCGTCGCGCCGTCGGCGCAGGACTTCTTTTTCATCCAGATGTCGGACAGTCACTGGGGCTACGAAGGTCCGCAGAATCCAGAGATGATCGTCACCTTGCCTAAGGCGATAGAGATAATCAACTCCCTGACGCGCGCGCCGGACTTCATCGTCTTCACAGGCGATCTCACCCACACAACCGACGATCCCTTCGAGCGCCGCATCCGCATGAGGGACTTCAAGCGGGTGGCGGCGAAACTGCGTTTCGGGCCGGTCCATTTCATGCCCGGCGAGCATGACGCGGGGCTGGATTTGGGAACCGCCTACAAGGAGGAGTTCGGACCGACCCACTACGCCTTCGATCACAAGGGCGTCCATTTCATCGCCCTGGACAATGTCTCCGACCCCCGCGGCATGGGCGAGGCGCAGCTTGGTTGGCTGCGGGCTCACCTGCAAGCCCTGGACCCCGCCGCGCGGATCGTCGTCTTCGCCCATCGTCCGCTGTTCGACCTCGCGCCGGAATGGGAGTGGGCGACGCGCGACGGCGGCCAGGCGATCGCGATGCTGATGCCGTTTTCGAACGTCACCGTCTTCTACGGCCACATCCACCAGGAAAACCATACGATGACAGGCCATATCGCCCATCACTCGGCGATGTCGCTGGCCTGGCCGCTCCCGGCGCCCAAATCGAAGCCCAAGCCGAAGCCGGTTCCGTGGGACGCGGCCCACCCGTTCAAGGGGCTGGGCATCCGCGGCGTCACCGCCGAGGCGACCCCCGTCCGCTACGATCTGCTCGAGATGCCGATGGTCAAGGGGAGCCAGTCGTGATGCCCAGCGTCAAGACCTTCCTATCGAAATCGAGAATTCTGAACGCGGCGATCGTCGTCGCCGTCCTTGCGGGGCTGGGAGCGGTCGCCTTGGCGCAACCCCCCGGCGATCGCGTGGTCAGGATCACAGCCGAACGCTACGAATACTCGCCGGACAAGGTCGTCCTGAAGAAGGGCGAGCCGGTCGTCCTCGAACTCGTCTCCCGCGACCGTCTGCATGGCTTTCACGTCAAGGGATTGAACGTCCGCGCCGATGTTCTCCCGGGCCAGACCGCGCGGGTGCGGGTGACGCCGGACAAGGCCGGAACATTCCCGTTCAGCTGCGACCTCTTCTGCGGCAGTGGCCACATGGACATGAACG
>JBBRAV010000105.1:0-3207 GCA_038206535.1 Caulobacterales bacterium
GCTCAAACCCCAGGCCGTCGCAGGCCGTGCGGGGGTTTGAGGGTGTCGGGCGGAGCCTGACCGCATCGTTGGCTGGGCGTAGCCCAACCAATGAGGATATGCGCCATTGTCTGCAACACCTCTGCCGCCACCATGGACCATTGGGGGCGCTTTTGATATAAAAAGTGCATCACGCGCTTTTTTTTGCTCAAGGGTGCCTGTCATGATCGCGGTCGATAAGCGCAAACGGAACACCCGGCCCTCCAAATATCGACCCCGCAGCGAGACCCAGAAGCAGAAGCGCAAGGACCTCTGGGCCGCCCGTGAAGCTGATCGCAAACTGGGGCGCCGGATCAGCGATGAAGACGCGCTGAAACTTCGACTGGAGGAGCTTGAGGCGGCCTTGCGGGACATGGGCCGCGCGGGAATCCACAACAAGCGCCACACCGTTCCGCTCGAAGATATCGCGAACGATGGCCAGCGATTCGCCGTGCTGAAAGCCCGTGTCGAGCGCCTCGAAGCACTGTGGGCGATCAACCAGAGAAAGCGCGAAACCCGGGGCAAGATCATCCTCGGCGGCGCCCTTCTGGCGGAGGCCGCCGACGAAGCTTGGCAGGAAGGCGAAGCCGACCTTCTGCATCGGCTGGTCGATATCCTCGACCGCCGGGTGGAGAGCGTCAGGGATCGGCTGACGGTGCGCGAACTGCTCGGAAACGTGCCCCTTCCCCTTCGCCAGGGCGGCGATCCCAGCGAGGATCTACTGGGCGCGCTGGAAGCCGTAGGCGGCGAAGCGCCCGACTTCGATGCGATGACAGAGTCGGCTCTGGCAGACGACGACGAGCGCCTTACGCCGAGCGAGCTGGACAAGGATTATGCCGACCTGGACGCCACTTGGCGCCAACCGGCCTAGTGGCGGCGGTCGCTCGGGCGGCCGTCGGATAGCACGAACATCGCCCGGCTGGGATCGACCGGCTGATCGCTACTCTGGTCCGCCGGCGGCGCCTGAAAATCCGCCCCCGACGAGACCGGCGTAAGGACTGGAACCGCGCCTTCAATGGGCTCCGGCGGCAGCGTGGCAGGTGCGGGAAACGCCCGGTTCTCACCCACGAAGATGCCGTCGTTCGGGGCGCTCAAAGCGATCTTGGAGCCGGCCGGTGACGGCCTGGCCGAGCCCGAACGCCCTCCCCTGCCCCCATCTCCTTTGGCGGCGTCTCCGCGGCCCGCTTCCACATAGAAGGTGTGGGCGCCGATCACCGCGGAGGATGGAGCGCCACCAAAGTTCGTCAGGCCCGGCGACACCGCGCCCGCCGCTTCCCGGGCCGCGACGATCCGGGCGTTCTGGAAGAACCGCGCGCCATTCGTCAGGTCCGGCAAACGGCCCTCGATCGCCAGGTTGATGATGGTGCTGACTTGAGCCCGCTGGGCCTCCGAGACGGGCGGCAGATTGCGCCAACTGCCGCCGGCCCGCATCACCGGCTCGAACTGCCCGCGGGCGTTCAGCACGGCCTCGACGCTTGAGCCCCAGCGACCGTCCTGCAGCCGGTTCAGGATGGTGTAGACGACGGCCGCCAGGCCGCTGTCGCCCTGGTTCGCGGCCTCTGCGAAGGCCACGCGGGCGATGGCGTCGCGGGCCTTTGGTCCACCCAGGCGGACGGCCAATGACGCTGAAGCTGACGGGGGTGCGGCTGCGGCCGATATAGAAGGCGATATGGCCATCGCCGCCGGACAATTGACGCCGGCCGGCAGCGGCTGGGCGCTCATTCCGCGAGCCAGAAGGGCGCAGAGGCCCGCGAGGGCGGCGGCGTCCATCAGATGTCACCTGGGCGGTCGGTCTGGGTCATGATCGGGCGGAAGACGCCGACGATCGACTCGCGGCGAACCGGTCCGTAGTACCGGCTGTCGAAGCTGTGGGGGATGCGGTTGGAGAACACAAAGAACTCGCCCTCGCCCAGACGGCGGCAGGCGCGCCAGTGCGGTAGCGGCCGGCTCTCGCCGTCATGAGCGAGCACGGGCGCGCGCCACACGCCGTTGATCACCAGCTTGCCGTCGAGGGTGCAGACGGTGTCTCCCGACATCGCCGCGACCTCCTTTAGGATCGGCATATGGCGCAGATAGGCCATGCGACCGCTGGCATAGGTCAGGACCGATGACGGAGCGGGAAACGCGATGATCTGGCCCCGGCTTGGGGCCGCGGCGCTCCGAATATAGAGGCCCCGGGGCTCACTCTCCGAGCGGTTCCACAGCAGCGACGGACCCTGAACGACCAAGGCCAGGCCACCCAGCAGCACGGCCGGGGCCAATGCTGCCGCGATCACCAAGAGCCGGCGTCTCACGAGGCTATGGATCATGTCTCAGCCCTATGTTGACGCCGCCCGTTTGCGATCAGCCACGGGGCGGGCGCGCTGGAATACAGCACAGGATGCACTTTCATTGAGTGCCTTTTATGGCAAAAAGTCCCCTATCCTACCAGAGCTGACGCATAGGTTCTGGGGTGGTGGGATCGCGCGATCGGGACAGGACCGCGCAAGGCGCCATCGGAGAATCGGTCACTGAAACCCCGACGATTTGCTCAGTTGCCAATTGGCAACTCAGCGATGGCGGGGAGCGCGTGGGAGCCGCTTTGGGCTCCAATTCGAAAGTTGCCAATTGGCAACTTCAGCCTTTGGGCCGCATCCGGACTAGCTCACGCTGGAAGGCCTCGGCGAAATCCGCGTTGCTGGCGGCGGCGTCGAGCGCCAGTTCCAGGACCACCTTCTTCGATCCCTTGGTCGCCAGGGTGAACAGGGTCGCGCCCGCTGCGTTGGTCACTGCCGTACCCGGCTTGGCCGCCTTGCTCACAGGCCTCGCGTCACCGGCGGCGGCGCGCTTCAGGAGCACCATGACCTTCGGCGCGTCCAAAGGACCCTGACCTTTGGCGATCATTTCCGCCTGCTGAACCGCCAGGCGCTTAGCCTCGGCCATCACCCGAGGGCGTGACGCGCCGTCGGCCAGGAGGGGCTTGATCTCGCGGGCATGGTTCTCGCGGAGCTGTCGCACATCGCCGAAGGCATCGACGACGTCGGTCGGCAGCTTGGCGAGGTCGAGAAAACGCGAAAGCCAGGCCTTTGGGACTTCAAGCCGCTCAGCCATTCGCTGAGCGGTGCCGCCATAGAAGGTTTCTACGGCGTGGCGATAGTCCAGGGCCCGTTCGTAGTCGCTGATGTCCTTGCGCGACCGGTTCTCGACATC
>JBBRAV010000106.1:0-3149 GCA_038206535.1 Caulobacterales bacterium
AACCATGGGTTTGGCGAGTCTTTTAACGGCTCCTGTCAACGCCGTCCGCAGCATTTTTTTCGTCAGACGCTTTTCCGGAACCGGCCCGAAAGCTCGCCAAAACCCTCGATCAGGGCGTCGGTACCGTCCAATGAGTCCAGCCGGCCGCTGACGTCCTGCAGCCACTTCATGTTGGCCTCGCTGGGCTCCTCGCCCAACGCCAGCTCGGCGTCCTTCTTCTCCCTAAATAAGGCGTGGGTTTTCTGATGCAAGACAACGAGCTGCTGCCAGGTGGACAGAACGTCTTCCCTTGCCGCGCCGGGCTTGGCCCCCCATACCGCCGAAGTCGTGATCGACCGCTCAACCCTTTGAAGAATATCACCTAATCCGCGTGCTTCGAGATCGGCGCGCATTTTCTCGGCTTGCTCCTCGAGCTCCGGGGAATGGTGATGATCATTGGCAAAGGCCGCGATAATGCCGGCGCGGAGCTTGTTGGCCTCCGGATGGGCCAGTTCCAGGGCCGCCACCTCCTCCAGATGGTCGTGAAGCAGCCAGGGGTGGTTGATCAGGGAGAGCAGGATCAGCGCCTCGCGGCGGGAGATCGCCGAGCGCTGGCCGCGCATGATCGGGCTGTTGGCGAGCTGGGCGCTGGCCGCCTGGTAGGGACCCGGGGCAATCGACTGGGCGGCTGACGGCGCCTGCCCGCGGCCGCCGCTCCCGCCGAATCGGCCCGCCGGGCCCGGGGTGAAGGGGCTGCGGGGCGCAAAACGACGGCCTGATTCGCCTGCCCCGCCCCCGCGGAAATTGCCCCGCGGATAGCCGCCGCGACCGCCTTCCGGCGCAAAGGCGCGCTGCAGGCGCTCGGCCAGATCCTGGCGATAATAACGCCGCACCACTTCGTCGCGGATGCCGTTACTGAGTTCCTTGATCCGCGCTTCCAGCGCCGCGCGGCGCTCGGGCGTGGCAAAGCTGCCGCCTTCGATCTCGCGCGACCACAGCATGTCGGCAAGGCCGCGCGCGGCACCGATGACTTCCTCGATCGCCGCGCGCCCGCCGGAGCGCGCGAGATCATCAGGGTCCTGGCCTTCAGGCAGCAGGGCAAAGCGCAAGCTCTTGCCGGGCAACAGATGCGGCAGCGCCAGGTCGGCGGCGCGGAACGCCGCTTTCTGGCCGGCGCGGTCGCCGTCGAAACAGAGTATCGGTTCGTCCGCCATCTTCCAGATCAGCGCCAGCTGATTTTCGGTCAATGCCGTGCCGAGCGGCGCTACAGCGCCGCCGAAGCCCGCGGTGACCATGGCGATGACGTCGACATAGCCTTCGACCACGATCAAGGCGCTGCCGTTATGGGTCGCCTGCCGCGCCGGTGCGAGGTTGTAGAGATTGTCGCCCTTGTGAAACAGCGGCGTCTCCGGCGAGTTCAGGTACTTTGCCGGAACATCCTTTTCCAGCGCGCGGCCGCCGAACGCGATCACGCGGTTACGCACATCCGTGATCGGAAACATCACGCGGTCGCGAAAGCGATCGTAGGGCACGGGAATGTCGTCGCCGGCGACCAGCAATCCCGCTTCGACCATGTCCTCGGTGGGAATGCCCTGGCTGCCGAGATACTCCTTCAGCGCAAAGCGTTCGCCGGGGCCGCCCGGCGCATAGCCGATGCGGAACTGGACTTGAGTGGCCGGCGTGATCGCGCGGTCGGCGAGATAGCCGCGCGCCTTGGCGCCGAAACGCGAGGCCAGCGTGTCGCAGAAGAACTTCGCCGACAGCTCCATCACGTCGTAGAGCGTCTTGCGGCGCTGCTCGTGCCTGGCCGCGTCCGGCGTCACGGCGGGGAGAGCCATGCCGGCCATCGACGCCAGCCGCTCCACCGCCTCGGTGAAGGCGACGCCCTCGGTCTCCATCAGGAACGAGATGATGTCGCCGTGCTTGCCGGAGGAGAAGTCGTGATAAAAACCCTTCTGGTCGTTGACCGTGAACGAGGGCGACTTCTCCTGCTGGAACGGCGACAGCCCCTTGAACTCGCGCCCCGCCTTCTTCAACTTCACGCGCCGGCCCACGACTTCCGAAACCGGAAGCCGGGCGCGCAGTTCGTCGAGAAATTGGGGCGTGAAGCGCATGAAGCTCAGTCCAGCGTGAACCGACCACCGATATAGGATGGACCAGCATATTCCGAAACGTTTCTCAGTTCTTGCCGCTATTCACAGGGCCCTCTCCGTCATTCCGGGGCGATGCGCAGCATCGAACCCGGAATCTCGAGATTCCGGGTTCGCTTCGCGCCCCGGAATGACGTCGAGACCTTGAACCGCGCCCGGTTCCACGCTTTCCTGTCTCCCATGTTCACGGTGTTCAGGGGCGGGCAAAGCGGGGCGTGGCGGGTGACGCTGCTGGCGGCGGTCAAGGGCGAGGGCCTGGCGCCGACGGCGGCGCTGTCGGTCACCCATTCGGAATCGATCGCGCTGCCGATCCTGCCTTCGCAAAACCCGAACTCCTGGCGGCTGGCCGGGGTCGCAAGCCATGTGCGCTATGTCGAGCGCGCCGAGAAGGAACAACTCACCGCCGTGCAGGCCGGGCTCGGCCGGCCCGAGGCGAAGCGTGCGGCCCTGATCCCGATCAAGAAATCGGCGGCGTGGTGGGAGCTCACCCAGGAGGAACGGCGCAAGATATTCGAGGACAAGTCGCACCACATCGCGTCCAGCATGCGGTTCCTGCCCGCGTTCGCGCGGCAGCTGTACCATTGTCGCGATCTCGGCCAGTCCTTCGATTTCCTAACCTGGTTCGAATACCGGCTGGCGCATGAATCGCTGTTCGAGGAGCTGGTCGGCATGCTGCGCCAGACCGAAGAATGGACCTATGTCGAGCGCGAGGTCGATATCCGCGTAGAGCGCGAACGGCTGGATGCGATGTAGCGCCTCGTGCCTACTGCTCCAGAAACTTGCCCGAGGCGATGTGCGGCAGGCCGGTGACCGGCCAGTTGTAGACGTAGGTCCACGCCTCGCCCAACGCGCCGTCGGCCAGCGTCACCTGCAGCATCTGCCGGAGATATTCGGTCGGCTCCGGAAAGCCTTCACCGCAGGCCTCGTACATGTCGAACTCGCCGAGCAGCGCGTCGCGGTCGCGCAGGCGGTACAATTCGCCGGAGACGATGTCAGCGGGATCGTCCGACAATACCAGTC
>JBBRAV010000107.1:0-2879 GCA_038206535.1 Caulobacterales bacterium
CGCCGAGCAGGCGGGTGTAATAGCCGCCGCCGGGCAGATATTCGCCGACGCTCTCGCCGGGCCTAACGCCGGCGAAGGCGAGCACCTGGGCCGGCTTGCGGTCGGCGTCGAGCTTGCGGTCGTCGGCCGGGCGCGACGGATCGGCCACCGCCTTGGCGATATAGGCGGGGACGGCGGGCGACGCGGCGGTGGCCGCGAGGCCGACGGCGGCGATCAGCAACGAAGCGATGGCGGCGCGGATGTTCATCGATCTCCCCTCCCTGAAGCAGCAGGCAACCTAGGCGCCCCGTCGCCGCCAGGCAAGGCGGCGGGGGAAGGGCGTTGGCGGCCGAACTCGTCCCACCGGCCCCCAGCCTGTCAAACAAGAGTCTTCACAATGGTCGCGCCCGACGCCAGGATGTCGGGCGGTCACAACCACGCGCGCGGACGCCATGGCGGACCAAGCAAAGGTCGGAACGGTCTGGGGCGACGACGAACTCGATGCCATCGTCGCCGACTATTTCGCCATGCTCGCCGCCGAGCGCGCCGGCGAAGCCTACGTCAAATCTCACCACAGCGCCGCACTCATGGAGCGCATTGGCCGGACTCATCGTTCGGTTGAGTTCAAACACATGAACATCTCGGCGGTCCTTCAAAGGGCCCATCGGCCGACGATCCGGGGTTACAAACCCAAGTTCAACTTCCAGAATGCCATCATCGACGCCATCGATCGCCACCTTTCACCAAGCTTGAAGTTGTCCGATTCGGAGCCCGCGGCGGTTGCCAGTGTTGCTGAGGCGCAGAGCCTTTTCGAAGAACCCCCGCCGGCGCCCGACTTCAACCCCGTTCCTACGACTGAGCGGCTGGAGCGGCTGCTCCGAAAGCTCGACTACACCGAACGCGATTTCAAAAATCGGGCGCTCGGAAAGGCGGGGGAGGAACTGATCATCGATTTCGAACGTCGGCGCCTTGCGGAGGTTGATCGTCGGGACCTCGCGAGGAAAGTTCGTTGGGTCTCTCAGGAGGATGGAGACGGCGCAGGCTACGACATCCTATCATTCGATCGCACCGGCCGAGAACGCCTGATCGAGGTCAAAACAACGCGCGGCACACAGAAGACGCCGTTCTTCCTCACCAGCAACGAGCGTTCTTTCGCGGACGAACGGCCGGAGGCGTTCCGGCTCTATCGCGTCTACGAGTATGGGGAGGCGCCAAGGTTCTTCAAACTGCGGCCGCCATTGCAACAGGCTGTTGTGCTCGAGCCAGTCACGTATCGGGCGTCGTTTGGGTAGGTTAGAAAATTGGGAACGAAAGGAGGAGCAGCGACGATGGCCGACGGCAACCCTATGCCCAGCGAAGCCAAAGAGGTGAAGATGCGCCTCCCCTGGTTCGTGACGGTTTCACCGGAGTTCTACGATGACGCCTGCGACACGGGCTATGGGTGGGAAGGTTGGGCCACTGACCAAGACGACGCCGTGGCCCAAGCCCTGGAGGAATGCACCTCGTCAACGATCGCGATCCTGAAAATCGCGAGGATGACCTCGATCCGGAGCGCGCCAAGCTTCACGTCGCCGAAATCGACTTCCGCCGTTTCGCCGGCCCGCTCTTGCACTGGGCTCGGTCGGCGGGAGCATGCGAGACGCCATTGTGGAAAGCCCTGGAAACAGCGGTCGCGACGGCGAATCTGCCGGTGGTTCCCGGCGCCTTTTTCGGAAGCGATGAGGATACGGATGCACAACGAGACGATCGCCCGCCCCCGTAGCGTTCGACCGGCGGTAGCGAAGGCGCTATAAGCCAAGATCGTCGCGAGGATCGAAATGAGCACCGCATACGAAACCGATGTCGTGGCGTGGTCGAAGGAGCAGGCCGCCCTGCTGCGCGCCGGGCGTCTGACCGCGCTCGACATCGAACACATCGCCGATGAGGTCGAAGACGTGGGGAAAAGCGAACAGCGCGAGCTGGCGAGCCGGCTGGCGGTCCTATTGGCGCATCTGCTGAAGTGGGGCCATCAGCCGGAACGGCGCGGGAAGAGCTGGGAATTCACCATCCGGGAACAGCGCCGGGCGCTCCAACTGCATCTCGAAGACATGCCCAGTTTGGCGGCCACACTGCGCAATCGGCGCTGGTTCGCCGCCGTCTGGTCCGACGCCCTGGCGAGCGCCGCCGAAGAAACCGGGCTGACGAGCTTCCCCGAAACCTGCCCTTGGTCCCAGGTTGAAATCTTGGACCCCAACTTCCTCCCGGACCGAGGCGCGCCCCCCTAATCCGCGTCCATCTTCAGCGCCGCGATGAAGGCCTCCTGGGGGATGTCGACCTTGCCGAACTGGCGCATCTTCTTCTTGCCCTCTTTCTGTTTGTCCAGGAGCTTGCGTTTGCGGGTGGCGTCGCCGCCGTAGCATTTGGCGGTGACGTCCTTGCGCAGGGCGCGGACGGTCTCGCGGGCGATGATCTTGCCGCCGATCGCCGCCTGGATGGGGATGACGAAGAGGTGGGGCGGGATGAGCTCCTTCATCTTCTCGACCATGGAGCGGCCGCGCATCTCGGCGCGGCCCCGGTGGACCAGCATGGAAAGGGCGTCCACCGCCTCGCCATTGACCAGGATCAGCATCATCACCAGGTCGCCCTGGCGGTAGACCTCGAGCTGATAGTCGAAGCTGGCGTAGCCCTTGGAGACGCTTTTCAGCCGGTCGTAGAAGTCGAACACCACCTCGTTGAGGGGCAGGTCGTAGATGACCATGGCCCGGCTGCCGACGTAGCTGAGCTCCCGCTGCGCGCCGCGCCGGTCCTGGCACAGCTTGATCACCGAGCCGAGGTATTCGTCGGGGGTGAAGATGGTGGCGCGGATCCACGGCTCGGCGATGGTGGCGATGCGCGCCGGGTCGGGCATGTCGGCGGGATTG
>JBBRAV010000108.1:0-2777 GCA_038206535.1 Caulobacterales bacterium
TTGAGCCTGGAATCCGTCGCCGCCCTGGGCGATAATCCCCTCGTCAGCCTGCCAGACATGGCCGCCTGACCGATCCCGGCCTAGCCGGAGATCGCGGTGTCGCCGACGCCCAAGTTACACCACGGCTCGGGGCACGATCCATCATCATCCTCTTGCACCCTTACAGCTTGGAGCGGCGGCCTTGTGCCGCGGCGATCTTGATCAGGCCATGACCGGCACGCGGTAGACCTCGCGGCGGGCCAACACCGCCCAGACGATCCGCGCTGTCTTGTTGGCCATGGCGACGGTGACGACCCGCGCGGGCCGCCGTTCAAGCAATGAGAGGATCCAAGGCGCCGACGCCAGAGCCCCGGTTCGCGCTCGGCGGATCACCGACGTGGCGCCGATGACCAGAAGCTTGCGCAGATATCGATCCCCCATCTTGGAGATGCGCCCGAGGCGTTCCTTGCCGCCAGACGAGTTCTGGCGAGGGACCAGGCCCAGGAAGGCGGCGAACTCCCGGCCGGAGCGGAACAGGCTTGGGTCGGGGACCGACGCGGCGAGCGCCGTAGCGCTGATGATTCCAACGCCCGGGATCGTCGCCAGTCGCTGACTGTCCTGGTCCTGGCGATGCCAGGCCAGGAGGCGGCGTTCGAGGGCGTGGACCTGAACGGCGATCGCGCTCAGCTGGTCGGCCAGGACCAGCACTGTTGCCCGGGCAAGATCGGGAAGTTCGCCGGCCTCAGCGCGTCGGACGTGCTCGATCAGCTCGACCGCTCTGTGCGCGCCCTGAGGGGCGATTATCCCAAACTCAGCGCAATGTCCGCGGATGGCGTTGATCAGCATGGTCCGCTGCCGTACCAGCAGCTCACGAGTCCGATGAAGCACCAGTACGCCCTGACGTTCCGCGCTCTTGACCGGCACGAACCGCATGGTCGGCCGCCTCACCGCCTCGCAGATCGCTTCGGCGTCGGCGGCATCGTTCTTCTGACGCCGGACGTAGGCCTTCACGTAAGCCGGCGCCATCAGCCGCACATCGTGTCCCAACGCTGCAAGCTCGCGCGCCCAATAATGGGCCGTCGCGCAGGCCTCCATGCCCACCAGGCATGGTGGCAGGGCTTGGAAAAACGTCAGCACTTCGGCGCGGCGCAGCTTCTTCCTGATGACGGCTTGGCCGCCGGCATCGACGCCGTGAACCTGAAACACGCTCTTGGCGAGATCGAGACCAATCGTGGTAATCCGCATGGTGGACGGCTCCTGCTGGTGGTTGCTTCGACAACGACCACCCTATGGCGCTCAGACGCCGGAAACAGGGGCCGTCCACCCCATCAGACCAAACGCGCGCGACGATCATTTTCACATCCTGTTAGCATTACAGTTGCGTTCTGATTTTGATATGGGCGTTCTGAGCTGAGGCTTGGTGCGCTCTTCGCCAGAGGGACCATGCGATAATGTGGGCCGGTTGGATGCGCCGCTGGGCGAGGCGGATGGCGATACGGCGGATTTCCTGGACCGACCAGCGTATCAGGGGGGGCGGGGCGGCCCTTGTCGCTTGCGGATCGTTTTTGGGGGCGTCGGGGCGTTGGCGTGGCGGCGGATGGCGGCCATCATGGCGAAGGCCAGCATGACGAGCGAGACATGGCGATGCCAGCCGTGCCAGGAGCGGGTTTCGTTGTGGTCGAGACCCAGCTCGTTCTTGGCGGTCTCGAAGCTATCCTCGATCGCCCAGCGATGCCCCTCGACCTTGACCAGGGTCTCGATACTGGTCCGGACTGGACACCAGGTGCTGAAGAAGGCCAGATCGCCATCGGTGATATTGCGGCGGATCAGCAGGCCGCGTGTCCAGACGCCGGACCCGTCCTCGTCGTATTCAGCGGCGTCGAGGTCGGCCAGTTCGCAGTAGGCCCAGTCATGGAGCCGGGCGCCCTTGGTCCCGTCGCCGGCGGACAGACGCTTCCACGCCGACGGGTCGAGGCCGCGCGCGATATCTTCCGCCGCGCCCGCCACCGGCGGCTTGTCGCCCCAGGATCCAAAATGATGGTTGGCGGCGACCCCGAGCACATAGCCTTTGCCGGCGCGCCGGAGCGCCCTCTCGATGTCGCCGACGCCATAGACGCTGTCGGCGGCCACCCACGCGAACGGCGCCTCGGCGGCGATCGCGCGGTGGATCATCTCCAGCGCCAAGCCAGGCTTGGTCGCAAACACGGTCGTACCCGGCACATGGGCCGCCGCCATCCGAGCCGGATCGTCGGTCCAGGCCTTGGGCAGATAGAGCGCCCGGTCGATGAAGGCATGGCCGTGGCGCGACACATAGGTTGCGAACACCCCGATCTGGCAGTTGGTGATCTTCCCAGCCGAGCCCGTGTACTGCCGCCCCACGCCGCATGAAGCCTTGCCCTGCTTCAAGAACCCCGTCTCGTCGATGACCAGCACCGCGTCAGCATCGGCCAGCGCCTCCAAGCCATAGTCGCGCACGATGTCGCGCAGCGCGTCGGCGTCCCACCGGCCCCGGCCAAGGATGGCTTGCTGCCGCCAGGGTCCCGGATCACCCGCCGCCTCGGCCCGCATCCAGCCGGTCTTGCGCCGCTCGTCCCCCAGCAACCCGTCCAGGAACAGTCCCGCCGACGCCGCCACCCGTTCCTGGCTGAACAGCGGCCTGATCCGAGCCTTCACATCCCGCAGCGACGAAGCCCAAAGCTCCAGCGTCGTCTCGATCGAAGCGCCCGACATCCATGATCTCCCGAATCATGGTCGCCCATCGATTCAGAAATCCGCTCAATGCGCAACTGTAATGCTAG
>JBBRAV010000109.1:0-2630 GCA_038206535.1 Caulobacterales bacterium
TGTTCTCGTCGAACACCGGCGTGCTTCTGTACGGCGCTGCCGAGGAGGCTGTCATGTCGGCGTTTGTCCCAGAAGAACAGTCCTCAGCACGATCGCCTCGGTGTGCGCCTCGTCGTGAGATGAATAGATCAACGTGAGCGGTCCGTGACGCGCCAGCGCGCGCAACTGGCCCAGCAACTCGTCGTTGGCTCGCAGCTCCACGGCATAGCGGCGGCCGAACTCCTCCCAGCGCTCCGGATCATGCCCAAACCATTTTCTGAGCTCCGTGCTGGGCGCGATCTCCTTCATCCATTGATCCAGGGCGGCGTCGGTCTTGGAGACGCCGCGCGGCCACAACCGATCGACCAGGACGCGGACGCCGTCGCCGGGCGCCGGTGGCTCGTAGGCCCGCTTCAGCTTGACCTCGCCCGCCGCAACCTTGGTGCTCATCGGCTGGGCTCCGTAGATGCGGGCGCGCCGGCTGGCCCTAGCGAACGCCTTGTCTGTTCGAACGCCAGTTCCGCCCGAAGGCCTTCGAGATCGCGACCAACGAAAGCCTTGGCGAAGTCTTGGCCGCCCAGTCGGTAGGTGACGGTGCAATCCCGCGCTTCGAGCGAACCAACCACCTCGGCTTCGTCCCACCTCTCGGCGTGGCCTACATAGGCGAGGCTGAAGTCGTACTGCTCCGTCCAGAAGAACGGCACGTCGTCGAAGCGTTCGCGGCGCCCAAGGATATTGCGCGCCGCCGTCTGGCCGGCGCGCTCGGCCACCACCCAGTGCTCGACCCTGATAGCTTGGCCGGTGAGCCGGTCGGGCCAGCGCGCGATGTCGCCGGCCGCGAAGACGCCCGGGACGCTCGTCTCAAGGTACTCGTTGACGGTCACCCCGCGATCGATGGCGAGCCCCGCCTGCTCCGCCAGCAAGATCGCCGGCTTTACGCCAACTCCGATCACGATGAAATCGGCCGGCAGGCGCTCACCGCTTTTCAAAGTGACGGCCTGTTCGTCGATCGCCGTGGCGGTCGTTCCCAGGTGAAAGATGACCCCATGATCTTCATGCAGCTTGCGCAGAAAGGCGCCGACCTCGGGGCCCAGGACCTTCTCCATCAGGACCGTCTCGCGCCCAACGACCTGCACGTCGAGGCCGCGCGTACGCAGCGAGGCCGCGGCCTCCAGACCTATGAAACTTGCGCCGATCACCACCGCGCGGTGTGACGTCAGGGCCTTGGCGACGATCGCCTCGCTGTCGGCCGCCGTGCGCAGGTAGTGGAGGCGGGGAAGGTCGGAGCCCGGCAGATCAAGCCGCACCGGCTCGGCCCCTGTGGCGAGCAGGAGCGCGTCATAGTCGTGACGGCTTCCATCCGCGAGTTGCACGTTGCGCCCCACGGTATCGATCGCGACGACGTTCGCGTTCAGTCTTAGGTCGATCTTGTGCTGCTGATAAAACGCCGCCGATCGCAACGGGTTGGATGTCTCGGGCGCCGTGCCCGCGAGAAAGCCCTTCGAGAGGTTGGGGCGATCGCAGGGAAGCGCGTCAACCGCGCTCAGCAGGGTCAGTCGGCCGCTATAGCCTTCTCGGCGAAGCATTTCCGCAGCAGCGTTCCCGGCCGCACCGCCCCCGACGATCACAACGGAATTTGGCAGGTCCGGGCCGGGCGTAACCAGCGGGGGTAGGGCGGGTTCGAACTTCTCGCGGACGAAAACCGCGCCGACCGGCGCATCGACCGGCGTAAACTGGCGCGCCACATCGCGCACCTGTTCGACGCGCCAACAGGCCACCGGGTCCAAGGCTGGCGCGCGCAGGGCCTCTCCCGTGCGCAGGCTGAAACAGGCGTGGTGCCACGGGCAGCGGATCGTGTCGCCAACCAGAAGTCCATCGGCCAGCGGGGCGCCGTAGTGGGTGCAGATCGCCCCGATCGCGAACGCCTCCTGGCCGCGCCGGACCAGCAGCACCGGTTCGCCGAGGGCGTGCCCAAGCAGCATTCCGCCGTCTGGAATCAATGATAGTTCGACGCCCTCGGCAAAATCGGGGCCGCTCAGTGCCGCAGGTCCTTCGGCCATGGACAAGATCTCCACTGTCTTCGAGCGCGGCGACAGCCTTGAAATCAGTTCGTCTGCGCTCGCGGCGACGCTCCGATTGGATTGGGGAATTCGTGGACATGCACATCGCTCGCGGAGTGATGGCTGAGGATTTCAACGGCTTTTTGCTCGCGGTGTGCGTCCCAGGTGCGGACCCACAGCAGCAGCCCGCCACGATCTATTTGATCCTGGAAGTAGGTGGCGCGTCGATGCCCAACCCATTCCGCCAAGCCTGTTCCGATTAGCCCGCCCGCACCCCCGGCTAGCACAGCGCCAAGCACAATCACCGTTATGGGGCCACCGGCGAGAGCGATGAGGCCGGCGGTCGCCACGCCTCCGACATAGGCAAGTGCGCCGACGAGGCCGCCCTCCGCCGCGCCCATGGCAGCGGGCGAAACATAGACGCTTCGCGGGACTGTGGGGTCGTCCTCAAGCTCGACTTCGCGAAACGAGACATTCCCGAGCTTCGCTGCGACGGCGTGATCGGAAGCCAGAAGACTGAGCTCGGCGCGATCAAAACCCGAACTAAGCAGTTCTTCAATTGCGACCTGGAGGTCATCCACCTTGTGGAAG
>JBBRAV010000110.1:0-2538 GCA_038206535.1 Caulobacterales bacterium
TATCGCGAGTTCATCCTTCTGGTCCGGATGCTGGCTGCGGTCATCGCGGCCCTGGTGCTCTCCGCCGGTACGGCGGCGGCAACCGGCGTCCCGGAGGGCGCTGGCCAGTACTATGTCCTGAGCTTTACCGGCACGCCGGCGGCAGAAGCGGCCGAGGACGTCATTGTCGGGTCGCTGAGGCAGTCGGTCAGCATCGACCCGGCGGTCGACGCCCTGGTGACTTTCCAGGCCGAGGGCTGGTTCTCCGATCGTATGCTGCTTGAGGAGTTCGGCGCGGCGCTGATGGAGGGAAATGCAGCGCTGGTCCGACGGGGCGCTGATCTGGCGATCGTGCCGCGGTCCGACCTGCCGGCCGAGATTCTGGAGGGAGCGGTGCTGATCGCCACGCCCGGTCCTGCGGCCCCGCTCGCGCGTCCCGACCCATCGACCCCCCCGTCGGCCTATCGGCCGGTCATCTACGGCGCGGGGCGCGGAACAGCGAATTGGCTGATCGGCGTCCTGATCTTCGCCGTCGGCGCCGTGGCCGGCGCCGCAGGGTTACGCGCGAAGCAGCTTGTCTGGGACAAGCGCGCGCCGGAGCCGGATCTGATCGTGGCCCCCGGCCTGAGACTGGTTTCGAACGTGGCGGTCGAGCCGGGCGCCGAGGACGCGGGACTGACGATTCCGCCCATGCCGCGCTCGCGGGACTCCGGCTGACCGACCAGGACTTCCGCCGCCGGGCGGCAGCCGACCCATTCTAGTGGATTGATGCCGACATAAGAGTCCGGTGTGGGATTCCCATGTCGTTTCGGTCGTGCGAGTCTGCGGTATGCGCACTGGCATCACCGTTCACCTGAGCCCGATCGATCGCAAGCGTCTGCGGACGATCATCGATAACCGCAACAGTTCCCAGAAGCACGTCTGGCGCGCCCGGATCGTTCTGGGGACGGCCGATGGGCTGGGAACGGTGGAGATCATGCGCATGGCCGGGGTCAGCAAGACGGCGGTCTGGCGCTGGCAGGAACGGTTCATGGATGAGGGCGTCAATGGCTTGCTGCGCGACAAGACCCGGCCCGCCCGGGTTCCCAAGCTGGCCGACGAGGTCGCCGACCGGATCGTAGCGCTCACCCTGGGCGAGCCGCCCGGCGAAACCACCCACTGGACCGGCAGGTTGATGGCCAAGATCGCCGGTGTCAGCCTGACCTCGGTGCAGCGCATCTGGAAGGCCCATGGCCTGGCACCACACCGCATCCGCACCTTCAAGCTGTCGAACGATCCGAAGTTCGCCGCCAAGGTCCGCGACATCGTCGGCCTCTATGTCGATCCGCCCGCCCACGCCCTGGTGCTCAGCATCGACGAGAAGTCCCAGATCCAGGCGCTCGACCGTACCCAACCTGGCCTGCCGATGAAGAAGGGCCGCGCCGGGACCATGACGCATGACTATAAGCGTCACGGCACGACCACCCTGTTCGCAGCCTTCGATGTCCTCGAAGGCAAGGTCATCGGGCGCTGCATGCAGCGACACCGCCATCAGGAGTTCATCCGCTTCCTCAATGCCGTCGAGCGCGAGGTCGCGCCCGACAAAGCCGTCCACGTCATCCTCGACAATTACGGCGCGCACAAACACCCCAAGGTCGTCGCGTGGCTCGGCCGCCATCCCAGGTGGACCTTCCACTTCACGCCCACCTCCGCCAGTTGGCTCAACGCCGTCGAGGGCTTCTTCGCCATCCTCTCTAAGAGGAGGCTCAAACGAGGGGTCTTCAAGGGCGTCGTCGATCTACAGGCCGCCATCAATCGCTTCCTGGCGGACCACAACCTCACGCCAAAACCCTTCATCTGGAAGGCCGATCCCGAAAAGATCATCGCCGCCGCCGCGCGTGGGCACCAAACGTTGGAATCAATCCACTAGCCGCAATCACAGAAGACACAGTAGTCTCTCGGAGTTGAATCTCTTCCTACACAGTGAGGGCGTCATCAACCTGGGTCCCGAGACATCGAACTCAGCTCTGCAGCTTGGTGTGGCCAAGCGGAATTTAAGAGGCATTCGAGTTATCAGTCTTATTTTAAAATAGTGGGCGGTTAGTTTGGCGACGAATGTGGGGCGCCGTAGGCTCGCGGCTCGAGTTCTGTCGCCGTCAACCATCGCCCAAGAAGGATAGCACATCGAGTGCTAATGTGATCACAGGGTCGGCTTCGCTTGGAAAGTGTCAGTCGTCGGAACGACGTCCGTGGGGCTTTCAGCCTCAGAATTGGCGTAGGCCGATGACAACCGGCCCTCAGATAATGATGCGACCCGTGACGCGTTGTGGCGGCTTTCCTTCGAATTACACATGTGGCATGGACCTCCTTGGTCGGGCGTCATCGGGTCGCGGCGAATGGATTCGCGGCCCACGTTGCCGACCGACTCGCAGAAGCGCGAGGTCGTGGTCGAGTAGCTCGGCCATTCGGCTTCGCCCTCACAGATCCGGGCATGCGGCTTTCCCGCACCCGGCTCTTCCCGGAAGTAACCCGCGTCATGTCGCGCGTGGGGTCCAAGGGTGAGTAATCCGAGGCGTCGGT
>JBBRAV010000111.1:0-2148 GCA_038206535.1 Caulobacterales bacterium
ACGGGGCTCGGGACGCCTGGCCCGCGCTGATCGCCGCGGTCACGGCGCTCGACGGCGCGGTGACCGGTGCGCACCGCACCTGGCTCGATCCCGCGTCGGCCTGCAAAGCGCCGGTCTCGACGCCCCGCCGCGCCATGGGCCTGCTGCTTGGCAACGCCGTCAGGTTCGGCCGCGCGGTCGACGTCATGATGGCAGGAGAAGGGCTGGAAACGATCCTCTCGCTTCGGCAGGTCATGCCCTCCATGCCGGCGGCGGCCGCGCTCTCGGCCAACCACCTCGCCGCGCTCGAACTGCCCGCCGGTTTACAGCGGCTCTACCTCGCGCGAGACGACGATCCCGCAGGACGCCGTGCGGTGGAAACCCTGGCCGACCGCGCACGCGCCGCCGGCGTCGAGGCGCTGACGCTCGTGCCCACGCTGGACGACTTCAATGAGGACCTGCGCTTGCTCGGCGCCGAGGAGCTGGGGAACGGACTGCGCGCCCAGCTCGCGCCGGACAATAGGGTTCTCATCGGGCCAACATAACTTCCGCGGGCCCCGCTCCGTCGGGAAGCTCAAGCCTCCAACAACATGGAGGCCGCGTGTTCGACAACATCTTCTTCCCCCACACCGTCGAGAGGTATCGCGCGGCGCCGCTCCTGGAGCAGCGGGAGCGATACCTCGTTCATCTCAAGGCGACCGGCGCGAGACGATCGACCTTGCGCAAGTGCGCCAACGATCAACTGGGCTTGGTCCACCTTCTGGACCTCAAGGACGGCGACGGGGTGAGCCGGTCGCAGATCGAGGCTGCTGCGGCGCTATGGGCGCAGCCGAGGGGACGCCGGTGCGATCGGACGGCGTCGCCCAAGACGCGCGACCGCTTCGTCAGCCACGGTGTCCGATGGCTCGCCTTCCTGGGCTGGCTCGATGAACGCGATGACGGCCGCCACCCGCATGACGCGGAGGTCCAGACCTTCGCACGATGGCTGCGCGAGGAACGTGGTCTCTCCGATGCGACCGTGCAGAGCTATCGCGCGGCTGCCGACCACTTCTTCGGCCATCTGGCCCCCAACGGCGTGCGGCTGAGCGCCGTTGGCATGACCGACATCGACGATGCCGTAGCGGCGGAGCACGTGCGAGGCGCCTGGGGCCGCCGGACGAGACACGATTATGCGCAGCGTCTGAGGGCGTTCTTCTTGTTCGCCGAGACGCGCGGCTGGTGCCGAGCGGGCCTCGCCGCAGGCATCGTGGCGCCCCGGTTCATGGCCGACGAGACCGTACCGAAGGGGCTGCGGCGCGACGATGTCCTGCGCCTGCTGGCGTCGGTTGGGGGCGACCGCCCGGTCGACAAGCGCGATCGGGCGATCCTGATGCTGTTCATCGGGTATGGGCTTCGGACCGGAGAGGTCGGCGGGCTGCGGCTGGACGATCTGGACTGGGAAAACGCCATGCTTCGAGTCCGCTGCCCCAAACCGGGCCGGACCCATCTGTGGCCGCTGTCGCAGCGGGTGGGCCACGCCATCCTGCGCTACATCAGGGAGGCGCGGCCGTCCGGCTTTGGGCGCAGTCTCTTCTTCACGACGCACGCGCCGATCCGGCCGCTCGACCGAAAAGCCCTGGGCAAGATGGTCCGCGACCGGCTGGCGGGCATCGGCGTCGTCACCGGCCGACGCGGGCCCCACGCCCTTCGGCATGCCGCGGCCCAGCACCTCCTGGATCAGGGCACGCCGATGAAGGTGATCGGGGACTTCCTCGGCCACCGCGATCCGTCATCCACCACGATCTACGCCAAGGTCGACCTCGCCGCGCTTCGCGAAGTCGCCGCTCTCGATCTGGAGGGCCTGGCATGATCCTGCGCGAGGCGATCGAACGTTATGTGCTCTGGCGACGCGCTCATGGCGCGAAGTTCACGACCGGGGCGAGCCTGCTGCGCCGCTTCCTTGACCATGCCGATGGCGACGCCGCCTGCGACGCGGTCACCACGGGGCAGGTCCTGGCCTACCTGGCCGAGGGCCCGCCGACGCGTCACCGCGAGAACAGGTACTATGCGCTTGCCGGCTTCTGGCGTCACGCGATCAGCCGCGGCCATGCGGCCCGCTCGCCCATGCCGGACGACGCGCCGAGATCGCCCGTTCGGGCGCCGCCCTACATCTACTCGCGCGATGAGCTT
>JBBRAV010000112.1:0-1726 GCA_038206535.1 Caulobacterales bacterium
AGCCCAGACGCTGTGCGCGCCGGTCTCACGCCGCGGCGTGCGAGGGCCGGGTCATGTCGCCGTGGCCCGCCAGGAGGCCAGCAATCGAGATGTCCTCGTCGAGCGCCTCCCAGTGCAGCCCACGCCGGCTGAGCTCGCAAGCCTCGCGCTGATCCTTGGTGGCGTGGAACAGGCGTGGGAACCAGGCCAGGGGCGCGCCGATCGTGCGGCCGTCCTCCAGATCGACCCACAGGCAGTCGTCATCGAATCGAACGGCCTTAGGCGAAATATTCATCCCACGCCCTCTCAAATCGGCTCCGATGCGCTTCCACCAGCCGGCGAGCGCGATTGAAGTCGCGCGCGTCGAGACCGTCGTTGTAGGCCATGGCCACCTCGGGGCGTAGCCAGACCTTGGCTTCGTCCCGACCCCGGCGCGCATGGATGTGCGCTGGCTCGCGCGGATTGCCCTCATTCGAGTAGAACAGGAACTTGAAGCCGTCGAGCCGAAGAACGATGGGCATCGGGGTCGTCCTGCAAAAGGCTCGGCGAGAAGGCTGATTGCGAGCGCGCGCCGGGGGGTGTCAATTGGAGTCGGGCTGACAGCCCTCTTTCAAATCGAACCATTCAGCCTCGCCGACGGGCGGGGTTAGCCGCCGCGTCGGACGATTAGATGGCACGGTGGTCTTGGTCGTCGCCAGCCGCGAACCGCCGATGCGGGCGGCGGACCCAAGGAAACGCCTCCAGTTCCGCCGCGCTCAGGGTTTCAGGGCCGACGGCGCGCGCGAAATCGGCTCGCGTCCAGATCGGGTTTTCAAGCTCCGTCGTTGTCATTTGCCGCCCATCACGCGGCGCGTTGCGCTTCGAGGCGCAAGACAAGAAGCTTGTCTTGTTCCAGCGCCAGCTGGGCGTAGGTCCGGCCGCCCTCATCGCTGAACTCGACCTCAAACACGCCGGGCGCCAAGGTCTCAACCACCGTGCCGACCTGCCCCCGCGCGAGACCGCTCTCCGCGATATCTTCGGTGAGGGCGACGACGTCCAGCAGCTTGGGAAGCGTGTGTTCAAGCATCATGTGAGGGCGAGCCTCAAAGAATGTAACAACTTGTCAACCGTAGCACCCTCTCGCTCGCGCGGACAATCCAGGCGGAACGAACAGTCGCCGCGCCGGTGGAGGTCCGCATCTCGAAATCCAGGAGGAACCGCAGGCCATGGCGGTCGACTTCCGCCGGCCGCAGGTCCGCTGCCCGTGCGCGAACGGCTTGAAGAAGCAGATCGCGCAGCTGTTCGGCGTCGTTAGCCGTCAGGCTCAGGCGCGAACGGAAGACACGCGCCTTGTGCCGACCACGGAAATGGGTCGCGCTGAGGCAGTAGTCGCGCAGCTTGGCGATATCGACGACCACCGCATCGAATTCGTCAGTCATGCGGTGTCATGAGTGCGTTCTATTCCGCCGCCATCACCACCGGATGACCGAGCCGCGCCACGGCGTAGGCGAGGGAGGCGCGAATGTCGGCCGCCTCCAAGTCCGAGAAATCACCGAGAATTTCCTCCTCGGGGATGCCATTCGCCGGCATTGCGAGAACATCGGCGACCCGAATGCGCATCCCGCGAATGCACGGACGACCGTGGCATTGATCCGGGCTGATCGTGATGCGAGCGGCGACATCGCCAGTCATGATGCGCACTCCCATCGAACTCGGACTCTGAAGGATCGGCCCAGTTTGGACCCGCCATGAGGTGGCCGGTTGCTAG
>JBBRAV010000113.1:0-1687 GCA_038206535.1 Caulobacterales bacterium
CCGCTATACCCTGGCCCGGCGGCGCGCGACCGTGGTCGCGCTGCTGATCGACCTTGAAGCGCGCCTCACCGACGCGGCGATCGAAATGGCCGATCGTCTGATCGGCGCGGCTTTCACTCGGGGAAAGAACGCCCAGGAGCGTCAGTACAGCGCCACCTCCAAGGACGTCGCCCGCCTGATGCGCCTGTTCCTCGGTACGATCGATGCGCTCGCCGCAGCGGCCGAAGCCGACACAGATCCGTTCGCGGCGCTCGATGAGGCCGTGGGTTGGAACAAGCTGCTGCGGGCCCGGGATGAGGTGGCCCTGATCGCCGACACGGCAGACGTCGATCCGCTCGTTCGCGCCGCGGACCGATACACCAGCCTACGTAAATTCGCCCCGGCCCTGCTCGATGCGCTGAAATTCAAGGCCGCGCGGGGGAGCGAGAAGACGATCGCCGCGATCGTGGTGCTTCGGCAGTTGCACAGGTCAGGGCGGCGCGCGCCGCCGTCCGACGCACCTATGCCTTTCAAGAAGGAATGGCGGGCCATTGTTGTCGATAGCCAAGGTCGCATCGACCGGCGTCTCTATGAGACCGCGACCCTGGCCCACCTGCGCAACAAGCTCCGATCGGGCGATGTCTGGGTCGAGCGATCAACGGCCTACCGTCAGTTCGACAGCTACATGCTTCCAACGGGGGAGGCGCAGCCCATCACCAAAG
This sequence comes from Caulobacterales bacterium, assembly GCA_038206535.1. Lineage (GTDB taxonomy): Bacteria > Pseudomonadota > Alphaproteobacteria > Caulobacterales > Caulobacteraceae > Acaudatibacter. The sequence goes on from JBBRAV010000113.1 coordinate 702, forward strand.
GGCTCGGCTTGCCAGAGACCGCTGACGCCTGGCTCGAGAGCCGGGGCCGGGAGCTGGACTGGCGGCTCAAGCGCTTCGCACACCGTCTCCAACGCGGCCGGCTGGAAGGTGTGGAGATGCGGGACAACCGGCTGCACATCAGTCCGGTGCGGCTCGCGACGTCGCCAGAAGCCGACGTTCTTGCGGACCGGATCGACGCGATGCTGCCGAAAATCCGGGTGACCGAGCTCCTGCATGAGGTCGCCCGCGGCACCGGATTCCTCGGCGCGTTCACCAATCTGCGCACCGGTGAGCCCTGTTCAAACGAGAATGCGCTCCTGGCGGCCATTCTCGCCGACGCGACCAATCTGGGCCTCGCGCGCATGGCCCAGGCCAGCCAGGGCGTGACCCGCGACCAGCTGGTCTGGACGGCGGACGCCTTCATCCGAGACGACACTTATAAGGCGGCGCTGGCGCGGATCATCGACGCCCATCATGCCTTACCAATATCGGCCGTCTGGGGCGACGGGGCGACGTCCAGTTCCGACGGGCAGTTCTTCCGGTCGGGCAAGCGCGGCGGCGGGGCTGGCGAGTTGAACGCCCGCTACGGCGTCGACCCCGGCTTCAGCTTCTACACCCACGTCTCCGACCAACACGCGCCCTACCATGCGCGCGTCATCTCGGCAGCCACGCATGAAGCGCCCTATGTTCTGGATGGTCTCCTCCACCACGGATCAAGCCTGCAGATCGCGGAACACTACACCGACACCGGCGGCGCTACCGACCACGTCTTCGCCCTCTGCACGCTGCTTGGCTTCCGGTTCTGCCCACGGCTGCGCGATTTTCCAGATCGCCGGCTCGTCTCGATCGGCCCGCCATCGGCCTATTCCGGCCTGGCGCCGCTCATGGGTCGAAAGGTGCGCGCCGATGTCGTGAAGGAGCACTGGGGCGAAATCTTGCGCCTGGTCGCCTCGCTCAACGCCGGCCACGCCGCGCCGTCGGCCATG